>NZ_JARICI010000048.1 GCF_029257255.1 Sporosarcina sp. | reverse complement strand
AGATTTGAATCACCGTAACGAAGAACGTCAAACCTCCGAAACAATAGATGAATGCAGAAAAATGATGTGCAGGGTTTACGTGCTCAGGTACTTCATGGTCAGCGATATCTCGCCAAATTGGAGTGATATCTAACCGTTCATCCTCCCAATCATAAATTTTATTTAACACTGTGGTCGTACCCCCTTACCCTTTAGACTAATGTGTTCGGTATTGTTGTACCAAGATAGACAAACCCGTCAACGATTTCCACTTCATACTCATCAAGCGGTCCAAGTGGCGGTGTTCCTGGTATATTGGCACCATTTTTTTTGTAACGTCCTGCGTGACATGGGCAGAAAAACTCATTTTTATGCTCGTCGCCTTCCCAGTTAACTGTACACCCAAGGTGCTTACAGACTGGAGAAAGTGCGATGACCTTGTCGCCTTCTTTGTAAACCCAAGCTGTGTTTGATTCGTCAGAAGTATACCATGCGTCTTGACGGTCTTTAATTGTATAGTCTACTCGAACCGGAGTTTCCGTCAACTCAGCCTCTTTTTGTGGTGTCGGGATAAAATCCGAACTGCCAGCACTCGCCAATACAGGATCAATTGCAAAGCGAATCATCGGCATCAGCATCGCAGAAGCCATGAACCCACCAGTTCCCATTAGTGTATAGCTCAGGAACGTGCGTCTAGACACTTTATTGCTCATCAGTAATTTCCCTCCTCTTACTCCAAAGTCAGTCCCACGGACATTCTTTTGCTAATTATAATACTAGGACATATCTATGATATATCAAGATGAAAGTAAATTCAATAATGCTTTTAGTAGGCCTTTAAGTTTGTGAACAAATATTAAGATTTGGTGACAAACGAGAACAGTTCTTAAATATTTCTTAAATAGACCGTTTACAAAAGCTATGCAGTCTGAAAAAAGGACTTGCAGCAAGGTAATTTACTTGTCAGCTGTAACGAAAAAGAATTTTTCATCTTATCTACTCAATGTTGCACATAAAACCATTTTTCATTCGTTTTCTTACTGCACGTTCCATTTCTCCATGAAATGCGTCAGAACTTGTCTCAGCTGGTCCTCCATAATCGTTTGGCGCAGATGGTCGTCCATCGTCTCAAGTGGGATAGAAGGCAGCCAGATCACTTTCTCATCGGTAGAAACACTTGTCCACTTCGGATCAGTAGTCAGATAGAAAACATGCGGAAAAGAAGACTGTTTCAAATCTTCTGAGAGAGTGTCTGCCAGTTGTTGAATGTTCGTTGACTGTGTATACGATACAGGAGGCAGGAACATCATCCGTCCTTTAAATTGTTTTTCAATGAATTTTGAAAGATTCATCAGAAATTCTGAGGAGGACGCACTGTTTTTCATTGTTTCCGGCTTCGTATCGACGGCGATCAACGGTACTACTACGGTGTCAATGTACTCCTTTTGGTTGATATATGTATCCACATCTTTTGGAACCCAGTTCATATTCATTCCTCCCTCAATGCTTCCTAAAGTCTAGCGCATATTTTACCGCAAGGCAAACCAATGACTTCACCGGAAGTGGCGAAGTCATTGGTCATTGGCCCTTATCTTTTTTCATTTCATTCAGAAGTGCCGTCAAGCTGATAAAAAGTTCGCGATCGCCCTTATCGAGCGCTTCGTCAATTCGTTTCATCAGCATCTCATTCGTCATTAGCGTCACGCTTTCTTCCAACAGACGCTCAGCGATTTCCTGATCCTTCCGTTTGGTCAGCAGGTCTTCCGGTAGATATGGATTTTCTTCTGCAACACTGGCATATTCTGGACACTTATTGCTGTTTTTAAAATTCAGCTGAATGTACATTTTTTCATCCGGATGAAGCCGTAAGTCGTGAAATGATTTTTCAGCATCAGCAGTCATTAAGTTTCCTTTATAAAAACGAAATGGAATACTGTCTACTTCCGTGGTGGAAATTATCATTGCCCGCGGACAATGATGAGCTTCGTCTGTAAAGTGAACATTGGTCAATAAATGCTCATTGCTAAGAAGATAATTTAAAATCCATACACATTCCCGGCGCTTTAGCCGATAGCGCTTTAAAAACCACCTTAAAAAGTCTTTCTTAGCGGTTACAGGAACCATGGCATTCATTTCACACCTCCTCTTCAGATTGCCCTTCGAGATACACCTTCCATTCTTCAGCCTCTGGAGCAATTTCCACAAGCTTCCGAATTACCTTCAGTGCTTCAGTTTGCTTACCTTCTTCCAATAAAAACTTCGCATACTGATCCATGAAGCCGGCATCCTCTTGCATTCCATCATATGCTTTCCTATACATTTCATATGCCTCTTTATAGTTTTCAATACGTTCATATGCATATGCCAGAAACGCATGCAGCAGTGGAATCTCTAATTGATCCGCTTCTGAATAGGTAAGCAATTCGATCAACGCATCATCATTTTCCTGCTGATCGTACAAGGAAGCTAGCGTAACGAGGGCATCAATATATTCAGGATCCAGCACAAGTGCCTCTTTCAGATAACGCTCTGATTCTTGCGGCAACTGAAGTTTGAGAGCAGACTTTCCTGCTGCAAGCTGAAGTTCTTTATCATAAGTATCCCGCTCAATCCCCTTCTGGAATAGTTCCAGTGCCTGTGCGTCTTCATTCAGATGCGAATGGCTTTGTCCCGCCAGCATATAGGCAGAGAAGTAATCAGGGTCCATTTCGAGAAGCTGCTCCAGTTTGTTGAGCGCGTCTGTATACCGCTCTGTCTGATAATATGCCAGACCGATTCCAAATAATTCATTCGGGTTCGTTTCCTGGTCCAGCAGCTCTTCGTAGTAAGGAATTGCTTCCTCGTAGGCCGCTCCTGCACTGTAAGCTTCTGCGAGACGCGAAGACAAGCGTACCCCCGCAATTTCATCCGTCTTCTCATGTAGCTTCTGATAAATTCTCACCGCTTCACTGTATCTACCGGAATCCAGCAGCAATTCTGCTTCTGCCAGCTGGATCACCGGTTCGTGAGGGGCCAGTGTGCTCGCTTCTCGGACTTTAGAAAGTGCTGTTTCTGCGAGACCGATCGTCTGATAATAATCCGCCTGTGCAAGTAGTGCCTGAGCATATTCTTCGTCTTCGGGCTTTATTTCCGTCAGCAATAGCAATGCGTCATCTTCTTCGCCGAGTTCCAATAACACAGCAGCACGGTCAATCTTCAACTGAGCTTCATCCGGTAAGAAATCAAGCAACTGAGAAAAAATAGCGTCAGCCTGGCTGAGAAAACCATAATCTATAAAGAGATTTGCCGCATCATACAGCTGATCAAACTCTGTTGAGGCTTGAAGTTTTTCTATTCTATCGTTGAGGGATTCCAAATCCCCATCCAATAAAAGTTGCTCCAGTTCCTGCAATGTATTCATTATTTCACCTGAGCTTTCTGTAAATCTTTATACGTTCACTAGACTCTCTAGATCTTCGAAGAATTGCGGATACGAAATCGCAATACAAGAAGGATCGTCAATATGAACAGGGCCATCCGTTATTAGACCTGAAACAGCTGCCATCATACCGAGACGATGGTCCCCATATGATGCAAGCGTGGCACCATGCAGCTGGGTCGGTCCACTAATAATCATTCCGTCCGGCGTTGTCTCAATATTCGCCCCGAGCTTTCGGAGTTCAGCCGCGACCGCTTCAATTCGGTCCGTTTCTTTCACCCGCAGCTCTTGTGCGTCCTTAATCACTGTCCGACCTTCCGCCTGCGTCGCCAACAGAGCGAGTACGGGCAATTCGTCTATCAGTCTCGGGATGAGCTCACCGCCAATTTCTGTCGCCTTCAGCTTCGAATGTCGTATTCTAACAGTTCCATACCGTTCACCATCAAAACCTTGCTCGTCTGACAGCTCCATCTGGACACCCATTGCTTCCAATACATCCAGTATACCTGTCCGTGTCGGATTCAAGCCAACTTTTTCAAACGAAACGTCGCTGTCCGCTGTCATTGCAGCCGCAACCATGAAGAAAGCGGCAGATGAGATATCTCCAGGCACTACCACATCTGTGCCGGTCAATTGCTGCCTGCCTTTTATGCGGATCGTTTTTCCGTCTTGAGATAGTTTAGCACCGAACTGACGTAACATGCGTTCTGTATGATCTCGTGAAACATCTGTTTCGGTAACAGTTGTCTCACCTTCCGCCTGAAGTCCCGCCAATAAAACAGCGGATTTCACTTGGGCACTTGCTACAGGCATCTGATAATCTATTGCCTGCAGCTTCGATCCTTGTACAGTAAGCGGCAAGTAATCTTTCTGCGCTTCGTTAGTAATGGCAGCGCCCATTAAGGCAAGTGGTGCAGTTACACGTTTCATTGGACGTTTGGTTAAATACTGATCGCCACACATTGTGGACGTCACGGATGATCCCGCTAAAATACCGAGCATCAGACGGGCTGTGGTACCGGAGTTTCCAGCGTCAAGCTTCTCAGCTGGCGTTTTCCAGCCGGCAATTCCGGGACTATCCACTTGAACGGCGGTCCCTTCACGCGTTATAGAAACCCCCAGCTGCTGAAACATGCTGATCGTGCTCAGACAATCTTCGCCGTCGAGGAAACCTGTAATGGATGTCTTGCCTTTTGCGATGGAGCCAAGCATCACCGCGCGATGAGAAATAGATTTATCCCCTGGTACTTGCAATGTTCCACGAAGGACGGGCTGTTCGAATGAAATTATCTTTTCTTCTGGCATCTCGCTCTCCTCCTTCAAAATGAAATTGCTGAATCAAAGTACGTGCATAGAGTAATCCGTTTTCTTCGACAGCACTTGCCGAGCACGTTTTCGCTCTGTTGCGGATTGGAAACTGATTACCAAAATACCGTATACGTCTGTTCTCGTTTCCACGATTCGAATATTTGTCAAACTGATATCCGCATCTGCCAGAATCTTAGTGATTTCTGAAATGACCCCCGGATGGTCAGGTATGTCGATATGCAAATCAAATGTCATATAGAGTGCGCCTTGAGTTGCCCCATCGTAAGTCGAAGGCAATTGATCACGGTATTCTTTTGCTTGACTAAAGAAATTATATATATGATCGGAATTGTTTTCCACAAGCATCTCGCGGATATTATTCATCTCACCCATCCAGCCGTCTACTTGCGACAGCAGCTCTTCCCGATTTTGAATGGTAATATCCCGCCACATGATCGGATCTGCGGATGCAATGCGCGTCAAATCACGGAATCCGCCTGCCGCCAGTCTTTTGACGAAGGGCTGTCCTTCTTCCTGTGCAGCTAAACGGCCGACTAATGAAGACGCCACAATATGTGGGAAGTGACTGATAATCGCGGTCATGCGGTCATGCTCCTCCGCCTGCAAGACAATCAATTTCGCTTTTGTTGATTCCAATAGATTTTCAAATTGAGTAATTTGTTGTTCTGTCGTGGAATCATTAGGCGTCAAAATATAATAGGCATTTTCAAAAAGATGTTCCATCGCAGCCGATACACCGCTTTTATGTGAACCTGCCATCGGATGACCCCCGATGAAATGAATACCTTTCTCCTTAAGTGCTTCTGCAGCCTGCATAATTGGCTTTTTGGTGCTTCCAGTATCTGAGACAATCGCATGTTCTTTGAATTCCCAATTAAGCGCTTCTTCAAAAAGAGCGACTGTCGTATTTACCGGTGTCGCGAAAATGACAAAGTCAGCCTGTTCACAGGCTGATTTTGCTGAAGGTGCGACTGAGTCAATGATTCCCCTGCGGAATGCTTCGTCTGCGGTCGCATATGAACGGTCAAAACCTATTACATGTACATCGGGATTTCTTTTCAGGGCCAGACCGAGAGATCCTCCGATCAGGCCGAGTCCTATAATACTTACAGTCGTTTTCATTGTCATCTATCCTTACTTTAAAGTTAATAATACATCGAACGCTTTAAATAAATCCGTATTCTGCTGTTCCGTCCCTATCGTGATCCGGACAAATCCCGGTGTTCCCAGCAAATTACCGCTGCGGACGATAAATCCGTGTTGCAACAGCACTTCACAAGCTTCATCTGCATCAACCGGCACTTCAATCAAAACAAAGTTTGTCTCGGAAGGATAGATTGCAAGGGTGTTTTTCTTGGCATACTCCACATATCTCTTTCGTTCCATGTCATTTTTCGAAACACAGTTCTGTAAGAATTGCTGATCCTCAAGCGCCACTTCTGCTACAGCCAGTGCAAGCGAGTTATTATTAAACGGATTTCGCACTTTATTTAATGCTGCTACATGATCTTTATTCGTCACGGCATACCCTAAACGGAAGCTTGCCAGTCCGTAAGCTTTAGAGAATGTACGCATAACAATCAAGTTATCATAGTCATGAATCCACTTCAGTGAATCTTCTTGATTTGGATTTGTAACGAATTCAAAGTACGCTTCATCCAGTACGACGAGTGCAGTCTTAGGTGCACGATCTAAGAAGTCTTTGACCGCTTTACTAGAAAGGAGATTACCGGTAGGATTATTGGGATTGCACACCCAAATAATTGCCGTATCCTCATCCGCTGCCCGTAAAAATCCTTCTAAGTCGTGATCTCCATTTTCAAGAATAGGAACTACCCGCATTTCTGCGCCTTCAATCTTTGCATTATGTGCATATTGAGGGAACGTCACATCCGCCATCACCGTATTGGTTCCTGACTGCAATAAAGCACGGGAAAGAATCGTTACCATTTCATCAGAACCGTTACTGAATAAAATTTCAGTTGGATCTATTTGATGGAACTCTGCTAATTTTGTTCGCAAACCTGCCGTATAAACATCTGGGTACATTTCAAATTGATCAGCTTTCGAACGTAAATATTCCGCAACGGCGGGAGATGAACCGTAGGGATTTTCATTGGATGCGAGCTTGTTCACATCCTGGAGTCCGTATGTACGTTTTACTTCGGTAATCGAACGTCCTGGTGCATAAGGTTTCATCGTTGATAAGACAGGCTTCCAATTCATAAGCCGGGTCACCTTCCTTTATGAGTAATCAATTATTTTTGCAGATCTGGCCGCAGCTGAACTGCTTTATTCTGGTAGATATGTTGAATCTCATGCTGTTTTTTCTCACTGTTAACGTTCATCATGACACGGATGCATTTACGCATAGAGCCTGGCACATCGATTTCATGCGTGCACATGACTGGCACATACGTCCAGCCTTCGATTGATCGAATTGATTTAGCAGGAAATGCCGCTTTTACGTCCATTGTCGTTGAAACAACGATAGATGCAATATCTTCAGGTTCAAATTCGTTAGCTTTCGCCATTTCCAGCACCAATTCTTCTGTGGCCAATAAAATCTCCTGTGCATCATCCTGTTCTACAGTCGTTGCACCTCTAATCCCTCTAACCGTCACACAATTCCCCCGCTTTCCAGTCTTTGCTTAAACTCTTCAAACACTTCCAGACACTGTGCCGTGCTGATTTCCTGAACGAACGGCTGCCCGACTTCTTTCAGCAAAACAAAATTCATCTTTCCGAATGAAGCCTTTTTATCTTTCTGCATATAAGATAGCAACTCTTCGAACGAATAAGAAAATACCGACTCAAATGTATAACCGTTATGCTTGGCAAATCGCAGATAACGATTTGTAAATTCAGACGGAATATCACCGTGTTTCTCACTTAAAATAAACGCATAGCCCATTCCGATCATGACACACTCTCCGTGACTGAGACTGCCGAATCCTGATGCAGCCTCAACAGCATGGCCAAATGTATGGCCGAAGTTTAAAAACTTTCGAGTCGAATGTTCAAATTCATCTTCTCCAACGATTTGCGCTTTCACTTTGATTCCCTGCAGCAGTTCTTTTTGCAGCCATTCGATCGAAGGTGCTGAAAATTGCTGTTCATTTAGAAGTTCATCTGACCAGCTGGCATCTGAAATAAAAGCATGCTTGATCAGTTCTGCCATCCCCGAACGCATTTCTGAAGCTGGTAATGTCTTAAAGACATCCGTATCAAACAGCACTGCAGAAGGCTGGTGGAAAGATCCGACCATATTCTTCCCTTCCGGCATATTGATCGCCGTCTTGCCGCCTACTGCACTGTCATGTGCGAGTACAGTTGTAGGGCATTGTATAAAACGGATCCCCCGCATAAACGTCGCTGCTACGAAACCTGTCAAATCTCCACACGCGCCCCCACCAAACGCAAGGAGAAGGGAGTTCCGTGTAAACCCTTCCTTCAGCAAAAATGACTGGCACTCTACATAGACATCAGGGGTTTTACAGCGTTCTCCGCCCGGCACGATCTTGACGGAAATCTCACGTCCTGTTTTAGCCAGTGCGTCCTTCAGTAAAGGCAGATGCAATTTAGCCACATGAGCATCTGCAATAATTCCGATCTTGTCGGTACTGCTGATCAAATCAGCGTATTCAGTGGCAAACAGCTCGTACGTGTTCGAACCGACATGGACATTGTACGTATGTTCTTTGACGGAAACAGTTAATTTCTCCATCTTAAAACTCCTTTACATACTGTCTATATTGTTCAATATCTTTCTGGAGACCTTCCATTGTATCAGAACGGAATTCTTCCATAATCGCTTTCGCCATTTCTGTCGCAATCACATGCTCTGCAACAACAGAAGCTGCAGGCACCGCACAAGGATCTGAACGCTCAATTGTCGCAACGAATGATTCTTTAGTGTCGATATCAACACTTTCAAGCGGCTTATAAAGAGTAGGAATCGGTTTCATGACACCACGCACCACGATAGGCATTCCTGTTGTCATGCCGCCTTCTAATCCACCTAAACGATTCGACTTACGGTAATAGCCCAATTCTTCGTTCCAGCTGATTTCATCATGCACTTCACTGCCCGGCATTTTAGCCATATCAAACCCTAGACCCACTTCAACACCTTTGAATGCATTGATACTCATCATCGCGCCCGCTAATTTACCGTCCATCTTGCGATCAAACTGCACATAGCTTCCGATTCCTGGAGGGCAGCCTTCGATAATTACTTCTACGACACCGCCAAGTGTATCTCCGCGTTTTTTTATATCATCGATTGCTTCCGTCATTTTAGCGGAAGCTTCTTTATCCGCGCAGTAGACCGGATCTTCTTCTACGATCTCCCGTAATTCTTCCATAGATAAATTTGCGTATGTAGCAGGATCCGTTTCAATTCCTCCGATTTCCGTTACATGCGCTACTGTATGGATGTCTAATTGGCGTAAAAATTGCTTAGCCACTGCACCAATCGCTACACGCATCGTCGTTTCACGTGCAGATGAACGTTCCAGTACATTTCGCAAATCCCGGTGACCATACTTCATGCCGCCTACTAGATCTGCGTGACCTGGACGAGGTCTCGTAATCTGGCGTTTCACATCTTCAGGATTCACATCTTCTCCGAGCGGTTCAACGCCCATAATGGATGTCCAATGTTTCCAGTCATCATTAACGACAGTCAGTGTCACCGGTGAACCGATCGTTTTCCCGTGACGTACGCCTGAGGAAATTTCCACGCGGTCTTTTTCAATCTGCATACGACGTCCTCTTCCGTGTCCGCCCTGTCTTCTTTTTAGTTCTTTGTTGATCATTTCAGCCGTCAATTCCATCTGTGCAGGAAGTCCTTCGATGATGGCTGTTAATTGCGGACCATGTGATTCTCCAGCTGTGATAAACCGCATGTTCTTTTCCTCCTTTGAATTAAATTTATTTTTTACGGTAGAAAAATGTATCCATTGATTCGAAACCATATTTTTCAGGATTGAATATTTGCTCAGTACTGCCGACAAATAACACCCCGCCAGGTTTCAATGCTTTAGAAAAATTCGTATAAATTTGATCTTTCGCTTCTTCAGTGAAATAAATCATGACATTTCGGCACACAATCAAGTCATAATTCGTATCATAGCGATCTTCCAATAGATTATGTTGTTTAAACGTGACAGTTTTTTTGATTTCATCTGATACTTGATACGACTGCCCTTCTCTGACGAAATATTTAGCGACAATCGGTTTCGGCACTTCCTTCAATGAACGTTCGCCATATAAACCGACTTTCGCCCGGTCGATTACGCCCAAATCCAAATCGGTAGCCAGTATGGAAATATCCCGCAGCGGCACGTGTGAGGATAATACCATCGCTAAGGAATACGGCTCTTCACCCGTAGAACAGGCAGCGCTCCAAATCTTCAGTCGCTTATTATTTTGCAAAAGCTCTGGAAGTATCTTCTTTTCCAGTACATTCCAACGCACTGCGTTGCGGTAAAATTCTGACACATTAATCGTCATGCGGTCCAAGAATTCATCCAACAGTTCTTGATTGGATTGAATAGCCTGAAAATATTCTTTGAAATCTTTAAAACCCTTTTTCTCATATAAAGAAGTAAGTCTCCTTTTCATCTGGGCTTCTTTATATAAAGATAAGTCAATGCCAGTTTTCTTCTTGATCCCTTGAATCAAAATGGAATAATCAGACATTTTACATCCCCCTTTGCTGCCTATCATTCTATGTACGTTCCTATTATAGCGGAAATTGTATAGCGTATGTATAACAAAAACAGCCAGGCGAAAATCGCTCGGCTGTTTTTGGCAATTAGTTAATCCAGCTGT
>NZ_JARICI010000047.1 GCF_029257255.1 Sporosarcina sp. | reverse complement strand
GTTATGTTTTAGCAACATACAAATCAAAAAGGCATGGTATTCACAACCCTAAATACATCTTTTTAGGGTTGTGTTTACTATTTTCGAGGATTGTGTACAAATCAATTCTAACTGTTCTTTACAATCCCCATTCAACATTTACAAAACAACTATTTTACTCACAATCAGCAGGTGCTCCAGCTTTTTGAGCTGTTCTAAATGAAGTACCGCACCCACAGTTCGCAATCGCATTCGGATTGTCGATGGTGAAGCCGCCGCCCATTAGGGATTCTTTGTAATCCACTTTTGTGCCTTGCAGAATTGCTGCGTCTTCTTTTTTTACTAAGACAGGTATCCCGAACTGTGTGTACGAAATATCATCCTCTTCTTGCTCTTGAGCAAAACCGAGCCCATATGTTAATCCGCTGCATCCGCCGCCATTGACGGAAACGCGCAGATAAGATCCTTCTTCTTCATTGTGCTCCATCATTTTCTTCACGTGAAATGTTGCTGCTTCTGTAATTTCAACTGGATTGGTCATTCTTCTCACTCACTTTCCACGTTTTGTTCTATCATATCAATGTTTTTCATGGGAATGCAAACAAATACTCCGCCCATTAGGTCTATTTTGCTGTATAATAAGACTTAAGAATGAAAGGAATGAGTCTCATGGAAATTAGCCCTTTTTATGAAAAGAAAATGCAGTGCATGTTATGCAAAGAGCATTTTCCAACTACTAGAATCCGTTCGCGTCAAGTAAGGGTGTCAGAACATGATAGTGACTTCAGGCCTATATATGTAAACAAGGATATAAATCCTCTTTTCTATAATGTTGCGGTTTGTCCGAATTGCGGTTTTGCATTCACTGAAGATTTCTCACCTTATTTTGCACCCGGAACGAAAGAAATGATTGCACAAAACATAACATCCAAATGGCATAGTCGTTCATTCGGCGGTGAACGAACGAAAGAAGAAGCGATCGAGTCTTATAAACTGGCTTATTTAAACGCCAACTTCAAAAAAGAAAAACACTTAACAATGGCAGGTATGATGCTGAGGATCGCTTGGATTTATAGAGAAGCAGAGGACAAGACGGAAGAAATGCGCTATCTGAAAACTTCTCGGGATTTATACATACAGGCGTTTTCTGAAGGTGACTATGTAGGCACCCAGATGTCAGAGACTCGTGTGCAATTTATGATTGCAGAGCTTTCTTGGCGAATTAATGACCGCGAAGAAGCCATCCGTAATTTCTCCCGTGTCATCGAAGCACAAAAGAGATCAACCGAGCCGAATCTCATCCAGCTCGCAAAAGAACGCTGGCAGGAAATACGGGAAGCAGAAACTCAACCCGAAGAATGACAAAAGCGGTGCAAAGAGGCTATCTCTTTGTACCGCTTCTTTCATTATAATAATTAAAAGACCTGTTCTACTTCTACTACACCTGGAACTTCTTCCAATAATGCGCGTTCAATACCGGCTTTTAATGTAATGGTAGAACTCGGGCAAGTACCGCATGCTCCAAGTAGACGAAGCTTAACGATTCCTTCATCAATATCCACAAGTTCGCAGTCTCCTCCGTCTCGCAAGAGGAATGGGCGCAATTTATCTAAAACTTCTTTTACCGGTTCGTATAATTGAGTATCTGTTGTCATTGTAATCACTCTCTCCTTTCCTTATACTTATTATAAACTGCCAAGCAGAAAAAATCCAATAATGATTCGGAGGTTAGATCAATATGTCACAATCACCTGTAACAATTGAGGTATACGGAGCGGATATTATTTGCGCAAGCTGTGTCAATGCCCCATCTTCAAAAGATACGTACGAGTGGCTTGAAGCGGCTCTTTCCAGAAAGTATCCTGGACAGCCTTTTTCAATCAATTATATCGATATTGAGCAGGATATAAAAGATTCCCGCCAGCTTGAAATTATTGAAAAAATCCGGGAAGATGAGTACTTTTATCCGCTTGTCATGGTTGATCATGAGATGGTCGGGGAAGGCTACATCCAATTAAAACCAGTTTTCAAAGCGATGGAAGCACTTGGCTATCATGGAGAATAAGTTGATAATGAAAAGCAATAATTGAGAACATCCTGTACAATTTACAGCAGAATACCTCTTATTTGGCAGCCATTTCACTTTGTGATGGTTGCCTTTTTATATTAACCCACCATCAAAATTCATGCATTAAAAAAAGCCGTTGCACATCCGCGCAACGACTTTCATTTTTACCCATTGTGCCACTTGTACATCCACAGCAAACCGGATTTCATCAGTCTGGCAATTCGACCAGTTACCGTACGGTCAGCCAGATAAGCAAATCCTTGTTTCTTTCCTAATGAACCCATGAATCCCTTGAGTTTCAGTTCAGGCATCGTTTCCATTAGCGGCTCATCTTTCCAGATAAGACGCAGCACTTGAACGATCTGCTCGGCTTGGACCTCTGCCAGCTGGGCACTTGGTGCATGTGGAAGAGCCGCAATATCTCCTACTGCATAGACATTTGGATAATTCGGGATTTGATGGTACTGATTAAGCACTACGCGTCCTGAACGATCTTTTTGAATTTCCATTTCTTCAATAACCTGACTCGGCTTGATTCCAGCCGTCCATACGACAGCATCTACGTCGATTGTCTCTTCGTGATTATGTAGAGTACTCTCCCCAACTTTTGTAATATTCGAGTTGGCAATGACCTCTACATTGTTCTGGTCAAACCAGCCTTTAACGTAATTACTTAAACGTTCGGGGAAATCACGCAGAATACGAGGACTGCGGTCGAATAGTTTAATGTTCAAGTCAGGCCGGCTTTCACGCAGCTCACTCGCTAACTCGATACCGCTTAGACCGGCACCTACAATCCCTACTGTCGCGCCTCCGCTCAGGCCTAGAAGAGTCTGATAGGTAGTTCTGGACTTGCCAATTGTTTGGATGCTCAGTGTATGTTCTGCAGCACCGGGAACGCCATGGTAATTATCTACATTCCCTAACCCGATAACCAAATCATCATATGTCAGTACTTGTCCATTTTTGAGAATGACTTCATTTTGCTCAGGCTTAATTTCTTCGATCTCGCCTTCTACCACTTTTAATTGTTCATGAGTCGGAATCGCCACTCGAATCTCTGAATCAGGAGCCGTTCCTGCAGCAAGCGCGTAAAATTCCGTTTTCAAACTATGAAACGGCGTTCGGTCCACAAGTGTGATCTCCATATCGCTCGGTAAGTCTTTATTTAGCAGACGCAGCAATATTCGCATGTTGCCATATCCGGCACCCAGTAATAGTAATTTCCTCATAATGTTCTCCTTCTATGTCTATATTTCCGCTCAAACCTCATTTGCTATTATAGCAGTATGTGATTCTTTTCACAATATGCCATGTTCATTGACGCATATCTAAAAAAAGAGTACCATTTCTAATAGCGAGGTGAGAAAGATGAATCCCATCGTGGAATTTTGTATCAGTAATTTGGCGAATGGTTCCTATCCGGTATTCGAGACATTAGAAAGAGACCCGAACATTGATGTACTTGAGTACGGATGTTTGAGCTACTGCACAAAATGTGCGGATACGTTATATGCGATTGTCAACGGTGAACTTGTTGAAGCGGATACGCCTGATGAACTGACAAAAGCAATTTACCAGTTCATCGAGGAAAACCCACTTTTTTAACTATATAAGAAACAGCATAGCGCAAGTTGCTATGCTTATTTTTTTGGCCAGTCCGCCAATGAAGGAAGGACATACGTCGGCAAAACTTCTTTAATCAGCACTTCTTCTGCCGGCGTTACGCCGGTAGCGACATATGCTGTATCAATGCCATAGCGGATGCCTGCCAAGATATCCGTATCGTAATTGTCTCCGATCAGTACCATTTCCTCTTTAGCATAATCGCCTTGCTGTTGAATGAACTCAAGCATGTATGGTGCAGGCTTTCCTACTACGATAGGTGTCGTTCCCGTTGCGGCTTCCATTAAATGAAGGAAGGAGCCGTTGCCCGGCACTAATCCCCGCTCAGTAGGAAACTTCTTATCTTCATTGGTCCCGAAAAACTTTGCGCCGTTGCGTATCGCAAGACAGGCTTCCGCCAGCTTACTGTACGTAATCTGACGGTCCAGTCCCATCATCACGATATCGGGATTTTCATTGGTAATCGTAATTTTTTCGGCCGCCAATGCCTCTTCCAGACCTTCTTCACCGATCATCATGACACGGGCACCTGCATAATTTTGTTTACAGTACCTAGCGAGCGCAATTGCAGAATTCATAATATGATCAACATCTGTCTGCACACCAAATTCCGCCAGTTTCTTTTGCTGCGCGGCACGTGTCAAGGCCGCATTATTCGTAATGAAATACGTCTCTGCACCTGCAGCCTGACACCCATTGACGAAATCCACTGCCTCTGCAATAGGTTCTTTTCCACGATACATCGTGCCGTCTAAATCCAGACAATACGCCTTATAGTTTGTCATACCCATTACTCCGTCGGCAGAAACGCAGAAACAGGCCCTAATTCATTCTCTAGATAATCACGGACTTGTTTCGGAAACTGCCTTAACTCTTCTGACGTCGCACGGATTGCTTGTTCCACTTCAAGTGTCTTAACTTCAGTAAATTGGCGGACAATCATCGGCCGCAATGAAATAAGCGCTCGTAACGGGTCAGCCTGCTCCGTTGTGATCACTTTTTCATCTTCCAGAATATCGATAATATCCTCATAGCTGCCAGGATCTCTCATAATAAATCCATCAATCATGGAATTACCAACGTCAATGATTCCTTCAATTAAACCGTGTGCAATACGTTCAAGTGCCAACTTGTTTAATTCGTTCTGCTGCCAGCCGCTTTCCTTTTCAAAAATACGAAGCAGCTGTTCCATATACGCAAGTGTCTTACTGATTTGTTTCTGATCGACGAAATACATAACGCCTCTTCCTCCCTATTCATTAACTTCTTCTATCTTATCATATTTTTGATCAAACAAATAAAAGCTCCGGGCTAATTTTCCCGAAGCTTTCATTTTAATCTTGTTCAGTTTCCGGTTGTTGTTTTTCTTGCGATTCAGGTTTCACTTTCCCGATTTTCTTCAAAATGAAATAGGCGCACCCGAAGTTACAGTATTCATAAATATAATCCTGTACCGTGCTGATTTTCGTTTCATAGGTTGATTTGGCATTGCGGTCATCAAAAAAACCTTTTAACCGCAACTGTCCATAGCCCCAATCACCCAGAATATAATCATACTTCAAGAGTACTTCACTAAATCGTTCATTTAGTGCTTCCTCGTCAAAACCTTCCCGGAATTCTTCTGCTATTTCATACTGCATATTCTCTAAAATGACCATATTAAGCTTCACTTCCATATTAGCTGCTCGCTTGCTGTTCCAGCTCAAGCTGCTCGTCGCCTTTGCGCTGCTTTTCCTTAGCAGCAGCATTGACTTGCTCGTCAGCGTGGTAGCTGGAGCGAACTAGCGGCCCGGCCTCACAATGCGAGAACCCTTTTTCCATTGCAATCTTGCGTAGTTCACCGAATTCATCCGGCGAATAATACTTTACCACTTTTGCGTGTTTTTTTGTCGGCTGCAAGTATTGGCCGATTGTCATAATATCGACGTCATGCGCACGAAGATCATCCATCGTTTCGATGATTTCCTCTACTGTTTCCCCAAGCCCTACCATCAATGAAGATTTAGTTGGAATCTCCGGATACATTTCTTTCGCACGTAACAACAATTCTAATGAACGATCATAGGTTGCACGTGCACGGATTCTCGGTGTCAAGCGGCGAACCGTTTCAATATTGTGGTTTAGAATGTCAGGCTTAGCATCCATCAGACGCTGCAGATTATCACGTTCCCCGCCCATATCGGATGGCAGCACTTCAATGGTAGTGAAAGGATTGCTGCGGCGGATCGCGCGGATCGTTTCCGCAAAGATACCCGAACCTCCGTCTTTCAGATCATCACGTGCAACCGCTGTCACAACAACGTGCTTTAAGTTCATCAGTTCAACTGATTCTGCCACGCGTTCCGGTTCTGCTGTATCCAGTTCGTTCGGCAAACCTGTTTTAACTGCACAGAAGCGGCAAGCTCTTGTACATACAGCACCTAGGATCATGAAGGTCGCAGTACGGCGCTCTCCCCAGCACTCATGTATATTCGGGCAACGCGCTTCTTCACACACTGTATGTAAATTTTTCTCACGCATTAATTTCTTTAAACCTGTATAATTCTCGTTGGTGTTTAGCTTAATCTTCAGCCAATCCGGCTTCTTAATATGCTCTGTCTTCCTTCCGGTTTCAGGTCTACACGACAAGGCTACCTACTCCATTCTTTTGATAGATTCTACTCATGTCAATGTAACATAAATTCAGAAAACCTTCAATTAAGTTCGCACTTGCATCGAACAATAATTCCTGACAATCAATAAAAAAACGACTGCAGCAAAGTACACTGCAGACGTCTATCGATTACTGTTCAGTTTTGTACTTCTTCTTGAACTTCGACAAGATAGTTGCATAGAAGATGCTTAAAAATAGACCACCCCAGATGATTGTCACACCAACCAGCATCATGAGTATCGCAGAGCCACTCATTGCATTATCCATTTAAAGCCCTCCTTTATCATCTTCATAGTCTGTTGTAATTCGTGTATTGTCCTTCCACTTAAACGCAGTGAATACGATGGACATGACAAATGCGCCAATGGCAACCGGCCAACCGATCGTCCATAAGAACGATGTCGGATATCCTTCATAGTTTTCAGCAATATTGTCTTTGATCAGGAAGAACATCATGGTTCCAAGTAAAAGTGGCGTGATCACTGTCAATGACACTTTCCACCACCAACCTAAACGGATATCAGATACTGCATTGGCATGCTGTTCGAATACGCCAAGCTTTCTGAATACCCATGCCAGCAAGATTACTTCTACCAGACCGATTACAGCAATACCGAATTGGTTGATAAAGTAGTCTGCTGCATCAAGGAAGTACAGTCCGCCATTTGTTGCGTACAGCATAGAGATTAATCCTGAAAGACCGACACCGATTGTAACGGAACGGCGTCTTGAAATATTGAATTTATCAGATAATCCTGCAATGTACGTTTCACATATCGATATAAGTGATGTAATACCCGCCAGGACTAATGACAGGAAGAAGAAAGCTCCAAAGATTCCGTTCATACCCGGCATCTGATTGATGATTTCCGGGAATACAACGAAGGCCAGCCCTACTCCTGCTGCTGCCACTTCACTTACATCCACACCTTGCTGAGTTGCCATGAATCCAAGTACCGCAAACACCCCGATACCCGCAAGTAGTTCAACAGATGAGTTGGCAAAACCCGTAATGAATGCGTTATTCGTAATATCCGACTTCTTTGGCAAATAACTTGCGTACGTAATCATGATCGCAAATGCGATGGATAAACTAAAGAAGATATGTCCGTATGCAGCTACCCACACACGCGGATTCATCAGCTGCTCAAGATTAGGTTTGAAGAATGCATCCAATCCTACCATTGCCCCGTCAAGTGTAATCGCACGAATGACGACGAATAAAAAGAGTATAAAAAGGACAGGAATAAATATCCGATTCGCCAGCTCGATCCCTTTCTTGACACCGCCAAGTAAGATAAAGAAACAAATGACCCATACAAGCAGAAGCGGTAATGCAACGCCTCCCACTAATCCTCCGATTTCCCCCGGATTATCGGCACGTTTCAAGACATCGTTAATGAAGAAAGCTCCCGTGTCCTGACCCCAGGACAAACCAAATGAGTAAATCGTATACTTCATTGCCCATGCAATGATGACGGCATAGTAGGTAGAAATGACAAACGATACAAATATCCCCCACCAGCCTAAAAATTCCGTCTTTTTACCGCCTAAACGGAAAAAGGAAAGCGGCGCTGATCCACGGTACTTATGCCCGATTGTGAATTCCATGATCAAGATCGGAATACCTGCTGTCAGCAATGCGAACAGATACGGAATAAAAAACGCTCCCCCGCCATTTTCATATGCGACATACGGAAAGCGCCAAATATTACCTAGTCCGATTGCCGAACCCACTGCTGCTAATATAAAGCCTGCTCTCGTTCCCCATTGTGAACGATTTTCCATTCTGCTCTCCCCCTTCAAAATTATTATTCACAAACTTAACACCATTCTCTTTTTTCTGATAATTCTAGTTCCGTATATTTAGTATAAACAGGACTTTTGAAGATGTCAAAGCATTTTTTTAGACTAAGAGAACCACACTACTGGTACTCTTAGTCTAAATTAGGTTTACGCTGTATGTGCCTGACGCTGTCTGCCTTTGGCTGTCCAATACGTAAATAATACTATTAAGATAATAACAACTGCTGCTAATCCAATCCATACAGAACCAGTCAGTCCAAGAACGAAATATCCTGAAGCCGCAACGCTTGCGGCAACCATTGCATACGGTAGCTGAGTCGCTACGTGATCCATATGGTTACAACCCGCTCCCGTAGAAGACAGGATCGTTGTGTCTGAAATCGGCGAACAGTGATCTCCAAAAACTGCTCCTGCAAGAACTGCTGCCAAAGCCGGCAATAATAATTCCGGAGCTGCATTGACCATAATGGTTCCTGCAATTGGCATTAGAATACCGAAAGACCCCCATGAAGTTCCTGTAGAAAATGCCATCAGACCTGCTAAAACGAATATCAGCACAGGCAGGAAAGCTACCGGAATATTAAATTTCTCCACCGTTTCAGAAAGGAAGAGACCCGTATCGAGAGTAGCAATCAATTCTGTCAGACCCCATGCAAATATTAAAATCAGAATCGCCGGCATCATAGCTTTTAAACCGCTGATAAATGCACGGCCCATCCAGGAATAACTTGCCGTTTTATTTACTTTCATTTGCATCATATACAAGATCATCGCTAAAACCGTTGCGGTAATTCCGCCAATCACTAGTGATTTCGGTACATCCGTATTCTCGAAAATTGCCCAAATATTGAAGACGCCCGCTTCTTTGTATCCTGTATAGACCATCATGCCGAGTGTAACAACAATTAGTGTCACGATAGGTGCTACCAGATCAATTACTTTTCCATGGTTATGCTCCGGGAAATCTTCCTTAAGCTCCCCAGGAATTTCTTTATCCGGATCGTATAATGCACCTTCATTGATGGCACGGTCCTCATGCTTTTTCATTTCGAAAAAGTCGTTGTTCGTCCATGCGAAGAAAAAGACCATGGAAAGCGTCGCTATGACATAAAAGTTCATTGGCGCCATCATGATGAACGCTGTCAGCGGTGAGTAAGTGACCGCTGCTGTCGTGCCAAGTATAATAGCCAGTTGCCCTATCAGAAATGCGCCCCAGCTTGAAATCGGTGAGACTACACAGATGGGTGCAGACGTCGAGTCAATGAAATAAGCCAGTTTTGCACGCGATATTTTATGTTGATCCGTGATCGGTCTCGCAATCTGGCCGACTGCTAATGAATTGAAATAGTCATCAACGAAAATAGCAATCCCTAAAATCACCGTCAGCAATTTCGCTCCACGTTTTGTACGAATCCGTGTCACTGCCCACCTTGCAAACGCTGCGCTCCCGCCAGACAGGCTGACAAACGCAGTAATGACACCAAGCAGTAATAAAAATAGCATAATAAATAGGTTATACGTATTTAGTCCGCCATCCCAAAATGAAATCGTCATTGCCGTCCAGACGTTTTTTAATGTCTCTACCGGCGAAAAAGACGCGATCAGAAAGGCTGCAGTAACAATCCCCGCTCCTAAAGACAATAATACTCTCCTCGTCACCAATACCATTACAATGGCGATAACAGGAGGCAAAATGGATACCCATGTTCCAATCATGTTAATTCCTCCTCTTTCCTAGTTGCTAGACAATACCGAACATGCTAAATGATATGAAGAACAAATAGCTATTAACAGATAAAAAGCCCGCTCCGACAAGTTATACTAACGTGTAGGAGCCGGCTGAGTTCATCTGCAGATCATTCAGCATGACACTAAGTAAGTGGATGCAGATCATCTGGCTGTTGTAGTCCTCCATACATTTCGCTGTATGACAGTGTCATTCCTTTTCGAAATAACCCCAACCTGAGAAGTTGACCCTTCTCAGACTTCGGCATCGTCTCCTTTCACTTGCAGTCACGGACGTCACTCTCTTGCAAGATACTTATAAACAATGCAGCCTCTACGTAAGTCTCGATATTCTTCTATATCTAAGTGTAGCAATAATCGACAACGTTCACAATACCCATTTAATCCTCTTTCTCTAGCGGCACTTCAATTTGTGCCGGTGTCTGTTCACCCTTAGAATAAATTTGAGGTACCTTTCCTCTGATTAAACCAATCGCCACTGGCATCTTCTGTTCCACAACACTTTTGCTCGTCGCGAGCGGCACGATGATCTGTACATTTACTTGCAGCACTAAATTTAATTCCACGTAAGCATTGTTAATACCAAATTCTACTAAATTGGTTTCAACGTTGGCATGGACATCTCCTACGACATGAAAACGTATCGGAATTTTGGGACCGAGGTTACCGATTAACGGAATATTTGTCGCCTGACCGAGCGGAACAAAAAACACGATCCCTTGCTCTTTTTGCATCATATCTGGATTGTATTCCAAATCCCCGAGCGGCGGCAGCATATCCAGATCTCCGCCTTCAGCTCGTTCCAAATGATCTTCTACCAGTTGATGCATTTCTGCCATGACCTGCTGGATAATTTCCGCATTAAATTTCGTCGTCACGGTATCACTGGTGTCATCCGGTACATTTTCTATGATTTCATTGATATCATAGACACTGGAAGAACGCGCCTGAATTGCCTGGCTGATGACATAACTGGCTATTTTCTGTGTTTGAATTTCCGCATATTCAGTATAGATTGGGGTCAATTGTTTATTTACATAATAAAAGAATAAGGCGACTGCCACAATAATGGTCGGAATGATGAACCGCAGCCAATTTGTTGCCTGCCGCGTTTTTCTTGGTTTTTTTTGATTTGTATAAAACCGCATAAAGACGCCTCCTGCTTCACTTTATGCGAGTCAGGAGGCGTGCATAACTATCAGTCATTAAAATATTTCCTTCCATACCAGCCGAGAACATCACGCAGCATTTCGGGCATGATATATTGCTTAGGCGCTTCTTTCAATAACGGAAAGAAAAAACCAAATGTGAACATATCAAGTGTGGCAAGTGTGTAGCTTTTTCCTGCCTCCACCATTCGATTGCCGGCAAACAACTGACCTTCTGTGTTGAGAAATAGATGTTCATGGAGCACAGCACCCATGAATGTACCGCGAAAACCAAGTCCCCTAATTTTCATGTCCGTCCACTTGGGATCCAGTGACTGTTCATATACTTCCAGTAACTCCAAACCATCCAGCGTGACGAGGCAAGGATTAATTGGATGCGGCAGCAAACTGTGAAGATCTCCTTTCGTCACCCATCCTTTATCCAAACTGCCGAGGAATATTCCTGCATTGAAAAGGGCACAGTCTGCTTCTGTGTATGCAACTAGCGCGCGTCCGAAAAATGACGACAGCGGACTGTCACCGGTCAGCTTTTGCGATAAAGGGGATGGATTGTAGAATACCGGTACATGCAGTGCTTCTTCACCTGCAGAAAGATACCCTTTTATCTCCATCACATCTTCAGTTGTCTGTTCCATTTCATTCGTCGGAAAGACTTCCGCTTCCATAGAAACTACTTGATTAGTCATGCGGTCGACGTCTACACGGATATGGCCAATATAATGACCGAACTTTCCTGCAGCGCCGATCAGTGTATCACCTGACCACTCTCCATTTGGCAGCAAATGATGAGTGTGAGCACCTAAGATCACATCGAATTCAGGACATTCTTCTGCCAGCAGCCTGTCTTCATTAATCCCTAAATGCGATAGGCACACCACTATGTCTGACTCGTCCTTCAGCCTGCTGGCGATTTTCTGCAGCTGTTTATGCGGTTCTATAATCTCCCAGCCAAGCTGACGGTAAAAAGCGTAATAGGGTGCAGTCGCTCCGACAATTCCTATTCTGACGCCGTCTGACGTTTCAAGAATTTTAGAGGTCTTGATCCAATAAGGCACCGCACCTTCTACGTCTTTCAAATTACAAACCACCACATCGAATAAAGCATCTTCATAAAGAGTATTCAATGACTCCTTCGACATCGTAATTCCTTCATTATTACCGATTGTTACAGCATCGTATCCCGCTTCATTTAATAGCTCCACATTACCTTTGCCAACCGTTCCCTCTGTATAAGGATGTGAGCGGTCGACATGGTCGCCGATATCAAAAATGAAACAAGCTTCTCCAGCCTGAACTGCCTGCTCTTTGCGATCTTGTAAGAAACGCTTGATCTGCGGCCAGTTTTCAAAATGGCTATGTATATCGTTGGTATGATAAATATGAATGGTAGCAATCGTTTCCTTCATTAATTGTCAACCCCAAATCCCCTCATAAATGGAGCGCAGTCCAAAGACGAGTAAAATGATGCGTATGACTACAACCAATGTGTCTGATTTCAATTTTCCGTTTAAATAAGCACCGAGCATTCCGCCAAAGTATGCGCCAGGCACTACTGGAATCGTATAAAGCCACGGCACATGTCCGAGTGAAATATGAGATACCGAGTTAACGACAGCTGACAAAAAGACCATTAGCATAGAGGTAGCGACCGCCACATGCGGCGGGAACAGGAACAGCAAAATCATTGCCGGAACGATCATCGTACCGCCGCCGATACCGAATAATCCTGAGGTAAACCCGATAAACAGTGACAACAGTACAGCAAACCAGATTGGATAACCGTAAATATGCGTCTGGCCTTGCGGATCGGTAAATTTCATCTGCTTTCCGTGCTCCACAAACCATTGTATAGGTTTTAAATACTTTCTGGTTAATAATAACACGGACAGTACAATTAATAATATACCAAAATACAGATTAAAAGACTTAATATCGAGACCTTTATTGATATAAGCACCTAAGACAATTCCCGGTATACTCGCGCCAAAAAACAGAATGGCGCTGCGATAATCAATTGTTTTTACTTTCATATAAGTAACTGTCGAACCAAGTCCATTGGCAATCATCATAATGACTGACAAGCCAACCACGCTCTGTGGTGTTATATCGGGTATCATTCCCAGATTCAGTCCAATAAAAAGGGTCACGGGCACAAGAATCGTACCGCCGCCGAGACCTGCAATTGATCCGATCACACCGGAAGCTAATCCGATCAGTGCCAGTAGTAGAAATTCCATTTAATTTGACTCCTCTTCAAACAAATCCATTTGTTTCGTGATCGGCTGACCGTACTCTATATTGAAAAGCCCCGCAAACTGCTTGGCGTTCTTTGCTGCATGCTGACCGGAATTGTTATTAAAAATGACAAACACTTCTTGTGCCTGTTGCTGAAGACTGTTGACGATTTCGCCCATCTCTTCCAACTCTTTTTCATTATAATCATATAAGTAACGAACTTTTCGCCAGGCTTTGTTGTCTCTTTCTGTATTAACCCAGCCGCTGCCATTTCGCCCATGAAGCCTCAGCAGCACTTTAGAATCTGTAGCTACCGGCACAAGTGGTGCACTGCCGTCACCGACTTGCGGTTCATCGCACACTGCGTGGATAATATTCAAGCTTTGCAGAAAATCCAGTGTCTTTTGCCTGAAGGCAGGCGAATACCATGACTGGTTACGGAATTCCACCGCAATAGGCAGAGGCGGCAGTTGTTCATGAACATAGCGGATCCGGTCCACATTTTCTTTCTGGCAGTCAAACCAAGGCGGAAACTGCACAAGAACCATCGCCAGTTTCCCTGCTTCAGAAAAAGCGGTCATCGACAGTTTGAATAATGAGAACATCTCTTCCTCTGATTCATATGGCAGCTTGCCACGCTGATGTCCCGTGATACCCTGGTAGGCTTTCACAATGAACTGAAATCCATCGGGCGTTTCCTCCGTCCACTTCCGCATCATCTTGTCTGACTGTATTGCGTAAAATGTAGAGTCGAGTTCTACTATTGGAAAGTGTTTGCTGTAATCAATTAGTTTTTTATTGGCTGCAGTTTTTTCATTATACAGGCTTGGATGGTCTCCCCACCCTGTCAACCCCACATGAATCATGGCAACGCTCGCCCTCCTTTTACCTTTCTCGTAGTGTATCATACCTTATGTATTTTTCGGAATAATCGTTACTCTTATAGTCATAATTGGTTAGCTGCTCGGCCTTTTCTATTCTAGTACCCTGTCGCCCAACTTTTTATTCCATAAAAAAAGTGTTTCAGGAAAATTTACCTGAAACACTTTTGATCGTTATCCTTGCCACGCGCTCATACCGCCGCGAACATTTGTCACGCTGGTAAATCCTGCTTTTTTCAGCTGCTTGGCAGCCTGTGAACTGCGCATGCCGCTTTGGCAGATGACTACTACATCACGTTCTTTATCCAAAGTGGAAATCTTATTGTTCAATAGATTCAATGGAATATTTTTAAACTCTTTAATACGGCGTCCTTTATACTCTGCCGGTGTGCGTACATCGACGAACTGAATTTTTTTATCTTTTAAAATCTCTTTCAGCTCTCCCGTCGACATGGATTTTACGCCTTTTGTCGATTTGATCCGCCAGACAAGGAATACGACGATTACTGCAGCGATGATCCATCCCATTTTTGCTGCCTCCTCTTCATTAATGAGTTAGTTCTATGATGACCAGCACTATACCCATCACAACAAATCCGACGTGCCCTATACAAAACCGCGGAAACAGTTTCTTTTCCATCTCTTCCGCTGTTTCAAGCGTGCATGTTTTGCATACAAAAAGCTGTCTGATATACTTCATGCGTCCAAAGCAGCTTGCACACTTGCCGGATCAAAGCCTAAAATCCACTTGCCATTCAGCTGAGTCTGAGGTACACCCATCTGCCCTGTCGTTTCAACGAGGCGCTGTCCTGCTACCGGATCAGTTGAGACATTGATGGTTTCATAAGGTACATGAATCTCATCTAAATAATTCGTCATCATCGTACAGTAAGGACAAGTAGAAGATACATAAACAGTTGCTTTTGCAGTCATAATAAAGACCCCTTTTCATTAGTTGATATGTAGATTATATACCCCTGTAGGTATATAATCAACTAATTGATTTCTCTCCACCCATTCCTTACACAAACTAGTTATAATAAACGATTCATCTTGCCATCTTTCAACTCAAATATTGCAGTGCATATCGATTTTACAATATCTAAATCATGCGCTAATCATAGTATGATTATACTTTTACGTTGAAAGAAGATGTTCATTTTCAAGATGAAACGATTCTTTCGACGAATGATGTAATCTTTACAATTTAGATAATAATGAAACCTTTCATTTGTATATCCGTATAATTAGTAACAAAAGAATGTAGAAAAGAGGGATCAAAGATGGAGCTATTCGGAATTGCAGTTCAGAATCTGTATTTATCTATATTGATTATTGCAGGTATTGCCAGTGTGCTGTATGTATTGCTTAGCGACCTGGCAGAAGGTATCGGCGAATCTAGTCCATTCTTAGATCCCGCTGTCATTCTGGCGTTTATCACCTTTACTTCAGCTGCCGCATATATTTTAGAATTGCTTACGTCTATGAACAGCTGGGGCATACTCGCTATAGCAGCAGGGGTAGCTGTTGTACTCGACTTCTTACTCTATTTCTTTGTATTGGCTCCGCTCAGATCAGCTGAAGTCTCGCTTGCCTATACAGATGAATCACTGACAGGACTGGTTGGAAAAGTAATCGTTCCCATACCGTCAGACGGATTTGGTGAAATCCTGCTCGAAACTGTCAATGGGAATCTAGCAAAACGCGCTGCTGGATATGAGAATGAAGCAATCGAGTATGGAAAAGAAGTATTGCTGATCGAAGTGGAAAACGGAACATTCCTCGTCAAAGAGTATGAGCCGTTCCGCTTCAAATAATAAAAAGGGGGAAATAGTATGAATTTATGGATTGTGTTAGGTATTGTTGCAATTGTATTAATTTCTGTTATCGGTATCTATGTTTTGAAATACAGAACGGTAGGACCGGATGAAGCACTGATCGTAACCGGAAGTTACCTGGGCCCGAAAAATGTACATACGGATGAGTCAGGGAATCGAATTAAAATCATCCGGGGAGGCGGTACATTTGTATTCCCTGTATTCCAGCAGGCAGAACCGCTTAGTTTATTATCAAGTAAACTGGAAGTCTCCACACCTGAAGTTTATACAGAACAAGGGGTTCCGGTTATGGCGGACGGCACAGCCATCATCAAAATCGGAGGCTCCATCTCTGAAATCGCAACGGCTGCTGAACAATTTTTAGGAAAATCAAAAGCTGACCGTGAAAACGAAGCGAAAGAAGTTCTCGAAGGTCATTTGCGGTCGATCCTGGGCTCCATGACGGTAGAAGAAATCTACAAGAATCGTGATAAGTTTTCACAAGAAGTTCAGCGGGTCGCTTCACAGGATCTCGCGAAAATGGGACTGATTATCGTATCGTTCACGATAAAGGATGTACGCGATAAAAATGGCTATCTTGATTCATTAGGAAAGCCGCGTATTGCACAAGTCAGACGTGATGCTGACATAGCGATGGCTGAAGCAGAAAAAGAAACACGCATTAAAAATGCAGAAGCTTCAAAAGAAGCACAGAAAGCAGAGCTGGAACGTGCGACCGAAATTGCTGAAGCGGAAAAAGAGAATCAGCTGAAAGTAGCTGAATACCGACGCGAGCAAGATGTGGCGAGAGCACGTGCAGACCAAGCCTATGAATTGCAGACTGCCCGTTCCAAACAAGAAGTTACAGAACAGGAAATGCAGGTCCGAATTATCGAACGACAGAAACAAATCGAACTGGAAGAAAAAGAGATACTTCGCCGTGAAAAGCAATACGATTCAGAAGTGAAGAAAAAGGCAGATGCAGACCGCTACGCAATCGAACAAAATGCTGAAGCGGACAAATCAAGGCAGTTGGCAGAAGCCGACGCGGAAAAATACCGAATTGAAGCACGCGCCCAGGCAGATGCAGAGAAGGTCCGTCTAGATGGTACAGCGAAAGCACAGTCACAGCGTGCGCAAGGTGAAGCAGAAGCTGATATTATCAGATTGAAAGGTCTCGCCGAAGCGGAAGCAAAACGTAAAATTGCAGAAGCATTTGAATTCTACGGCCAGGCAGCTATGCTCGATATGATCGTCAATATGCTTCCTGAATACGCGAAAGAAATCGCTAGTCCGCTTGGCAATATCGATAAGATCACTGTAGTCGATACAGGCGGCGGTGAAGGTGGCGGTGCCAATAAAGTGACATCCTATGCAACTGATCTGATGTCGACACTGCAGGAAACACTGAAAGCTTCTTCAGGCATTGACGTAAAAGAGATGCTGGAAAACTACTCAGGCAAGAGCAATATCCGCCCGAGCATCGAACAGCTGACAAATGAAGTGATTCGTTCTAAATCTGATCCTGCTGCTTCTCAAACAGAATCAGCGGCATCAGTTGAGGATACTGAAGAGTAAATAGGAAAAACCGAAGTGCAATTGGCACTTCGGTTTTTGCGTTTTACGTACTCACGTAATTTTCACGTATTTTGAATTTCAGTAATTTCCCCTGCAGGCTGCGTGGAAGTATATCTACAAAATCAACATGCTGCGGAATTTTATATTTTGCCAATTTACCCTGACAAAATTCAATTAGCTCTTCTTTTGAAACTTCTGCGCCTTTTCGCAACACTACAACAGCTAAAGAAACTTCTCCCCATTTCTCGTCTGGGACCCCAATGACAGCAACGTCCACAACGCTCGGATGTTCGTGCAGGACACCTTCAATCTCTGCAGGATACACATTGATTGCGCCCGATAAAATCATATCCTGTTTCCGATCCACGATAGAATAATATCCGTCTTCATCCTGAACACCGACGTCGCCTAAACTGAGCCACTCACCGTCAAAAGACTCTTCATTCGCTTCCGGCCTCTTATAATATTCATCACACAGAGTAATTCCTCTGACAAAAAACTCTCCTGCTTCACCAGCCGGCACAGGTTCTCTTACATCATTGCGTAATTCAATTTCCATTCCAAGCATAGGGACGCCAACCGACCGGTCTTTATCGTTCTGCATTTCAGGAAATAAATTAGCTGCTCCGCCTAACTCAGTAGCTCCATAAAATTCATTCAGATCGACAGTCGGGAAATAATTGAAGACCTTTTCCTTCGTGCTAGTATGCAGAGGCGCCCCGACAGAAATGATAGATTGTAAAGACGATACGTCATATTGGCGCAGGATTTCTTCAGGTAATGAAAAAATCGCTTCCAGCATAGGCGGCGCCAAAAATGTAGTAGTTGTCTTTTCTTCATCAAGTGCTTTCAAGACTTCAACAGGATGAAAACTCTCCAATATATGAAGACTGTTTCCTACATATAAATTCGGAAGTGAAATACTTAGCGCAGCGGCGCCGTATAGAGGACCCGCTGCCAGTCCTTTCCCGAGCCTGCTGATATTAAATTCGATGCTGAATAATAACGTAACTAAGTACATACTGCGATGTGTGCGGACTGCTCCTTTCGGATATCCGGTTGTCCCGCCGGTATACATAATCGTTAATGTGTCTAATTCAGTAAGAGGTGACGAAGGGACCGGCTCTTCCATAGAGAAATCTGCAATCAATTTCTCATACTCAGGATATTGCACCTTTTCGCTCGATCCTACCGTTATAAAGTGTTTTACAGTCTTATATTTTTCAATTGAAGGCGTGATTTCACCCATAAATCGAGAGTCAACAACGAGCAAAACAGCTTCAGAATCATCTACAACATGTTGAATCTCCCGACTGACAAACCTGGAGTTAACCGGTACAGAAACGGCACCAATCTTCGCGCAGGCGAAAATCAGTTCGAATAATTGATGGCAATTCATCAGCATAATTGCCACCTTATCGCCTTTTTTTACTCCGATACTTTGCAGCGCATGAGACAGTTGATTAATTCTGTTGTTAAAATCCTGATAAGTAAATCGCAAGCCATTAAAGGAAAGAGCTTCTCTATCTTTATAGCGTACTGCATTTAATTTAATTGGATCACTGAATAACATGTGCTGCATAAATACCCTCCTTCATTATCTGCTTGCTGCGTTTACTCTGTCGCCAACTAATTGATCTTTCGCCAGTTTGTACTGCTCTGCTAATTGTGCCACATAGTCTTTCGTCGGCTGTACTTTATCGATCACGCCAATGCCCTGTCCGCAGCCCCAGATGTCTTTCCAAGCTTTTTGGCCGGCATCTCCGCCAAAATTCATTTTCGTCGGGTCACTTTCCGGCAAATTATCCGGGTCCAACCCTGAAGCACGGATGGAAGGGGCTAAATAATTCCCGTGTACTCCAGTAAAGTAGTTGCTGTAAACGATGTCATCAGAATTCGAGTCTACAATCGCCTGTTTATACCCATCTACTGCTCTTGCTTCTTCAGTCGCAATAAACGGCGACCCGATGTATGCAAAATCCGCTCCCATTGCTTCTGCCGCCAACACGCTTCCTCCAGTTGCGATGGAACCGCCAAGTGCAAGAGGTCCGTCAAACCATTCACGGATTTCCTGAACAAGAGCAAACGGGCTTTTCGGTCCTGCGTGCCCTCCTGCGCCTGCTGCTACCGCAATTAAACCATCTGCTCCTTTTTCAATCGCTTTCTTTGCGAACATATTATTAATGACGTCATGCAAGACGATCCCGCCATAGCTGTGCGCCGCCTGGTACACATCTTCTCTAGCTCCGAGTGATGTAATAATGATCGGAACCTTATACTTCACACATAGCTCCATATCTTCCTGTAGTCTTTCATTCGAACGGTGAACGATCTGGTTTATTGCAAATGGTGCAGCGGGTTTATCAGGATTTTTTGCATTATAATCCGCTAACTCTTCTGTAATCTCGATGAGCCATTCTTCAAATTGTGCGATTGGTCTTGCATTTAATGAAGGCATGGAACCGATAATTCCTGCTTTACACTGCTCGATTACCGTCTTCGGATTACTGATAATAAACATGGGCGAAGCGATCACCGGAAGACTCATACTCTTTTTCAATTCTACTAAATTCATCAAAAACACTCTCCTTTTCCGTAAGCGCTTTCAATATATTTGCAAGTCTATCACGTATAAAAAGCAAATAGGTATTGTAAGCAAACTCACATTGCATGTATATACATGTATTTTACTAGATTTTTTAGACTTGTCAATCAATTTATTACTATAATTTCTAAATTCCTACTCTAAACTCAGTGAATAACGCAGAAACAACTTACGTATCGTGCTAATTCAGATGTCGTAATTGTCAATGACGTCTTGCAACTCGTCTAGTTTGCGTAATAAATTTGCATACTCATCTTTCCCTATTGAACCTTCAATCTGATCTTGGACCTTGTTCCAGATGGGTGTAGCATTATTTAATTTCTCATATCCTAAATCGGTTATAGATACCACTTTTGTGCGCGAATCATGCTCATCACGTTTGATCTGAACTAAGCCAGATTCCTTTAAAATATTCAAACTACGGGTGACAGTTGTTTGATCCAGCTGCATAATATCCCCCAGCTTGCTAATAGAAATATCCGGTGAAGTATAAATATTGCCCAACATATAGTATTGGGTGATCTTCAACCCTGTTGGTTTCAACAGCTTATTGTATAGCTGTGTTAAAGATCCTGAAACTGTTCTAAGATTTGCACATGCGCAGACCTGGATTATATGATCGGCTTGTTTCTGCTCTAAATCATGTTTCATTAAGTCCGCTCCTTTTATAGAAATTCAATTCAGTTATCGATGTTTTCTGTTAATCTTGACAAATGGTATACATTCTATATTATTATATGTATATACATGGATTATAACAGAATTTATGCTTCAAGTAAAAATCTTATGCAAATGTCGATGAAGTAGAGCACAGCATATAGACAGGAGAGATTCATATGAATGAGCTTAATTTATTAAATGGTATTGATTTGGAGAAGACGCTTATCGGGGCACTGGGGATTACATTTAAAGAGGTAACGCCAGACAAGGTAGTATGTGAAATGCCAGTGGGGCCAAAAACCGTTCAGCCTATGGGATTGCTGCATGGAGGAGCTTCCGTTGCCCTTGCTGAAACAGCTGCCAGCATAGCCGCTGCCGCGAACCTGAATCCTGAGACTCATTATCCTGTTGGTCTTGAAATTAACGCGAATCATATACGAGGTAAAAAAGATGGCACAGTCACCGCAACTGCCGTACCATTTCACAGAGGACGTACATCAATGGTATGGGATATTCAGATCACGGATGAAGAAGGTAAATTAATCAGCGTTTCACGATGTACAATTGCTGTTGTGCCAGTCAATAAGGATGAACGTTAATATCTTTATTACAGAAATCGTGTAGGAGCGAGCGTTTAACATCCGACAACTCTCACCACCGTACGTACTGTTCGGTATACGGCGGTTCAATCAAGATAGATGATGCAAATTTCCGTAACGAGATAATAGACTTTTGAGCCCTCGGGAACTCCAGTAGGGGTTTCCGAGGGTTCTGTGTAGTATGATACTTCGGGAGATTCGCCAATAGCTTTTACGTGTGTTGCCCTATTCGTAAGCCTTCGCTTTTGGGACACCTAATCCGATCAGTTTAATCTGGTTCTATGCTTCTTCATTGTGTTCATGTTGTCGCCTACATTGCTTACAAGTTTCGTGCTCGTTTCGCTGCTTCATTGGCTTCCCGCTGCAACGTATTCGCTTTGTTGAGCCTGCTGTCAAAATGATGCGTATTTACATTATACCGAGCTTGCTTTCCTGCATGCCTCCATGCGTGGTCAGCTTTTCCTTGTTTCTGTCTAGCTTCCCAGTCCGCGTCTTTTTTCAACTTCTTTCTGTTACTTGAACCTGGAGACGAAGTGCCGCCTCCTCCTCCTCCTCCTCCGTATCCAGACGAGTACCCACCGCTGCGACCACCAGAGCTGAAAGCCCCTATAAAGAACGCTATATACAGAAGCACTGTACCCATAACTGATAGCACCTTCCGTATGCCTACATACAACTTAACAACCACGATTCCGAACAATCGCAGCCCTTTATAAACTTCTCCATCTTTTGTCAGCTGCCTGGAAGCCAAGGCTCTATTGACAGTTGGATTGCTCAATACGTGACCCTTTGCAAAAAGCCACAGCTTGACTGTCCAAACACTTAAAATAGCTGCCGGGATAACAAAGAGTAACCCAATGTTTCCAAGAGAATAGTTGTACTGGAAGATGGATGTGTTTTTAGCATTCATCATGTTGCTATATCCATTCTCCGCCATTTTAATGAATATAACAGTAAAGATCAGCGTCCATATGGAAAGTTGAATCTTCTTCCCTTTGACAATTTCTCTCCATGTCCATTTTTTTTGTAAATTACTCATGCATTTCTTCCTTTCTTTTTTGACTTTCCACACAATCTGTTCTTGATCTCTTAAAAAGTTTTTTAGTACAAGAATCCAGTATAACGATTACTTTTTGGATTTGGGCGGAAGATGGGCGACTCCAGCGGGAACAGCGCGAGTCGAAGACCATGGACCGAGCAGAGCTAGCGAAGCGGCTGAGGCTGAGGCTGAGGCCGTGCCCTCGCAAAGCGTCCCATCTCATGCATAGATCCCGGACAGCATAGTAAATGCGCTATCAAGCATTTTAATAACGAGCCCTTTTTTCTAACTGTTTATTTTCTCATTGACTACATAACTCACATTTCATATTTTGTATTCAAATGTAATTATACCAGATTTATACACCTAGTACTCCGGCCAATAAAAAAAGCACCACATTATGTGATGCCTTGCATGTTTAATCATTCGCCGTCAAGTACAACCGACGTTAACGCATGGTATGTCTGAGATTTATCTACAGATTTCAAGGGCAATATCCGTACAATCAACTAACCGAAAATCCCTTTCTGATATATGGTGCCAATCATAGAACTATCTTGACTATTGTCGATATTGTCACCCATCACAAAGTATTCATCTTCCGGTACGACCATTTCTCCGACCGTGAAGGTCTTTAGGACATGAAGGATACGGTTCTTCGATTAATTTATCGTTCAGATACACGGATTCATCGTTAAATTGAATATGGTCACTAGGGCAGTCCGACAATCTGTCAAGGAAACCAGCATAGTTACATTCCCGTCAAAGAAAGAAGCAGAAATCTCAGCTAACAAAGTGTCAGAATATATATATCACAGCCAGACATCGAATGACTATTCTTGTAGAGAATGAATGGCAGCAGGAACATAAGAAGCCGACATTAAAGCGTACATATTCGACCAACTGCAAGTTATCGTGAGGTTGCATATTATTCCGTATTTCAAAAACTTGAAAATCTTGTGGAGTAGGAGAAATAACGTGAAGGATTCGATTGGAGCATTTGAAGAGAATTCTTAAGGCGCATCGAAAGCTACTAGACATCACCGAAATAATATAAGAAGACGAACTGAAATAGTTCGCCTCTAATTCAAAACGTGCCGACCATCCAAATTGAATCGGCATGAAATCGGCACGTTGCTTTATATAACTGTTAGGAATACCTTGTAAACACTGGACTAGCAGTGCTTAACCGATGGAACCTTCCATCTCAAACTTGATCAATCTATTCATCTCTACCGCATATTCCATCGGCAGTTCTTTTGTGAATGGCTCGATGAAGCCCATTACGATCATTTCCGTTGCTTCCAATTCAGGAATACCGCGGCTCATCAAGTAGAAGAGCTGCTCTTCGGAAACTTTCGATACTTTTGCTTCGTGTTCCAATGAAATGTTATCGTTCAAGATTTCATTGTACGGAATTGTATCGGAAGTGGATTGCTTATCCATGATCAATGTATCACATTCGATATTCGCACGAGCACCGTCCGCTTTACGTCCAAAGTGGACAATACCGCGATACGTTACTTTACCACCGTGCTGAGAAATCGACTTGGATACAATCGTTGAAGAAGTATTTGGAGCCAAGTGCATCATTTTCGCACCGGCATCCTGATGCTGACCTTTACCGGCAAGTGCAATCGATAACGTCATACCGCGTGCGCCTTCGCCTTTTAAGATAACAGCCGGATACTTCATCGTCAATTTAGAACCGATGTTGCCGTCGATCCATTCCATTGTCGCGTTTTCTTCACATACCGCACGCTTCGTTACCAAGTTGTAGACGTTGTTCGCCCAGTTCTGGATCGTCGTATAACGGCAATATGCGTCTTTTTTGATAATGATTTCAACAACTGCACTGTGAAGTGAGTTCGTTGTGTAGACAGGTGCTGTACATCCTTCCACGTAGTGAACGCTTGCGCCTTCGTCTACGATGATCAGTGTACGCTCAAACTGTCCCATGTTTTCCGAGTTAATACGGAAATACGCTTGCAGCGGTGTTTCTACTTTAACGCCAGGCGGTACATAGATGAAAGAACCACCGGACCATACAGCAGAGTTTAATGCTGAGAATTTATTATCCGAGTTTGGGATAACCGTACCCCAATACTTCTTGAATAGCTCCTCGTTTTCACGAAGTGCGGAATCTGTGTCTTTAAAGACAATTCCTAGATCTGTAAGTTCTTTTTTCATATTGTGGTAAACCACTTCTGATTCATACTGTGCAGATACACCAGCCAAGTATTTTTGTTCCGCCTCAGGAATCCCTAGTTTATCAAACGTACGCTTGATTTCTTCAGGCACTTCATCCCAAGAAGTTTCAGTTGCTTCAGAAGGTTTAACGTAATACGTGATTTCATCGAAGTTCAATGAATTCAAGTCTCCGCCCCACTGTGGCATTGGTTTGCTGTAGAAAATCTCTAAAGATTTCAAACGGTAATCCAGCATCCACTGCGGCTCTTCTTTCATATTTGAAATTTCTTCTACTATTTCACGTGTCAGACCACGTTCTGAACGGAATACAGAAACGTCTTTGTCATGAAAACCATACTTATAATCGCCGATTTCTGGCATTTGTTTCGCCATTTATTATTCCTCCGTCCCATAATTGCTCATACTTTGGCCAAGGTCACTGCGGCTCGCCGGAGACTCCCTTTTCCATCGCTTTCCAGCTCAATGTTGCACATTTAATGCGGGCAGGGAATTGCGCGACACCCGAAAGTGCTTCTAAATCATCGAGTTCAATCGAATCATCCAAGTCTTTGCCTAACATCATATCCGAAAAAGTATGCGCTAGTTTCGTTGCCTCTTCCGTCGTTTTGCCTTTGATCATTTGGGTCATCATGGAAGCCGACGCCATTGAAATGGAGCAGCCTTCCCCTTCAAACTTCGCTTCTTTGACGATATCATCTTCTACATTCATAGTCAGATGAATGACATCACCACAAGTCGGATTATTCATGTCAATCGTGACATTTCCGCCTTCCAAGACGCCTTTATTTTTCGGGTTTTTATAATGATCCATGATTACAGACCGGTAAAGTTGATCAAGTTTATTAGTTGACATCTTTGAAATACTCCTTTGTTGAACGAAGTCCTTCCACGAGACGATCTACGTCATCTGTCGTGTTATAAAGATAGAAACTAGCACGGGCTGTCGCTGAACATTCAAGCCATTTCATCAATGGCTGTGCACAGTGATGGCCAGCACGGACAGCAATTCCGTTCATGTCCAGCACAGTTGCAACATCGTGTGGATGTACATCATCCAAGTTAAATGTCACTAAGCCTGCACGTTTTTCAGGATCTCTCGGACCATAGATCGTCAGTCCGTCAATTTCAGACATTTTATCCATTGCATAGCCCGCTAAATCGTGTTCATGACGTTCGATTGCATCCAAACCGATTTCTTCTAAATAATCGATGGCTGCGCCTAATCCAATAGCACCTGCAATAATCGGTGTGCCGCCTTCAAATTTCCAAGGGAGCTCTTTCCAAGTAGATTCGTAAAGACCGACAAAATCAATCATTTCGCCACCGAATTCAATTGGTTCCATATTATTGAGCAAGTCCTTCTTACCGTACAGCACTCCGATTCCTGTTGGTCCACACATCTTATGTCCGGAAAACGCCAGGAAATCACAATTAAGCTTCTGTACATCGATTTTCAAGTGAGGAGCTGCCTGAGCAGCATCCACTACCATTATTGCACCGTGCTGATGAGCAATTTCAGTAATTTCTCTAATTGGATTCATTGTTCCAAGAACATTTGAGACATACATAATCGATACGATTTTTGTACGATCTGTAATTGTCTCACGCACTTTATCAAGTGACAGCGTGCCGTCTTCTTCTAAATCAATATACTTCAGCACCGCGCCTGTTTCTTTAGCGAGCTGCTGCCACGGAATGATATTAGAGTGATGTTCCATATGCGTGATAACAATTTCATCGCCTTCAGAGAGATTTGCATGCCCATAGCTTTCTGCCACAGTGTTCAAAGCAGTTGTCGTACCGCGCATGAAAATAACTTCTTCTGTTGACTTCGCATTTATAAATTTACGGACTTTTTCCCGAGCGCCTTCATAACCATCTGTCGCTTTATTTCCAAGCGTATGCACTCCGCGATGCACATTGGAATTGTTCCAGCGGTAATAGTTGTCGAGTGCCTCAATGACTTGAACAGGCTTCTGTGAAGTAGCTGCACTGTCTAAGTACACGAGAGGATGTCCATTGATTTCTTGGTTTAGTATCGGGAAATGATTGCGGATCTCTTTATTGAGCATTAGCGCACTTTCCTTTCGATAACCTCCGTCAATTGCTTTCTAACCCCTTCGATCGGCAATTTGCTGACCACTGGCGCTAAAAATCCATGAATGATGAGGCGTTCTGCTGCTTCTTTTGAAATACCACGGCTCATGAGATAGAACATTTGCAGCGGGTCTACCCGGCCAACTGATGCTGCGTGGCCTGCCGTTACATCATCTTCATCAATAAGCAAAATTGGATTCGCGTCACCGCGTCCTCTCTCACTCAGCATGAGAATACGTGATTCTTGAACAGCGTTAGAGCGAGTTGCTCCTTTAGCAATACGGCCAATACCGTTAAAGATTGCAGAAGAAGATTCTTTCATTACGCCGTGTTTCAAAATGAAACCCTCTGTATCCGTTCCCCAGTGCACAATCTCTGAAGTGAAATTCTGCTTCTGGCTTCCACGTCCGACAACCACTGATTTCATATCACTTGAAGAGCCGTTTCCGACTAAGTGTGTAATGTTTTCCGAAATCGTGTTGCTGTCATTCATCAAGCCCAGAGCCCATTCAATACGTGCATGAGGCCCTGTTACGCCGCGACGATTCACGTAAGTAGTCAAACCTTCCGCTAACACGTCTACTGCGCCATAGACAACTTTGGCATTATCCTGGGCAAACACCTCAGACACAATGTTCGCTTGCCCTTCGCCACGTTCCATTGTAGAAAGATAGTTCTCTACATATGTCACAGAGCTGTTTGCTTCAGCTACCACTAACACGTGGTTAAATAATGAAGCTTTTTCATTATCATGAATGAACAGTACTTGAAGCGGCTCTTCAATCACAACATTTTTCGGTACATAAACGAATGCACCGCCATTGATCAATGCTGCATGTAGAGCAGTCAATTTATGCTCATCCACTTTAACACCGTCAGTCATCAAATACTTCTGCATCAGATCACTGTGCTCGCGTGAAGCAGTGAAGATATCTGTCAAAATTACACCCTGTGACTTCAAGTCTTCTGATAATGAAGTGAATGCCGGTGTATTATTGTGCTGCACGTAAATATTTTTTTGCTGTTCATGGTCAATCAATGCTTTTGCTTCAGTCGGTAATTCCTCAAGCGTCGCAAAAATTGAACTTTCTACTGTATGTGAAGGGAATTCTGTGAAATTCCAATTAGTAATCTTAGTTTTATCTGGTTTCGGCATTGCAAGCGTCTCTGCTTTCGCAAGAGCATTTGCACGAAAATCTGCCATCCAAGCAGCTTCCTCCACTTTTGCGGAATAAGAGCGGACGTCCTGTTCGGTCAATGCCAATGTTGTTTCAACCGTCATTTTGAGTCGTCCCCTTTCTTATGCTTCTGAATGAACTGTTTCGTCTTCGATGCCTAACTCTTCTTTAATCCAGTCATAACCTTGGCTCTCAAGCTTAGCTGCCAATTCAGGACCGCCGGATTTCACTACTTTACCCTGCATCATCACGTGTACGTGGTCAGGTGTAATGTAGTTAAGCAAACGCTGATAGTGTGTGATGATCAAGCAACCGAAACCTTCTCCGCGCATTTCGTTGATTCCCTTAGAAACTACTTTCAATGCATCAATATCCAATCCGGAGTCAATTTCGTCGAGAATAGCGAATTTAGGTTTTAACATCATAAGCTGAAGGATTTCATTACGCTTTTTCTCTCCGCCTGAGAAGCCTTCGTTTAAATAACGAGTGGCCATATCTTCATCCATTTCAAGGAACTCCATTTTGCTGTCGAGTTCACGAATGAATTTCATCAGACCGATTTCATCGCCTTCATCGCGGCGCGCGTTAATACCTGAACGAAGGAAATCTGCATTTGTAACGCCAGTGATTTCACTTGGGTACTGCATTGCAAGGAACAGACCAGCTAAAGCACGCTCGTCCACTTCCATTTCAAGAACGTCTTCTCCGTCAATTGTGACAGATCCGGAAGTTACTTCATATTTCGGGTGACCCATGATTGCAGATGCAAGTGTGGATTTTCCCGTTCCATTCGGTCCCATAATTGCATGGACCTCATTTGTATTAATTGTTAAGGTAACACCTTTTAAGATTTCCTTGCCTTCAATTTCGACATGAAGATCTTTAATTTCCAAAGTTGCCATTCCAATACCTCCAGTATGATCGCGTTGAATGGTTAGCCATTCTCTATTTAGTATCATTCTAATCTTACCCCATATTACAACCGGTTGCAAATCATTAAGAATCATTATAAATGATGAGGTGTTTCCCTGTTATGACGCGGTTCATTTCACTTCAACCACCCAATATTTTTCAATTGACTTATATCCAATGAGAATCAATGAGAGAATGGTACATAAGAATTAGACAGAAAAAAGCCGGCAGAAATCGCCGACTTTAGAGCTAGAGCTATACTTTTTTTGTAAAACGGTCTACGATCATAGCAAGCGCACCGTCTCCTGTTACGTTGGTAGCTGTACCAAAACTGTCCTGCGCTAAATACAGGGCAATCATCAGCGCAACCATTGCCTCACTGAATCCTAGCATGGAAGTCAACAGACCTGTCGCCGCGACGACAGCTCCTCCAGGGACCCCCGGCGCTGCAATCATCGCGATGCCCAGCATGAATATGAACTGAAGATAACTGCCAAAACTAATGTCGAATCCGTTCATCAGCATGACGCCGATTGAACATGAAACGATGGTAATCGTACTTCCGGATAAATGAATCGTCGCGAATAAAGGAATCGCAAAGTTTGTCACTCGTTCGGAAGCACCGGTTTTCTTAGCCTGACGCAGCGTAACGGGAATCGAAGCAGCTGAAGATTGAGTGCCGATTGCCGTTAAATAAGCAGGCAGCATTATTTTCATTAGACTGAAAGGATTACGTCCGTTCAGTACACCTGCCGTCGTATACTGGATTGTCAGCATGATCAGATGAAGTGCGATGATCATGACAAATACAACAACAAATACAGAAAGTACATTTACCACTTCACCAGTGTACGTCATATTCAAGAAGATACCAAAAATATGGAATGGCAATAAAGGAATGATGATTACGGAAATTACTTTTTCGATAATGAGGTTAAACTCATCGAAGAAGCTCATCATCGTTCTTCCTTTAATCGCAGCTATTCCAATACCAAGAACGAAGGCTAGCAGCAGCGCGGTCATGATTCCCATCACCGGTTCCATTTCCATCTTAAAGAATGCTTTACCTGCTTCACGCGCACCTTCTGCAAAAGAAGTATTCGTTGATTGATGAATGAAGTTCGGCAAAATCATTGTTGCCGCAAAAAATGCGAGCAATCCCGCAATAATAGTAGATCCGTATGCAAATGCTGCAGACAGACCTAGTAATTTCCCAGAACCCTTCCCAAGCTTCGCAATACTTGGGGCGATAAATGCGATAATAATAAGTGGAACAATAAAATTCAAAAATCCTCCAAACAGCATATTAAACGTGGCCGCCAAACGAACGAACCAATTCGCAAACCCTTCATGTATGGCAGGTAGCAACATACCCAGCCCGATCGCTAGCACAATGGCAATCAAAATTCGCCAAATGAGCCCTAATTTAAACTTCACAATACGTCCTCCTCAAATAGACATCTGTATGACTGAAACAAAATAACTTTACCACAATTAACTGAAATAGAATAGACGGAGAGTAAATTCGTAATTGTCTGAACTCCCATTGGAAAGAAGTATTGCTGTAGGAAAAGGCCGATAAGCGCAAATTTCAGGTGTATGATCGCTTGGTCGGATTGAATGATCTTTTCCACTATAAAAATCCGGCAGCTAATTTAGCTGCCGGTCTGATTCTGCTTATTTTACCGGAACGACCGCGCCGCCCCATTGTTCTACAATAAAGTCTTGAATCTCCTGTGAATTCAATACTTCTATCAATGCTTTGATTGCTTCACTGTCTTCATCGCCTTTTTTCACTGCGATGATATTGACATAAGGAGATTCTTTATCTTCTAATGCGATTGAATCTTCCATCGGGTTCAATCCTGCGTCGATTGCAAAGTTCGAGTTGATCAACAATGCATCGCCTTCGTCATTGTTATATAGCTGAGGCATTAAAGCTGCTTCATAGTTCGCATCAAATTTAAGATTTTTCGGATTTTCAACGATATCTCCTAATTCAGCCTTAACTTTCTCCACGCCGTCCGCAAGCTTGATCAATCCTTTTTCTTCGAGCATCGCAAGTACACGTCCGTGATCTGCTACTGAGTTACTGATCAAGATGTTTGCGCCTTCAGGTAATTCTTCTAATGACTTATATTTCTTAGAGTAAACACCAATCGGCTCGATGTGAATAGAACCTGCATTAACAAAGTCATAGCCAAAATCAGCAATTTGACCTTCGAAGTAAGGAATGTGCTGGAAATAGTTTGCATTCAGTTCCCCTTCATCCAAATCTTTATTGGGAAGTACATAATCTGTATAGCTTTCAATTTCTAGGTCGTACCCTTTTTCAGCTAATAATGGTTTTGCTTCTTCCAAAATCTCCGCGTGCGGTGTATTGGACGCCCCTACTTTTAACGTTGTTTTTTCCCCTGCCGGCTTTTCTGCATCCCCATCTGTTGCATTGCTGCCGTTGCTGCTATTGTCTTTTGTTCCGCAAGCTGCCAATGCTAATACTAGCACAGCTGCGAATAGACCGAATAAAAACTTCTTCATGTCCACATTTCTCCCTTTTCCAATGTTTTATATGGTTAACAGGTTTCCCTGAAAATCCCTTTATCGCTTGTCTAACCGTTTGACGATTAAATCTCCAATAAATTGAATGATAAATACGATCACAAGAACTAGAATCGTAGCCATTATCGTAACATCTTCGCGTGAACGCTGGAAACCTTCCAAATAGGCCAGAGTTCCAAGTCCTCCTGCTCCAATCGCCCCCGCCATCGCCGTATAGCCAACGAGTGCAATGGACGTAACCGTGATACCGGATACTAGTGCCGGCATCGATTCAGGCAGCAGTACTTTAAAGATGATCGTAGAAGTCTTGGCACCCATTGAACGAGCTGCCTCAATGACTCCTCTATCAATTTCCTGTAATGCGATCAATACCATGCGTGCATAAAACGGTGCTGCACCAATGATCAAAGCAGGCAGCGCGGCATTCGGGCCTCGAAGTGTACCAATTAACATCTTCGTTACCGGGAACAATAAAATAATCAAAATGATGAATGGAATCGAGCGGAAAATATTGACGAATGCAGCGGTAATCACATTTGTGAACTTGTTGGACCATAATTGTCCGCGGCTGGTCAGGAATAATAGCAGTCCGAGTGCGATACCGAATATAAATGTCAGAACAGTCGAGAACGCAGTCATATAAAGCGTTTCGCCTGTTGCCTCCCACATCTTGTCCCAATTTACGTTAGGAAACCACTGTTCAATCATTTGTCAGCACCTCCGTCTTCACTTCATTGGCGTGCAGATAAAGGATCGCTTCATCTATGATTGCCGGGTTGCCGATTAGCTGCAGCATTAAAGTACCGTATGCACCGTCACGCAATGTGGAAATATTCCCCTGTACAATATTTACATCAATTTCAAACTTGCGGATTAATTCCGCCAAAACCGGCTGCTCCGTCCGTTCTCCAATGAACGTGAGCTTTACCAGCTTGCCGTTCGTATCTTCCTGCAAATGCTTAATTGCTTTATCCGCATCTGTATTTTCGGAAACCTGAGAAATAAAACGCTTCGTGATCTCGGCCTGCGGTGATTGGAAAACATCAAGCACATTGCCGATTTCAACCACTTTGCCCGCTTCCATGACCGCCACACGATGACAAATCTTCCGGATGACGTGCATTTCATGTGTTATGAGCACGATCGTCAGTCCAAGACGTTCGTTGATCTCCGTCAACAGATCCAAAATGGCATTTGTCGTCTCAGGATCCAGCGCTGAAGTCGCCTCATCACAAAGTAAAACTTCAGGGTCATTGGCAAGCGCTCGAGCAATGCCGACACGCTGTTTCTGTCCACCTGATAACTGTGAAGGATAGGCTTTTTCCCGGCCTGTTAATCCAACAAGATCAATCAGTTCTTTCACTTTCCGCTCGCGTTCAGCTTTCTTCACGCCTGCAATCTCTAATGGAAATGAAATATTATCTTCGACTGTACGCGACCAAAGTAAATTAAAATGTTGGAAAATCATACTGATCTTCTGTCGTGCATTCCGTAGACCCGCACCCTTAAGTGTAGTCATCTCCAGATCATTGATTACAATACTTCCGGAAGTCGGCTGTTCCAAACCGTTCAACAGCCGGATCAATGTACTTTTCCCCGCCCCGCTGTATCCAATCACGCCGAAAATTTCTCCCTCTCGAATAGACAATGTTACATCGTCGACCGCAACAATGTCTGTCTGGTTCAATTGGAATCTTTTATGAACATTTGTCAGTTGAATCATTTTCTGCACCGCCTTTAGTAAATCCGTGTTTATGTTTCGATAGCTCGATGCGTCAGTGCCTGTCGGAGCTAAACGGCATCTTCCGCTTTTGAATATAAAAAACCCTTCTGCAGACGAGCAGAAAGGCTGAACGTATTTATGAATTATGTACGTTACCGTTCTCTCATCTGTCAAAGCTGTTCGCTTTGAGTGACTTGGCACCATTTCACAATTGTGACGGTTGCCGGGCTTCATAGGGCACTTCCCTCCACCGCTCTTTATAAGAGTATCATTATTCAATTGGTTGTACTACTTATACCATATATTCAAATTGAATGTCAAGTCAACTTTTCCAATAAGTGAGGTACGGATTGAAAGGCATAGATCTTTTCAACCGGCTGTCCGGGCCGATGGACAAGTAGACATGGAACACTTTCAATTTCGTAGTCATAGGCTAATTGTTCCGTATAATTCAGATCTGCTTTACCAATCTTTAACTCAGGACGCATTGCTTCGATCACTGTCAGCATTTTTGAAGCGACAGCACATGTCCCGCACATGGGAGTGAACAGATAAAAAGCGGCCAATCGCTCTGCCGCTTGCCCGCGTTCCCAATCTTCAATTGTCCAATTTTCCATTTACTCCACCTGCCAAGTAGTTAGGATGTACTTTAAAATTTGCTGCGACTAAAATGCCCGCCAATACTTTGAGCGGCGTTGTAGCCACTTCCCGATACAGCCGATCCGTAAATAAGTGCCTGGCTTCCGGGTAAAGTTGTATAAACAACTTTCTTATGGAATCACCTGAAGCATCCGCATCCATAAAGATGAATAGATCCTGCTCTTCGTATGGCTCTAGAAGTTCTTCTATATGATAGGAACTGATCGTGCCGTTTGTACAAATGATTACTACAGGTTCCGCAAGCATCGGCATGAGCCTTCTGCGATCGGAACTGCCTTCCACAATAAGTACTTTCGGATCCATCTAGTTTCCTCCTTATAGTGTAAAAAAAACACCAGAACGTTCCGGTGCTTTTCGTTTTCTTATTCGCCAGCTGTCATTTCGTCATACTGCTCAGCTGTCATCAATTCATCAAGTTCTGCTTTGTCAGCGATCTCCACAACGATCATCCAAGCGCCTTCATATGGAGATTCGTTTACCAGCTCAGGGCTGTCTTCAAGGTTTTCGTTCACTTCAACTACTTTACCTGTTAATGGAGCGTACAATTCAGAAACAGTTTTCACTGATTCAACGCTTCCGAAAGGCTCGTCTGATTTCACTTCGTCCCCGACTGAAGGAAGTTCAACGAAAACGATATCCCCTAGTTCAGACTGTGCGAAATGTGTGATTCCGATACGGTATTTACCGTCTTCTTCTTTTACCCATTCATGCTCTTCTGAATAACGTAATTCTTTTGGTGTGCTCATGTCTTAACCTCCAACAATTATAATAGTTTATCTATATTTAGTTTGCCATAGTTCAGAATGAAAGACAAGATTCGGGTGTTACTTTGACCATGTTTCCGCAAACGTATCTTCATTAAAGCCAACTGTGACATGATCACCATCTGTCACGATCGGACGCTTAATCAGCATGCCGTCAGAAGCGAGTAATGCGATCTTTTCATCGTCTGACATTGAAGGTAGTTTGTCCTTCAATTGAAGCTCTCTGTATTTCATGCCGCTCGTGTTAAAGAACTTTTTCATTTCGAGACCGGAGTTTGCGATCATCGTCCGCAGCGTCTCTTCACTTGGAGGCTGTTCTGCGATATTATACTCTTCAAGTGAAATCCCCTCGTTCTCCAACCATTTCTTCGCTTTACGGCACGTGCCGCATTTAGGGTAGCCATAATAAGTAACTGTCATGTGTAAAACCTCTCCTTTTTCGTCAGTATATCAAACAACTGTAGTGTGAAGCTAATATTGTAGTGGTTATGCTTTGTAAGGCTGGCAGTAGGCTGGCAGTAGGCTGGTAGTTAAGGATTTGCGCTCTAGGCGGACGCGTTCGGGAGGGCCCGCGGTGAGCCAACTTGGTCGCTTCGCTCCCCTAAGTTGTCATCACCTGTCGGGCTGATCCTCCCCGAGTCGCCGCCTGCCGCTCCAATCCTTTGCAACGCGAGTGGATGATACTTACTAAAGCACCCTAAATTTAGGGATGTGATTTGTGTAGTTACTGAAATTGAACTCATCTGCACGTGAACTAAAATACTTCAAGAAGAGTAAAAAGGTAGACCTTTACTGAAGCTGTTTCTGCTATATATTTTTACTCACTATAAAAGTCGTAATAATTCATACTCACTAAACCAGTGTACCGAAGTGCAGGGCGGCTACTCCCGGAGGATCAGCGTGCGCCTTGAGACCCCGCAACAAATGAAGATGCCTTAATTTCTGTAAAGTTCACAGAAATACGGCAAAGCGAACCCTTCGCTGTTCGCTTGGCTCAAGCCACGCCCTCGGGAACGCGTCCGCCTAAAACGCCGGGAAACGGTATCTCTTCACTTACATGTTTCAAATCTAAACTCAAAACAAAACGCTCCGTATAAAACCGGAGCGCTTCGTTTTTATTCAAATCAAACGATATACTTTTCAGCTTCGATCAGCTTCTCAGCCGCTTCACGCTTCTTAGCAATCAAGTTGTAAGGATTGTTGCGAGTCAACTTACGCAATGCAGAAATCATCATGCGCTGGTTGTCGCCGTCCACAGCTGCAAGCAATGTTTCTTTTGCTGCTGCTTCGATACGTCCGAACGCTTCCTGACAGAAGATCTGTGTATAAAGAAGCTTCTGGTTTTCTTTCTCTACGCCGTTTTTGTTGATCGCTTTTTCCGTACGAAGAAGTGCTGACTCCATACCGAATAGATCGTTCGCAATGTCTGCGATATTCACAAGGATTTCCTGCTCTTGATCCAGCTTCGTGCCGTAACGCTGTGCAGCAAGACCTGCTACTAGAATACCAATCTTCTTCGCGTTCTTCACAAGTGCTTTCTCCTGTGCCAATGGCTCGTCGCCAACTTCTTCCGGCATCATAGACAGCAATTCTCCCTGCAAAGCCTGGGCTTGCTGAAGCAATGGCAATTCGCCTTTCATTGCTTTCTTAAGGAATGTTCCTGGAACGATCATACGGTTGATTTCATTTGTACCTTCGAAGATACGGTTGATACGTGAGTCACGGTAGATACGCTCTACTTCGTACTCTGCCATGAAGCCGTAACCGCCGTGGATTTGAACTGCTTCGTCAGAGATGTAGTCCAATACCTCAGATCCTACTACTTTGTTGATAGAACATTCAATAGCATATTCAGCAATTGAAGCTGCTACTTTTGCTCCGTCTTTTTGCTCTTCAGGGCTCATTGCAGCATTGTGCTCTTCAAAGTAACCAACTGTACGGTAGATCAAGCTCTCAGTAGCATAAAGCATTGAAGCCATTGTACCGAACTTTTCTTTCGTCAGGTTGAATGAAGAAATGGGTGTGTCGAACTGCTTGCGCTGGTTCGCATATTTGATAGCCAATTCAAGCGCGCGCTTAGATCCACCTACTGTACCTACTCCAAGCTTGTAACGGCCGATGTTTAAGATGTTGAACGCAATAACGTGTCCGCGTCCGATTTCACCTAACAAGTTTTCAACTGGTACTTGAGCATCTTCCAAAATCAACGTACGTGTAGAAGATGATTTGATACCCATTTTCTTCTCTTCAGGTCCTACAGAAACGCCTGGATATTCTTTTTCTACAATAAATGCTGTGAACTTCTCACCATCAATTTTCGCATAAACTACGAATACATCAGCAAATGCAGAGTTTGTAATCCACTGCTTCTCCCCATTCAGTACATAGTGTGTACCTTCAGCGTTTAATTTAGCAGTTGTTTTTGCTCCTAAAGCGTCTGACCCTGAACTTGGCTCTGTCAATGCATACGCTGAAATTTTCGCTCCGCTTGCAGAGTTTGGCAAGTACTTCATCTTCTGCTCATGGTTTCCGAATAAAACGATCGGCAACGTACCAATACCTACGTGTGCACCGTGAGTAATCGAGAAGCCGCCTGCTACTGATAATTTCTCAGCAATCAAAGCAGATGAAATCTTGTCTAATCCAAGACCTTCGTACTCTTCTGGAATATCTGCAGCAAGAAGACCCAGGTCTCCAGCTTTCTTCAGCAATGTTACGGAGTTTTCGAACTCATGGTTTTCAAGCTTTTCAATCAACGGCGCTACGTCGTTTTTCACGTACTCTTCCGTTGTTTTTGCGATCATTTTTTGCTCGTCAGTAAAATCTTCCGGTGTGAAGACGCGGTTAGCGTCCATGTCCTCAGTTAAAAATGCGCCACCTTTTACGAAATCTGTCATTTTAGTATCCTCCATAGCTTTAGTCATCTATACTCCCCCTATTTCTCCCATTTTTTTATTACAAAGTTTTATAGTACTTCGAATACCCCTGCAGCACCCATTCCGCCGCCGATACACATAGTAACGACACCGTACTTCTTACCTTGACGCTTTAATTCGTTAATTAATTTCAGTGTCAACACTGTTCCTGTTGCGCCCAGTGGGTGACCAGTAGCGATAGCGCCACCGTTGACGTTTACTTTATCTGTATCAAGTCCAAGAGTACGGATAACTGCCAGTGATTGTGAAGCAAATGCTTCGTTCAGCTCCCACAGATCGATATCTTCAATGGACAAACCGGCAATCTTCAATGCTTTCGGAACTGCTTCGATCGGCCCGATCCCCATGATTTCTGGTGGCACGCCGCCTACTGCGAATGAAAGGAATTTTGCTAATGGCTTCAGTCCACGCTTCTCTGCAAGCTCGGAATCCATTACCAGTACAGTTGCTGCTCCATCAGAAGTCTGTGAAGCGTTACCTGCTGTAACAGAACCAGTTGCTACGAATGCCGGGCGTAATTTGCCAAGTACTTCCGTAGTTGTTCCTGGACGTACACCTTCATCCATTTCAAACATTGAAGTTTTTTCTTGATACTTGCCGTCTGGACCGACAAAGCGTTTTGTCACTTCGACCGGTACGATTTCATCCACGAACTTGCCTGCTTTAATCGCAGCTTCTGCACGTCTGTGAGATTCTACAGCGAATGCATCCTGATCTTCACGTGAGATTTCATACTTCTGAGCTACCTGTTCAGCTGTATGCCCCATTCCCATGTAATATTCAGGTGCTTCTTCTGCTAATTTAAAGTTTGGACGGATTGTATTCCCCATCATCGGAATCATACTCATGGATTCCACGCCGCCAGCAATAATTGCTTCAGAATGACCAAGCATAATCCGCTCTGCTGCATATGCAATCGTCTGCAATCCTGATGAACAGAAACGGTTAACCGTTACAGCAGGTGTTGTATCAGGTAAGCCCGCCAATGCGCCGATATTTCGCGCCACGTTATTCCCCTGTTCTGCTTCCGGCATTGCACAGCCGATGATTAAATCATCAATCGGCCCATCATAATTTCCTGCACGTTTCAATGTTTCCTTTATCGTCAACGCCCCTAGATCATCCGGACGGACAGTTGCCAAAGAACCTCTTCCCGCTTTTCCAATCGGTGTTCGAGCACCGGCTACAATTACTGCTTCGCGCATTCTGTTTCCTCCTTTATCATCTTCCTATCAGTTACGTAACGGTTTGCCCTTCACAAGCATATGCTGCATACGCTGTTGTGATTTCGGCTCTGCCACCAAGCTCAAGAAAGCCTCACGCTCAAGATCCAACAAGTACTCCTCATCAACAAGTGTACCGAACGGAATCTTACCTCCGGAAATTACATAAGCCAATTTCTTTGCAATCTTCAAGTCATGATCGCTGATGAAGCCGGATAAGTGCATACCTTCCGCAGCTAACAGCAATGTTGCATAGCCTGAATCGCCCGTTACCGGAACTTTCGCCTTCTTCGGCGCTACATAGCCTGCTTCATATAATGAAAGTGCTGCCTGCTTCGCATCGTAAATCAAGTGGTCTGGATTGAAGCTGATACCGTCTGCAAAGTCCAAGAAGTTATTTTCTCTAGCTTCGTCTGCAGATGCAGAGACTTTTGCCATTGCAATTGATTCGAATACTTTATTCGCAACATTCTGGTAGTCTATCGGCACGCCGTTTGGAAGACCTTTCAGATGTTTCTGGTATAGGTTGACGTTTCCGCCGCCGCCCGGGATCAACCCGACGCCTACTTCTACAAGCCCCATATATGTTTCAGAGGAAGCCTGGATATGTGCAGCCGGAAGACAAACTTCTGCTCCGCCGCCCAGTGTCATCTGGAATGGTGCAGCGACAACTGGCTTACTGCTATATTTAATTCTCATCATCGCGCTCTGGAATGAACGGACTACGTAATCAAGTTCAAAGATATTATCATCCTGTGCTTCCATCAGGATCATTCCAAGGTTTGCACCAACACAGAAGTTTTTCCCCTGGTTCCCGATGACAAGGCCTTTATAGTTCTGTTCCACTTCGTCAATCGCGAAGTTGATCATTTGCGTGATATCCAGTCCGATTGCATTGGACTGTGAATGGAACTCTAGCAATGCAATGCCGTCGCCTAAATCAATCAGACTAGCACCTGAGTTCTTTTTGATAACGCCATGTTTCTTCTTGTAGCTTTTGAGATTAATTTCTCTCTCATTCACTTGTACTTTTTGGTAGTCAGTACCGTCAAAGTAGTAAAGCTCGCCATCTTCTTCTTTATAGAAAGTTTGATAGCCTTTATCTAGCAACGACTGTACGAATGAAGGAATCTCTTTTCCCTCTTCTTTTAATCTATCAACTGATTTGCCTACACCGATAGCGTCCCAAATTTCAAATGGTCCCTGAGTCCAGCCGAAGCCCCACTTCATTCCATTATCAATTGCTACGATATCGTCTGCGATTTCGCCGTGAAGTTCTGCAGCATACAGCATAGATGGAAGAAGTGTATTCCACAAAATCTCTCCAGCGCGGTCTTTTGCATACACTAAAGTCTTCACTTTATTAGCTAATCCTTTTTGCTGTTTTGCCATTTCGATTGAAGGCGCTTTCATTTTCTGAGCAGGTCCATATTCCATTGTGTTCAGGTCTAGCTCAAGAATTTCGCGGCCTTCCTTCTTATAGAAGCCTTGCTTTGCTTTCGCACCGATCCAGCCTTTTTCAACCATTTTCACAACCACTTCTGGAAGATCGAAAATGCGCTGTTCTTCACCAGTCGTCTGATCATACACATTTTTCGCAACATGCTGATACGTATCAAGTCCGACTACATCAAGTGTACGGAATGTCGCAGATTTCGGACGTCCGATTAACGTTCCCGTAATGGAATCGATCTCACCGATTGAATAGCCGCGTTCGAGCATTTCATGCAATGTTACCTGCAAGCCATACGTTCCGATACGGTTACCAATAAAGTTTGGTGTATCTTTTGCAATAACGACACCTTTACCTAGTCGGTTTTCACCAAACTCTGTCATGAAGTCTATTACTTCAGGTGAAGTTTTTTGAGTAGGAATAATTTCTAGTAATTTTAAGTATCTTGGTGGATTAAAGAAGTGCGTTCCAAGGAAATGCTTTTGGAAATCTTCCGAACGGCCTTCCGCCATTGCTTCGATACTGATACCAGATGTATTGGAAGTAACAATCGTACCTGGCTTGATTACGCTTTCCACTTTTTCATATAGACTCTTCTTAATATCTAGGTTTTCAACGACAACTTCAATAATCCAATCTACTTCAGACAGTCGTTCCAAATCGTCCTCAAAGTTACCTGGTGTAATTAGTGACAAGTTTCTCTTTGTTGTAAGAGGAGCTGGTTTTTGTTTCAATAGTTTCTCCAACGCCGTCGCAGCAAACTTATTGCGGAATCTAGGATCCTCAACCGTAAGCCCTTTCGCTTCATCATCAGCACCCAATTTTGGTGGAACGATGTCCAGTAAAAGAACAGGAATTCCGATATTGGCTAAATGTGCTGCAATACCAGAACCCATCACACCAGATCCTAAAACTGCCGCTTTTCTAATTTGATAAGTCACGTGCAATCCTCCCTTTGTCTTTGAATGAACACTCATTCATTTATAGCGTAAAAAAAATACGCGTTGCTTATAGATACTAGTGTAAATCATTTGAAACTATTTCGCAATATTTATATTGGAATTAATTTTATTTAATCAGATTTTTTAAACAAGCATTAAAATACCCAACCTATAGGAAACATTGTACACTATCTATTGAATGGAGGCGACTTAAATGAAAGAAATTAAATCCACAGAAGAATTTAATGAACTAATCGCAGGAGACAATCCGGTCCTTGTGAAATTTGAAGCTGACTGGTGCCCAGACTGCAAACGTATGGACATGTTCATCGATCCAATCATCGAAAAATACGATGCCTATTCATGGTATGAAGCCGATCGTGATGTACTCCCTGAAATCGCTGAAAAATACGAAGTAATGGGAATTCCAAGTCTGCTAATCTTCAAAGACGGTGAAAAACAAGCACATTTGCACAGCGCAAATGCTAAATCCCCACAGCAAGTTACAGATTTTCTTGATGAAGTGAAAATTTAATGATAAGCAGCGCTGACTTCGGTCAGCGCTGTTTCTCACTATAGGAGGCGGCAGCCATGTCCAGATACATAGAAGTACAAGGTAAATCCCAGCACGACCATGATATCCACCCCACATACCGTCCTTCCGCATGCGGCCCCGTTACCGCCTTCGTTATACTGCGCCATCTTCTTCCTGCTGCGCAGACAACTGACATCAATGAACTGTACCGGCAGCTTGGCGGTACAAAGATCGGTCTCCCCGCTTGGCGCTTCGTACGCCTATTAAACAAACTTCTCGGTGCAGACTGGCAAGTTTCTGTATGCACAATAGAAGAAGCTTTGTCCCAACTCGATGAAGGCCGGCCTGTTGCGCTAAAATTTGATAAATGGTTCCGACTGAAATGGCGTGGCCGTTTTTCATTCGATTACCATTGGGTTGTCCTGGTAGGCTACGAATATATAGAAGGAACTTTGCATTTACTCGTCCATGACAACGGCGGAAGGAATCGTCCAAGCACTGTCCGTACCGTGCCCTATCCTATGAATAAAAGTATCCTGACATTCGTTAAAATTGAACCGTTAAAACGGTGACACAGGGAATCCTTGTCGAGCAATCAATGAATAGCCCTGCTGTTCCATCCGTTTCGCGGTTTCCTCTGTGAATTCAGGAATCTCCAAATGAGCAAGCGGATCGTCAAGCGTCAATTCACAATGAATCTCAGCCAGTTCCCTAGACAGCATCAGCATCTCTTCATCTGCTTCAATCTTTTTACGCACCCCTGCAGCCAACTCCTCTTTGGCAGCGAGAACACCGTCAACCGATCCATATTGCTGAATCAGCTTCAGCGCTGTTTTCGGCCCAATCCCCTTCACTCCCGGATAGCCATCACTTGAATCACCTGTAAAAGCTTTCATATCCACAAACTGCGCAGGTGTAATTCCATACTCTTCAATAAATCTATCCGCATTGTATTCCTCATATTGCGTGTAGCCTTTTTTGGTTAACGCAATGGACACATCGGGCTTTAACAGCTGCAGTAAATCCTTATCACCCGACACCACAGTCAATCTGGCTTTCCCATTCCACGTCTTAATTAGCGAACCAATTAAATCATCGGCTTCCATATTTGGTATGCCATAACTCTTCCATCCTAATGCTTCAGATACTTCACGCGCCATATCGAATTGTGGAACAAGCTCAGGCGCTGGTGCCGGTCGGTGTGCTTTATAATCCGCAAACAATTCATTTCGAAACGTTTTGGAACCCATATCCCAGCACACTGCGAGATGCGTCGGCTGAAATATAGAAATAGCACTCATCGTATGACGCGCAAATCCCTGCACGCCGTTCGTCGGTACATTATTAGCATTCGGGAAAAACTGTCCGCTGTGTGCCGTCGCAAAAAAGGATCGGAATAACAAAGCCATTCCGTCGACTACTAAAATATGCGGTTTCATTTCATTCATCATGATCCACTTCCTTTCTATTAGTGTATCACAGCAGCACAACCAATGAAGAAAAAGTCAAATGACTCAGTCACTGCATATACTAATTCGAGACAGCATAGAAGGAGTGATGTTTTGAATCAACGTGATGGATATCGGCAATATCCTACAAATCAGCAGCCGTTTTGGCCAGGTCAGGGATTTAATCAGTTATTTCCGTCTTGGATGCAAGGAATTCCGGGTTTTCCCGGACAACAGGGTTCGCAGTGGTTTCCTAGTACTCCTGGATTTCCCGCACAGCCCAACTTTCCAAATCAACCGGGGTTCCCCGGACAATCCGGACCAGGCGGCCAGGCAGCTGCTCCTAGTTCACCGCCGCCAAGTTATACTCCGAGTTATCCCGAATTTCAAACATTCGCGGTAGATCCCGGGGCGATCTCCGGATGTTTATTCCGCTTCACTTACGTCTGGACTTCGAGGTTCAATGGATTCTGGTTCTACCCGACATTCGTCGGAAGAAATTCTGTTGCAGGTTTCCAGTGGAATTCACGCAGGAACCGATGGGAATACCTAGGTATTGATTTGCAGCGCATTGATGCATTCCGCTGCTTCTAAATGAATTCAATACTTTGCACACAATAGAAAGAAGGAGTGATAGTTTGAATCAGCAAAACGAAAATATGTGGTACCCGCAATTGCCCGAAGGTTATCCGGGACAGCAATATGATACTCATCATCACACAAATCATTACCCGCAATATCCGCCAAATCAACAGGGGTGGCCGGGGGGGCCAGGTTCAGGCGGTATGCCGGGCTATCCGCCATGGCAGCAAGGATATCCAGGTCAACAGCCAAGCTTCCCAAACCAGCCGGGTTATCCAAACCAACCAGGCTATCCTAGTTTCCCTGGATATCCTCAGCAGCCTAACTATCCTGATTTTCCAGGACATCAAGGACAACACGGAAATCCTAATCAGCAAGGCGCGCCGACCTCAGCCCCGCCAAGTCAGACACCGAGTTATCCAGATGTAGGCTTACGTGCAGTAGATCCCGGCGGTATAGCGGGATGCCTGTACCGTTATACGTATATATGGACTTCTAGAAATAAAGGGTTCTGGTATTATCCAACTTTCGTCGGACGCACGTCGATTGCAGGCTATCGATGGGATCCGCGCCACTACCGATGGGAATATTACGGAATGGATTTAAAGAAGATCGATTCATTTAGATGTACGTAAAAGAAACCTGGCGGACATTCGCCAGGTTTTTTCATGAATGCAATGATGAGGGTTACTCTAAAGAAATAACAAGTACATCGTCAAAGAACCAAAAGCCAAAGCAGCAATGATTACACTATATGTAGAAGAAGAGTGTTTAATGGAAGCCGGAAGAATTTCTTTCATTGTCACCATATAAATAGAACCGACCGTGACACTTAACAAAAATGCGCTAAGCCAATTACTTTCTAACTCTATCCATGCGACAATGAATGCCCCTATTGCAACAGGAGCTGCAATGAATAGTGATAGGAGAAATAACTTATACAATCGCACGCCCGCAATCAGCATAGGCGTAAACAAAATCATTCCCTCTGGAATATTATGCAAAATTAATGCATGAAGTAATGCCGAGCCGAATGGAAAATTCTCACTTGTCGCCAGGACCATTCCCATTGGTAGGTTGTGCATGGAAAGAATCAATACGAGAAATATCCCCATGCGCAAGCTATGACTTCGATCAGATTCTGTAGAACGAACCATATTTCGATAGAACACTATATGGATAGCCTCAAATAGAAATACTCCAGCTATAAAACCCAGTGCAAAGATGATCCAATTGCCTAAACTTATAGCTTCGGGGCTAATTTCCACACTCAATAAACTTAATAGCAAACCTACACACACTGCATAAATGGTCCCTATACTTTTCCTGAATTGATTGATTAACACAGCAATGACTCCACCAACACTTACCCCAGCAACTGTTGAGAGAAAGCCTATTAACCAAACAGGTGCCATTAAACCATCCTTTTGTAGTTTGTCTCTATGTTTATATGGGAAGAGCATTGAAAATATGCTTTGTATGCCATTGAAAAACTTTTATTTCCGTTTCATACTGCGAATTAAACCCTTCGTTTCTGTATCCACCCTACATGATTCCGTAATTTTTTGCAGCGCTTTATTATATGTGAAAATATCTAATGCAGTATCTCTTTTTAAATAGGCAAGCGTCGGTTCGGGTAGCTTTATAAAACAAATGGATAACGCCCAGGCAACCGCCATTTTCACGTAGTAGCCATCATGCTTTATAGTACCCAGCCGCGCCAATACTTCATCTATATATGACGTTTCAACATAGTAAGTGAGCAGCATGACAATACCAAAGCGCAATTCATATTCCTTTGTTGAGAGAAGATACGGCTGTAAAAATATCCAAACACGTTCCTTATGCTTTTTTGTAAATTTTAGCCCTGAACAAAAACTGTCACAGACTGACCAATTATCAATCTTTGGCACGAAATCCGCTACATACGTTAGGATCTCTTCAATATCTGCCTTAGCATAGCCAATGACCAGCCCCTGCAGCATGACTTCTTCAAAATAGTCATCATCTGCAGTCTCGAGATACGAACGCCAGTCATCCTTTACAAGTACTTTGGCCAATTTCCGAAGTTCTGGCATGCGTACACCTAATACGTTTGTAATGTTCGGTATGAGTGCAGAAGCGAATTTTTGATAGTCTGAATCTATCAGTTCATGGATTTGTTTACGAATGGTATTTTGCATAACGGCTCCCCCATTGATTTGATTACGATTCCTGAAACGTTAGTCAGCTTATCTTTTGTACTGCTACACCCGTACTATCTCTATGATTATACGACGCAACTGAATTCACAGATAAGTATCCACCAGGTATACGGAAAGTAATTCGGTTTAAATAGCGGATTTATTGGAACTTCGTAACCGATTACACTTACAGACACATTATACAGAACACTTTGCCGCTCCCTGACGTTTTTTCAATTCACTTAAAAGCAACGATTACTTTACTATATATGTTGAAATGTCACAGCAACGAACGATAAATCTTCGGCAAACATCGGATACAGATTAGGTCTCTTCCGGCCATACCTCACAACTAATTGAATTCATTTATCACTCACTCCTTACAATTTAGAATTCCCTGAACGATCGACCCTATTCAAATAACAGAAATAACACCCACCAGTAGGGTGCCCCTTTGTGCACATCACTGGTGGGTGTCTTTTTATCTGATTAGATCGCGTGATATACATCATCTACATTCTCTTTTTTAACGTAAGCATAACCAGGAAGGACATACAGTATAAGCACGCCAAATAAAGCATCGCAACTTTCATATCATAGCTTTGCAAAATGTAACCTACCAAAGTCGGTTAGAATCCACCTATCGCTCTTCCTAAGTTAAAAATTGTATTGGTGCTGTACTGCGGATTTGAACAAGATACAAGCTGCCGATTAATACCCCATATTATAAATTTAATGTTTGGATAGATGAACTTATTATTACAACTTTTCGTAAGGCAGTAAATGACATATTATTAAACTTTATTTAGGCTTTTTCAAATACAAACCCTTCATATTGACCGTCTGCTACTTTATCACAAATCATACGGTAATTATCGAGTCCCCCAACATAAATGACGAAACCTCGTTGAGTCCCATCGATATTGGCACCTGTATACCAGGAGTTCGTATGCGGAAATAATGTACTATTTGCAATATCATCACATTGTTTCCCCCATGATATTTCTGCATGTCTTTGAGCTTCGATCGTTTGCAAACCGTTCGACTCGATATACCCTATACATTGATCTATCCAATCTACATGCTGCTCAATCGCTGATGGCATATTTGTGAGAACAGATGGACTTTGTGGACCTGTGATCATAAAGAAGTTCGGGAAGTTTTCCATTGTTAATCCTAGATATGTTTTAACATCTTTGCCGTCGCTCCACTTTCCCTGAATTGTTTGTCCATTACGTCCTTGTATATTTATCTTTGTCAGTGACCCGGTCATAGCTTCATATCCAGTCGCAAACACAATCACGTCACATTCAATCGTATCATTAAGAAGCTTCACTCCATTTTCTACTATACGTTCAATTGGATTATCTTTTAAAGAAACAAGATTGACATGTTCCTCGTTAAATATCTCATAAAAGTTTGTCCCGATAATTAAGCGCTTAGTCGTAATATAATAATCTGGATGTAACTGTTTAGCAGTATCCTGATCTTCTATAATTTCATCAATCTTATCACGCACAAACTGTGAAACAGTGTGATTCGTATCTTTATTGATGCTGATATCCGGATATGCGGATTGTAACGCCAGTCCACCTGTTTTCCATACCTGATCTAAGGTGTCCTTTTGTTCTTTGGATGAAAACTCAGAAGCCGATTTCCCCGTAGTAAACATACGTATACCGCCTGTAGTTGTCAGGAAAGCATCACGGATCTCAGAATAATTTTCAATCGCATCTTTTTGTTGCTCATTACTTAATGTATGATTACGTGCCTCAGCTACATAGTGGGGAGTACGCATTAATAACGTTAGCTCTTTTGCTTCCTTTGCTATTTCGGGCATAGCTTGAACTCCACT
>NZ_JARICI010000086.1 GCF_029257255.1 Sporosarcina sp. | reverse complement strand
ATTTTGTGTACGAAACAGATCCATCCACCAGTTGAAGCTGGCAGGATGGATTTTTTCATTGTACTAAAATTTTCCCCAGTGAATATATATGACAAGAGAGGACGCCTAAAAAGTATTCACCAAACTAGGCAGCCGTTCATACGATGGATTGATGGAAGGGGGAATTTTTAGTGGAAGTTCATATTGTCGTCAAGGGTGATACATTATGGAAGATCGCAAGGCAGTACGGTATTCCGTTTGAAGAATTAAAGCGGGTGAATGCACATCTGGCAAATCCGGACTATATCGTTCCCGGAATGAAGATTTTTTTGCCGATGGATAAGAAGAAGCCTCATCATAAAGGGGAGCCGTCTAAACCGCATGATAAAACACCACAGAAACCGGTGAAACCTCAGCAACCCGAAATGAAACCACCGTCGAAACCAATGCCACAGCCAAAACCACAGCCGCAGCCAAAGCCGCCCGTTCAGCAGGTGCCGCCGTTGCCACAAGCGCCGCAGATGCCGATGCCGATGCCTCAGCAGCCAACAATGCCTTCGCATCCGGCACCTCAACTGCCAATGCAACCGAATGTGCCGATGTGGCAAGCAGTATTTCCTATTTGCGGATGGATGCCGATTTTCGATGCAGACTGTCACCCGCACATGCCGCAGCAACCAATGCTACCACCAATGCAAGCACCAATTAAACCAATGCCACCCAAAGAATCATCAAAATGGCATGATGAATCACCTCACCATCATAAGCCGACACCAATGCCGGACGGCTGGCAGCTGATAGAATCGAGTTCATTACACATGCCAACCACACCTAAGCCACAGGCACCGCAGCCACCAATCATGAAACCGATGCCCGAACAGCCAAAACCGATGCCAATGCCGCAACCAATGCCACAACCAATGCCAATGCCTCAGCAGCCTTCGATTCCACCAAAAGCATGTATGCCGGCAAACTGGTGTCCGTCGAATCAAGATCTTTGTTCAGAGGGGTGGCCGCAACAGCACCATATGCAACATATGCCAATGTATCCAGAATTCATGCAGCCAGTTCAATGGTATCCATGCTATCCGTCTGCTCCGATGATGCCGCTTCCTATGCCATTTCCGCAGCAGCAACCCGGACAGCAAATGCCGCCAAATTATCCGATGCCCATTCAGGAAGATTGGTACAGAAATTCGTAATGGGATATGACAGGTGAACAGCGCTTTACAAAAATTAAAAAGAATGTCTGGAAAATGGAATCCGGCGGAGCGGTCTATTCAGTTAAGAAGTATGCCTCATTTGCACAGGTCGTAAAGGTTCGGCAAATTCATCAATTACTTAGCGGACAGAATTTCCCACACTTCGTTCCAATTCTAGAAGAAAAGGATCCGCTGCTGATTATGCAGCCCTGGCTCCAAGGAGCGAAAGCCGTCAATTTCAAAAGGCGGATCGATAGGATTGATTCATTTCGAGCATTGCAAGCCCTGCATGAAACAAGCAGTTCCATATGTTGGGAATCACTTTCTTGTCTTCCTTCTTATCATATGATTGAAAAGTGGGAAGTCCGTCTTGCTCGTTTTATAGAGCTTCGAGAAATTTGTCAACAGTTTTTGCCTTCATCTGTTATAGAGGAATTGGTCTTATTTGGACGGAATGCACTGGATTTGATAAAGAAACAATCTGCATCTGATAACAAGCTGACCTTATTGCATGGCGATGTTGTGCATCATAATATTTTGCGGGATGCGGACGGAGGGATACGTTTTATCGATTTTGATTTGGCTTGCATCGGGTCTAAAGAAGATGAACTGGTCTTATGGATGCATCGGGTCCTTCCTCAGATTTCTTATAATCCAACATTTTTAATGGGTGAACATCCTGCGTTGCAGAAACTATCCAATCAAGCCCTTGCTAAGCTACTCTATCCGAATGAAGTGCTTCGCGAATGGCTTCACCTGCTGTCCTTACCTGCAGCACAGCAGCAGCGGATGGTCAGCAAGCTCTTGCTCTTTACTGAAATCGCCCTCTCGCACTGGCCGAGATTATGGTATGATGTAGAGCGAATGATGAAGTAGGAGGTTTTTGTCATGGCAGGCCATTCCAAATGGAAAAATATCCAAAACAGAAAAGGTGCACAAGACGCAAAACGGGGAAAAATCTTTCAGAAGATGTCGCGTGAAATCTATGTAGCGGCAAAATCAGGCGGAGATGATCCAGATACCAATCCGGCACTGCGTCTGGCCATCGATAAATCAAAAAGTGAGAACGTCCCGAATGATGTCATCCAGCGGGCGATCGACAAAGCAACAGGTGCAGGGGCAGATGAAAACTATGAGGAAGTCATTTATGAAGGCTACGGCCCGGGGGGGACTGCAGTTCTCGTCTATTGTCTGACGGAAAACCGCAATCGCACGGGACCCAATATTCGTGTAGCATTCAATAAAAATGGCGGAAGTCTGGGAGAAACAGGATCTGTGAACTATCTGTTTGAACGCAAAGGGCGTATATTTATCGAGCGTACAGAAGGAATAGATGAAGATTCTTTAATGCTAGAGGCTCTCGAAGCAGGAGCAGAGGATATCATCTCGACAGAAGAAGGATTTGAAATTTTGACAGAACCGGCGGAGTTTTTGTCCGTCAAAGAAGTGCTCGAAACAGAAGAAATCACATTCATCTCTGCAGAAGTAGATATGGTTCCGTCTGTGTATGCGGAGTTATCTGTAGAGCAGGAAGAACAGTTTGAGAAAATGCTAGATGCACTTGAAGATGACGATGATGTACAGAATGTTTATCATAATGCGGCTGGCGAGTAATCGAATCGACTATACGAAACTGACCAATCAACTACTTTCAGATGACGAGAGTAGTTGATTGGTATTTTTTTGCTTGACAATGATAATGATATTCATTATCATTTAGAACATTACCAATAATATAAAAGATTTAGAAAAAGGGGGAGCAATTAATGATTATAGTAACGAACACCAATAAAATCAGTAAAGATCAAGGACATAAATTAATCAAACGGTTTGATAAAGAAGGTAAAGTGGAACTGATGGAAGGATTTTTAGGTCTTGAAGTCTTGTTTACTACTAATTTACCAGACTATGATGAAGTAACGATTAGTACGCGGTGGGAGTCAAAAGCTGCGTTTGATGCGTGGATGAAAAGTGATGCATTTAAAGAAGCTCATTCTCATCCCGGCGGACAGCCGGAATATGTTATCAGTAATAAAGTTTCTTTTTATGACGTTAAGGTTGTTCGTAAACCGGTCGTTCAGGCAGAAGCATGAGAAAACACTGAAAATTAATGAAGATGTCCCAAGTGGTATGGATAATCGTTTTTCAAAAGCCGCCAGATTGATTGAAGTATTTGGTAAGTAAATAATCGATGAAAAGCCGGTTGGACTATCCAACCGGCTTTTCATGAGGTTATTCATTCAGCTCTAGCGTTTTAAGTATCTGTTCAAATCTTGCACCATGACCTTCCTGCGCCTCTAAGAAATACGTCTCTTTAATGAGCAAAGTACCTCCGAATGCATCCAGCAAATAAATAGTCACGACTACACTGTCTGGCGTTGTTCCTGACGTTCCGTGAAGTGAAATGCTGTTTACAGGTTCAGTTACCTGCTCTTCTTCAAGCGAGAAATCATATTCCTTTTCGAAATCATTCTTCACTCTGTCAGGATTACGTTCCTCAATGTATAGAATCTCCATTTTAACCTCAGGATAACCATCAGGAACGGAAACGACCGGCGACAGCACATCCTTTTTATCTTCTTCGTCCAGCTGATACCGTTCTGCATCTATATACATCGAGTAAAGTGAGTTGTGTCCTATAACCAAATCCATTGTCACCACTTCCTCTTCACCTTCCACTGATTGAACCAGCTCCATAGAAGGTTGGCGATTAATTTTGGGTGAAGCAGACTCAATCTGTTCTTTTTGCCGTACTACTGGTTGTTGGTCAGTAGCAGTTGATACACAGCCGGCCAGTAAAAGTGAAGCTGTAAAAACTGTGTAAATGATTTTACGCATACTAACATCTCCTCTTTTATTTCATATTCATTTGAAACTTCGGCCTAGATTAACGTCACATACTCGAGCAAATAAGTAGAGATGAAAAAGGAATAGGGCTATCATTTTAAGTGCTTAAACTTATTAAAAAGGAGCTAATCATCATGACAATTAAAGTAAAAGCAATCATCGGAAGCACTAGTTCTACATCCTATAACCTAAAACTGGTCAATTTCATGGCCAAGCGCTATGAAGACAAGCTGAATATTATACCAGTTCTGATCAATGATCTGGATATGTTCTCGATCGATACGGAAAGCGAACCGTCTGCAGCCGTACGCGCGTTTAAAGATGACGTCAAAGATTCTGACGCTGTACTGTTCGCAACTCCTGAATATAACTTCTCTATTCCGGGTGCCATGAAAAATGCATTGGATTGGCTTTCCCGCGGAGGAGATTTCACACTGAACGGTAAGCCCGGATTCATCGTCGGTGCTTCAATGGGCATGTTCGGGTCAATTAGAGCGCAGATCCACTTGCGCGAAATCTTATCGAACCCGGCTTTGGCACCCATTTTATTGCCTGGAAATGAAGTGTACGTAGGAGCCATTCAAAATAAGTTGAATGAAGCCGGAGATATCATTGACGAAGCAACAATTACATTCCTCGATACAGTCGTTGAAAACTTCATCACTTTTTACCGCAAACAAAAAGCAGCTGCAGAAGCGTAAAATTTCAACAGATGGACACATCAACAGTGTGTCCATTTTTTTACGATGAAATTTAGAGGTCTGACAAGTAGAAAACCCGTTCGTATGCTATAATAACGAGTATACTTTAGGGGGAGAATGGATTGTACGATTACATAAAAGGCTATGTGACAAGAGTGACACCGGAATATATTGTGCTGGAGCAGCAAGGAATCGGCTGGCAGGTAATGACACCGAATCCGTTCGCTTTCCATGCAACAGATGAAATACAGCAGGTCTTTACGTATTTGCATGTCCGTGAAGACACTCAGCTATTGATCGGTTTCAAGACACTCGAACAGCGTGAGTTGTTCCGTAAACTCATAACGGTCTCGGGAATTGGACCAAAAGGCGCGCTTGCGATTCTTGCAAACGGACTGCCTTCACAGGTCATCAGTGCGATCGAGCGTGAAGATGAAGGTTTCCTGGTACAATTCCCTGGTGTCGGCAAAAAGACAGCAAGACAGATGATATTAGACCTCAAGGGGAAACTGCATGATCTCTTCACGGAAATTGATTTGCCCGATTCTGAAGATACTTTGTTGACACTCGCTGAGAGCAATGAACTCGATGAAGCATTGCTTGCGTTGTCTGCACTTGGCTATTCGGAACGCGAACTGAAGAAAGTCAGACCAAAATTAGAAAAAGAAGAACTCGATACAGAAGGCTATATGCGGCTTGCTTTACAGCTGCTGTTGAAACAAGGCTAATACGACGGAGGTGGTTTTAATTGGAAGAACGCATATTGACGAATGAAGCAACTCATTTTGACGATCAATTTGAACAATCGCTGCGTCCGCAATTGCTGAAGCAGTACATCGGTCAACAGCAGGCAAAAGATAATCTGTCTATTTTTATCGAAGCTGCAAAAGGCCGGGAAGAAAGTCTGGATCATGTGCTATTATACGGTCCCCCCGGGCTTGGTAAGACTACGCTCGCGACAGTGATCGGCAATGAAATGGGCGTAAATGTGCGCATGACAAGTGGTCCTGCTATTGAGCGTCCTGGTGACCTTGCTGCCGTGGTTTCTTCATTAGAACCAGGCGACGTTTTATTTATCGATGAAATTCACCGGCTGAATCGTGCAATCGAAGAAGTTCTGTATCCGGCAATGGAAGATTTTTGTTTGGATATTATGGTAGGAAAAGGGCCCACTGCTCGTTCTGTTCGGCTGGATCTTCCTCCGTTTACACTGATTGGTGCAACAACAAGAGCCGGAGCGCTGTCAGCCCCGTTGCGAGACCGTTTCGGTGTGCCTTTGCGTCTGGAGTATTATGATGAAGAAGCATTGACGGAAATCGTTGTCCGAAGTGCTGGGCTTTTTGACGTACAGATAGATTCGCAGGCAGCTGTTGAGCTTGCAAAACGTTCAAGAGGCACTCCGCGCATTGCCAACCGGCTACTGCGCAGAGTCCGAGATTACGCCCAAGTACGCGGCAACGGAACGATCACACTCTCGATTGCCCAAGAAGCGCTCGATATGCTGCAAGTGGACGGTCATGGCCTGGATCAGATCGATCACCAGTTGCTGCATAGTATGATAGAGCGTTTTCGCGGCGGCCCTGTTGGGATCGATACACTTGCTGCCAGTATTGGCGAAGAATCCGTGACAATTGAAGATGTGTATGAACCTTACTTATTACAGATTGGATTTATTCAACGCACCGCGAGAGGACGCATGGCAACAGAAAAAGCGTATGCGCATTTCGGCTATCCGCTTCCGCAGTGACAGATAGGAGTTACGAAGATGGATGTACATGACTTTGATTTTAATTTACCCGACCATTTGATCGCACAAACACCTTTGCTTGATCGTACAGCGAGCCGTTTACTCGTGATGGACCGTGAAAGCGGGGAAGTCGAGCATCGGCATTTCCGTGATTTAACGGAAGAACTTGAAGCGGGAGATTTGCTCGTTTTGAACGATACAAAGGTATTGCCTGCACGTTTGATCGGGACAAAAGAAGATACAGGTGCCGCAATTGAAGTATTATTGCTGAAGGAAACTGGCGAAGATCGCTGGGAGACATTAGTGAAGCCAGCAAAACGCATTAAAGTTGGAACAGTCGTCACGTTTGGAGACGGTCTTCTTCAAGCGAAGTGTACGGCAATCGGAGAACAAGGTGGAAGAGAATTTACGTTTAGCTATGACGGCATTTTCTATGAGCTGCTCGATCAGCTGGGCACGATGCCGCTGCCTCCTTATATTACAGAGTCTTTGGAAGATCAGTCGCGCTATCAAACGGTGTTTGCAAAAGAAAGAGGTTCTGCTGCAGCACCGACAGCCGGTTTGCATTTCACGGATGAAATCCTGGATGAATTACGCGAAAAAGGTGTAAATATCGCATTTATTACACTGCATGTAGGGCTTGGAACATTCCGTCCAGTTAGCGTGGATTCTATTGAAGACCATACGATGCATGCGGAATATTACGTAATGACTGAGGAAACGGCTTCTTTAGTAAGGGAAACGAAAGCGAATGGAGGCCGCGTGATCGCAGTCGGAACAACATCGACCCGCACACTTGAAACCATCGCTTCTGAAAATGACGGAACAGTTGTCGCAGCTAGCGGCTGGACGTCTATTTTCATTTTCCCTGGCTATGAGTATAAAGCAATTGACGGCTTGGTGACGAATTTTCATCTACCTAAATCAACGTTACTGATGCTGCTTTCGGCTTTTGCAGGAAGGGAATCGGTACTGGCAGCGTATGAAGAGGCAGTGAAAGAGCAATATCGCTTTTTCAGTTTTGGGGACGCGATGTTCATTCGCCCCGCTAAAAGAAAGGAACGAGATTAATTGGCAGCTATTACGTACGAACATATTAAAACTTGTAAACAAACAGGAGCACGTCTTGGAATTGTCCATACGCCGCACGGTTCTTTTGAAACACCGGCATTTATGCCCGTTGGAACACAGGCCACCGTCAAAACAATGTCTCCTGAAGAACTGAAGGCAATGGGAGCAGGCATTATTTTAAGTAATACGTATCACTTATGGCTGCGCCCGGGGCACGAAATCATTAAAGAAGCAGGCGGATTGCATAAATTCATGAATTGGGATCGTCCGATTTTAACGGATTCAGGCGGTTTCCAAGTATTTTCATTGAGCAAATTCCGTGATATTAAAGAAGAAGGCGTGCATTTCCGCAATCATATCAACGGCGATAAATTATTTTTGAGTCCTGAAAAAGCAGTGGAGATTCAGAATGCACTTGGACCGGATATTATGATGGCGTTCGATGAATGTCCTCCGTTCCCTGCAACACATGAATATATGAAAGCGAGCGTCGAGCGTACGTCCAGATGGGCGGAGCGCTGTCTGCAGGCTCACCAGCGTCCTGAAGAGCAGGGTTTGTTCGGAATTGTGCAGGGTGGCGAGTTTGAAGATCTTCGCAAGCAAAGTGCGAGAGACTTGGTTTCATTGGACTTCCCCGGTTATGCAATCGGCGGGCTGTCTGTAGGGGAACCGAAAGACGTCATGAATCGCGCGCTTGAATTTACGACACCATTATTGCCGGAAAACAAACCGCGTTATTTGATGGGTGTCGGTTCACCAGACTCCTTGATTGACGGAGCGATCCGAGGTATCGATATGTTCGACTGTGTGCTGCCTACACGAATTGCACGAAACGGCACATTGATGACCAGTGAAGGACGTTTAGTTGTTAAGAATGCGAAATTTGAGCGAGACTTCGGTCCACTTGATCCAAATTGTGATTGTTATGCGTGCAAAAATTATAGCCGGGCTTATATCCGTCATTTAATTCGCGCAGGAGAAACATTTGGTATTCGTTTGACGTCCTATCATAACCTGCACTTTTTGCTGAATTTGATGGAGCAAATACGTCAGGCCATTCGGGAAGATCGTCTCGGCGATTTCCGTGAAGAGTTTTTAGAGCAGTATGGTTTCAACAAACCGAATGCAAAAAACTTTTAAATCTTGTATAATAACATGTGATGCTTTAAGGAAGGGGGAAATGATAAAATGATGGAACAATACGGTGGTATTGTCACACTCGTAATCATGGTTGCTATTATGTGGTTCTTGCTCATTCGTCCTGCTCAGAAGAGACAAAAGGCAGCGAAAGAGATGCAAACTAGCTTGAAGCGTGGAGACGAAGTAGTAACAATCGGTGGTATTCATGGAACGGTGGATGCAGTAGACGAAGCTTCCATTTTCTTGCGTGTATCGGATACTACAGTTATACGTTTTGATAAGCAAGCAGTAGGTAGAGTAGTAACAGCGTCATAAACAGAAGCGGTTATCTAATGGTACATCCATGGATTGCCGCTTTTTTGTTTGTCTCATCCGTCAGATAAGTAAATGGCTATACTAATTAAATTTGCTTTCACAAAAGCTGAAAATTAGGAAGTGTCTATGCTATAATCAACTGTATTCCGCAATACGATACGAGGGGGGTGCAACGATGGATCAACAACGCACAGACTTATATAAACAGTTGCTCCCTGCACTTGAAAGCAAAAAAGATGAATTGATATTTTATGGCTACTCGGAAATTACG
>NZ_JARICI010000062.1 GCF_029257255.1 Sporosarcina sp. | reverse complement strand
CTGTTTTTGGCAATTAGTTAATCCAGCTGTTCACTGTTTTTTCATAAGTCACAAGCTCTTCTTCTTTGAAGAACAAGTTGATCTCGCGGCTTGCTGACTCAGATGAATCTGAACCGTGAATAATATTCTTGCCTACAGTTACAGCGAAATCTCCACGAATTGTTCCAGGCGCTGATTCTTTTGGATTCGTAGCACCCATCATTAAGCGTGCAGTCGAGATAACGTTTTCGCCTTCCCATACCATTGCGAAAACTGGTCCGGATGTGATGAAGTCTACAAGCTCTCCGAAGAACGGACGCTCTTTGTGCTCACCGTAATGCTGTTCTGCAAGTTCTTGAGAAATATTCATTAATTTCCCGCCAACTAATTGATATCCTTTGTCTTCAAAACGTCCGACAATTTCACCTACAAGGTTACGTTGTACGCCGTCTGGCTTTACCATTAAAAATGTTCTTTCCATCTGTCAAACACTCCTTCATCTGTCTATCTGGGAAATACCCTTTTAAATCGTACCATTGACGCCTTTTTCTTTCAACTATATAAGTTGAATTAATAAAACTGCATGCTATAAGCTACCTAGTACCGTTGATTTCCGTTCCAGGCGGACGCTCGTCTTGCGGGGCCCGCGGTGAGCCAAGCGAACAGCGAAGGGTTCGCTTGGCCTTAATTTCTGTGAACTTTACAGAAATTAAGGCCATACCGTGTTCCTTCTACAAGCTATTTTCACTTCGCTCCCCTAAGTTGTCTCACCTGTCGGGCTGATCCTCCCAGAGTCGAACTCACCACGGGCTCACACGAAGTAAGTCATGCAGTCGTTGCCAATCGAATTGCGGAGGATTCGATTTGCCGTATTTCTATGTTTTTTAGAAATTAAGGCACTTTGACGCGGCGAACTTAGACTGCCTTGCACTCCAATCAACTGAGCAGATAGAACATAACTTCCCCATGATGTAAAATTTTAATTAAAATTATATAATAACGAAGTTCGTCAATATTTCCTCTGTCCTATAAAATCAGCAATTTGAATGAGTGCTTTTTTGGATTTCCCGCTTGGCAGTCCATCGAGTTCTTTTAAGGCTTTCGCGAGATACAGGTCGCTGACGTGTTGTGCTTTTTCGATTGCGCTGCTTTCCCGGATATAGTGCAGCATCTGCTGGCGCTCTTCTTCCGGCATGTTGCCTGTAAATGCTTGTTGCATATAAGGCTTAAATTCTTCATCGTCTTTTATGTATAAAATAGGCAATGTGATATGGCCATTTAGCAAGTCGCTGCCTGCGGGCTTACCAAGCTTTGTATCTGTTGAGGTAATGTCGAGGATATCATCCACAATCTGAAATGCCATACCTGTGAAGTAGCCGTATCTCCGCAACCTTCTGACAGTCTCCTCGTCCGCATCAGCGCTGAGTGCACCTAATTCACAACTGGATGCCAGCAATAAAGCAGTCTTCCGTTTGATGCGTTGTAAATAATCCCGCAAGCTTTGATCGGTCTGGCGTTGGAAATCAATCTGAATGATTTCGCCTTTGCAAATTTCGAGCATTGTCTCTGCTAAAATGCCATGCACCGATTTTTTTTCGATTCCGCCAATAGAAGTCAGCGCGCGAGAGAAAATGAAATCCCCAGCATACATCGCCACTCGGTTATTCCATTTAGCTTTTACGGTTTCAAGACCTCTGCGCATATCCGAGTCATCAATCACGTCATCATGCACTAATGAAGCCATATGTATTAATTCAAGTGACACGGCCACCTTGGATGCGTTTTCCAGAGAATAGTTGCCGAATTGTGCTGCTAAAATGACAAAAATCGGACGAATTCTCTTTCCCCCTGCTTTCAATAAATGCAAAGACGCTTGACGGACAATGGGAGAAGAAGATTGCACGGAACGCTCAAGCTCTTTTTCAATATAGGCCACATCTTTCCGGAAATCCGTATAAAGTGACATCAACTTAATTTTTTCCAAACCGATTACCTTCTCCCATGTACTCTTTTATTTGAAAGCGATATGGCCTGCCGCCGCACCGCCGCTATAAGACTTGTATGATACCTCTTCAAAGCCTGCATCTACAAACAGCTGCGCAAGTTCCTTCATGCCCGGGAAGTCATTTGCTGATTCCTGAAGCCATGAATATTCTTTATAGCTTTTAGCGAAAATTTTACCAAAAAGCGGCATGATATATTTGAAATATAAACGGAATACCTGCCGATAGACTGGAATTTTCGACTGGGAAGTTTCAAGACAAACTGCCATTCCGCCCGGTTTCAGCACTCTGCGCATTTCTTTAAGAACAGTCAAATAATCCGGTACATTTCGCAAACCGAAACCGATCGTTACATAATCGAATGAGTTATCAGGAAAAGGAAGTGCCATGGCATTTCCCTGTACGAGTGTAAGGTTTGGATAAGGAGCCACTTTGTCTTTTCCTGATTCAAGCATATTCGCACTGAAATCCAGTCCTGTCACTTCACCTTCAGGACCTGCCGCCTGAGCCAGTGCCACCGTCCAGTCTGCTGTACCACAGCAAACATCTAAGGCTTTTGCACCCGGCTGCACTTTCATACGTTGCATAATATCGTTACGCCATTTTATATGCTGGTTGAAACTGATCACAGAATTCATTTTATCATAATCTGTCGAAATTTTTTCAAAGACGTTATGAACTTTCTCTTCTTTTGAAAGCGCCACGTGTGTGTCCCTTCTTTCTACCTCAAGTTGCTAGTATCTTGTTCTGTCATCCTCAGCAATTGATCAACCAAGGGTTTATGTAAGAAAAAGCTTTGTTTGACTCGATCATTGAAATTATCCTGTAATTGCTCGATCCAATGATCCGTATCCTGCGTGTTCGGCACTATATGCGGAAACTTCATACCTTGCAAATTTAGTTCTTTACTGCGGATCAACCACAGTAGAGGAAACAGCACTTCAGCGATCGATTTATATCGCGTAAAGCCGAACGTCTCATAGAATTCCATAATACAGGCGCCTTCCACTTCCCCAATCAATTGTAACCGATCTTCCGCACGAGGTGGAGGAGATTGCAGCAATGTTGTTTTACATTCATTGATTCGGCCGATTGCAGCAGATAAAGAGCGGATAAGGTGAAAATTGGGTATCGATGCCAATAACTTGTAATGAATGCCGCTGAAGTGGTCGCCTGCCAGCACCATCAGCTGCTGTTCTTTAGAAGAAGCATCCAATGAATCAATTTGATCATGGACTTCAAACGCCGTATGAATAGCACCAATAGCTAAAGCAGCCTGACGCATTTCATCAGTCCATTGCTCGCCGTTCAATAAAGGCAGTAACAGCAAGAACGCTTTCTGTCTATCAATTGGTGCATGGCCCGCATCCCGTTCAACAATCGGCTGATAAATCGCACTCCGCAAGTTCTGTATATAATTGTCGATTTGGTCAGTAAAACCTTTTGTCTCCATCAGTAAGCTCCATTCCAATTAGCCTGTTAATGCCGGTCATTCTTTTTCTTCACTCGAAATCACACCATGAGCTGTATGAATTTCTGCTTCCCCTCGAATTTTGATGGCGGATGTGTGCTCTGTAAACTGAGCGATCATGACTTCTCCCCGATCCAACTTCTCGGTATGGTGAAATTTCGTATCATTGCCCCTCGTCAAACCGATGACATTCACGCCATCTTTTTTCGCTTTGATAATTAGATAATCCGGTTGTGTCATGTTCGCATCTCCAGTCTCTATATGGTCTTAATGATAGCATATAAATCAGGCGCTGGGCAAAGACCTCAGTTACTTCTTAGAAGAGATAAAATTTCCGCACGTTTTACGTCATCGTGCTCATATATTCCTCTTGCTACGGTCGTGATTGTCTTAGAACCTGGTTTCTTAATTCCCCTCATTGTCATGCACATATGCTCTGCCTCAATAATGATATAGACACCGATCGGATTCAGCATTTCCATCATCGCGTCCGCTACAGTCGATGTAATACGCTCCTGCAACTGCGGGCGGCGTGCAGTTGTATCGACAGCTCTTGCCAATTTACTTAATCCCGCAACGACACCGTCACGTGGAATATAAGCAACATGTGCTACACCGAAGAAAGGCACTAAATGATGTTCACACATTGAATAAAAAGGTATATCTTTGACCAAAACTACTTCGTCATGATTTTCATGGAAAACGACTTCAAAATAGTCTTTTGGATCTTTGTTCAAACCTTCAAAAACTTCCTGATACATTTTGGCGACACGCTTAGGTGTATCCAGTAAGCCCTCACGTTGCGGATCTTCTCCGATCGCTTCCAATATCATCATGACAGCCTGTTCAATTTTATTTAACTCTTGCTCATTCATTTCAGCATGTCCTCCTTAGGAACAAAACCTATTTCACCAAAATAGTAGCATATTCCGCACATTCCGTACAGTTAGTCTGCTTCATTATGTAAAAAGAAAGGAGTCCATCCATTCGCATCTGCATAACAGATTCGCTGGACGGACTCCTATGTAACATCTCTAATTATTTCACTGCGTCTTTTAGAGCTTTACCTGCTTTGAAAGCCGGAACTTTACTAGCAGCGATTTCGATCTCTTCACCTGATTGCGGATTACGACCTTTACGTGCAGCACGTTCGCGCACTTCAAAGTTTCCGAAACCAATCAATTGAACTTTATCACCGTTAGCAAGAGTTGATTGAATTGTATCGAATACAGCTTCAACAGCTTTA
>NZ_JARICI010000051.1 GCF_029257255.1 Sporosarcina sp. | reverse complement strand
CTGCTGATCGAATCAACAGCAGGTTACAACTGCTTCAAGCTGCATGATTTCTGTTTTTTGAAATACAATTTGCCAATTCGGCTCTTGTTTGTATTTTTAAAAAGAGCAATTATGAAATTGATTCAATTCTTTAATATTTTTTATAAAAATATATTGAAGTTGCGGATGTGTATGTGCCTCCGGTTCCTCAATAAATAAAATATTAATATCCGCAGATTCTTCATTCTCTTTACCATGGAATCCAGCAATAATTGTTTCTATTTCAAAAATGATACCGATTAGATTTAAATACCCTAAACCATTGTAACTTTCTGGTAAATGTACTTCATCATATTTATAGTATAACGTTGTATTTCCAGAAAGAAGTTCCTTTTCTCCTAAAGATGATTGTATACTTATTTGAGTTTCACCATCAACACCGCCAAATTTTGCAACACTTTGTCCAATATTAGAAAAAACCTTTTTATAAATTTGATTCAAAGATTCATCAGTGTCCATAATAGCTTTTTCAAATTCAATAATAGTTTCAGATTCATTTCCCTTTAAATATTCATAATATCTCGACGAAAGTGATGATAAAGAGTGATCATTATGTTTATTGGAGGCCTCACGACTAGCTTTTATACTTTGAAATCTAATAATTCTTTGCACTTCTTTTTTATCTAGAGGAGCAGACTTTTCTTCAGTAAGCTTTTTCTTAACTACATCATATCCACGTGCATATACGTTTAAAGTAAAATACTTTTTGAAATTCTTTTTAATATACTTTATAAATTGTTCGAAGTTTTTTTCTGCAAGTTCTTCATAATCTTTTTTTAGATTTTTAAATTTGTCTTCCAAAATCGAATAGTCAAATTCTAACACAACAGTATTATTTGCTGGATTTAGATCAAGCATAAGGTTTTGAATATTAGCATAATTATCATTTTCATCATAACTAATAAAAAGGGTTAGCTTAATGCCATCGGATTCAAAATTTTTCTCAATCTCTTTTACATTTTTAACCATTTTTTCAAATATATACTTTTGAAAATCCAAATTAAAATCATCCCACTTAAATTGATTACTATTAAAATTTAGGAATTTATCCATAACTGTTAATAATGATGTTTTTCCACAATTATTTTTTCCCACTATTAATGAAAGATCACTTTTTAAATCTAGCTCAAAATCTTTCAACATCCGATAATTTACTATCTCGACTTTTTCTAGTATCATCTATCTCTCTCCATTCCCCCTATTTCTAGGACTATTATCTCCATTCTAATACATACTCATAGAAACTAAAAGTAAATATGGTAGAGTCGATATTGCTACAGTGAATCAGTATAGACATAATTTTGTTATCTCATATCATAAAAAAGCGTGACAGATAAAATTTGTCATATGGTGGTTTGGTACCTATAACACTTCTGCAATACCAGCCATAATATATTCCGCACATGGTACAGCAATCGCATTTCCAATAGCCTTATATCTAGCATAATCACTTATTGCTTCACCTTTATTTCCATGGGCTGTCCATCCCTCTGGTAACCCCATTAAACGTTCGCATTCCAATGGAGTAAGTTGGCGAATAAATCCTTCTTTCTCTTCTCCTTCGTACCAAAATGTAAAATAATTTACGGATCCCGCGAGTAAAGTGGGGAAAGGATCTCCTGTTCTTCCGAAACTTCCATGAAATCCTTTTTCATTTTTTTCTTTGGCTGTACTTCGCATACGTCGTTCTTGAAAGGGACGGATGATGGGTATTTTCCCCCTTGCTTTTTGAGTAGATATTCTACTGGCGATGGTGGTGGACAGCCTGCTCTCTCCGCAAGACGTAAAAACCGATTGCAAATCGCGGGCTTTAAATAATATTTCTGTGGCACGTGATCCTCCAAAATCTGCCACGAGGAAGATACGTCTTCTTCTTTGAGCAAGTGTGGGCCTTCCCCAATATTGGGCATCCAACAATCGCCATGCGATATCAATATCATTCCCTCGGACCATTCCGGCGTTTGCCCTTACTTCGGAAGCAGGCATTGGAATTTCGGTATTTGTGAACGATTCAAGCACGGCCTTAAAATCCAGCCTGTCATTTGATGAAAAAGCTCCCATGACGTTTTCCCAAACAGCGATAACTGGATATGTTCCATTCGTTGCACACCTCATTTCTTCAATAATTCTTATTGCATGATAAAATAAACTAGATTGACTTCCTGTAAGACCTTCTCGTTTACCGATATTGGATAAATTCTGACAAGGTGAGCCAAATGTAATGATATGAACAGGTGATATCTCTCCACCATTTACTTTGGTAATATCTCCTAAATGATGTATGTTAGGAAAATGTCGCTTCGTAATTGATATATGTGCTTTTTCAATTTCACTTGCCCATATTGGTTGAATTCCATAACGAGAAGCAGCTAATGGAAATACACCAATCCCATCAAATAAACTTCCTAAAGTTATTTTTGTCATATTCCACCTCTATTCTCCATTTTTAGGCGTAAAAAAAAGACGTTCATTTTATTTGAACGCCTTACAATATTTTTATTCTATTGTGTTCCCACACCCCAGATCAATTACCACTGAAACGGTAATATGGTTTTTCAGTACTTTATTTCTCGCCTTTTCACCTTCTCCTAAAAACACGAAATGCTTGTGAAAGTGTTTAAAACTAAGGATTTCTATATAGTTTCTCTTTGTAGCAACGCCACGCACTCCACATGACTGCTATGTGGGAACATATCCACAGGCTGCACTTCTTTCGTACGGTAGCCGCCATCTTCCAAAATACGCAAATCGCGTGCAAGCGTTCCTGGATTACATGATACATAAACCACTTTTCTCGGCTTATATTCCAAAATCGTTTCTAATAACTTTTCATCGCAGCCTTTGCGCGGCGGATCTACTACCAATACATCGAACCGTTTGCCGTCTGCATACCATTTCGGAATGATTTCTTCAGCAGCTCCTGCTTCAAAATGAGTATTTGTTATGCCGTTCAATTCAGCATTTCGTTTGGCATCTTGAATGGCCTGCGGAACAATTTCCACTCCGTATACTTCCTTCGCCTGTTTCGCCAGGAATAAAGAAATTGTACCAATTCCACAATAAGCATCGATGACCGTTTCATTGCCCGTCAGACCCGCATAGTCAAGCGCCTGCTGATACAACACTTCTGTCTGCACAGGATTCACCTGATAGAAGGAACGCGCTGAAATTTCGAATGACGTATCGCCAATCCGGTCGATGATGACATTTTCACCATACAGATTAATCGTTTCATTGCCCATGATGACATTGGTGTTTGCACTGTTTACGTTCTGCATAATGGACGTAACTTCCGGGACTTCCTGCCGAATCAAATCCACTACTGCATCTTTCTGCGGAAACTTTTTATGTCGGGTAACGAGTACAACCATCACTTGCCCAGTCTGCCGTGCTTTTCGTACAATCAAATGCCGAAGCATCCCTCTATGTGTCTTCTCATCATAGGTTTCAATGCCAAGTTGCTGAATTTTATGCTTCAGAAGCCTCATCAAGTTGTCTGCTTCTACCGTTTGAATCAAACAGACATCGGTATCCACGATATGATGTGTGCGGGATTTATAAAATCCTGTAATGACCCGGTCGTTTTCCGTATCGAACGGGATTTGCGATTTGTTACGATAGCGCCATGGGTCGTCCATTCCTTTTACTTCAAGCACCGGAACATCCGGCAATTTGGCGATTCGATCCATCACATCGCGTACTGACTTCCGTTTCTGAATCAGCTGCGCCTCATAGGACAAGTGCTGCAGCTGGCAGCCACCGCATGTTGGGAACACATGGCAAGGCGGTGTTACGCGCTCTGGCGCAGGTTGCAGGACATTCATTAGTTTCGCAAAGCCATACTTTTTCAATGTTTTCAGCACCAGTACTTCTGCCGTCTCTCCTGGCAAAGCGCCCTGAATGAAAAGCGGATAGCCGTCGACTTTCGCTACTCCTGCTCCGTCATGTGTCAGATCCTCTATTTGCACTTCTATTCGATCGTTTTTATTTACAGCAAAACTCATGATTTTTCCTCCATCTTTCAGATACTTCTATTGTACCATGCCAGGCAAATCAAAAAACAGACGCATTACACGTCTGTTTTCTCACTTTCTTCATATTCATTTCTCGTTACCGCATCATCTTTCAGCACAACGAAAAAGGATAACGTAATACCTGCGATGATAATTAAAAAAGGTGCATAGAAAATTAAAAAATCATTCACTTAAACTCCCCCTTACGCATGATGGTCTTCTTTCCCTTTTACGTACTCTTTATTGAACAAGAACATCCTCAGCAATAAATAGAGCGATGGAATGAGAAGCAGCAAGCCAAATACGAAAGCTGTGATCAATGCTATTGCCATCGCATGATTGGTGAAGCTGTCATAGATCGTCAAGTACGGATAGAGTAAATAAGGGTAATGCGATGCTCCATATCCAAAGAACGCGAAAACAAACTGTCCCGCCAGCAGTCCGAATGCCATACCATATTGACGGCGTTTCCAGATGAGAAATGCCGTGCCCAAAAACAACAGAAATGAAATCAGAAACATCGGCCAGAAACGCTGGATGTTTTCATAATGCAGCGGATTGTGCTTACGCAGCTCGAATATGATACCGCCTGCCGCAATGATCGTCGGTAATGCCCAAATGAGTGCGTACTTTCTTAATAAAGATGTCGCCTCACTGTCTCCTGCTTTATTGGCATACCAAGTTAGAAATACTGCAGAAATATACAGCGTTGCCGCGATACTCAGCACAACGATCGACCAAGTAAGCGGACTGGAGAACAGTTTCCAGTAATCGAGTACTGGCTGTCCGTCCACTAAATCAACGAAACCACCTTCAGATATAGTCAATACAATGGACAGTGAAGCAGGTAATAAAAGACCTGCTGCCCCGTAAGCAAATGAATACCCTTTATGTCCGCGTGCCCCGTACGTTTCAAACGCGTAGTAAGAGCCTCGGACAGCCAGCAAAATAATACCGAAACTTACCGGCACGAGTAAGGTGGTCCCGTAATAAAAAGCAGTTTTCGGGAAAAATCCGATAATCCCAACGAAGAAAAACACCAGAAAGACATTGGTTACTTCCCAAACTGGCGACAGATAGCGCTGAATGACATTCGTCAAAATGCGCTGCTTTCCTGTCAATAAACTGTAGGCATTAAAGAATCCCGCGCCAAAGTCGATGGCTCCGATCATGATATAACCGAATAAAAACACCCATAAAACCGTGATTCCAAGTATTTCAATGGTCATTGGATATCACCGCCCTTTTCTTGTTCCCTGTCGGCAATTTCACGTTCTACCGGGTTACTGACGAACATTCTGCGGAGAACTACTACACTGCCGACTCCAAGCACTAAATAAAGCAATGCAAAGAGTACTAACATCGTATCCACTTGACCACTGCTTGTCGCAGCCTCTGATGTACGCATAATATTTCTCAGGATCCATGGCTGCCTGCCGACTTCTGCAAGCCACCAGCCTGTTTCGAGCGAAATAAATACTAATGGTCCGCCCAATACGATCAGCCAACGGAACCAGCGCGACTCAACGAACCTCCACTTACGCCACATACCAATCCAGAACACTGCAGACAATGCCAACAGCGTCATGCCGATTGTCACCATGATATCAAACAAATAGTGAATGTAGAGAGGCGGCGTATCTTCTTCCGCGAATTGATCCAACCCAATGACTTCCGCTTTCGGTGACCCATGAGCTAAAATCGACAAAGCATATGGAATTTTAATAGCGTATTTCACTTCGCCGTCATCGAGTATTCCATACAACATCAGCGGCGCATTTTCTTCCGTCTCAAAATGCCATTCCGCAGCTGCCAGTTTTTCCGGTTGATACTCCGCTAAGTACTTCCCAGACAAGTCTCCTATTAATGCAGCAGTGACACTGAATATAAAGCCCACTTTGAGTGTGAGATAAAGTGCTTTTTTATGATAGATATGATCAGAACCGCGCAACAAGCGAAATGCTGCAATAGCTGCCAATAAAAAAGCAGACGTCATATATGCAGTCCCAACTACGTGGGCCACTTTAGTTGGCATAGCAGGATTAAACATTGCCACCAGCGGATTCACATTAATCAGTTCGTTGTTCACCAAATTAAAACCTTGCGGTGCATTCATAAACGCATTCACAATCGTAATGAATACTGCAGAAAAAGACGCGCCAAGCGCTACAGGGATTAAAATCATAAAATGTTTCTTTTGATTTTCAAATCTGTCCCATGTGTACAAATATATCCCCAGGAAAATCGCTTCAAAAAAGAATGCAAACGTCTCCATGAATAATGGCAGTGCAATCACATTACCGGCCAGTTCCATAAAGTTTGGCCACAATAATGATAACTGTAGACCGATAGCGGTTCCTGTCACAACTCCGACAGCTACCGTAATTACAAACCCGCGAGCCCACCGTCTTGCCAGTAAAATATAATGTTCATCATTCTTCTTGATTCCAACCCACTGCGCGAGCATAATCATCAGCGGTACCCCGACACCAATCGTCGCATAAATGATATGGAATGATAGCGTCAGCTCTGTTAACACTCTTGAATAAAAAACGGAATCCACTCAGTACACCTCCAATTATGAAAATAATCTTCCCACGATGGAAAGTAGCATGATGCCTGCCACAATAAATGCCAGCCACATCAGCCGCTTTTCCTGTCTTTTGTACATCCATCATCACTTCCTTCGACAGTCCTTTTTTAGTATTTCCCTTAATCACTCTAGTTTTAACCCTTTTGTTGAAATTTAGACGTTTTTTTTCGCTTACAGAGCATTAAATTAATGTATAATAATTGATTAAAACTTTTCACTTGTCAATTGTTAATTTTTACAGTATAATAGGTTAACTATAGAGAGGTGAAATAAAGTGAAAAGGATAAAGAGAAAAGTATTAGCTTATATTACAAAAGGGGAAGGAAGACATCGGAAACTATTGGTTTACGAACAAACTGATCAGCCTGAAGCAGGTCTGCAGGTACCCGGTGGCACGATTGAACGAAACGAACTTTTATTGGATGCGTTATATCGAGAAATCGAAGAAGAATCCGGTATCCTTCGCGATGAACTTATATTAGAAGGTAAAGTAAAATCGTCAAAATTCTTTCCAGAAGACAAGAACGTAATCTACGAACGGACTATTTTCCATTTTTCTTATGTAGGTAAAGAAGAAACAAACGAATGGGAATATCGTGTAGAAGGTGAAGGTAAAGACGCAGGTCTATTATTCAGCTATCGGTGGATGCCGTTGAATGCGGTACCGAAATTAGCTGCAAAACAAGGAGAAGCGATTGAATACATCTGATATGGACCTGAGACTGTGCTTCCTGCATAGCTCCCATCACACTAATTTTAAACAATAAAAGACTATTCCATCCGAACTTATCGCGGCGATTGGAATAGTCTTTTGTTTTGCTTACTTTTAGTTAATTTCTTCTACTTTGTCCTGTTCACGCAATTTCTGCAACGGAACAAACATTTCAATGTGTCTATACAGGTTTTTAAAAGTAGCCGGCAGGACACCGCCATATTCTCCATCCAGATTCAAAAGTACTTCATCGTTTGAAGTAACCACTACTTTTTCTGCTTTCGCTTGTATAACGAGCGGATCGTCCAAATGTTCCCCTCTTGAAGCAAGAGTAACCACGCGAATAAATTCAGCAATATTACATTTTTTCAGAATGAGTAACGTGAAGTATCCATCATTGATACTCGAATCAGGTGCCAGCTTCTCAAATCCGCCGACAGAGTTGGTCAAACCAATCAGAAACATCATCGCTTCATCATCAAACACTTTCCCATCATATTCAATCCGCATATGACTGGAATGGATAGAAGGCAACATTTCAATGCCTTTTAGGTAATATGCGAGCTGGCCGAGTACAGTTTTAAGACGGCTTGGCACTTCATATGTCAATTCCGTCATTCTGCCGCCACCGGCAATATTAATGAAATAGCGATCATTCATCAGGCCGACATCGACAGGCGTTGTATCACCTTTGCAGATGATATCTACCGCACCGTCGATATCTCTTGGAATGCGCAGCGCTCTAGCGAAGTCGTTTGTCGTTCCCATAGGAATCAGGCCAATCTTTGGACGTTCGTCAAAATGCCCAACACCTTCCACCACCTCATTCAGCGTTCCGTCACCGCCTGCAGCAATTATTACATCAAAGCCTCTGTGTACCGCTTCTTTTGCCGCTTCTGTCGCATCACCCTCACATGTCGTTGCGTGAGCGGATGTTTCATAGCCGGCTTTCTCGAGCTTTTCGAGGACATCAGCCAAATGCTTACGGAATGCTTCTTTTCCTGCAGTCGGATTATAAATTATACGTGCACGTTTCATAAACTTTCCCCTCGATCCTTTCGTGTCTAAAATGACTATTCAGACCTTTACCATCATCATATGAATTCTTGTAACTTGTTAATTCACCTGCTGCAGCATAGGCAGCCATTGGGAACGAATATCGCCGTATACGGCAAGCCAATTCGTTGGCTTTACCGTATATTCCGACATCAACTTTGCATAGAATGCTTTCTGCTTTTCTTCAAAATCAGGAGCATCTTGTTCCGGCAGCTCAGCACGACCCGCCATTACGTATTCTTGTAAAATTGGAGCACGCGGCCCCCATTTAGCCATCACTTCACCTGCTGAATCCAATAAAATATAAATAGGAATTGAACGTCCACCATTCGTCAAATGACGATCTATCAAATCAGGATTTTCATCTCGTAATACGGTACGTACGTCAATCAATGCCGCTTCTGCAATCCGTCTCAAAATCGGATTATTCAGCATTGCGTCGCCGCACCAATCTTCTGTAATGACGAGAACATGGGGTTGCTTTTCTTTCAGTATTTCAATAAATTCATCATCCTTCGGCACTTCAAACTCATTATAGATTAAAAAACTGTTTTCTTTATGCGTTTCCATATTGTCCATATATTCCTGAAGTGATACGGCTTCTTCAAAATATTGCTGTTCTGTTTTCATGACAATCCCCTCCTGTTTCATGTAAATCAGTAAGTTGAAAAAACGCCCAGGTTAGACTGGTTTGGTCTTTTCCTGGGACGCTTTGACTTATAGTAGTTGAACTTAAAAACCTACATTGTCGAAATTACTAAGTACCGTTGATTTCCGTTACAGGCGGACGCGTTTCTTGCGGGCCCGAGGTGAGCCAAGCGAACAGCAAGGGTTCGCTTAACCGTATTTCTGTGTCTTTCAGAAATTAAGGCACTTTGACGCGACGTACTTAGGTTGCCTTGCACTCCAATCAACTGAGTAGGTTTGACATAGTACACTTTTTCATGTAAAAAGTTTAATTCAACTTATATAACTATTCATGTGGCTGTATTATCTTTTCTTGATTTCTTCCATCAAGAGCTTATTCACTAATGGAGGGTTAGCCTGTCCTTTAGTTGCCTTCATTACTTGACCAACTAAGAAGCCAACTGCACGATCTTTACCGTTCTTGAAGTCTTCAATTGACTGCTCATTTGAATCCAGGATTTCTGTAATGATTGTACGAAGTGTACCTTCATCAGAAATTTGAACAAGACCTTTTTCTTTGACGATGTCTGCAGGATTTCCACCATTTTTCACGAGATCTGTAAATACTTTTTTCGCGATTTTCGAAGAAATTGTGCCGTCTGTAATTAATTTCACAAGTTGCGCCAGGTTTTCAGGAGTCAGCGGCGTATCATGCAGCTCTTTTGATTCTGCATTCAAGTAAGCCGACACATCGCCCATCAGCCAGTTAGAAGCAAGTTTAGCATCTGCTCCTGCTTTCACTGTTGCATCAAAGAAGTCAGACATTTCCTTTGTCAATGTCAATACGTGCGCATCATACTCAGGAAGTTCCAATTCGGATACATAGCGCGCTTTACGTGCATCCGGCAATTCAGGAATTTCCGCTCGCACACGGTCCATCCATTCTTGCTCAATATGAACTTCAGGCAAGTCTGGATCATTAATGAATCGGTAATCGTTCGCACTGCCTTTGATTCGCATTAATACCGTATCGCCAGTCGCTTCATCATAACGGCGAGTTTCCTGCTGAATCGTTCCGCCTGACAATAGAATCTTCTCTTGGCGAGCTACTTCATTCGCAATACCGCGACGAATAAAGTTAAAAGAGTTCAAGTTTTTCAGTTCTGTTTTCGTACCGAATTTCTCCTGGCCGAATGGACGCAATGAAATGTTTGCGTCACAGCGAAGTGATCCTTCCTCCATACGAACGTCTGAAACGCCTGTATATTGGATGATAGCTTTTAATTTTTCAAGGAATGCATACGCTTCTTCCGGAGAACGCACATCTGCTTCCGTGACAATTTCAATAAGTGGCGTGCCCTGACGGTTTAAGTCGACGTATGAATGGCCGTTTTCTGTATGCGTCAGTTTTCCTGCATCTTCTTCTAAATGAACGCGCTCGATGCGGATCTTTTTCTTTTTACCATCTACTTCAATTTCAATCCAGCCGTTTGATCCTACAGGACGCTTATCCTGAGAAATTTGATAGGCTTTTGGATTATCCGGATAGAAGTAATGCTTACGGTCAAAGTTCATAACAGGCGCAACGTCACAATTAAGTGCCATAGACGCTTTCATTCCAAATTCAACGGCTTTTTTATTCAGTGTAGGCAGTACACCGGGATATGCGATGTCTGTTACGTGTATATTTTTATTTGGCTCCGCACCAAATCGTGAAGGTGCCGGAGACATAATTTTAGTATCTGTTTTTAATTCTACGTGGATCTCAAGTCCGACAATTGTTTCGAAGTTCATGATTATTTCCCCTCCCGAATCGCTGGAGTACGCTTGTGGAAATCAGTTGCCTGCTCGTAAGCGTGCGCCACTTTATACAGCGTTTCTTCGTCAAAATGCTTGCCCAAGATCTGCATACCAACTGGCAGTTCATTGACGAAACCGCATGGTACGGAAAGCGCTGGTCGTCCTGTCAAGTTTGCAGGTACCGCAAGTACATCGTTTGCATAATGAACAAGCTGATCGCCGCCAGTTTCACCCAGATTAAACGCAGTAGCTGCAGCAGTAGGTCCAATCACTACATCATATTTTTCAAATACTTTTTCAAAATCCTGTGCAATCAACGTACGTGTTTTTTGTGCACGCACATATAAGTCTTCATGGTGATCTGCACTCATTGCATATGTTCCGAAGATAATACGTTTTTTCACTTCTTCACCGAATCCTTCTTGACGCGTGCGGAAATACGCCTGCTCCAAGTTTTCAGCATTTTCCGTGTGATAGCCGTAACGCAATCCATCGAAACGGGAAAGATTAGACTGTGCTTCAGAAGAAGAAATTACGTAATACGTAGTCGGCGCATACTGGATATGCGGCAACTCCACTTCTTCACATACAGCGCCTAGTGATTCCAATACGCTGATGGCTTCTTTTACTGTAGCGGCCACTTCTGAATCGATACCTTCACCTAAGTAAGCAGTTGGTACGGCAACTTTCAAGCCTTTAATATCGCCAGTCAATGCTGCTGTATAATCTGGCACAGCCTTGGCTGAAGATGAGCTGTCATTATCGTCTTCTCCTGCAATTACACCTAATAAAAGTGCATTATCTTCTACAGTGCGTGAAAGAGTACCGATTTGGTCAAGTGAAGAACCGAATGCTGTCAATCCGAAACGTGAAACACGTCCGTATGTAGGCTTCATTCCAACGATTCCGCAGAATGCAGCCGGCTGACGTACAGATCCGCCTGTGTCTGAACCAAGTGAAAGTGGAACTTCTCCTGCTGCGACTGCTGCTGCAGATCCGCCTGAAGAACCGCCCGGTACATGGTCTGTATTCCATGGATTTAACGTGTTACCGAAATAAGATGTCTCTGTCGTAGACCCCATTGCAAACTCGTCCATGTTCAGCTTACCTACGTTCACTGCACCTGCAGCTTCCAATTTATCCATGACAGTTGCGTTATAAACGGGAACGAAGTCTTCCAGCATTTTACTCGCGCAAGTTGTCGTCATATCTTTCGTGACGATATTGTCTTTAATCCCGATCGGCACACCGAATAGAGCACCGCGTGAATCTGCAGCCGTCTGATCAAGCTGTTCTGCACGGGCAGCTGCTTCTTCTTTCGCCACGTGAATAAATGCATGAATTTTTTCTTCTGTCTGTTCGATCGCTTTTAATGTATCTTGTGTTACTTCTTTCGCTGTTACTTCCCCTTTATGTAAAAGCGCTTGAAGTTCTGCAGCTGTTTTACTTGTTAACGTCATCACTTTTCCTCCTACTGTTGTTGTGCCGTGAATATGTTTAATTCAGCAAATTTCTTTTATAGGATATCCGGAACTTTGATCATACCGTCTTCGTGATCTTCAGCAGTTGCAAGCATCTTTTCACGGTCCAAGATATCTTTTGGCTGGTCTTCACGCAATACGTTGATCATAGGAACTGGATGTGTCATTGGCTCAACACCTGCCACGTCAACTTCTTTTAAGTTGCTGACACTTTCAATTAAATCTGCAATTTTCGCAGAGAATGTTTCTTTGTCTTCTTCGGAAACGCCAATACGGACGAAATCAGCGAAATACTTGACGTCATCTTTCGAAAATGTTGTCATACATCGTTCCTCCTCATTTTACCATCGGTTAAATCAATTATGCCTCCGCGTATTTGCATGCAAACTGAATTCAAGCAAGCTCAAATTCAGTCTGTAACATCCGCCGGAGGCTAAACTGTTTTCAGTTCATCATACCATTTTATCAGTTCATTGGAAAGTTTGTCATGTCAAAAACTGTCGTATTAATAGCCATAGACGTGAACAAAAGGTTCTTTGCTGTTCCCCTCATTGACAATCAATACTTCCGGACCATTAACTGACGTAACGCTGATTTCAACAGGTATGTTTTTAAAGTGCGTTTTCACCAATGAAGTGAGATATTGCGAAAAAGCAATCAGCTCACTCTTGCCGAAAAATTGAATCGGTATTTCAATATGCAGGGAATTCAACTTCTGATCTTTATAGAATGCAGTCCCCACCGCATTGACGAAGCTCTCGAAATAGTCATCGATATCCTGTTTGAAATTCTTGAACGTCGTATTCAAATCCCGGTAGTTGCCTGTCGGTGAAGAGGCCGGAAGTAATACATAAGTTTCGTCCACTTCTTTCCAACCTGTGAATTCATTTTTTCCTTTTTGTGCAATCGCTGTGGCAAAGTATGTACCTGGTACGATATCACTCCGGCTCTTTTGCTTGAACAGACCGACAGCAATCGGTATCTCTGCAAGTTCCGGTTTTGCACGCAGACGCTGCAAAATAATATCTGCCATTTGCTTGCCTTTCTCCTCGATTGTCTTATCGTCAATGGAACGTTCATTACCTTCACGCGGATAATACATCGAGTTCATTGCGAGACCGATCGTTATTCCCGCAAGTTTTACTTTCTTTTCATCCGTCATCTGCAAATAGTTTTGCTCGACGATATGTGCAAGATAAATCGGCGCTTTTTCTGCGATCTGCTCAGGGCTCATATCGTCTTTAATTGCAGGATTCAGTCCAGCCTCGTAGTTTGATTTCCTTGACAGCCATTCCTTTGCAGTATCCCGGTCAATGTACTGACCTTCTTGGAAATAATAGTCGGATGGATCAAAATACTGCGTAGAAATCCGCAACAGTCCTTCTTCTGTTTCCTGTATATCGTATTTCGTGTTCAAGTTACTGACGACGAGTCCCCTGCTCGCGCTCTTTTTGAAAGGCACAGGGGTGCGATAATATTCATCTTTGACTTTCGCTTCAGGAATCAGCACCATCTCCTGATCACTCTCTTCTGTTTCCTGGACTGCTTTTTCCTGATCATCACCAGGCTTTGGCAGGCATCCCGTCAGCAATACAGCCGACAGAACACTTGGCACAAGCCACTTAGTCTTTCTTTTCATTCGTATCCACTCCAAGGGCGTCAAGCATTGCTTGTTCATCCCAAATTTCAATCTCTAACTCCTGTGCTTTCGTTAACTTGGAGCCTGCGTCTTCTCCTGCAATGACAAGATCCGTTTTCTTGCTGACACTGCCGCTCACTGTACCGCCTAGCGCTTCAATCTGCTCTTTGGCATCCGTGCGGGTAAGGCCAGTTAATTTACCGGTTAATACAACCGTTTTACCTGCAAATGGGCCTGTTGTCGGCAATTCTTCACGCGTGACACCTTTATATATAGTATTGACGCCGTACGAGCGCAATTTGTTCATTACTTCCTGTACTTCTTCTGTATTAAAATACGTTACTACGGCATCCGCGACGATATCGCCAATCTCAAAAACATTGACAAGCTGCTCTTCTGTCAGTTGTTCGAGCGCATCAAGCGTGCGGAATTCCTCTGCTAAAATCCGTGCCACTTTTTCTCCGACATGACGGATTCCGAGACCAAATAATAATTTTTCCAATGAATTCCCTTTGGACTGTTCAATAGCAGAGACAATATTCTTCGCAGACTTTTCTCCTATTCGCTCAAGGGTGAGTAACGATTCCTCCGTCAGTGTATAGAGATCGGAGACATCCTGAACGAGATTTGCGGTATACAACTGTTCTACTAACTTCTCACCGATTCCTTCGATATTCATTGCTTTTCTTGATACGAAGTGAATCAGCGCCTCTTTCATTTGGGCCGGGCATTTCGGATTCATACAGCGCAGGGCAACTTCCCCTTCAATTCGCACCAATTCAGAACTGCATACCGGACATTCTGAAGGCATATGAAACGGCTCTTCTTCGCCTGTTCGTTCATCTTTGATTGCCATGACAATTTCCGGTATGATATCGCCTGCTTTACGCAGTACGACAAGATCACCGATACGAATATCTTTCTCCCGTATTAAATCTTCATTGTGCAAGGAAGCTCGTCCCACTGTTGTACCCGCAACTCGCACAGGTTCCAGAATAGCTGTAGGTGTTACAACTCCCGTGCGGCCGACGCTCAGTTCGATATCAATTAATTTTGTACGGACCTCTTCTGCAGGGAACTTGTAAGCAATTGCCCAGCGAGGACTTTTTGCCGTATAGCCGAGCTGTTCCTGTGATTCAAAATTATCGACTTTAATGACAATCCCGTCGATCTCGTAATCCAGGTTCTGACGACTTTCTGTCCAGTACGCTATGTACTCGAGTACTTCTTCAATCGTCTTACAGCGCTTGCGTTCATGATTTGTCGTCAGACCCAGCGTATCTAAATGATCCAGCGCCTGTGAATGACTGTCCAAATTATACACTTCTGCATCTCCGCCGACAGCGTAAATGAACGTTGCCAAGTTTCTGCTTGCTGCAATTTGCGGATCCAGCTGGCGCAAGGATCCTGCTGCGGCATTCCGAGGATTCGCAAATGGAGCTTCCCCCGCTTCGTCCCGGTCTTCATTCAGATTGGCAAATGAACGCTTGGGCATATAAGCTTCTCCACGTACTTCAATCGTCAGCGGTTCCTTCAGCTTCAGCGGCACCGTTCGGATTGTTCTCAGGTTCGCGGTGATATCCTCACCGACTGCACCGTCACCCCGAGTAGAACCTTGAACAAGCCGCCCTTCTTCGTATTGAAGCGAAACCGCGAGACCATCAATTTTTAATTCACAGACATAAATAGCACTGCCTGCGGCTTCACGTACCCGACGGTCAAAATCACGCAGATCCTCTTCATTGAAAGCATTCGCTAAACTGAGCATCGGATGACGATGAACGACTTTACTGAATACTTCAAGCGGTTTTCCGCCAACTCGCTGGGTCGGGGAATCTGGATAAATCAAATCCGGATGCTCCGCTTCAATTGCGAGCAATTCTTGCATTTTCTTATCATATTCTGAATCAGGTACAATCGGAGCATCCAAGTCATAATAGGCATGTCCGTACTCATGAAGGATTTTATTCAGCTCAGCAACCCGTTTTTCCAGTTCCAGTACATCATCCATCGTTAGTCCACACTCCTCAGAAACACATTATACTTTTTCGATTGGTGCAAATTTAGCAAGCAGCCGCTTGATGCCGACAGGGTTAGGAAATGCGATATCAAGTTCCAGATCATCTGCCGCACCTTTTACACTTACTACCGTGCCCGTTCCCCACTTCTTATGAGTCGCTTTATCGCCGGGCTTCCATTGTAATTTTTCTCCGCCGCTTTCGTTATAAACCGGACGTTTGACAGCAGCACGCGGAACATTTGGTTTTTGTGTTGCCTGGCTGAACGGTATACTCATGCCGTTCCCGTCAGCGAGCATCTCAGTCAATTCCTCTGAAATTTCATTGAGGAAACGGGAAGGCGAGTTAAAGTTCGAACGTCCAAACAGCATTCGGTAGCCGGCACAAGTTAGATACAGACGCTGTTCTGCACGTGTAATTGCCACATAAGCAAGCCTGCGCTCTTCTTCCATTTCTTCTGGATCATCAAGTGCACGGATATGCGGGAAGATGTTTTCTTCCAGCCCGATCACGAAGACGACAGGAAATTCCAGTCCTTTTGCGGCATGCATCGTCATTAGGACGATTTTTTCCGTCGAAGAGTTCTCTTCCTTATCCAGCGTATCGATATCTGCAACTAGAGCCAGATCAGTCAAGAATGCAACGAGAGAAAGCTCACTTTCTTCTTCCTTTGCGCGTTTTTCGAAGGCTTCTGTAACGGACAGGAATTCTTCAATATTCTCAAGACGGCTTTCCGCTTCTATCGTTTTCTCTTTTTCCAGCATGCTGCGGTAACCTGATTTATCAATTACTTCCTTTACCAATTCAGTGATTGACAGAAATTCTTGCATTTGCGAGAAACCGTCGATCATTTCGCGGAATTTATTTGCTTCATTGGCCGCTCTCGCAGGCAGTCCCATAAAATCCACTTCCTGAAGTGAATCAAAGATGGAACGGTCATTTTCCAGCGCAAACACTGCCATCCGTTCAAATGATGTGGCACCTATGCTTCGTTTCGGTTCATTGATGACACGGGCAAATGCCAGATCATCGTCATTGTTAGCAATCAGGCGCAGGTAAGCCAGCAGGTCTTTAATTTCTTTGCGGTCATAGAACTTTGTACCGCCGACTATTGTATAGTCCAGATTGGATTTCAATAAATATTCCTCAATCACACGTGACTGCGCATTGGTGCGGTAAAGTATGGCAAATTGATCAAGCGTCAGGCCCTGCTGTTCTTTCAGCTCAATAATCTGCTGAACGACAAATTGTGATTCATCTTTTTCATCACGTGCTTTATAGATGGATATCAATTCGCCTTCCGCATTATCTGTACGCAGCTTTTTGTCATAACGGCTCTTATTATTGTTGATTACTTCATTGGCAGCCTGCAGAATTCTTTTAGTTGACCGGTAATTCTGTTCCAATAAAATAACCTTTGCTTCTTTATAGTCTTTTTCAAAAGACAGGATATTGCCGATATCGGCACCGCGCCAGCGATAAATGGATTGATCGGAATCTCCGACTACACAGATATTGCGGAACTTTGAAGCAAGCATCTTCACAAGACGATACTGCGCATTGTTAGTATCTTGATACTCGTCGACGTGAATATACTGAAATTTATTTTGATAAAATTCTAATACATCGGGAACGCGCTCAAACAACACTAATGTCATCATAATCAGATCATCGAAGTCCATCGACTGATTTTGACGGAGCTTTTTTGTATAGCGCTCATAAATGTCCGCGACTGTCCGTTCATACGGATTTTGAGGATTACAGTTTTTCCTAAATTCATCTGCATCGATGCATTCGTTTTTGGCATTGCTGATCGCTCCGAGCATTGCACGCGGATCATACTGCTTTGGATCAAGATTCAATTCTTTCAACACACGCTTGACCGCTGTCAGCTGATCGGCACTGTCTAAAATCGTAAAGTTCTTTGACAACCCGATACGGTCGACGTTTCTTCGAAGTATCCGTACACACATCGAGTGGAACGTAGAAACCCACATGCGTTCGCCAGATCCCGCACCAAGCAGACCGTCAATTCGGTCCCGCATTTCGCGTGCCGCTTTATTGGTAAAAGTAATTGCGAGAATATTTGAAGGATACACTTGTTTTTCTACTACGAGGTAGGCAATACGGTGTGTTAATACACGCGTCTTTCCAGAGCCGGCTCCCGCCATGATCAACAGCGGGCCTTCCGTTGCCTTAACAGCTCTCGCCTGCTCAGGATTCATGCCTTTCAGTAAGTCTTCTGATAGTTTATTCATGTCAGTACCGCCTTTTAGAAACATTTGTTCTGATTATATATGATTCACACAGATAAAGGAACAGATTTTACTGCTTTTACTGTGGAAAGAGCGCTTTTTAGATCATCGTAAACTACGTTTCCTACAACAACTGTATCTGCAATTGCCGCCATTTCTTTGGCCTGCTCTTTTGTATGGATACCTCCGCCATAAAATAAACGCGTATTTTCAAGCAGTTCTTTAGCAGCGCGTACGATTGCTGGATCTCCATATTGTCCACTGTATTCCAAATAAAAAATAGGCAGCGAAAATAGATGTTCTGCCATGCGGGCATAAGCTTGTACATCCTCTTCGTCCGGCACTTTCTTTACACCAGTTAATTCAGCAGCTTTGCAATCCGGATTCACTATGCAGTAACCTTCGGTGATAATTTCATCAAAATTCATCATGTGCCCGTATTCCCGAAGCGCTTCATGATGTAATCCATTTAGCCATTTTGAATCTGTTGTATTCAAAACGGTCGGAATGAAATAGTAATCGAAGCCTGGTGTTACGGATTCTACAGTGGATACTTCTAATGCAAGAGGCACGGAGAAACGGCGGAAACGTGCCAGGAGGTCTAATACACTTTCAATTGTGACACCGTCTGAGCCTCCAATTATGACGCCGTCTGTTCCAGATTCCGCAATTGCTTCCAGATCTTTATCTGATATTTCTTTTGCCGGATCAATCTTAAAGGCGTGACGCCATGTTTTATAATCCATGTTTGTTCTCCTTTCGGTAATCTGTATAGGTTTAGTTATTTATTCTTAACAAAATTATTCCAAATAATCTATTTTACAAAGGGCTCTTAGCCAAAACATGTACTTTGTCAGGATACTAAGGCAAGCAGCTTGGGATTTGCGCTTCAGACGGTACGCTTTCCGGAGTCGACCGCCTCCTGCTTCAATCCTAATTAGTACGCTCAAAGCACGTGGTTTCACATTAACCTATCTTTACAGCTGGCGTGTTATAAAAGTGTACGTGAAGTCAAGAACAGATTATGGCTAAGACCTTTAAAAAGAGTTAGGAATTGTGCTGTGGTTCAGCGTCGCGTTGGCACTGTGGGGTTATCTTGCGTTATGAGCCAGCCCTCCAGTGCCTGTCGAGTCTTAGCGGCCGTCTCCGCTTTAGATATCTACCAAAAAAACCGGTGGGTTGTGGCCCGGCCGGTTGGGTTATTATTTTTTTGGCTGGTTCTGATCGAGTTCGGGGTAGAGGCGTTCGAGCATGAGGTTGTAGCCTCCGGATCCGTAGTCTACGCAACGGCGAATGCGGGAGATGGTGGCTGTACTTGCGCCGGTGTCTTGCTGGATGCTGTCGTAGGTTTTTTTCTTCCGCAGCATATGTGCAACATCTAATCGCTGTGCGAGTGACTGGACTTCGCTCATTGTACAAACATCATCGAAAAATTGGTAGCACTCTTCTAAGTCTTTCAACTGTAGGATGGCGTTGAATAATTGATCTGTCTGCTCACTTCTGATTTTATCGATTTGCATGTCCTCACCCTCTCAATGTCGATCCTATGGAGTAAAAGTGACAGTAGACGCGGGTCCTGACATAGTCGGTACGATATGAATCCAAGTCTTACCTGCCGTTAATTTCACAGGAAGGCCCTGTTCTAACGGCGTTAGAAACCCGTCCATATTTTCCCACTCTATCGGTTTAGCAATTCCATCATGAAACAACATTGCCTTGCCGCCCGAATGAATATCAATTGCCTGTCTTCCTTCTCGATCCACTATTTTATGATTCATTTCCATCACAATTATGTTCGCTAATTCTACGCGCCGTTCATTTAATTTATCGACTGTGTCGATACCATTGACAGAACGGTAATAACGATTCGTCTGCTCATCATACTGATACGTACTGGCAAAATTCTGATTGTTGCCGTACGTGACCATAATGGATGAAGCGATATCACCTATTTTATCACGTTCAGCGAGATTTAGGAAAGAAAAGACCGGCATTTTAGAGATCTTTTCAGATGCGTTCGTGATTTCAAACGCCTGCTCAATACTATCTTTTGAAATATATGAGTTGTGAGGTGCTTTGCGGTCAGATGAACGTTTAAATAAAGTTCCGTCATACTGCATGCCGTTGACTTGATCGACAACCCGGTTATCCAGAAGTTTCTTGGCATCCGGGCTGTAGCCATGGGCAATATAGAAAGCATCCATTCCTTCCGCCATCTTCACAAAGTAATCACGTGCACTGCGAATTGGACCCACCTGTTCAGGTATCTGGCTGTGGAACAGTGCCAACAAGCGTGTCACTTCCCCTTCTGCTAAAAATTCGTAGATCAGATCTGCATCTGCAATGCCAGATTGTGGACGAGCCAGTGGATGATTATTAATGGTTGCCAGAACGGGACGATTCTCCAGCTTTTCTAGCAACAGCTCACCCGTATAGGGAGCAGGATACGTGGACGAGATCAGTTCTTCCGGCTGTTCTTCCGGTTTTTCTGAAACAGTATTTTTTGAAGAACATCCACCTATAAGTAAAAGGCTTAATAAAGCGGTTAGTAACAGCATTCGTCCATTCCATTTCAATTTGAGTTCCTACCTTTCTGTATTAGGAATTAAGCGCTCATTTTTCAGCACCTGTACTAAACCAACAGGTGTAATTCGAACACGCGGCAAATGAATGGACTCCAGGAACAATAGCGTATAAATCGCGTCTCCTTGATGGTATCCACGTTCTTTCAGCACTTGCTTTAATGCCAGTTCTTGCTCAGCAACAACTTCCAGTGGCTGCTCAGACATACCGCCAGATACAGCTAATGGCAGTGTGACGATGATTTCACCATTTTCAGCAATTGCCATCCCGCCACCTATTTTTTTCAGTTCGTTGAAAGCTCTTTTTATTTCTTCCCAATCCTGTCCAATCAACAAAATGTCTCCAGTATTTGAATAGGAAGAAGCAAAGCCCTGCAATGAATTCGCAAAACCTTTCAGCATCGTATTAACACGCCACTTGCCATTGCGATCAATCAGCAGCAGGAAACATTCATTGCAATCAGTAATTACTCTGTCAGTGAGATCCAAATCCGTCTCATATACTTTCGTAATGACGTCATTGACCATTTCAATTCCTTTATTTGATTTGAAGGAAAAGTCTTGGTCTGTTACTTCAAAAGGAAGTGTAAAGTCCGGAAGTCTCTTCCAATCAACAGCCTGAAATTTCTTCATAGCTTGACCTTCTTTTAAGAGCCACTGTCCTTTTGACAATACATCCATCGGCACAGGATTCCATTCATCCTCTAAAAAATTTAATGTAGCGAAACGGCCTGTCCCAATTACACTATGCAAGTCGGTGATGTCATAGTACCTCGCGACATTATAAGAAGCCATTTGATATGCATCGATTGGCGCCACTCCGGCATCGAGTGCAATTTGAATACATTTGTCCATTACACCATCCTCATAAAAAGAGGGGGTAGAACCATCCGTTGTCATCATTAAATGATCAAATACATTCAAGTCCCTCTCTATGATTCCTTCTAGTAGATTGGACAGATCTGGTCTAATAGATGATTCACGCAAGGTAACGGCGTATCCTTGCTGCAGGCGTCTTTCCACTTCATCGACTGTCATCGATTCATGATCCCCATCCACTCCGAGAAGTTTCATTCGGGCCAGTGTTCGTTCTGAAGCGCCCGGGAAATGACCTTCAATCTTTTTCCCCTGACGTTTTGCTTCAATTAAAGACTGCATCATTTGCTGATCGCCTTGCAGCAGTCTGGGCCAGCTTGTCAGTTCGCCCGTCAGCAATACATCTGACCGTTTCAGCCAGGCGGCAATATCTTCGGGATTGAACAGCTGTTGCTCGTTCTGTAACACCGTCTGCGAATCCACACGGGCCCACCAATAAAACGAGAAAGGCAGTTCATTTAATTGATCAATGACAGTAAATGCTATTTGTCTATCCAATAATGAAAAGAGCATCAGGTTATCAGATAAGATCGTTGTCGTGCCGCGTTTTCCCGCATAATCTGCAAAACTTTCGGGATTATAAAGCTGAAACGGATGAACATGAGGCTCGATATAGCCGGGGACAATTTTCTTGCCCGAAGCATCGACCCGCTCAGTTCCTTCAAATTGAGCAGGCAACCTCTCTCCGACATACACGATCCGATCACCTTGAATCCAGATATTGCCCTTCATCCATTTTTTAAAAATAGAGTGTAAGTACGTTGCATTTTCGATCAAAATATCCGGCGCTTTCTGTCCGTTAATAATCGCGAGCTGCTCCTGCAACTCCTGTGCATTCCACATTACTGCCACCGCCCCTATTAGATAAATAGTAGTCTACTATTACATTGTCCAATTAATAATCACTGTATATTAAGATAGCAACCTGGCAGTAAATAGGCAAGCTACATTTATGTTTTCCACAGAGGTGTTTTGAATATCCACAATTTGCACACAAGTTATACACATTACTAACAGTTTATTCACACTTTACCCACTATTAATTCACAGTATCTAGTATAACCTTGTGGATATCTATATTTAACCTACTGTTTACACAGGGTGATTTTTACTTGCTATTGCATAATAAAATCCCCCCGCATCAAAATGGATGCAGAGGGATGGATGTTTTAATTATTCAAATGTTCTCCAGCCAATATCGTGCCGGTGGAAAAAACCATTCCATTCTTTTGTGGAAAGACCTTCATAAACCTTTTCTTGTGCTTCTTTCAGATCGCTTGCCTTCGCCGCCACCAGCAGAACACGTCCACCGTTACCGACAAATTTGCCATTTTCTAATTTCGTTCCTGCATGGAATACATCAAGCCCAGACGCTGTTATAGAATCAAGATTCGGAAGCTCTCTTCCATTAATGACATCAACCGGATATCCGTCAGATGCAAGTACAACACCAAGCATCGCTTCTTCATCCCACTGCAGATCAAAAGATTGTCCCGCCATCAATGCTTCCATAAATAGACCGAAATCAGATACCATACGCGGCAGGACGACCTGTGTTTCCGGGTCCCCAAAACGCGCATTAAATTCGATAACTTTAGGACCTTGTTCAGTTAAGATCAAACCCGCGTAAAGAATACCTGTAAAGGCAATCCCTTCTTCCGCCATTGCATTAACGGTCGGCACAACTACGCGGTCATATGCTTCCTGCACCACTTCATTCGAAATTTGAGGGACTGGAGAATAAGCGCCCATTCCACCTGTGTTCGGTCCACGGTCTCCGTCATAAGCACGCTTGTGATCCTGTGCGATGACCATCGGATAAATCTGACCGTCATGTACGAAAGACATATAGGAAAATTCTTCGCCATCCAGGAATTCTTCCACGACGACGCGTGAAGAAGATTCGCCAAACTTTTGATTGCCGATCATATCATCCACTGCATCCAAAGCTTCCTGAAGCTCCATCGCAACAATTACGCCTTTACCAGCCGCAAGCCCGTCTGCTTTGACGACAATCGGTGCGCCTTGTTCGCGAATAAAATTCTTTGCTGCATCTGCATCCGTAAACGTGCCGTAAGCTGCTGTCGGAATATCATATTTATCCATAATTTCCTTGGCAAATGATTTACTGCCTTCAATACGAGCCGCCGCTTTAGTAGGACCGAAAATCGTCAGCCCTCTGTCGTGGAAGAAGTCTGCAATCCCTTCTGCCAACGGCTGTTCAGGACCGACAAACGTCAATGTTACCTGCTTCTCTATTGCAAAATCCGCCAGTGCTTCAAAATTTGTTGCAGAGATTGGGACACATATCGCATCGTCTTTCATGCCGTCGTTCCCAGGTGCTACAAATACTTCCGTTACAGAAGGCGCTTGGCTGAACTGTTTGGCAATCGCATGCTCGCGTCCGCCGCCACCTATTACGAGAATTTTCATTTCCCTATTCCCCCTGCCTGCTTAATGTTTAAAATGACGTACTCCTGTAAACACCATCGTGATGCCATATTCATTGGCTTTTTTAATGGAATCTGCATCTTTCACAGATCCTCCTGGCTGTATAATCGCTGTGATTCCAGCTTTAGCTGCCGCTTCTACTGTATCATCCATTGGGAAGAATGCATCTGAAGCAAGCGCGGCTCCTTTAGCGCGTTCTCCAGCCTGTGTTAAGGCGATCTTTGCAGCTCCAACACGGTTCATCTGTCCTGCGCCAACACCGATCGTCATCTGCTCATCTGTAATAACAATTGCATTGGATTTCACGTGCTTCACAACGGACCAGCCAAGTTTCATTGCATTCCATTCAGCTTCTGTCGGCTCACGGTCAGTCGCCACTGTAATCTCCGCGTCTTCAAAACCGTAGGCATCCGGCTGCTGCATAAGCAATCCGCCCTCAACAGATACCGTGTTCCACTGATCTTTTTTCTGCTGTTCAAATGAAATCGTCAACAGACGAATATTCTTCTTCTTCGTCAATGTCTCCAGTGCTTCTTCTGTAAATGAAGGCGCAATGACGATCTCCAGGAAGATATCTGCAAGCTGTACTGCAGTTTCCTGATCCACTTCTTTATTTAGTGCAATAATTCCACCGAAAATTGATGTGGAATCTGCTTCATATGCTTTCTTGAATGCTTCTGCAATCGTACTGCCTGTCCCTACACCGCAAGGATTCATATGCTTGACCGCAACTGCAGCAGGCTGTTCGAATTCTTTTACGATCTGAATTGCTGCATTGGCATCCTGGATGTTGTTGTAGGAAAGTTCCTTGCCGTGAAGCTGTTCTGCATAGGCAATCGAGAAATCGGATCCAAGTGGACGGCTGTAGAACGCTGCCTGCTGATGCGGATTTTCTCCATAGCGCAATGGCTGCTTCAATTCGTATGTATACGTCACTTGCTCAGGGAACTGCTCACCTGCAAGTTCAGTCAGATAACCAGAAATCAATGCATCATAAGCCGCTGTATGACGGAACACTTTCGCTGCCAGGCGTCGGCGTGTTTCAAGTGTGGTCTTGCCGTCAGCTTTCAATTCATTCAAAACGGCTTCGTAATCAGCTGCATCCACAATAACAGTTACATATGCGTGGTTCTTTGCAGATGCGCGCAGCATTGCCGGACCGCCAATATCAATGTTTTCAATGGCATCTTCTGTTGATACGTCGGGTTTAGAGATCGTTTCTTTGAACGGATAAAGGTTCACGCAGACTACGTCAATCGGCTGGATGCCGTGCTCTTTCATTTGTGCCTGATGTCCCGGATCATCCTGCTTGGCAAGCAATCCACCATGGATCATTGGATTTAATGTTTTTACGCGGCCTTCCATGATTTCAGGAAAACCTGTTACTTCATCTACAGCTGTTACCGCTACACCGTTGTCTTTTAGGTGTTTCATAGTGCCACCTGTAGACAATAGTTCATATCCAAGCTGTTCCAGTTCCTTCGCAAATTCCAAGATTCCGCTTTTATCCGATACGCTAAGAAGTGCGCGCTTTTTCAAAGTAATTCCTCCAATTTATAGAAAAGACCTGTCATCACAACAGGCCGATCATTTTTCAAATAGATGTTTCAATGTTTCTGCATATAGCTCATGTTCTGCTTCATGGATGGCTGCCGCAGTCTTATCGTGATCTTGATCCACGACGTTTACAGCACACTGCGCCAAAATAGGACCGGTATCCATGCCTTCATCCACAATATGTACCGTTACCCCTGTTACCTTGACGCCAGCCGTCACTGCCTGCCCAATTGCATCTTTTCCGGGAAATGAAGGCAGCAGAGACGGATGGATATTAATGATTTTTTCAGGATACGCGCCGAGCAGCACAGGACCAATCAGACGCATATAGCCTGCCAGTATCAGCCAGTCCGCCTGAACTTCCTGCAGTTTATTCAATACCGTCAGCTCGTACGAGTCTTTCGAATTAAAATCACGCGGACGGAAAGCCGCCACAGGAATATTCGCCTGTTTTGCCCGCTGAACGACAAATGCATCTGGCTTATCAGTGACTAGCAAAACTACTTCAGCAGGAATCTCTCCGACATTACAAGCCTTTTCCAGTGCAGCAAAATTACTGCCGCTTCCTGATGCAAAGACGGCAATCTTCACTTTATTGGTCATGATGTAAGGGTGCCGTCATGCTCGCCATTGAACGCGACGCCTTCTTTAGTAGTGACGCGGCCGATTACATACGCTTTCTCACCATGAACTTCAGCAATATTAATCGCTTTTTCTGCTTCTGCTTTAGGCAAGGCTACTACAAAACCAACGCCCATATTGAAGACACTGTAGAGGTCACGGTCTGTCAATTCGCCTTTTTCCTTCAACATTTGGAATACAGGAAGCACTGGCCATGCGCCTAAATCCACTTCGACTCCAAATCCTTCTGAAAACATACGCGGAAGATTTTCAAAGAATCCTCCACCTGTGATATGACCCATCGCATGTACGTCGAGCTGCTGATGCATCTCAAGTACAGGCTTTGCATAAATCTTCGTCGGCGTCAGCAAGGCATCTGAAACCGTACCAAGCTCTTCATAGCCTTCAATCGTACTGTCGATTTTCGCGCCAAGTTGTTCAAATACGATATGACGGACCAAAGAATAGCCATTGGAATGAATTCCGCTGGATGCGATTCCTACAAGTACATCACCTTCCTGCACACGCTCGCCCGTCACTAATTGACTTTTTTCGCACGCACCGACTGCGAAACCTGCTAAATCATACTCATCTTCTTCATAGAGTCCCGGCATTTCTGCTGTCTCTCCGCCAATCAAAGCAGCTCCCGACTGTACACAGCCGTCTGCCACTCCTTTAACGATAGCTTCCACTTTCTCAGGAACAGCTTTTCCAAGCGCAACATAATCCAGGAAGTAAAGAGGTTCTGCTCCCTGCGCTACGATATCATTTACACACATCGCGACACAGTCGATTCCGATCGTATCGTGGCGATCAGCCATAAATGCTAATTTCAGCTTCGTACCGACACCATCTGTCCCGGAAATCAATACCGGCTCTTTATATTCGAGCGCAGACAGATCAAACATACCGCCAAAACCGCCAAATGCTCCGGCTACACCTTTACGTGAAGTACGGGCCACGTGAGACTTCATTCGTTCAACCGACTCATAACCTGCTTCAATATTTACTCCTGCTTTTTCATACGCCTTCGACATGGAAAGGCCTCCTATCGTACGATTTCTTTTTCATGCGGCATTGCCGTATCCGAATAAATCTCCGTTGGATACTCCCCTGTAAAACAAGCTAGGCATTGTCCGCAGTTTTTCATTTCTGGCGACCGGCCATTCGCTTCAAGCATTCCGTCAACGGACAGGAAGTGCAGTGAATCTGCACCGATCTCTTCACACATTTCATCAAGATTTCGTCCTGTTGCAATTAATTCGGAATCGGAACTGATGTCGACTCCATAATAACAGGGTGCAATCAATGGAGGGGATGCAATCACTACGTGGATCTCTTTTGCGCCTGCTTCTCTGAGCATAGCGACAATCCGCTTAGATGTTGTACCACGGACGATGGAATCATCTACCATGACCACACGTTTGCCGTGAACTACCTGATGAACAGGCGACAGTTTCATCTTCACGCCTTTTTCCCGCAACGCCTGGGAGGGCTGAATGAAAGTTCTCCCTACATAGCGATTCTTGATGAGTCCAAGCTCATACGGTATGCCGCTTTGCTCGGAGAATCCGATGGCAGCGGAAATACTTGAATCGGGAACCCCTGTGACGACATCTGCGCTAATTTGCACTTCACGCGCCAGTTGTTTACCGCAGCGTTTGCGTGCCGCGTGAATATTGATCCCGTCGATATCTGAATCGGGACGGGAGAAATACACATACTCCATTGAACACATAGCAGGTTCAGCTGGCTGGGCAAAACGTTCAGACGTCAGGCCTTTATTATTGATAATAACTAATTCACCTGGTTCTACCGAGCGGACATGTTCCGCTCCGATAATATCGAACGCACATGTCTCAGATGCGACAACCCACGCATCCCCAATTTTCCCTAATGACAGTGGACGCAAACCGTTTGGATCCTGCGCAACCATCAAGCCTTCATCCGTCATGAGAACGAATGCGAAAGCCCCTTTTAAGATGCTCAAAGCTTTTTTCACTTTATCACGCTGATTCAGCGAGCCGCTGCTGCGCTTGATCAGATGTGCAAGTACTTCTGTATCGGAAGTTGTCTGAAAAATACTCCCCTGACGTTCCAAATGTTCTTTTAGGTCAGTCGCATTAATTAAGTTACCGTTGTGCGCAATGGCAAGACTTCCCGTTGTCGAACGGAATACGAGCGGCTGTACATTTTCAATACCGCGGCCCTGTTCTGTCGTATAACGGACTTGTCCAATCGCACCATAGCCATGTAATGTTGCCAGGTTTTCATTTGAGAACACTTCATTGACCAGACCTTCGCCTTTAACAGCATGGAGACCGTCATCGCGCTTGACGCAGATGCCGGCTCCTTCCTGTCCTCGGTGCTGAAGAGCATGCAGTGCGTAATAGCTGATTTGCGCTGCATCTTCATGCCCCCAAATACCAAATACGCCGCACTCTTCGTTTAACCCTCTGAGTTCAGCAAGCATGGAATTGCCCCTTTCCAAGCAGCGTGGAATTCTTCTACCGTCCCTTCCAGTAAAACCGTTCCTTCTGCATCTTTGATGACAAGTTGCTCGCCATCTGTCACAGTTCCGATTTTCACAGCATCTTCCACGTTCTGTTCAAATGCCGCCACTTGCTCAGGTTTTACAGTGACCAGGAATCGTGACTGTGATTCACTGAATAAAGCTGTTACTGCAGAACCTTCAACAGTTACGTCCACTCCAAGTCCGTCTGCTGCAAATGCTTTTTCACAAAGCGCCACCGCAAATCCGCCTTCAGAAAGGTCCGCTGCAGATTGGATCAAGCCTTGCTGAATTGCTTCAAGCAATTGATTCTGACGCTTCACTTCTGTATCCAAATCAATAGCAGGTGATTTACCGAAAATCTTTCCTTCTACCATCTGCTGAAGTTCACTACCGCCAAATTCAGTTGCTGTTTGACCGATCACATAAATCGCATCGCCTGCCTGTTTTAAGCCGGGAGTTGTGACATGTTTCAAGTCATGGACAAGACCGACGAGACCGATTGTCGGTGTCGGGTAAATCGGAACGCCGTTTACTTCATTCGAAAGTGAAACGTTACCGCCAATCACAGGCGCGTTCAGCTTACGGCAAGCTTCTGAAATACCGTCTGCCGATTTCTCCAGCTGCCAGAAGACTTCCGGCTTATCCGGGCTTCCGAAGTTCAAGCAGTCTGTCAGTGCAATCGGTTCTGCTCCTGAACATACTAAGTTACGTGCAGCTTCAGCCACCGCAATTTTACCGCCTGTTTCAGGATCCAGATAGATGAAACGTGAATTACAGTCTGCTGTCATGGCGATTCCTTTATTCGTACCTCGCACGCGGATAATCCCTGCAGATGCTCCAGGAGCCAGCACTGTGCTTGTTCTTGCACCAGTATCGAATTGATTGTAGACCCACTCTTTTGAAGCAATCGTCGGACGCTGCAACAGGTCGAGTAATGTATCTTTCAAGTCCGCCACTTGCGGCTCTTCATTTTCCATCGCTTGATTCTCTGCAAATGAAGCTGGCTCTTTTGATTCTTTCTGATAGCTCGGCGCATCTTCAGCCAGTAAATCAGCCGAAACTTCTGCAACTATTTCCCCTTTATGAAGAAGGCGCAGCATTTTATCATCTGTTACGCGACCGATAGCTACAGCATTAATACCGTATTTAGTAAATAATTGTATGACTTCTTCTTCGCGGCCTTTCTTGACTACGATCAGCATACGCTCTTGTGACTCAGACAGCATCATTTCATAAGCTGTCATATTTTCTTCACGCTGTGGTACAAGATTTAAATTCATTTCTACACCATAGCCTGCTTTAGAAGCCATTTCAGCTGCGGAGGAAGTTAAACCTGCCGCACCCATATCCTGAATCCCGATGAGCGCATCCGATTTCACAAGCTCCAGACAAGCTTCCATTAACAGTTTCTCAATGAAAGGGTCTCCCGCCTGCATAACCGGCAGTTCATTTTCTTCTTCAATAGAAACCTCTGAAGATGACATGGTCGCCCCATGTATTCCGTCACGACCAGTTGTAGCGCCAGCATACAAGACAGTGTTGCCGACACCTGCCGCCAATCCTTTTTGAATATCTTCGTGATTAAGCAGTCCAACCGCCATCGCATTGACAAGCGGGCGCTTAGAGTAGCACTGATCAAACTGCACTTCACCTGCTACTGTAGGAATCCCCATCGCATTGCCGTAACTTGCAATTCCAGCTACAGCTTCTTCGAATAAGAACTTATCGCGGGGATCTGTTAAATCACCGAATCGTAGAGAGTTAACGAGCGCAACCGGACGTGCACCCATGGAGAATACGTCACGGATAATCCCGCCCGCACCTGTAGCTGCTCCAATGAACGGTTCAATAGCAGAAGGAGAGTTATGAGACTCCATCTTAAATACGGCCGCTTGATTGTCGCCGATATCTACAATTCCTGCTCCTTCACCCGGTCCCTGAAGCACACGAGCACCTTCCGTCGGGAATTTCCGAAGGACAGACTTAGAGCTTTTATATGAACAGTGTTCTGACCACATAGCCGAGAATAATCCAGTTTCCGTATAGTTAGGAGTGCGTCCAAGCATTTCTTCCGCACGTGTATACTCTCCCTCCGTCATGCCCATTTGAAGATACAAACGTTGTTCTTTCACTTGTTCCGCTGTAGGTTCGTGATTAATTGACATGCTTTTCACTCCAATTGTTCAAGATTGAATGGAATAAAGGTGCTCCATCTGTACCGCCGATCAATTCTTCTACTGCACGTTCAGGAAGTGGCATCATGCCTAGCACATTGCCTTTTTCATTTGTGATACCTGCAATTGCAGCTGTGCTGCCGTCCAGGTTTTCATCTGCATATGTGAAGATAATACGATTGCTATTTTTCAATTCTTCCACTGTTGCTTCATCCGCATAATAATTACCGAATTCACTGGCTACCGGTAGAGTAATTGTCTGGCCTTTTGCGTAATCTTTTGTAAATGCTGTATCCGTATTTTCTACTTGCAATTTTTCTTCAGCAGAACGGAACTTCAGGCTGTTATTGCGCAAAAATCCGCCTGGAAGAATGCCTGCTTCCACTAATATATGAAATCCGTTTCCTACACCGAGAACCAGTTTGCCGGAATCTGCAAACTTCTGAAGCTCTTGACATGCAGGAGAGCTTTTCGCTAACGCACCGGGACGTAAATAGTTACCGTAAGATGTACCTGTCGGCAAAAGCACCGCGTCGAATTGATCCAGCTTGTCCGCCTCTGTATGCCAGACGTATTCAACTTCCTGCTTCACTGTTTCCTCAACCGCATGGTACATATCCAGATCACATGTAAGGCCTGGGAATACTAGGACAGCGAATTTCATCGGCTGGCAACCTCCCCGACTTCAAAGCGATAGTCTTCAATAACTTTATTGATCAACAGGTTATCGCACATTTCTTTCACACGCGTTTCAATTGTTTGTTCAGAACCATCCATCTCCAGCTCGATCAGCTTTCCGACCCGTACACTCGTTACCTCTTCAAAGCCCATTTTCTGAAGTGCATCTGTCGTTGCGATGCCTTGTGGATCTACAACACTTTCACGTAATGTTACATAAATAGTTACTTTCGTCATTGTTGGTTCCTCCCAAAGTGGAAATAGTAGTGTAATGAAATTTATTCAGTCTTGCCAGATACCTGATTGTTCGATTTCAAGAAGTGTTTCTTCTATATGATCTGTCATGATCGTGACGTGGCCCATTTTGCGTTTTTCTTTTGCTTCGGCCTTACCGTACAAATGAATGGACCAGTCAGGATACTCAGTAATTGCTTTCTTAATTGGCTCTACATGCTCGCCGAGTAGGTTCACCATAATTGAAGGCGCCCATAACTTCGGTTTACGCAGCGGCCATCCGCAAACAGCACGGATATGCTGATGAAATTGCGAAACATTGCAGGCTTCGATTGAATAATGTCCGGAGTTATGCGGACGCGGAGCCAGTTCGTTAATGATGATCTTGCCGTCAGATAGTACAAACATCTCAACAGCCAATGTGCCGACAAGTTTTAGATGACTCGCAATCTTTTCTGCTTCACGCTCTGCCTGCTGTAATACCGTTTCTTCTGCACGGGCCGGTACAATCGATTCATGCAGAATATGATGCTTGTGAATATTTTCTGCGATAGGCAAGCAATATGATCGTCCTGCAGAATTCCGCTGTATGATGACGGAAATTTCTTTTTCAAACGGCACGAAGGCTTCCGCTATACAAGATGAATGAGCGAATAGCGGTTTCGCTTCTTCCAGCTGGTCTTTAGAATCTAACTTCACTTGACCTTTTCCGTCATATCCGCCAAAAGCTGTTTTGACAATACAAGGATATCCGATGTCCTCAATCTTCTCTGCCAGTTCTTCAAATGAATCAGCTGCAATGTAAGGCGCAACAGGTGCTCCGGCTGCTTGAATCTCCGCCTTTTCATTGATGCGGTTTTGTGTAATCCTTACCAACTCTGCCCCCTGAGGTACATAAGCTTGCTCTGTTAATCTTTTTAAACCTTCATAATCGATATTTTCAAACTCAAATGTAATGACATCACTGACTTCACGTAGCTCAGCCAACGCCTTTTCATCATCATATGGCGCGATAATCTCTACATCGGCAATTTGTCCGCATGGCGAGTTCTTCGTTGGATCTAATACAGCAATTCGGAAACCTGCTTCTTTTGCTGCAAGGCCCATCATGCGACCCAGCTGACCCCCACCTATAATTCCAATTGTCTGTCCAGGTAAAATCACTTTCACTCCAGCTCACCGCTGCTTTCCAAAGAGATTTGACGCATTTGATCACGGCGCTTCTGCAATCGGGCACGCAACCCTTCGTCTGTTACACTGATCATCTGCGCAGCCAAGAGTCCCGCGTTAGTCGCACCCGCTTTTCCAATCGATACTGTGGCTACAGGGACACCACCTGGCATTTGTACAATGGATAATAAGGAATCCATACCATTTAACGCTTTAGATTGTACGGGAACTCCGATTACAGGAACCAGCGTTTTTGCTGCTACCATTCCTGGCAGGTGAGCTGCACCGCCTGCTCCCGCAATAATGGCATATAAACCTTTTGCTTCTGCCTGTTCTGCATACTCAAACATAAAGTCAGGTGTACGGTGAGCTGAAACTACTTTCTTCTCATAGGGGACGTCAAGCTCGTCCAGGATCTCGCATGCATGTTTCATTGTTTCCCAGTCACTTTTACTTCCCATAATCACACCGATCTTCGGTTCCAAATCCAATCCGCTCCTTCATTACCGTACTATTCAAATTATTTTAAGAAAAAAAGGTCCTTGAAAACTCCACTTTTCACATGCACAAAAAGCAGAACTTTCAAGGACCCTTAACAAAACGTGATAATAGACTCTCTACCTCACGAAGCTATCCAAGAAAAATTGCTTTCCCACATAGTGTAGACATTTACGGTGTCTTGGTAGAAACGCTGCAGCCAATTCTGCGGCATATACGGGGAACTCATTTACTCTTATTATAGTAACAACTTACATTTCATTCGTCAACTAAAATACGAACATTACTCAATACCTCTTTTGTAATCATTCGTCTTTTAGACATACTCTGAAAGAAAAACACCTTTCATTCGATGAGTATTCTATATTCAGCTATTCTTTATCCCTTGAAACTGGGTTTGCTGTTTAACCGGAATATACTCTTCGCCTTCTTTTTTGAAGATTGGCTTCTCTCTTCTCGCAACTACTGTATAACCCAAACTCTGAATTCTCTCGAGACATTGTTCCAATGTTTCATCGTCTTCTCTATCAAACCACATTTTTTTGTCGCTCATTTAAATAACTTTCCTCTTTTCACACTTTTCACCCAGAAGCCGCCATGTATTGTTTTAGGTTCATACGAAATAATGAACGCTTTCGGGTCAAGCTCTGTTATCGTTTTATATAGCTGCAATTCATATCTTCGTGGCGTTAAAATCTCCATCGTAGAACGGCCGCCACTTAATCCATTAGCGGACCAGTCTGTAACGCCGTACCCCATACGCCGTAGTTCATGGGGCATTTTTTTATCAATATCAGCAGTAATCACATTCACAGTAATATACCCCAGAGCCAATCTTTCTTCAATCTTCGTACCAACTACTACACCTGAAGCATATCCTAGCGCGTACGCAATTAAGTTTTGAATTTGATCTAAGTTATCTAGCACGAGTCCAAGACCAATGACGTAAACAACTACTTCGACCATACTCACAGCCGCAGCAATATAACGGTATCCTTTCAACGTCAAGATCATTCTGACAGTAGAAAAAGAAACGTACACAATATTGATCAAGAAAATAATTAATACCATTACCATCTTGGTCTCTCCTTTCCCAGTAGGTTTTATCGTATCGCGCCCTACATGAAAACTCAAGGAAAGTCTTTTGATTCTCTAACTTTTCAGCACTTTCGTATTTATTTTAGTTTTCATAGAGTAACTGGTTGAAAAGTATAAAAATATGACGGTCGCTGTGTTAAAGAGCGCGGAGTGACAACT
>NZ_JARICI010000081.1 GCF_029257255.1 Sporosarcina sp. | reverse complement strand
CCGTGACATGACAGAACAGCATAAGCTGGATAAATTGCGCTCAGACTTCATTGAGAACGTCTCTCATGAACTTCGGACGCCTATTTCCATGCTGCAAGGTTACAGCGAAGCAATTATTGATGATGTTGTCAGTAGTGAAGAAGATCGCATGGAAATGGTCCAGATCATACATGATGAATCAAAACGGATGAGCCGTTTAGTGACTGATTTATTGAATTTGGCCAGAATGGAATCAGGTTACATACAGTTGCAGGAACAACCAGTGCAAATTGTTGAATTTCTGAACCGAATGGTGACAAAATTCTCGCAAGTTGCAAAAGATGCGCAAGTGAATTTGACGCTGGACACAGAAGAATCATTCGATTTGACTGTTTTAGCAGATGAAGATCGACTGGAGCAAGTGTTTACCAATCTGATCGATAATGCGATCCGGCATACCCCTGACGGAGGTGCTGTGACACTTAATGTCTACCGGACAAACGGAATGGTCGATATGACTGTATCCGATACTGGAGTGGGCATTCCTGAGAAAGATCTGCCATTTGTATTTGAACGTTTTTATAAAGCGGATAAAGCGAGGACGCGGGGTAAAGGTGGAACAGGTTTAGGTTTGGCCATTGCAAAGAATATTATGGAAGCACACCGCGGTACAATTTTGGCGATACGAGGAGATGTTAAGGGAACTATATTCATTTGTTCGCTTCCATTGCCAAAGAACTGAAACTTTTCCTCGAATTAAACGACTACTCTATAGAGCGAGGGGATTGAATGGATGATTCCATTTTTCTGCGATTATATGAAGACTATCATCACGATGTGTTTAATTTTTTAACCTATTTGACACGCAATCGAGATATCGCAGAAGATCTGATGCATGAAGTGTATGTGCGTGTGCTGAAATCGTATGAAAGTTTTGAAGGCAAGAGCTCTGAAAAGACTTGGTTGTTTGCCATTGCGAAAAATGTGTCGATTGATTACTTCCGCAAGCAAGCAATCGTAAAAAAGCATACGAATTTTCATTTTGATTGGGAAACGCAGCAGCTTGAATCGACAGAACAGCTGCCAGAACAGCTGGTAGAACTGGATGAAGAAACACAAATAGTTTTGGAAGAGCTATATCAATGCACTGGTGATCAGAAAATGGTCATCTTGATGCGTTTTTTTCAAGATCTCAGTATAGCAGAGACAGCTGAAGTGCTCGGGTGGACTGAAGCGAAAGTGAAAACTACCCAGCACCGTGCAGTGAAAGTGCTGAAAGAGAAAGTGGTAGCTCGTTCGGTGGGAAAGGGGCGATTAGATGAGTAATGATCAGTGGAATGAAGACAAGATGAAAACGACATTACGCAATATGCCTAAGGTTTCAGATCACCGCTCTAAAGAAGAGATTTTGCAACAACTGAAAAATGATCCTAGATTACGTGAAGAGTTTCAGCTGGAAAAGAAGCAGAAGAAGCCGAAATGGCTGCCTGTTCTCGCAGCAGTGGCAGCAGTTTTATTGCTCAGTATTCTGGTTCCGACTTTTCTAAAACAGTCGAGTCAAGTATCGATGGATAAAGCGACGAATGAAAGCAGTAAGATGGATGATGCTGCTCTGGACAACAGCGCGCAGCGAGCACAAAGTGAGTCTGCAGAAAGTAACATGGCAGACCAAGCCGCAACATTTTCAAGAGGTGCACCGGAGACACCGCATTATGCGGTATATCCTAATGATGTCATCGATCATCAGGCATTTCACATCGGGCTTGCCACTAATCAGGCAACAATTGTACCTGTAACCTTTCTGATCCCGAAAGAGCAGGCTGAAGCAGACTTGCACACTGAAAAGCCTGACGCAGTTGCATTGTACAACCAGTACGCGGGAGAAATTGATGAAGAATCGCTTGGCTTTACATCTTATCATCCTTATAACGCAGATGTCTCATCTAATGGGAATCAAATCCTTATGAAGTTGTCTGACGATCATTCATACGATATCGGCAGTGCAGCGTTAGAAATGTTGAATCTGTCAGTACAGGACACATTTTACGGATTTGATGAAGTGCAATTTCTGAAAAAAGATGATTCACCTGTAACTTTTGATCAGGTGGGTAAAGCGGGTAAACCTGTAAAGCTGACGAGCGCACAAAAGCAGCAGGCCTATTACCGATTCACACAGGAAAATGGCGAAGAGTTGCTGTCATCAAATTTTGGTAAGTCCTTTGATACAGCAAAGCAGGCTTTGAAAGCTATGAAAGAAAATCCGAATGATCTATATTCCAGTGTTATACCTCAGGGAATAGATTTCACAGTTACAGAAGACAAGAAAACAGTGCTTGTGAGATTTGCTAAGCCAACTGATTTGGAAGGTTTAGAAATAGAAGACGCGATGCAGATGATTGAAGGAATTTTATTAACCGCAGCAAGTTTTGATCAGCAAGTGGAATTTGAACAATTAGTGCAGGAACAATGGATTGATTTTGATTTCACCAAGCCATTGCCAAAGCCGGTTGGAGCAAATCCCAAATTTCTTATTCTCCAATAATTCTGTTTTGTAGGCCGGAGTGGTTTACAAAACAGTTTTTTTTAGATACAATAGAAATATAATTTAATATTGATTCATCTTCGGGGCAGGGTGTGATTCCCGACCGGCGGAAATGAAATAGTTTTCTATTTTTAGCCCGCGAGCTTAACAGCTGATTCTGGTGAGATTCCGGAGCCGACAGTATAGTCTGGATGGGAGAAGGTGAAGGTGCAGCCATCTTTTTGTGTACGCAAAAGTGATGCTTGTTTAAACGTGGATAAATCTTCGGATTTCATCTGTTATTAACAGTGCATTTAATTCTCCCTAAAGCAAATTTGCTTTAGGGATTTTTTAGCGAAGCAGCAGATGTGCGAGCCTTTCCTCTTTTGAAGTGAATCGCAAAAGGAGAGAGGAACAAATGAATAGCAAGAAATTACACAAATTGATCTTGATTGCAATATTGGGCAGTATCTCAACTGTATTAATGCAGTTTAACTTCCCGTTACCTGCAATGCCCGGATTCTTGAAAATTGATTTCAGTGAAATTCCAGCTGTCATGGCGATCATGACGATGGGGCCGGTTGCAGGGATTGGTGTAGAAATATTAAAGAACGTGATGCACTGGTTCTTATCCGGAAGTCCGACAGGCGTGCCGGTAGGTGAAATCGCAAACTTTATGACAGGCGTATTGTTCATCATGCCGATCTACTGGATCTTCATGAAGTACCGTTCGGCAAAAGGATTAGCTGCAGGATTAATTGCAGGTACAACCGCTATGGCAGTAGGTATGAGTTTATTGAATTACCTGGTATTCCTGCCAATGTACACATATTTCCTGGGCATGCCGGCTGTAACAGGCAACGCGCTATATCAAATGATTATTCTAGGGATCTTGCCATTTAACCTAATCAAAGGTGTTATATTACTGGCAATTTCGTTAATGCTATATAGAAGTATGGAGAAGTGGATTCTCCAGCAACAGAAAAAACTACTCGCATAAGAAATAAACAGCAGCCTTCATTTCGACATATGGAGCTGCTGTTTTTTTGTGTAAAAGCTGTAGTTTAGATGATGGTACTTCCAGATTTAGTCTTGTCAATAGCAGAATTTTTAATTAAAGGACTCACGCCAACACGTCAATGACATTACTGAAAAATTAAATAGCAAAGGAATTCAAAACAACATCCGTTTGCTGGAGGAAATGACTATTTTGCAGTATATTTTGAAGACCCGGACAGAATCAAAGTTGGGCTTGTAGCACACACCTTAACAGTTCAATTGGCGGACGATAAGGAATGAGAGTTGAGGCTTATATTTTAGATGAAAATATGGCCAAGCGAACCCTTCGATGTTCGCTTGGCTCATCGCCGGTCTGCAAGACACGCGTCCGCCTGGAACGGAAATCAACGGTACTAGATAGCTTCTAGAATCCAGGTTTTCACATTCAACTTATAAAGTCAAACAAAAAAACAACACATCCAATACTTCGGAAGTGTTGTTGATCATGAATTAATCTTCATATTTTAAGGGATCGCCTTCAAAAGGGGCATCCGCTATTTTAATTGAATCAGTAGGACAGCCATCGAACGCATCTTCGAGATCCTCCATCAGTTCTTCTGGAACTTCAGTGTTTCCCGTGTTATCATCTAAAATAACAAACGCGATTCCTTCATCGTCATAATCATAGATATCCGGTGCAGCAGCCCCGCATGCCCCGCAGGCTATACACGTATCCTGATCGACAATTGTATATTTTTTTTCAGACATTGTCTTTCTCCCTTCTTCCATTCACTCAACCTATTTTGTATCTACTCTATTCTAAAGCTGTTTTCACGACTTTTCAACAATAAAACTTTATTTCTTATGGAGGGGGAGCAATTGAAATTTGTTTCAATCTTATTAACGATGTTCCAGCGGCTTCACGGTGAACGTTCGGCTTCAGGTGTTTATCATATCCTGCGCGGCAAGCGGTCAGGTCAGACACTGCAAGACATAGAAAACTATCAGCTGAAACCGTTTTATGCACTGTTTCCTGCTCTTTCGGCGGCAGATTTCCAGCAGTATATCACAACGATGCTGAAAGATGGACTGATACAGACTGAAGACCAGCTTGTATTTGTGACAAACAAAGGACACAATCAGCTGCCGAATGAAAAATGGCGTTTCAATGGTTGGGAATATCGGGGCAAAGAGAGAGAATTCATCAAGCGGCTTGCACTTACGGTTCAAACAATTTCGCAGCTTCAATCAGGTGAAACGATGTTTACACCGATTCAAAAAGAAATACATATCCAGCAGTTCGTAAAAGAATTTATTCGCAGTCAGCGTGAGACGAATCAGCTGGCAACTTTGTTACTTCAGGAAATGGAATCAATGCTGAATGAAGCAGCACTAAGCGACGTCCAGTGTACGATTCTGATGTACCGATTAACCGGCCATCGGAAGACAGCATGTACATGGGATCAATTGGCGGATGGACTGGCGCTTCCTGTCGAAACCATTCAATTGTACTTTTTGGAAAGCCTTCATATAGTACTCGATTTCATTGGTCAGTCTGAAGATTTGCCGTTGCTTACAAGTCTTTCGGCCGGTTGTAAGGTGGAGATCTATCTGACTCAGTCCGCAGAGCGTACAAGGAAACTATTCCAGCAAGGCTTTTCAATTCATCAGATTGCTTCGCTTCGTCAGTTGAAACTGAGCACGATTGAAGATCATATTATTGAAATGGCAGCAAACAACCAGTATTTTCCTTTTCGGCAGTTTATTTCAGAAGAGCAAATTGAGAAGGTTTGGCGTCAGATAGACAAGCTGCAGACAAAGCGCTTGCGTCTATTAAAGGAACAGTCTCCCGAGTTATCGTATTTTGAGCTGAGGCTGATCATTATGCATGGAAGGCGGGTGGAGAGCAAGTGAATCTACAGCAAGTACTTCATGAAAAATTCGGCTATTCATCGTTCCGACCCGGACAGGAGGATGTGATTCGTCATATCTTAGGAGGCAGGGATACGGCTGCAATTTTTCCGACAGGAATGGGAAAGTCCCTGTGCTATCAGCTGCCGGCCTATTTAATGAAAGGCGCAGTCATTATTGTGTCACCCCTTGTTGCGCTGATGGAAGATCAAGTGGCAAACTTGCGAAAAACCAAAGAGAAACGCGTGGTAGCAATTAATTCTTTCTTGTCCAGACAAGAAAAGGATTTGGCGCTCAGTACATTGCACAGCTACAAGTTCATCTTTCTATCGCCTGAAATGCTGATGCAGCCACATGTGCAGCAACTAATCGAGCAGCTGGAAATTGCTTTTTATGTCATCGATGAAGCACACTGCATTTCAGAATGGGGATTCGATTTCCGTCCCGATTATTTACGCATGAAAGATTTATTTTCCACTGAACATCGAGCGCCTATTCTAGCATTGACGGCCACCGCCAATGATCAAGTGATTTCAGATATTGCTTCCTATTTGAATTTGCGCAATCCTCATATTGAACGGCAGCCGATAGATCGACCAGCTATTTCATATCGTGTGTTGCACTTGGAAAATCAATTGGCGAAAACAGATTGGATCGTTGATAGACTTGCTACGACCAGGGGTCCTGGTATTATTTATGTCGCCTCAAGGAAGAGGGCGGATGAATTGGCTGCAATTATACGAGAGAATGGTATTCGGACGGCCAGTTACCATGGTGGCAAGGAACAGGATGAACGGTCGATCATCCAAGAGCAATTTGTCCAGGGAGAGCTGGAATGGATTTGTGCAACGAATGCATTTGGAATGGGCATTCATAAAAATGATATTCGGCAAATTATCCATGAACATCTGCCCGCTACACCTTCAGCCTATATTCAAGAGGTCGGGAGAGCAGGCAGGGACGGAAAGAAAGCGGCTGCTATATTGTTGTACAGTGAACGGGATATAGAAAAATTGAAGTTCATTATCTATGAAGATTTGCCGGACGAACAGCAAATTCGCTATTATCATACACTGCTCCAGACTGGTGAATCGGTAAAGACTGCTGCTGAACAGGCGGGACTGAGTGAAGTGGCTGCACGTCTGCTGGACTACTATTTCGAACAATTTGATGAACGTCATGTCATTCAGCAGATGCAAAATATCATTGAAGTGAAAGAAAGACAGATTAGAGAAATGCAGAAGTACGTAAAAAGTGAAGGCTGTCTGCGTAAGCAACTGCTCAGCTATTTTGGTGAAAAGCCTGTTGTATCAACGGATGATTGCTGTTCACAATGCGCAGTACCTGATGACAGCTGGCTTATGAAAACAAAAATTGAAGAGAATCATTCAAGCGAATTAAACTGGAAAGAACGACTTCATCAATTACTTGGTTAAACCTACTGTCCTTATTTACTTTTCCGACAAAATTCGGCATAATGGTAGTAAGTATACATTCGAATCGTGTCTGTTTCTTGTTAGTTTTGAGAAATGAATTACATCCCATAATAATAAAGGGGATTATGAGGTGTGAAGGAGAAGTTGCATATGAAAAAAGATCAATATGAAGAAGACTTTGAGCAGCAGCGCAAAGAGATTATAGTAGAAGATGAGTCTAAAGAAATTCCTTCCCGGACTGAAATTCATCAGTCGAAAAAGAAGGAGAAGAAGAACCGTACAAAACTGATCAATATCATTTTGACTGTGTTCACATTAATTCCAATCGTAATTTTAATATATGTTTTATCCGATCTTTATTCACCGTCCGTGCCAAATCAAGTACCGGTAGAAAAAGCCAAAGTATCAATCAGTAAAAATGATAGTACAGAAGGTAATACAGCATCGAAAGAAGACGAACCCAAAGCAGATGACACAAAAAAGTCTGCAATCGTCGTCAATCCTGAAAAGCCTGTAGAACAGCAGAAGAAACCTGCTGAAAAGCCGGCGGATCAGCCTGAAAAAGAGCCGATTCAAAAGCAACCTGCACAAAAGCCGGTTGAGAAACCGGCACCAAAACCAGTTGAAAAACCAGTTGAGAAGCCAGTTGAGAAGCCGGTACAAAAGCCGGTACAAGGTGCCAGATCTCATGTTGTTAAATCCAATGAAACACTGTATCGTATTTCAGTTAATTACTATGGTGACGGTTCTCATGTGCAAAAGATTCAACAGGCCAATGGATTATCTTCAAGTGAAATCAGCGTAGGACAGACATTAGTTCTTCCTTAAGATGCTGAGCATCATTTTATGTTTTTTGTTGGAAACTTGATACGATTATAATGTTTTTTTACTATCACTAAAAGCAAAGTTCAAGCTTTGCTTTTTTCTATGGGAGTTGTGTAATGAAAGGTCTACGAAAAGCGTTATTTACCACGTTTTTATCAGGTGCAGGCTTGTTGGCATATATGTATACTTTAGCGCATCGGAATCGGTTGATGAAGCACACTCTTACCATAAAAGAAGATGCCTCTAAACAATTGTCGATCTTTTTTATTTCTGATATCCACAGACGTCGGATTCCAAAAAGACTCATTCAGACATTACGTATGGCGGGAATCGATGCGGTGATCGTGGGCGGTGATGTGGCGGAAAAAGGTGTGCCGCTGGAAAGAGTGGAATACAATTTGCGACAGCTTGCGTCAATTGGTCCGCTTTATTACATTTTCGGGAATAACGACCAAGAAATTGGTACGGAGCAATTGTTACAAATTATCAAAGAAGTGCAGGGAGTGACGCTTGTTGACAGCAGTGCCTCAATCCCGGGTCATTCATCATGGGGGATTTGCGGAATGGAAGACCCGTCAAACGGTACGGTGAATGCTGAGAAAGCAATCGAATCAGCGGTCGGCTATGAACATCTAGTCTTGGCAGTTCATAATCCTTCATTATTTCGAAAAGTAGAAGATACCTTAAAACCTGAACTGATGCTTGCCGGACATACTCACGGCGGACAGATCCGATTGGGCAAGTGGGGATTGCAGGATCTTGGCCGTTATGATAAAACAGCTAACGGAGCTAAATTAATCAGTAATGGTTTCGGCACGACTATGGTGCCATTGAGATTCGGTGCAAAACCAGAATGTCATATAGTGGAAATTCGTTATTAGTCAGAAAGTATTGAGGAGTGTAAAATTCATGAATTCTGTGGACGTATTAATTATCGGCGGAGGGCCATGCGGTCTTTCGGCGGCAATCGAAGTGCAAAAGATTGGGCTATCAGCAGTAGTCATTGAAAAAGGAAATATCGTTCATTCCCTTTATAACTACCCGACGCACCAAACTTTCTTCAGTTCCAGCAGCAAACTCTCCATTGGAGATATCCCTTTCATTACGGCGATTGATAAGCCGAAACGTAATGATGCGCTTGTATATTACCGGACAGTTGCTCAAATAGAGAATTTGCAGATTAACAGCCATGAACGTGCGGAAGATGTACAAAGACAAGGGGACTATTATATTATTCAGACGGATAAAGCTGTCTATGAAGCAAAATATGTTGTGGTGGCCACGGGTTATTATGATCAGCCGAACAGTTTGAACGTTAAAGGCGAAGAACTGCCAAACGTATACCATTACTTTAAAGAAGCGCATCCTTATTTCAATAAAAAAGTGACGGTGATCGGCGGTAAAAACTCAGCAATAGATGCAGCACTGGAACTTCAACGCGCAGGTGCGCACGTATCGGTAGTTTACCGAAAAGAAAGTTATTCTGCCAGCATCAAACCGTGGATTTTGCCAGGTTTCGACAGTTTGGTACGCAATGGTCAAATTCAAATGTATTTTGATACATGTGTGACCGAGATAACGGAAGACGTCGTCACAGTCAATCAGCAAGGGGAAACTTTTGATTTGGCGAGTGATTATGTTTTTGCCATGATCGGTTATCACCCTGATCATGCTTTTCTCCGTAAAATTGGAATTCAAGTGGACGAGGAATCAGGACGTCCTATTTTCAATGATCAGACGATGGAAACGAATATGGAAAACCTCTTTATTGCAGGTGTCATTGCAGCGGGTAATGAGGCTAATGAAATATTTATCGAAAATGGCCGTCTTCACGGCGGCATGATTGCACAAGCGATTAATCAGAAGAAATGAAGTATTAGCCGGCAGACGGAAAATTGTCTGCCGGCTTTTCCGATTTGTAAGAGTTTTCTGCATAGAAAATATGATACACTAGCGTCATGAGGAGGCGCCTATGTTCATTTTACTCACTGTTGCGATTGCTCCAGGGCTGGCACTTTTTAGTTATCTGTACTTGCGTAAGCAAATTGCAAAAGAGCCTTCACGCACACTGTTTAACGCGTTTATTTACGGTGCAATCATGACATTCCCAATTTTGTTTATCCAACATGTCTTTGAAGAAGAGCATGTTTTTCATAATGAATTTTTACGTAATGCTTTATTTACCAGCAGTTTAGAAGAATTCTTTAAGTGGATTGTGATCTTTACACTCGTTTATAAAACGGTTGAATTTGAAGATGCGTATGATGGAATTTTATACGGAGCCAGTGTATCACTAGGTTTCGCCACCGTAGAAAATATATTATATTTGCTTTCATTTGGATTAGATACAGCATTCATTCGAGCTTTGTTGCCGGTATCGAGTCATGCGCTGTTTGGAGTCGTTATGGGCTATTATTTCGGTAAAGCTAAATTTTCTGCACGGGGTGAAAGAGGCAGATGGATCTGGATTGCTTTCTTAGCGCCTTTTACTTTGCACGCACTTTATAATGCAATTTTATTCTTATACGATTATTGGCTGTACTTAATGATTCCATTCATGCTATTTCTCTGGTGGTTTGGTTTAACCCGCGTTAAGTACGCGCACACTTTTGCGATGCAGCAATTCAGAAAAAAAACTAAAGAAACATGATGAAAACCCGTCCAAAGTGGCGGGTTTTTTAAATTTCTTTCATAAAAAATAATAGTTTGGACAAACTAGAAAAAAAGCATATTAAATTAGAGGAGGATGTTACATGAAACGAGCGGCTACACGCTTCCTTTTTCTAGTGATTGCGAGTGTTATGGTTTATTCATTTTTCGTGAATCAGACATCGGCATTCAGTGGACGTGATTTAGCAAAAGGTGCAAAAGGTGATGATGTTATTGAGTTGCAGGCAAGACTTCAATATATTGGATTTTACAATGGGGAGATTGATGGCAATTTCGGTTACGGAACTTACTGGGCATTGCGGAACTTCCAAGAGAAATACGGTCTGCCTGTTGATGGAATTGCAGGGAAAGGTGCGAAAAAGAAGCTTCAGGGAGTTTCAGATTATGATGAAAAGTATGTGAAAGGCCAAATTGCGAAAGGCAATCAATTTACCTACTATGGCGGTCAGCCTTTAGCTTCTCAAGTCAAATCAGGAAGTAAACCGAAGAAGCAAATGCAGGCTCCTGCAAAGTATTCCAATCAAGATATTAATTTATTGGCAAATGCTGTCTATGGTGAATCACGCGGTGAACCTTATGAAGGGCAAGTAGCCGTCGCAGCTGTAGTTTTGAACCGTGTGGAGCATCCGGATTTCCCGGATACGATCGGCGGAGTGGTATTTCAGCCAGGTGCATTTACTGCCGTGGCAGATGGTCAGATTTGGCTGACACCTAACGAACGCGCAAAAGAAGCGGTAATTGATGCAATAAACGGTTGGGATCCTTCCGAAAACGCTATTTATTATTTCAATCCGATTACTGCAACAAGCAAATGGATCTGGTCACGTCCTCAAATTAAAAAAATAGGACTGCATATCTTCTGTAATTAATAGAAAGGAGGGCGAATGCTCGAAATGAAAAGAATGATATTTATTTTAACCTACTCATTTATCGTATTAGGAGTTTATGCTTTTGGAGAAGCACAGGAAAATGAACAGTTGTCGATTGCATTGAACACGCAATACTCTAAAAATATATCGGATGCTTCGGAGAAACTTGGTGAACTGGAAGAAGCGGTTAAGAAATCGATGCTCTTTGAAGACAAGCAAAGTACATCTAAGGAAAGAGAAGATATTTGGCGACTATCTTCAGATATTAAAGATTCAATCGGTTCTCTTCCGGTAAATGAAAGCTTTTCAACCGCCTGGATGAACTATTTGGGCAGATTAGGAAACTTTGCGAAAGAGTCAACGGAAGAAGGAGATCCTGATGAATATTATGCGGTCATTCAGCGTGCTTCGGATAACTTGAATGAATTGTCTGCTCAATGGCAGTCGGCCACAACGAATCTTCTGTCTGGAAGGATGGACATGCAGAGCTGGGAACAGAAGTTAGGGGCAGCAAAAGAAGATACAGACGAATGGCAGCAGCTGGGTCAGTCAATTAAGCAATACGGGGAAGCAGTATTTCCTTTAACGGCCAGTGAAACGGACGCGCAAAAGAAAAAGGAACTGCAAAATATTAAAGATGCTAAGATTTCTGAAGAAGAAGCGATTCAATTATTTAAGAAGCTGCTTCCAGCCGTTTCTAACGATATTATTGCAGCGGAAAAAAGCAGGAAGGGATCACCCTACCCGTTTTACCATATCCGATTTGCTGAAAATTCTTCGATAGGCTATATCGATATCACGCAAAAGGGCGGTCATATTCTGTCCTACCTAATTGAAAGGCGAATGGGCGAACCAACAAAGGATTATGAAGAATTGAAGAAACTGGCGGCAGATTTTCTGCATAAGGCAGAGTACCGAGACGTTGTGTTTGAGGAAGCTAGAGAAAATGATACGGCCTGGCATTTTGTTTTCATTAGGAAAGATCCGGTGAACAAGGCAAAAGTGTTTTCAGATCCCATTCATATAAAAATGGCAAAAGATACGGGTGAAGTGTTAGGAGTAAATACCTCAGAGTATATTCAGGAAGAGCAGTTAAAACCTCAACCGATCAAACCGGTAAATTGGCAGGAGTTTTTCCGTCCTGGAGTCAAAGTAATGGAAGAAGAGCTGGCATATGTAGAAAATAAGCAGTTGCAACAACGTTTGGCCCATTACTTAACGGTAGTTTCGAACGAAGAAAATCCAGAGACATACAAAATTGTGATTGATACGGACACATTAGAAGTGATTAAAACGGAAAAACAATAAGAAATAGATTGGAAAAGTCCTCTCCACATGAGATAATAGGATTAAATAGTAACTATTGGCAGGTGGAGAAATGAAGCTGACTATCGGTACTGTGTTGACTCTTGAAAAAGACTACACAGAGGAATCGGAAAAGTTTAAATGTCGTGTTGTTGATATAGATGGTGACCATTTCATGATGGATTATCCAATTAGCTTGGAAACCGGCAAAACAGCATTTTTTATTGATGGTACACAGTTGGTCATCACGTTTGTGGATGAATTCAAAATGTCTTACGCTTTTCGGACTGAAGTCCATAGCAGAATGAATAAGACCATCCCGATGTTGAAAGTTAACTATCCGGGTGATAAAGAATTGATCAAGATTCAGCGAAGGGAATTTGTTCGTGTAGACACTTCATTGGACGTGTCCGTGCAGGTGGATACAGAATCGCTCCAACTTGTTTCATCTGATTTAAGCGCAGGCGGTTTAGCGGTCAATATGAAAAACCATGAGTTTTTTAATCCGCAAGAAGAATTGGATCTGATGATTGTTCTTCATTTTTCTAAAACAGAGATTAAATATATTTCCTGTAAAGCAAAAGTTATACGTAACTGGGAACAGGACAGCCGTCGCCTGACTTCATTGAAGTTTGAAGAAATTGATGAAAAAGATCGTCAGCTTATAATACGCTACTGCTTTGAACGACAGTTGCAGTTGCGCAATTCCTAAGGAAAAGTCTATCTTCAAAAGACTTTTCCTTTTTGCATATGGTACAATAATAGCGAAAATGGAGGGGTAAGCATGACGCGTGCGATGAGAATTGCAATCGATGGACCTGCAGCCGCAGGGAAAAGCACGATTGCCAAATTAGTAGCAAAAAAATTAGGTTACACATATATCGATACAGGTGCGATGTACCGGGCAATCACTTATAAAGTGATTCAAAGTTCAGTGGATCCTCATGAAGAAGAAGAAGTGGCCAAATTGATTGGACGGTCTGAGATTGAACTAGAACAGGGAAATGAAGCCCAGAAAGTTTTATTGGACGGTGCAGACGTATCAGAAGCTATTCGTTCACATGAAGTGACTTCCCAAGTGTCTGCGATTGCAGCGCTTCCATCTGTTCGTCAGCTGCTAATGGAAAAACAGCAAAATCTTGCAAAAGATCGTTCAGTCGTTATGGACGGGCGTGATATTGGGACAACTGTGCTTCCGGATGCAGAGCTGAAGATTTTTATGACTGCTTCTGTTGAAGAGCGTGCGCAAAGACGTTTATTGGAAGAACAGCTGCGCGGAATGAAAAGCGATTATGAAACGTTGAAGCGAGAAATTACCGAAAGAGACAAGGCGGACAGCGAAAGAAAAATTTCTCCGCTAAAAAAAGCAAAAGATGCGATTATAATTGATACAACAGGGAAAACAATAGAAGAGGTAACGAATATGATTGTGGAATATGCTGAAAAGAGGTTGGCAAGATGAATCTATATCCTCTAGGTAAGTTTTTAATTAGCACAATCTGTTACCCTCTCTATCGAATAAAAGTGATTGGCAAAGAGAATTTCCCGGAAGAAGGCGGCGTGCTACTTTGCACAAACCACATTGATAATCTGGATCCGCCTGTTGTCGGGATTACTTGTCCAAGAACCGTTCATTTCATGGCAAAAGAAGAGTTGTTTCAAAAGCCCATCCTGAAAACCTTGTTACCGAAAGTGCAGTCCTACCCTGTGAAAAGGGGAATGAGTGATCGGGAAGCTTTCCGTACAACAATCAAACTATTACGTGATGGAAAAGTGGTTGGTCTATTCCCAGAAGGCACACGGAGTAAGACTGGAGAGCTTGGAAAAGGATTGGCAGGTGCTGGGTTCTTTGCCTTAAAAGGAGGAGAAGCGAAAGTAGTTCCTTGTGCGATCATCGGACCTTATAAAGCATTTTCAAAATTAAAGGTCGTTTACGGTGAGCCGCTTGACATGACCTCTTTCCGCGAAAGGAAAGCATCAGCTGAAGAAGTGACGGAAGCAATTATGTCTGAGATTGCCAAGCTGATAGAACAATATAAATGATTTGTATGCATTCAGCGTAAGCCTAACGCTTTTAGAAGTGACAGGATGAATACTAGGTGTTTTTCTTTTTAGAGCAAATTACAATGTTTGCTGAATCAGACGCAATCAGGCTGAGACGTACTTATTTTAAGAGTCGGTTACAGCCGAAGAAAATGTGAAAGCAGTAACATTAAGCTAAAAAGGAATTAAAAGAATAAGTGTAATTTTTTGTTTTTGCCTGTAGTTTCGAATACTATAGAGATAAGATTCATTATGGAGGAGGACTACATATGACTGAAGAGATGAATATGGATGAAGTTAAAGAATTCCGTGAAGGCGAGCATGTAACAGGTGTAGTAACAAAGGTAGAAGAAAAATCTGTAACAGTTGAAATTGCAGGTGCACCATTTGACGGCGTGATCCCGATCAGCGAACTTTCCAGCTTGCATATTGAAAAAGCAGCAGATGCAGTCGCGGTCGGTGATGAATTGCAGTTAGCAATCACAAAAGTGGAAGATGATGCATATGTATTATCTAAGCGCCAGGTTGACGCGGAAAATGCGTGGGATTCACTGAAAGAGAAGTTTGATAACGGTGAAATCATTGAGACTGAAGTAAAAGACGTAGTAAAAGGCGGCTTGGTTGTAGACCTGGGTGTCCGCGGATTTATTCCAGCTTCTTTAGTGGAAGATCATTTCGTTGAGTCTTTCGACGACTATAAAGGCCGTACGATGACATTTAAAATCGTGGAAATGGATAAGGAAAAGAACCGTTTGATTCTTTCACACCGTGCGGTCGTACAAGAGCATAATAATAAGAAAAAAGAAGAAGTGCTTTCTGAAATTCAGGACGGCGATGTGTTAGATGGTACTGTGCAGCGAATTGCTTCATTTGGAGCATTCGTGGATATTGGGGGAGTGGACGGACTTGTTCATATTTCACAAATTTCCCACGGCCACATCGATAATGTTTCCGATGTATTAAAAGAAGGCGATAAAATAAAGGTCAAAGTGCTTTCTGTTGACCGCGACGCAGAGCGAGTATCGCTATCCATTAAAGATACATTGCCTGGACCATGGGAAAGTATTGAAGACAAAGCGTCGATCGGTTCTGTCTTAGAAGGGACAGTGAAACGTCTTGTGGCATATGGTGCATTCGTCGAAATTTTCCCGGGAGTGGAGGGACTTGTACACATATCAAGGATCGCCCACGCACACATCGGCACACCGGATGAAGTACTCGAAGAAGGACAGACAGTACAAGTAAAAGTACTCGACGTCAACCCTGAAGAAAAACGTATTTCTTTAAGCATCAAAGACCTTCTTGAAAAAGAAGACGCACCAGGCGAAGAAAACTTCAGCTACGAAATGCCCGAAGAAACATCAGGCTTCTCATTCGGAGACGTCATCGGCGATCAGCTGAAGAAGTTTAAAGAGTAAGTAGGCAGTTGTGATTTTTTAACTTGTGATCAACAAACGACAACTTATACTATCGGCAAAACCGGAATGATGATGCTTTCATATGCATCATCATTCTTTTTGTGTATAATATTCAAAGATAGGTCGGAAGGGTGTAATGAACTAAAATGAAAAAACCAACAGTAGCAATCGTAGGAAGACCGAACGTCGGTAAATCCACTATATTCAACCGGATCGTCGGCGAACGGATCTCCATCGTAGAAGACGTGTCGGGCGTAACGCGCGACCGTATATACAGTGCAGCAGACTGGCTGAACTATGAATTCAATCTGATCGACACAGGCGGCATCGATATTAGCAATGAACCGCTGATTGAACAAATCCGCATGCAAGCAGAAATTGCTATCGAAGAAGCGGATGTCATTATCTTTTTGACAAACGGCAGAGACGGCGTAACCGACTCAGATGAGCAGGTAGCCAGAATGCTGTACAAGACTAAAAAGCCGATTGTATTGGCAGTCAATAAAGTCGATAATCCAGAAATGAGAGAAATGATTTATGATTTCTATTCACTTGGATTTGGTGAACCATATCCTATTTCCGGTTCCCATGGATTAGGTCTTGGAGATTTATTGGATGCAGTAGCAGAAAGCTTCAAAGAAATGGATCTGGAAGAAGAAGAGGAAGATACAATCCGTTTCTCTCTGATTGGCCGTCCAAACGTCGGTAAATCGTCATTGGTTAATGCGCTGCTAGGAGAAGACCGTGTAATCGTCAGTAATATTGCGGGTACAACAACAGATGCAATTGACTCAACAAAAGAAGTGGATGGGCAGCTTTATAAAATCATTGACACTGCCGGAATGCGTAAAAAGGGCAAGGTTTACGAGAACATGGAGAAATACAGTGTACTGCGTGCTTTGAAGGCCATTGACCGCTCCGATGTAGTGCTAATCGTGCTAAATGCGGAAGAAGGCATTCGCGAGCAGGATAAGCGTGTTGCTGGTTATGCTGAAGAAGCAGGTAAAGGTGTTATGTTCGTAGTTAATAAATGGGACACGTTAGAAAAAGACGATAAAACGATGAATAAATTTATCGATGACATTCGCCACAATTTCTTATTCTTGGATTATGCGCCGATCGTCTTTGTATCCGCTAAAACTAAGCAGCGCGTGCACACATTGTTCTCCCAGATCCAAATGATCAGTGAAAACCATGCGTTGCGTATTCAGTCCAGTGTTCTGAATGAAGTCATTGAAGATGCAGTTGCCAGAAACCCGGCACCGTCTGATAAAGGTAAGCGTCTGCGTATATATTATGCGACGCAGGTTGCGGTTAAGCCACCGACGTTTGTTATCTTTGTTAATGAACCGACACTTATGCACTTCTCTTATGAACGCTTTCTACAGAACAGACTGCGTGAAGCGTTCGGTTTTGAAGGAACGCCGATTCGCTTGATCACAAGAGCAAGAAGCTAAATTCAAAAGCAGAAAGGGTTGAGCCAATGGAGAAAATCTCTATCGTCGGAGCAGGAAGCTGGGGAACGGCGCTGGCATTTGTGCTGGCTGAAAACGGTCATGACAGCTTGATTTGGACAAGGCGTGAAGAGCAATCCAATGAAATAAATACGCAGCATACGAATGACCAATATTTACCGGATATTCAGTTGCCGGAAAACCTTGTTTCCACCAGTGATTTGGCTGCAACGGTTCATCATTCTGACATCATCGTGCTTGCTGTACCAACGATCGCCATGCGTGAAACGTGCAAAAAGATTCAGGCAGAAATAAAGAAGCCTGCTTTATTTGTTCATGTTTCAAAAGGAATTGAACCAGATTCATTAAAACGTATTTCTGAGATTATTGAAGAAGAAATAGATGAATCTATGCGTTCTGCAGTTGTTGTCTTATCCGGTCCCAGTCACGCAGAAGAAGTGGTGCTTCGCCATCCGACAACAGTGGCTGCAGCGTCATCAGATATGGAAGCGGCTGAACGGGTACAGGATGCATTTATGAATAATTCATTCCGCGTCTATACGAATGCTGATGTGATTGGAGTGGAGCTCGGGGGTGCATTGAAAAATGTCATCGCGCTGGCTGCCGGTATTTCAGACGGCCTCGGTTACGGGGATAATGCGAAAGCAGCGCTTATAACCAGAGGTCTGGCTGAGATTACAAGACTCGGTGTCCGCATGGGAGCCGATCAGCAGACATTTTCAGGCTTGACGGGACTGGGCGACTTGGTCGTTACCTGTACAAGTGTTCATTCGCGAAACTGGAAAGCAGGGAATCTTCTTGGAAAAGGGCAGTCTTTAGATAAAGTGACAAATGAAATGGGAATGGTCATTGAAGGGGTGCGCACGACGAAAGCTGCCTTTCAGCTAGCGGAGCACTTTAATACGACTATGCCGCTGACTTCCGCTCTTTATTCCATTTTATTTGGAGAGATTCCGCCTAAACAAGCAGTAGATCAATTGATGAGCCGCGGTAAGAAACAAGAAATTGATATGTTCTTCGGTGGTATTTAAATAGTAGGAGGGTGACAGTTTTGTCCTCGTTAGATAAAATGTGGCTATCTTTTTATGCGATGGGGTTTATGGTGATTTCAATGGGTTTGATCTATGCAAGCCGTTATAAAATGAAAAACCGAATAGTTAAACTCGTATTTGCGATTGTAGCCTATGTATTATTAATTTCCTCATTCTTTGCGATGGTCTATTTAGTGTTCAATGGGCCGACAGGAGGAGCGTAAACCATGAATAAACGAATCATTGCGTTATCGGTAATGCTTTGCATCAGCCTGGTGCTGTCGGGCTGCTTGTCTCGTCCTCCTGATGAGAAGCAGGCCAGCGAGACGCCTTACCCGGATCAAGTAGAAACCATCCAGAAAGCAATCGATCGCTATCAGGAGCAGTCTGGCGGACTACTGCCAATCAAAACACGCGATATGGAAACGGATCAATATATTAAATATCCAATTGAATTCTCAAAAATTGTTCCTGATTTCACTGAAAAGATTCCTTCCAATGCATTTGAAAATGGTGGAATCTTTCAGTATGTACTGACAGATGTTGAGGAGAATCCTACCGTGAAATTGGTAGATTTGCGAATTGCTGAGAAACTTCGCGATTTGAATTTGCGTAAATTTATCAATGGCGATTTGCCTTTCCTTGATCCAGTCGGAGAATATGTCTATGAAGTTGATTTTAAGAAAATGGGCTTCCAGGAGCCGCTGACAGTCGAAAGTCCGTACTCTAACGCTCATCTGCCGATTGTAGTGGCGGGAGATGGGAACTTCTATGTTGACTATTCTATTGATTTGAATAAGATATTGATGGAACAAAAACCAGAAGTGAAACAGGGCGATGACATTCGCTATCTGCTTGCTGACAACTCTTTGGTCCTTCCTGCGTACTCATTGCCATACACAGTGAACGAAGACAATGAGCCGGTATTTATGAAAAGATAAATAGAATTTCTCTAAACGTTTCGTGCTTTATGCATGAAACGTTTTTGTGTTTCATAAACTACTATGCGGAGAAAAAGGAGGGCGAAAGATGAAAGAAGAATTATATGAAAACCTAGCCAGAAGAACAGACGGTGATATTTATATAGGAGTGGTCGGCCCGGTACGTGTGGGGAAATCCACTTTTGTCAAACGCGTCATGGAAGAAGTCGTGATCCCAAACATGACTGACGCAAATGATCGGATACGTGCACAGGATGAATTGCCACAGAGTTCACCAGGACCTGTGATCATGACAGCGGAGCCAAAGTTTGTTCCTGCTCAAGGTACTAGTGTATCAATTGGGGACGGCGAGCTCGCATTCCAGGTTCGTCTGGCAGACTGTGTAGGCTATGTAATTGACGGTGTGAAAGGCTATGAAGATGAAGAAGGTCCAAAATATGTCCATACACCTTGGCATAATGAACCGATTCCTTTTGAAGAAGCTGCACGAATTGGTACTGACAAAGTCATCAGAGATCATTCGACGATTGGAATTTTATTGACAACGGACGGCACAGTGAACAATATTCCTAGAGCAGCTGCAGAAGTGGCGGAACAGGAAATTGTTGCAAAGCTGCAGGAAATCGGCAAACCATTCGTTATTGTCTTGAATTCTAAGATGCCTGCACATGAGCGTGCACTGGATCTTAAACAACAGCTGCATGAGAAGTACGGCGTGCCTGTAATTGCCATCAGCGCAGATCAGCTGAACGCTCAAGAGATCCAGTTGATCCTTAAAGAAGCACTGTATGAGTTTCCAATCACGGATATTGAGCTGCAACGTCCAGACTGGATGGAAGAGCTTGGTGATGAACATAAATTAAATGCACGGATTGATCATGTAATTAATGATGGATTCCTTGGTGTGTCAAAGATCAGGAAAGTGCAAGAGATTGCGGAATTGCTTCAAGAAGAGGAGTTTGTACGCCAGGCAGATGTTGTGGAAGTTGATGCAGGTAAAGGTAAGGCTATTGTCAATATCGATATGGATGAACGGGCTTTTATTGCCGTTTGTGAAGAGTTTATGGGCACAGAAATGCGTTCCAAGAAAGACTGGCTGGTATTCATTAAGGAAGCGGTCAAGGCGAAGAAATCCTATGATATGTACGCAGAGGCCATCGACACTGCTAAACAAACTGGATATGGTGTTGCGTTGCCGACGATTGCAGATTTCCAACCGACTCCGCCTGAACTTATTAAGCAAGATAATTTCTTCGGCGTGCGGATGAAAGCGAAAGCACCTTCATTGCATATTATACGGATTGATATGGAAGCAGAGTTTTCTCCGTTAATCGGTTCAGAATTCCACAGTCATCACTTGCTGAAAGAATTAAAAAATGCCTACTTACATGACCGGGATGCATTATGGGAAACACAGCTTTTTGGAACACCATTGCATGAAGTAATGAAAGAGAGCATCCGGTTTAAGACCGCTGCAGTTCCAGATAAAGCCAGAAAACGTCTGAGAGAAACGATCGAACAGATGGTGAATGACGGCAATAAAGGAATGATCACATTTATCGTCTAATACTTGTAAAAGTGAAAGATCCGGTCTAAAACGGGTCTTTTTTCTTTGGTTTTAGGATGAAAAGTGCAGAAAAGCTGATTATAAGCAGAAAGCGCGAGAATATTGTTGCACCGCGGTTTTTGTTATGTTACTCTTTTTACAGTGTTAATAGCAATAGCATCCCCCTTTGAGAGGAGGTGAACGGTGTGAATAAAACAGAATTAATTAACTCTGTGGCAGAAGCGGCAGGTCTAACTAAAAAAGACGCTACTAAAGCTGTTGAAGCTGTATTCGATACAATTCAATCAACTCTTGCTAACGGTGATAAAGTTCAATTGATTGGTTTCGGAAACTTTGAAGTGCGCGAACGTGCTGCACGTAAAGGACGTAACCCAC
>NZ_JARICI010000058.1 GCF_029257255.1 Sporosarcina sp. | reverse complement strand
CGACTCCTGCGGGAATAGCAATTACTTTTGCGAGTAAAAGCGAAGCGTTATGAGCATGAGCCTTGAGACCCCGCAGGAGCGTAGCGACGAGGAGGCTCAAGCCATGCCCGCGGAAAGCGTCCGCCTGAAACGGAAATCAACGGTTTTAAACTACCTTCTCGCTAGCGGGTGCAATTCTTGAAGAAGGACTGCACCCATTTCAGTAAATGGGCTTTAAGATTGAGGGTACAAAAAAGAATTCTTTATTCATAGGCAATAGATTTGTTGACGAATACTATATGTCTAAGCTATTAGGGCCGGTTATTCAATGAAGAAGTAAGATGTCAATTGATAAGTGATGGATGTAAACCATACTGGACCTCTGGTGTTTTTATCACAATTTTGGGGCCGATGAATTGGTTGCCGGTTTGAAACTGTAAACAGGGCGGGTGTACTGCATGAAGCAATTTAAAAGAATGATTGAATTCCTGAACAGATTGAAAGCCGTGGATGTTTGGGGAGACAAAACTGAAGGTCTTTCTACTGATGAAAAAGAGTATCTGGACAGAATACCTACTCAAAACCCGTACGGTCTTCTGGGGATGATGTTCGGCGGGTTAGCGTTTGCCTTTGGGCCGAAATATGGATTTATTCCAGTTATCGCTTTGATTTTTTGTATCGTGACACTGTTTACCTTTGATCGGGAAAAAGAGGATAATCCTTGGCCATTTTATGTAGGAATAGCTCTATCAATCATTGGTTTGACTATGTTTATTCTGGGTGAGGTGCATGAATTGATCGCTTAAATCCGAAAAGATTTATTAGAAATGGACGCAACTAATGAACAAGAAATTTGTCGATTTACGAGGTGGAAAGCGATGGCTCAGTCAATGATTTTTGATATGGATGGCACACTTTTTCAGACAGATACTATTTTAGAACTGGCACTTAATGATACGTTTGATCATTTGAGGACAATGAATAAATGGAATGATGCGGTGCCTATTGATCAATTTCGTGAAATCATGGGGGCACCTTTACCGAAAGTATGGGAAACGCTGCTGCCCCATCATTCTAATGAAGACAGAAACTATACCGATGCCTATTTTCTTGAACAATTGCTGGAGAATATAAGAAACGGAAACGGTGCTTTATATCCTAACGTAAAAGAAATCTTCGGTTATTTAAAAGAGAACGACTGTTCAATTTACATAGCGAGTAACGGGTTAATTGATTACCTGCATGCTATCGTCGACTATTATGGTTTAGATCAATGGGTCACGGAAACATTTAGCATTCAACAAATTGCTTCATTAAATAAGTCAGACTTAGTCCAGAGTATCGTAAAGAAATATCATATTACTAGCGCGGCGGTGGTGGGTGATCGTCTGTCCGATATACATGCGGCAAAAGAAAATGGCTTACTGGCAGTAGGATGCAATTTTGATTTTGCTCATAAAGATGAGCTTGCTCAGGCGGATCTGATAATAGATGACTTATTGGAGTTAAAAGATCTATTACCCCAATTTATGAACACAGGTCAATAAACCAATAAAGCACTAGATAAACAAGGAGAATAAGGAAATGATACAAATAACATTTAAAGATATTTATACGCTGGGGAATATTGTGGACGAAAATAATCAGTACATACATGTCCATTACGACAAGATGTTATCAAGATATGATAGTAACTTCATAGAGTTTAAAGAATTGCCGTCTGTAGTGGATTTCAAAGAAGCGGAAGAATTTCTCAAAGACTATCATGTTAAAAGGGATCAGAACCACGTGAAATTTTACTTTCCTGAGAATACGAAGCCGACAGAGGAGCTATACGCATACTTGAATGAAACGGGGTACGAAATTGGTTTCCTGGAGTTGTATGCCATTCAACCAAAGCATTTTCCTCTGATGAAAAATTGTCCGGAAATAGATATTCAGGCTGTGACAGAAGAGAACTTGGAAACATTCCTGAATTTGCAATATCATAATGATTTGGAGTTTGGAGTGGAATTTGCAAAGCAGAAGGTTGGGTTAATTAAACGCCAATTTGAAGATCCAACTATTCGTCAGGTGTTAGCCTATTATAAAGACTCACCAGCTGGCTATGTGGAACTGATTGTTAGCGATGAAACAGTAGAAATCGACAATCTGAGCGTCGAGGAGTTGTTCCGGAACAAAGGAATCGGAAGTCGATTGCAAAGTTTCGCAATGGAGCTGTTTCCAAATAGGACTGTGATTCTGGTGGCTGACGGGGAAGATACCCCCAGAGAAATGTACAGAAAGCAAAATTATGCGTATCAGGGTTTCAAATACGAAGTGATAAAAATAGATTAAGAGCAGTTGTCATTTATGTTTTATCAGGTGTGGCTAGGAGGAATAAATTATAAAAAGAAAAAATGTAATCATCTCTGTGTCAATTATCCTCAATGTCCTTTTACTATTCATAGTTTTCACCGTTTATTCTAAGCTGAACAGCAGCAAAGAATTAGCTGCAAATGAGATTCAGCACCAATTAATTTACCTGGAAACCACTATTGCTGAACAGATGTCAGCAGGCTGGACAGATCCTGAAATTGTATCAAGACAGCTGGAACAATCCCTGGAGACGATGCATCGGTCGGGAGACTTAGTAAATACTTCGTCAAATATTGCCGGTAAGCATGACAATAAAACAATTACTGCTGCTCTCAGCAAATTAAAGGTCTATAAGAAAAGTGACGGTAACGATTCCGGCAAGGACAACGCCTCAGATGTAACCCATTTTGAAGAGCTTCATTCAGTTCTGCGAAAAAATGGTTTTGGCCAGGGCATTCAAATTACAGTTAATGATTTCGATGCCTTTATTGTGAAAATGGATGGTTTATACAAGAGCATGATAAATCCTTTGGAGAGTGAAAATCGATGACAGGGATTTTTGGTGCCTTTACTGAAACGACCCGAGAGGCTGGCGCTTGTAGCTGGATGACACCAAAAGCGGAAAGCGTCAAACAAATAATTCATATAAAAGAGCAGCCCGGAGAAAAATTCCGGACTGCTCTTCTTTAATGCCCCCTAGAATAAGTTTTCTGCATGCGCTCATAGCGGTACGTTTCACGCTCATACGGCGTGTCCAGCCGCTCATACCATTTTGCCAAGTGATCATAGGCGTTTGGTTTACGCTCATAAGTCATCTACAAGCGATCATAGACAAGTAAAACAGAACGAAGTTTTTTCAGGATGTGACTGGCTGGGAGTAGAAGACACAGCGTTATGATTTTCTCTAAATCAGCCGAATTCATTCCCATCACCGCCTCTCTACTACTATAACGAGGCACGTTTAAAAAAAGTTTTAACAAAATAAAAAAAGACAGAAGATATCTGTCTTTTTCTCGATACATATAGGTTTATAGAACTCAGGTTACAATTTGATCCTCTAAGTTTTTCCACAAGTGATGGGCTTCTCTTGCGATATGCTCAAGTAAATCAGGCGGAGCAGTTGTTACCGCAGCACAGGCTTTAATTAGTTCACTCAGCTCCAGTTTAAATGCTTCAAGTGCTTTTGCTTCCTTAATGACCATCTGGTTAAACGTATTCAATATAGGTGAGACTTCATTGCGCGGCCGGCGAATCATGGTCTTTAATGAAATAGCCTGAAGCAAAAGGTTCTCAAACTTTCTAGTCATCGCTCTGACTTGGTCATGCAATTCGTAGTTAGAGGCATCTACGTAATGACTGATGAAAATCAAATGGTCCACCATTTGCCTCAGCCAAAAGTTACTTTCATGAATTGTTGCATCAGCTGGTGTGATGTAGGCATTTGTTTCAATTAATTTAAAGACTCTTTCCGATTCTTCTGCCTCCCTGATCATATGGTCGAGAAGTGAAGTGGGGGTAGAGATAATGACGTCACAACGCAGCGCTCGATCCATCGTATGAATAAGTAAATCCTTGAATTCATGCGTTGCACTTTTAGCCTCGTCAATAATCAATTCGATATCACCTGTTTTAGATTCCGTCTTTTTAAATATCTTTGCCATTCTGTCAATCATTTGCTGGTTGGCACGGGCAAGCGCCATTTCGTGGTGACTAATTTCTCTGTCGAAGAACTCACCATGCTCCAGGTTATTACGCACCCAGAAATCAATGATTCCAAAGGTGTCTCTTTCATAATTATCGGTATAGCCAGCCATCCTACCATTCCCCCCGTCTTTTAAAAAGGCATCTATCCATCCTATTAAGAGTTGTGGTTTTATATGTATGGATAGGGTGATTAATAAAAAAATGGACAGTTCTATTTTGAGGCATCAAACATATTCCAGCATCTCTAAGAGTATGGCTAAATACGCTGAAACCATTACTTTCCATATACATAATTACATAAAAAACTACCCGGTTATCATTTTAGATTTTCTGGACATTGCTGTTTCTGTATTAGGGTGTCAGACTTTAAATCGTCCGACTAAGCTATTTAATTCTAATGCCGATTGAGAGAGCTCTCTAAATTTTTATAGTATATTATACCTTTAGTATTGATATGTTTATAGCTTTAAAAGTATTTAATAATAGTAATAAAATGGTTCTAACAACTAATACATTTACTACGGAATTGATTTGACAACATATATTGCTGATACATAGGAAATAAAACAATTCTTCAGTATAATAAAGGGTATAAAATATTGTTGAAAAGAATAACAATTACATCTGGTTAGGGAGTGTTCTGAAATGAAAATCGGAGTAATCGGCACAGGGAATATTGCTCAATATTTATTGGAAACAATTAATAATTCCAGAAGACTTGGGGGTGAGGTTGTCTCTATTTTCGGCCGTAATCAAGAGGTGGGGCTTAGACTGGAGAAACAGTACAATACAACGTTCTATACAGACTTCGAGGCATTTCTTAACTCGCCAATCGATATTGTCGTCGAAGCCGCGACAATTGAGGTTGCTGTTCAGCACATGCATGATGTACTCCACTGTAAGAAAGATCTGATTCTCAGCAGTATAGGTGCTTTTAAAGATACAGCGTTTCTCAATGAAATGAAAGAACTCGCTCGTTCCACTGGGCAGCACATCTATTTACCTTCAGGGGCAATCGGTGGACTGGATTTACTTCAGTCAGCTAATTCAGTCGGCGGCTTGAAAGAAGTTAGGATCACGACCAGGAAATCCTATGCATCATTGGGCATGGAAGTGAAGTATGAGGAGGAGTGTTTATTCGATGGCGTTGCACTTGATGCCATTGAACAGTTTCCGAAGAATGTGAATGTCGCATTGCTGCTGTCAATTGCCGGCCTCGGAGCTGACAAAACGAAGGTTCGAGTAATTGCAGATCCCAAAATCCAAAGAAATACGCACACCATCCAAGCTAGCGGTGATTTCGGCGAAATGAATTTGACCATCGAAAACGAACCGATGCCAAATAATCCAAAAACGAGTTATCTGGCTGCACTCAGTATTTTATCCACATTACAAAACAAAGGGAACTCCATAACTATCGGCAGTTAATTTACTAGCAGTCCTCAATCATCAGGGTTGAGGATTTTTTCTGGTGCAATTTGGGATTGTCATCAACACATGTACTTGACAGCATATTTAGTATGCTGTCTGCGGTTTGCGCTGCAGATGGGACGCTTTCCGCAGCCGCGGCCTCAGCCCAGGGGCTTCTGCTCTTGCTGTTCTCGCAGGAGTCGCCCATCTTCGGCTTCAATCCTCAAAATAATTTATAATAAATTAATATTTCGCTCAAATAATGTAACATTTTCGCCCAAAAAATTATAAGAAATTAAGAACAGAGTGAGGCGAATATCTGCAATTTGCAGACGAAATATTCGTTTATAATTGAATCGGAAACAGAAATCAATCCGTCTATAGTGTAAAGGCAGGTGTGGTCGCAGTGGATATCGAAAAAGTGCTCGGGGAATATGGAGATTATTTACTTCGGGTAGCTTATTTGTATGTGAAAGATGAAAATATAGCAGAAGACATTGTACAGGACGTCATGATGAAATTTTATCAGAATCAAAGGCAGTTTAAAGGACAGTCCTCGTTGAAAACATATTTAGTGAAGATGACGGTTAATCGAAGCCATGATTATTTACGGAGCTGGAAAAGTAAGGGGCTTGTTTTAGTGGAAAAGCTAAGAGGCATTTCTGCTAAAAGATCACCGGAACAGCAAATGATTAAAAATGAAGATAATCAGGTGCTTGTGAAGGCTATGTTTTCGATGACGCTCATCTACCGGGAAGTGCTGATCCTTTACTATTTTGAAGAGCTATCCACAGTGGAAATTGCAGGATTGCTCAGCTGTCCGGAGGCAACGATACGAACACGTCTGCAGCGGGGACGAAGGCAGTTAAAGCAACGACTTCAGGACGAAAATCGGGAGGTAATGTATGATGTCTGGAATGAAGGATAGATTATATTCTGAACTGTCCACTGTCAAAATTTCTAAAGAGCGCAAACAGCAAATGCTTCATGCGATCAAGAAACCCGAACAAAAAAGCTTGAAATCGGGGAAATGGCAGTATCGTACCGTGCTTGTAAGTTTTGTGATATTGGCGCTAAGTTTCACTTATATCAGTTTCGTCAGTACGGGTACTGGAAACCTTGCTGTTAATTCAGCTGACGTATCTGGGGAATCTACTTTCAGCATCATGACATTATTGCAATCTGAATTTGTGAAACTGGCTAGTATGCTGGCTCTGTTCATGATTGTGTACCTTATACTCATGCGGAATATTCGTAAAGAAAAAAGAACTTTCCCGGTTTGTACAAATTGTGGTGAGGAATGGACGAGGAAGCAGTCATTTTTTGGTTCTATCAAAAATAGAAGAACATGTTATTATTGCGGTGCTACACAGTATTTAACCAGAAAAACGAATAAGAATATGTTATGGTTTCAATTTTCATTCACTTTTATTCTCATAATCGCGCAGATATTTTCCGGATCGTTTGTGGGGATTGTCGTGTATCTGATACTGTTCATAATTCTTTATATACTTGTTGCTCCTTATTACATGGTTTTGCAATCAGAAAATCCCGATAAAGAACCATTTTGGTAATAGACAAAAATAATAGACTGATTGAAGTAATCGAACTTCAATCAGTCTATTTCTATTTACTTCGCAACTTCGAGATCAAACGCAAAATCTCTAAGTACAGCCATACAAGAGTGATCATCAAACCAAATGCTCCGTACCACTCCATGTATTTCGGTGCCTGCTGATTTGCGCCTTCTTCAATGAAATCGAAGTCCAACACTAGATTCAATGCGGCGATCACGACAATAACGACAGAAATGATTATGCCGACAAGACCAGTTTCATGAATGAAAGGAACGTTCATTCCAAAGAAGCGGAGTATCAAGTCTGCGATATAAACGAAAAACACTGCCCCGGTTGCCGCAAATACACCCATCCTGAAGTTTTGGGTAACTTTAATCCAGCCTGATTTATAGATGAACAGCAGCGAAAATAATGTACCGAATGTGAGCAGGATGGCTTGCGTTGTGATTCCTGCAAACTGTGTTTCATACATAGCTGAAATACCGCCGATGGCAAGACCCTCCAGTAATGCATATAAAGGAGCGGTATAGGCTGCGATTTTTTTAACAAAGATCGTAATAAGCGCCACAACGAATCCGCCGATCAGCCCGATTAACATCAGCGGCTGTATATTGTTTCCCGCAAAGTATTGTGACCAAGTGAATGTGGCAGTTGCACACAAAAGAATAAATAGAAGAAACGTCTTATTTACCGTACCGTTAATCGTCATGACTTGCCGAGTGCTGTCAGTCCGCAGTCCGCGAAACGTATCTCTGCCTAAACTTGGATTGGATGATCTCATATATTTCAGTCCTCTCTTTCCTGTTCCATATAGCAGTATACGATTCGTAAAGAGAATTAGTTTCAGTTGTCAAATAAAAAAATCAGTTCATTTAGATGAACTGACGCAGGAAATGGAATAGTAACTGATAGAAATGCCACTCACCTGCTGTTTGGTTCCTTGCATGCAGCTCAAGTATAATATGAAGATTGTCTGATTATTTTGTGTAAACTTTGTACAAGGTGTTCGAAAAAATAATTCCTTTCTGATGAGTGGGAAAACATCAAAAAGGGTAAGACTAAGAGTACAGCAGTTGGATTTTTATATGTGTAAAAACAAACATTAACTCTATCAAAGGTTAGACAAAATATCATACTGCGTAAAACGTCTGTTTTGACAATAATTTGAGGAGTTGTGTGAGCAATGAATGCGAATTTAAAGAAGCTGGAAGAGATAAAGCAGGCACTGAATACAAAGTTTTATGAACGAGAAAATGAAGTAGAAGGAATTTTAGTCGCACTGCTGGCGCGCCAGCATATGCTGATGATCGGGCCGGCAGGTACTGCTAAATCGGCCCTGTCTGCAGAACTGGCTAAAATTGTACAAAGCACTGAATATTTTCAGTGGCTGCTGACAAGATTTAGTACACCTGAAGAAGTATTTGGACCGCTATCATTAAAAGATTTAGAAGAGGGAGTTTATAAACGTAACACCGCGACGAAAATGCCGGAAGCTCACCTCGTATTTCTAGATGAAATTTTCAAAGCAAACTCCGCCATACTGAATAGTCTGCTGACGTTGATTAATGAGAGGTTATTCTATAATGACGGCTCGCCTATTGAAGTTCCATTGATGTCCGTAATCGGCGCATCCAATGAATATCCAGAAGAAGGCGAAGGATTGGAAGCTTTATTCGACCGCTTTCTCTTACGTTTTGAAATAAATTTCATTGCGGATGAATCCAACTTTGTTTCGATGATGAAAGACAATGGCGACGCTGTGGAAACGCCGGCTATGCATTTGGATGAGTTAATTCAGCTGCAGAAAATGACGGACAATGTCCAGATTCCAGATGAAGTGTATGAGACATTATTATTGGTCCGAAGAAAACTTCAGGACGAAGGAATTCAGCCGTCGGACCGCCGTTTCAAGCAGTCACTTGGTGTTTTGAGGGCAAAAGCTCTGATCAATCAAAGGGAAACTGTTCAAATTGATGACATTGCCATACTTGAAAATGCTCTTTGGGAGACGCTCGATCAAAAAGAAGCCGTCTCGAATATTGTCCGCAGGCATGCAAAAGATCATGCAGCACAAACTCTTGCTTCGATAGAAAATGAAGCAAATGAAGTGTTTGATGCAGCAAAACGTGATCATTCGACAGAAGCGGGTATGGAAGCGATTAAGAAATTCCAGGTGCTATCGGCAGATTTGACTAAGCTGAAAGAAAGTACGCCAAGCCGTTCTGCTGAAATTGATAAGGTGCAGACGCAAGTGAATTCCATGAAAAATGAAGTGGAAAGCAGCAGGCTGGATGCTGAATATTACGGTGGTGCTGACCGGAAGAAAGATGGAAATGAAGGTCAGCACGGAGTCTTTTTTAGAATGTAGGGAGGATGATTTCTATGAGACCAAGTAAAATAATCAGAGATCATCGTTCAGTACTCAATACAGATTCTTTTGATAAAAGACGTTTTAAAGAGCTGTTTGAAATGTCTGAAGGACTGCAAAAGGTGAGAGAAGAAGGCGAATTGCCGACGATCGAAGCGCTACTTGGTGATATCTGGGCCGCATTCTATAAGATGAAACCCCAGCTCTTGAAGGGAAGTACTGATATCAGTTTGAAACCAAACCGCACGTTAATGGAACGAATTATGACAGATGAAAAGTTTGAAGAACATCGAAGTTATACGAAATTGGATGATCTGGCTTCAGCTATCTGTGCAGTGAAATTTGGTGAGGTAATTAATACTTGGCTTGCTGAAGAAAAGGCAGAGGACGAAGAACTGCAGCAGCAGCTCGATGTAGTTCAGGTATTGCAGGATGAATTTCCAGTGAAACAGGCAGAAGAAGCAGAAGAAGTAGAAAGTGGAACTCTTCAAGAGTTGGAAGATGCGAGCGTAAAGCTCAATGAAAAATTGGAACTAACACTTGAAACAAACGGGGAACGATTCATGCAGGCTATGGACGATGCAGTGAAAGAAACGATAAAGGTGAAAGAAAGTTTGATCTCATTGATGGGCGGATTGAGTGCAGGTAAGGGGGACGCGGATCTGAAGAAAGTGCCGCTGCGTGATCAGCTGGCTGTTGCAGATAAAGTAGCGATGGATCCGAAGATGCAAGAAATTGCTGAATGGGCCGGACGTTTCAAAGAAGTCGCACGTCAAAAACAAAAATCTAATTATGCGGAATCAATAGAAAGAAGAGGCGTGACAATGGGCAATGAAATGGAGCGCCTGCTGCCAATGGAGTTAGGCCTGTATACGCACAAAGCGACGAAGAATGATTTTCTTCGTCGTTTTGCAGAAGGCGAAACGTTGCAGTTTGAACAAAAAAAGCGGGAAGAGCTGGGCAAAGGACCGATTGTTTTTTGTCTCGACCAGTCTGGCAGTATGAAGTTGCTGGATAACCAGTCGAAAGGCTTTATTTTGGCACTGCTGTCTATTGCAAAAAAACAGCGGCGGGATTTATGTGTACTGCTATTTTCTACAACGCTGCAGCGCGATACATTTTACAGAGGTAAAATTACAGGCAATGAACTAATCCGCCTGGCAAGAACATATTTAGGCGGCGGAACCGATTTTACACTTTCACTTAATGCGGCGCTGCAAGTGATCGATCAAAGTGCCTTCAAACAAGCCGATGTGATTTTCGTGACAGACGGAGAAGATGAAGTGAGTGCAGAATTTCTTGATACCTTTAATCGAAAGAAAAAGGAAAAAGAGTTCCATGTGCTGACACTTGTCATCGGCAATGAAACCGGTCAGGCTGATGCTTTTTCTGATAGGGTCATTCATGTTACGGATTTTGATGAGGAAGGCAGTTTCACTGCTTTTGAAATATGATCTATATTTTACAATAAAAACACTCAATGTATTAGTGAGTGTTTTTTGTTATTTATTTATAGATTTAAGCATGTACCTACTCAGGCATTCATAAAATAGTTTGGATATTGAATGCAGAGGGGGAATTTAAGCTGTCGAGCTTCAGTTAAAAACGGAAAGAAATTTCACAGCAACAGATGAAGTAACTGATTGTATAACATGAATATATTTAACTAGGGGGATTATTTTGGTTATTACTCGAAAGATCGGTGCAGTAGTTGCTTCAGCAGTTTTATCAATTGGCATGTTCTCATCCATCACCTCTGCTTCAACTATCGGAAATGGTCAACCGGAAAAGACGAGGATTCAACTCGCCGCAGCGGAAAATCTTTATACTAAAGAAGATCTAATTAAAAAATTCCGCAAAGCCTTCCCGAATCAGTTCGATTTTTTGGCAGTTGGTGACTTTCAAATGAATAGCGCACATATTTATCCTGACGATGAAACTGTCCGATATGATCTTTATTTCACAAAAAACGTGAACGGTAAGCGATTGTTTGGTAGTGTCGGTTTTATTGGAAACAATATGGAGATTGAAAACTTCTACTATTAGCCTGTCAATATGGCTGAAGCATTATTTCCTGCGAAAGTTAGCGAAGAAGAGGCAAGTAAAATAGCGGAAGGATTTATAAAGAAATTTATTGGTGGAAATGATTATCGACTTGAAGCAGGAGCTGCTTCCAACGAACCGAGAAGGACATTGACAGAGCCTATTCAATATTCATTTATTTTCACGCGTATAAAGGATAAAGTGTCGATCGCTGATCAGCACATTGAAGTGACTGTTTTAGGAAATGGAGAAATATCCAGCTTCTATAAAACATTACCCTTAACGAAACATTCAACTTTTGATGAACTGACGAAAATCAAAAAGCCGGAGGAATTATTGAAGAAAATGAAGACTGATCTTTCGGCAGAACTAAATTATCAGATACACTACGACTATGTGACAGGTGAGCGTGATGTGCGGCTTGTTTATCAACCCGCAAGCGCTCTACTGGGAATCCATGCAATTTCAGGGAAATGGAAGACCGAAAATGGATATACCAATGAGTATCCGGCAGCAAAAAAAATAGAAAAACTGGCGGCAAAACCACTTCCGCCGCGTCAGAACGGCATAACTGCAGATGCAGCGAAGAAACTGGCTGAACAACTTCTTGCGACAGATTCCAATGAAATAAAATTAATAATCGAATCAGTTCAGGAAATAGAGAGACCACGCGGCGAAAACATTTTCAGTGTTCAATATATGTATCAATACGCAAATGGTGGAATGGGTTCAAGCCTAGACATTAGTAAAAAGACAGGAGAAGTAATTCAGTTTCATAGCTTGCAGGAAAATATAGTAAGAGAAATGGGTAAAGAGAATACTAATAAGAAATCCATTTCTCGGCAAGATGCAACCAAGAAAGCAATCTCTTATATTAAAAAATGGGCACCGTCTTACTTGCACCAATATGCCATGCCGGTAGCCGATCCATATATTGATGAATCAACCGGTTCGATTCACTTTTCATTCCCAAGAGCAGTAAATGGAATTCTTGTATCAGGTGATCAAATCAATATTGGAATTGCTGTGGATGGATCTTTAACTAATCTAAACATCGACTATCAAGATATTGAAGAGTGGCCGGCAATCGAGAAAGCAATTCCTAAAGTTCAAGCCACCAAGATTTTCAAAGAGTCGCTTGATCTACAATTAGTGTATTTGAAACAAAAGGAAACTGAAGCGCATTATGATCTCGTATATGTCCCTGTGTTTAATGGGAATCCCCAGCATTATCTGGATGCGGGTTCAGGAGAGTGGAAAAACTTGTTTGGTGATAAATCATCCAATGTAATTTCACATCCCTGGGCAGAAGCGGAGTTAAACTATCTTCTGAATGCCAAAATATTAGATATAAAAGATGTGAAGAAGTTTAATGCGGATGCTCCTGTTTCAAGAGGCGAAGCGTTGAAAGTACTTATGAATTCACTAACGTATTTCTATCCGGGCGACCATTATTTTAACCAGGAGCAAACGCCGCAAACCTTTGAAAATATCGGCAGTAAACATCCGTTATATCATGTGATTGAACACGCAGTTGAACTCGGTGTCATTAAACCTGACAAGAATTTTGACGTAGAATCCTCTATCACTCGAGAAGAAGTGGCCGTATGGTATATACGGATTTTAGGTCTTGAACAGGCAGCAAAGGAAAGTACTATTTACAAACTGAACTTTACAGATGCCAATAAAGTTCAGCCTAGTTTAATAGGCTACGTGGCAATTGCAAATTCATTGGGCATAATGAAGGCTGAGAAGAACCTGTTTCATCCTGGGGAAGATGTGAACTACGCAGAATTGGCGTCCGCTTCGATACGTCTGGCACATGCAATGGCAGAGAGCGGAAGAGGTTTTTAATAAGTAGAATATTAAAAAACACGCTGACATAAAAGCGTGTTTTTTTTATGGGAAATATTGAATTACTGTTCTGTATAGTTGTTTTGGCAGATAGAAAGCGTAAAAATGGATTCCTCATAAGAATCTCTTTATTGGACATCCTAAACTCAATGAAAAGCAAGTTGAGGTGATTTATGTGCTAATTGAGAGACGTTCCGATTGGAAGGAAGGTTTTGTGGATCGGTTGGAAAATAGTGCGCCGTGGGACAGCTGGACGCTGTATAAAATGAGTTATGACATCACGAAGAGCAATTTAATTACCGATTTCAGCGGCTTGCAGTCTTTAAAATACTTGCCTCATATTAAACCGCTTGATCATCAGTTAGAAGCAGCGCAGCGGGTGATTGAAGAAATGAACGGCAAAGCAATACTGGCAGATGAAGTAGGATTAGGGAAAACGATTGAAGCGGGATTAATCCTGAAAGAATACTTAATTCGAGGGCTAGTGAAAAAAGCCCTGATCTTAGTGCCTGCATCACTTGCGAATCAATGGGTGGAAGAACTCCATTATAAATTCCACATACCTGCTATGCTCTATAGAAAGAATTATGAACTGGATTATGTCGATGTGGTCGTTATGAGTCTCGATACCGCAAAGCGAAGTCCCCATAAAGAGAAAATCGATGCGCAGGAGTATGATCTCATTATTGTAGACGAAGCGCATAAATTAAAAAATCATAAGACGATTAGTTATCAGTTTGTACAGAATTTGAAGAAAAAATTCTGCTTGCTGCTGACAGCCACACCAATTCAGAATGATGTATTCGAATTGTTCTACCTGGTAACGCTTCTCAAACAAGGTCATTTGGGGAATTATGAAAACTTTTCAGCCGTGTTTTCTGCACGCAAACGAGACGCTGAACAAGATGAGTATTTAAAGGAATTGGTCGGTCAAGTGATGGTGCGCAATAAGCGTTCTGATACGGGAATTGAATGGACAAACCGGCGGGTGCAAGTGATTCCTATTGAGTTTACTGAAGAAGAGCGAAAGATTTATCAGTCTGTTTCAGCATTGAAGGATATCTCTCCTGTTTTTTCAGATGCTTTCTCGGTGATCACACTGCAACGTGAGATGTGCAGCAGTCAGCTGGCGACGCTAGGTACTTTGCAGAAGCTGTCGGGAGAATGCATGAAGCCGGAGGAAATAGACTATGTAGCAGATATCATACAGCAGCTTGAAAAGCCGGCTATTCATTCGAAAGCTCAAAAAGCTGCGAATCTAATATTGAAGGCAAACGATAAAGTGATTCTCTTCACGGAGTATCGGGCAACCCAGAACTATTTGCATGAATACTTTTATTCACAAGGGATTTCCAGTGTAATCTTTAATGGGAAGCTAAGTAAAAATAGTAGAGAATGGGTCAAGCATCTGTTTAAACAGCAAGCACAAGTTTTGATTGCGACAGAGTCAGGAGCAGAAGGCATCAACCTGCAGTTTTGTCATCATGTTATCAATTACGATCTCCCTTGGAATCCAATGAAACTCGAACAGCGAATCGGACGTGTTCATCGATTGGGGCAGACCCAGGATGTGCATATCTATAATTTAGCCATTAAGGAAACAATAGAAGATCATATGCTCCATGTGCTTCAAGATAAAATTGGAGTGTTTGAAAAAGTCGTAGGGGATTTGGATGATATTCTGACAACTGCCGGGAAGGAGGGCCAGCATGTATCCGAAGCAAATCCACGATTATCTCCATCAATTCTTCAATGAAAATAACTGTGAAGTAATAGAAAGACACGAGAATTATCTACAAGTGCAGCTAACCATTGAAATGGATAAGAAAATTATGAACCGGCCATTTTACTGGCGTTATGTGGAAAGCGTCAATGAAACACCGAGGCCGGCGCAACTTACACTTATCACGGACATTCAGCAGCTGAAGAACGGTGTGAAGGGGGAAGTCGTCCACATGGGCTCTCCAAGACTTCATCAGCTGTTTCAAGCGACAAAAGAAATGGGCTTGTTTGTAAAGATGTTTGAGCAGCTCAGTGCAAATCAGGATTCGCAAAGGGTATTGACACCTTGGCTGTGCGTGAATTATAAAGTTTCTTACCACTGCCATCAAACGAAGGAAGTATTGTACTCATTAGGAATCAACTTGATGACGGGAGCGGTTTTTCAAGAGTTTAACGAAATGATGGATGCGCGTTTTTTAGCAGACAAACCCCCTGAGCAAGTTTATCAATTGCCGTATATCATTACACCAATGCGTGCATTGGCCCGTTTGGATGCAGTAATTGATCGAATTGTGGATGAACAAGATCAGACATGGGCAGAAGAAGCAAAAAAGAAGTGGCGGAAGGATCAAGCGGTGCTTGATTACTTTTATGAAGGACAGGAAAATAAAGCGGATAGCTATGAAGTAGAAAAACAAGCAATTGCAGAAAGGTTCAAACCGAAAATTACGATTGATATCGTAAATGGCGGACTGTTTTATCTACAATAGTACGGGGCGGGCATGCGAAGCTTATTAGCCTATTTGTTGAACAAGATGTGAGCAGTCATATGAATACAGCCTGACCAGACAAAGTGTAAACTTGTTTGGTCAGGCTATTTTGCTTATAGTGGTAAGTAGCTTAACAAATGGAAAAGTGGGTGAGTACTCTGTTTACAATTATGCTGATAGAGGATGATCAAACATTATTTACTGAATTAAAAGAGCGTCTGACGCAATGGTCATATGAAGTAGTCGGTGTGAAGGATTTTTCGAATATCTTGCAAGAGTTTACAGAGCGTAAGCCTGACCTCGTCATTATCGACATTCAACTACCGAAATTTGACGGATTTCACTGGTGCCGTATGATTCGTACTCATTCAAAAGTGCCGATCGTTTTTCTGTCTTCCCGGGATCATCCGACTGATATGGTAATGTCCATGCAGCTCGGCGCGGATGACTTTGTGCAAAAACCCTTTCATTTTGACGTGCTGATCGCCAAGATTCAGGCGACATTGCGCCGTGTATATAATTACAACACGGAACAGAACCTGGAATTGAAAACATGGTGCGGTGCAACGCTGGATCTAGTAAAGGGAACCATCTCAAATGAAGAGGCATCCATTGAACTGACGAAAAATGAACTGTATATCCTGAAATTACTTGTTGAACGGAAAAATGAAATTGTCACAAGGGAAGAAATCATCACGAGCCTGTGGGATGATGAGAGATTCGTCAGTGATAATACACTGACGGTGAATGTCAACCGACTGCGGAGGAAACTGGCAGACCTGGGCCTGAGCGAAGCGATTGAAACAAAAATCGGTCAGGGCTATATTGCGAAGGATAAAACTGTATGATCAAAGTATTTCTAAAGGAAAGAGCAGCCTGGATTCTATTCTTTATGTTTCTGCAGCTTCTTGTCCTGATGATGGGCTATTTGGACGCCAGTATCCCGATCCAGTCCGTTTTCTACATAACATTTTTGTCCAGTCTTTCTTTTCTGTTCTTTCTATTCATTCGCTATTCTAAAGAGACACGCTTTTATCGGGAATTGAAAAGTCAACAGGATGCTTTGGATCTGACAGCAGTTCCTGAAGCGAACAGCCCTTTTGAAGATATTGCTTTCAATAAAATGACAGAGCAAATTGAGGCGTACAAAGATCGATTAGATTATTTGGAGATTAATGTGAAGCAGGAGAAGGACGATATGCTCAACTGGATTCATGAAGTGAAAACTCCTTTGACGACCATGCAATTGATGATTGATCGTATTGAGGAGAAACCACTTCGTGTGCAAATTATGTACGAATGGCTTCGAATTCATTTACTGCTCGATCAGCAACTGCATCAAAAGCGTATTCCTTTCATTCAGAATGATTTATATATAGAACAGATCGACCTGCGGCAAGCGATCTATCAGGAAATCAAATCACTCAAGCTGTGGTGTGTGCAAAAAGGAATTGGATTTGATGTGGAGATGCAGGTTGACGAAGTGCTGTCGGATGGCAAATGGCTTGGCTTTATGACCCGGCAGCTGTTGACGAATGCCGTGAAATACAGCGAAGCTTCCGATATTCGAATTTGCAGCTGGGCGGAGGGCGAAGTGAAGAAATTATCCATAGAAGATTCTGGACGCGGAATCGCTGCCAGAGACCTTCCACGGATATTTGATAAAGGTTTCACGGGCACAGCGCATCATCAGGATCATGCAGCTACTGGAATGGGTTTATATTTAGCGACTCAGGTGGCGGAATCGCTGCATATAAAGATTCAGGTTGAATCGATAGTAGGTAGGGGAACTATTTTCACTTTAACCTTCCCGACAAAAAATGAAATGGTACGCATTGCAGGCATGTGACGACAATGTCACATGCTTTTACTCATTGTCATGTCAAAGACAGGAGAAAGTCTGCCTGATTGTTTAAGATAAGGGTAACAAGGAGTGATGGACATGGTTATTTTAGAAGCTTCAAAGATATCTAAAACATATGGCAATAAATTAAATAAACAAGAAGTGCTGCGGGCGCTCGATCTGCAAGTGAATAAAGGCGAATTTGTCAGTATTATGGGAGCATCTGGTTCCGGGAAAACGACATTGCTTAATGTGCTTTCCTCGATTGATCGGGTGAGCCAAGGGACAATCCAAATTGAAGGGCAGAATCTCAATCAGCTGAAAGAGAAGCAGCTTGCCGAGTTTCGAAAGCAGCATCTCGGATTCATCTTTCAGGATTACAACCTTCTGGATACACTGACTGTGAAAGAAAATATACTCTTACCGCTGTCTGTTCAGAAAGTGAAGAGAAAAGTGGCGGATGATAAATTCAAAGCAGTTGCTGAGGAATTGGGTATTTGGGATATTCAAAATAAGTATCCGAATGAAATCTCGGGAGGTCAAAAACAGCGTACATCTGCTGCGCGGGCATTCATTCATGAGCCGAGCATCATCTTTGCGGATGAACCGACGGGTGCTCTTGATTCAAAGGCGGCATCTGATCTGCTGAATAAATTGAGTGAGTTAAACACGAAACGAGCTACATCGATTGTCATGGTGACGCATGATCCCCTAGCAGCAAGCTTTAGCGAACGTGTCGTGTTCATTAAAGACGGACAAATCTATACGCAACTCAATAAAGGGGATCAGACAAGAAATGCGTTCTTCAATGACATCATCAAGACGCAGGGTGTGTTAGGCGGGATTCAGCATGACGCTTAATCAATTAATCTGGCGTAATATCAAGAAAAATATCAAACACTACTACGTGTATATTTTTGCACTTGTATTCAGTGTGGGTCTTTACTTTTCATTCGTCACGCTGCAGTTTGATCCTGCGATAGACGATGCTTCCGGATCGGTAAAAGCAGCTGCAGCCTTTAAATCGGGCTCTGTTTTATTAATCGTCATCGTTGCGGTTTTCCTGCTGTACGCCAATACCTTATTTATTAAACGGCGCGGGAAGGAAATCGGGCTGTTTCAATTGATCGGGATGACTAAGGGCATGGTATTTCGAATTCTTAGCTTAGAAAACCTTCTATTATATATTGGTTCACTTGTAGTTGGTGTATTGCTCGGTTTTTCAATGTCCCGATTGCTGATGATTATCCTTTTTAAAGTGACAGGTGTAGAAGAGATAGCAACGCTTCGTTTTTCTCCCGAAGCACTTATTCAAACCATTATAGTCTTTTCGGCGATCTACGTACTGATTCTGGTCATGAACTATTTGTTCATCAAAAGACAAAGTATCCTGTCGTTGTTCCGAGTATCTTCTGTCGCACAGCAGCGAGTACAGAAAATGACTCTGCTCCAGGCAGTAATAGGCGTGTTAGGCATTGCGCTGATTCTGTTTGGTTATTATCTGTCATCAAGATTATTCAGCGATTTGTTTATGGGGAATCAGTTATTTCTTGTGATGATTCTTATACTGGCATCCGTTATTGTAGGAACCTATTTATTTTATAAAGGATCCGTCAGTTTCATTTTTAATTCGATCCGTAAACGAAAAGGCGGTTATCTGAACGTTAATGATGTTCTATCGTTATCAGCCATCATGTTCCGAATGAGATCGAATTCCTTTTTACTGACAATCATTACCGCGTTGTCTGCGTTATCGATCGCGCTACTTTCGTTAAGTTATATCTCGTATTATTCTGTAGAAAAATCGGTTGAGAAGAATATACCGTATGATTTCTCTATGATCAATCCTGATCATGCGGAAGAATTCATGCAGAAGCTTACAAATGAAAGTATTGGCTATACAGAAAAAACAATAGATTTATTGGAGTTTAATGCGGAGTTATCGAATGTGCTGACCCTTCCTGGAGTAGAGGATATTAATGCTGTTCAAAACAGTTCGATGACAGTGATCAGTGAACGGGTGGTGTCGGATTTGGATATCGCTGAATCGGAAGTCGTATTCATCAATCAAAATGAGCTGACTGAAAAAGTCATAAAAATCCGGGCGGGTGGAGAAATTGAATTTACCGGATTAGAAAACATCTACAAACTTACGCTGACAAAAGTAAGTGATCTGGCTATACTTCCTACAAGAATTACTTATGCTTTTCCAGTAGCTGTAGTGGATGAGAAAATTTTTGAACAGATGAAAGCAGATCAGCAAACTGAATTTTCACCTGAAATTCCAATCTATACAGGTATTTCTATTAAAGATGCTAAAGAACTCGTCCTGGCAAATGATGTGTTTAAAGAGTTGGAATTGGATGTTTGGGCAGGGCAGGAATCCAAATACGATGAAAAAGTAAAGCAAAAAGAAAATATAGGCGTGATCATGTTCATTGTCGGATTTTTAGGACTGGCTTTCTTGATTACCTCTGGCTGTATCCTATATTTCAAGCAGATGGACGAAAGTGAAGATGAGAAAGCTAATTACACGATTTTGCGAAAGCTTGGTTATACACAGTCAGACTTGTTGAAAGGCATCCAGCGCAAACAACTGTTTAACTTCGGTATTCCGCTGGTCGTCGGTTTATTACACAGCTACTTCGCCGTAAAATCTGGCTGGTTTTTCTTCGGTACAGAGATGCTGACACCGATGATTATTGTGATGCTGATCTATACAGCACTGTATTCGATTTTCGGCATACTGTCGGTATTGAATTATAAACGGGTAATTCGTGATTCCTTATAAGCAGATACGAGTAAAACCAGACATCTAAATCGATGTCTGGTTTTTTTACATAATGGCGGATCATTCGCAGCCTACAAGCTCTTCCACAACTTTCTCATAAGCTTTATTCAAATAGCGAAGCTGTTCTTCTTTTTCATTGGACGTAATCGAAAGGTTGTCAGCTATGTGCTTTTTGCAGTCTTCCAGAATCACTGAAAGCTCTTTGGAACGCGCAGCTGTCCAATTTGACATAATGGAATCCTTCAATTGATTTCTGAAATATTCAACGTTTTCATTTGGCATGATCATGCTCCTCATCGTGTTTGTATTTATATTTCGCCATAAAAAAACATCCGTCTAAGTTAACCTAGAGGACGTTTATGTGGGAAGCCATGACGAACTAAACGGTTCATCAGGACGTTTTGAATGTCTACTCGATGTGAGATCCACCGAATCCATCCATAAAATGTCCTGGTACCGTTTTGTCGTACGACGGCCTGTGAAAGTTTTTTCATAGCCGCACATGACACCTCCTATCCGCGTAGGGTATTGGTGTGTACTCGATCTAGGCAGGTCTCCTGGCTCGTCTTCAACATACGATTCTCCTTCCCATCTCCTTTGCAGGGGACAGTGGAAATAAAACGCACTCCAACTCACAGTTGCGGGACAGCATCGGTTTTTCACCGATTTCCCTTTTAAGCGCTGTCTATGAAACAACAAACGCACCTATCTCTAACACGATATTCAGTTGCTTCTTTAGTATAGCACTCTTCACAATTTGTGGAACAGAAAAAGAAATGCCAAGTCAGACTAGCCTGGAGTTTTTTGTTGCATTCCTCTGATATAGGAAGACACCAATAAAAACAACGAATTCAGATGCCGGAATTGCTAGCCAGATACCATTCAGACCAAACAGTCTCGGCAGGATCAACAGGAAAATCAGCATAACGATGATTTCACGTGAAGCGGTAATCCAAGTCGCCATCCGCACATTGCCGACAGATTGATAATACGTCATCATGACAAAGTTCGTACCCGTGAACAAATAGGCAATGAAGAATAAATTAATTCCTGTGCTGGCTAAATCACGTACGTCCTGTGGGAATTCCCCAAAAATCGAGACAATCGGACCTGCAGCAAACTGTCCGATGAGAAAGAAGGCAGCGCCAGCCAAAACAACTGTCAACATAGCTTTTTTCATGGTTTCCCTCTGCCGCTGTAGGTTGCGCGCGCCGTGATAATAACTGATCAACGGCTGAATGGCCCCACCCATTCCTAAAAACAACATGAGCATGACACTGTGCACATAATTTAAAATAGCAAACGCCGCAACACCTTCCGTGCCCGCCATTCTTTCAAATGCGATATTATGGGAAATCGTAAAGACAGAAATACCGAGTTCAGACAGGAAACTCGGGAAACCAATAATGATGATTGCTGTGAACAGCTTTTTATTGAATGAAAATCGAATAAGTTTCAGGTTATTAGTTTTCTTAAAGAAATGGGTAGTCAGAACAAGCATGCCTAGGAAGGAAGCAATGATTGTCGCTATAGCGGCACCGGACACACCGAAATCCAGAACAAATAAAAATATATAATTCAGTATGATATTGACGACCGATGTGACGATTAGCCCAATCATTGATAGATTTGGGGCCCCATCATTGCGTACAAAGATACTGAACGTATTCTCTACCGTAAAAATAAATCCAAACAGCAGGATGACTAATAAATAGTCAGATACATAGGGGAACGTCTCTGTGTTTGCACCAAGTGCATAAGCGAGCGAATTCCGGAATATGAATGCCGTCAGTCCGAGCAACAGTGTGAAAAAAGCTATTGAAAAGATTGCATGGGTGAAAATTTCCCGTGCTTTTCTAACGTCTTTTGCACCCATCGCCATTGAGTATTTCGTGGCGGCACCGACTCCAATCCAGAGTGAAATTGCGAAGAAAATCGTATAGACAGGAGCAGCAATCCCGACACCTGCCAACGCTTCTGCGCCCAATCGATTACCGACCATGATTCCGTCAGCGACGATATTGATCGCCATCAGCAACATGCCGACGGTGGAAGGGATCAAATACCGTAAAAAGATGCGTCCTACGGGTTCGGTATCCAATTGATTCAGTTTGGGTGAAGTCGAACTCATGCTAAAGGACTCCTTTTTAAATCAAGTTCCATGACGAGACATGGGAATTCGCCGACATCATCTATTTTTCCATTTAACGCAAATCCGAATTTTTCATACAGATGCTGTGCTTTCTTATTATCTGGATAAATACTTAAATAAATCATGTCACAGCTATACTTTTTCTGCATTCCTTTTAGCAGCATCGGCAGGAAACGGCTGGCATACCCTTTGCCTTGGTAATTCTGATCGATCATGAAGCGGTCCAGCCAAACATTACTGCTCGTTTTGTCACGGCCGTGCATCGCATAGCCGATTAATTCTTCCTCATCATATAAACCCACTGATTTCCATTCTGGCTCAAATTTTGACTGGGCCAGAGAAAATGAGTTACTTTCTATAAAATTTTTCTGATTGTCATTCACTGATAAGTAGGCGATATCCTCCCAATTTTCAGCAGTTACCTCACGTATGTAGAGGCTCATAATTCCATCTCGCTTTCAAAGTTGTTGTAAAATATAAAAACTATTTTTGTTTTATGGGTTTATTTAGGTAATAAAAAACATTATTCAGGATTTTTCTTAATGAGGCCGAACAGCAAAATATCGACAATTGAGTCTAGCGCTTCTGTTACAGTTATGCTGTTTTCATAGAAGAACTGCCGGTCCATCGTAGAGTTGGTAGCGTCAATGATCAGCTTCATTAGCAGAGAAACATTTTGGTCAGCAATAATACCTTCCCGAATACCCTGTTCAATAAGCTCACGCAGTTCGTCCCACTCATTCAAGGCAGCATGGACACGTTCCCACTGTGCAGGGTGTGACTTCCGCATCTGATCAAGAATCTGCCAGTTATAAAAATCATTATATTTCGGTATGACCGTTATGACTTTCTTGATTTTCTCTATTAGTGTCAATTGCGTATCCTGCATGATGATTTCAGTTTTATCATCAAACTCCTTCAGTGTAGAATCGATAATAGCATCGAGGATTTCTGTTTTGGAAGAGAAATGTTCATAGAGTGTTCGTTTACTGATCCCGAGTCGCTTAGTCAGATCATCCATTGTAAACTTCATGCTTTTCTCATGAACTTCTTCCAAAAAAGCCTTCATAATGCGAGCTTTCATTTATCCTCCTCCTCTTTTATCCATTACGGGAAAACTATATAAACAAATTTAGTTTTTCAGGTTCTGTTTAAGTATATAAGGGGCAAGGGAAAAATGCAAAGAACAGTACTCGATGTGATGAACTAATGTGTGAGTATAAAAAAAGGATTGCTATCACGCCACAGCAATCCGGAGAAATGATCATCTGGAATGAACTAATTCACCCTGTACCCATACATCTTGAATATTCTCAGGACGTACAAGGTAGATGATCATCCTCGTTAACACAGTGTTTCATTCCGAGCTGTACGAATGAAGCACTGTAAGGTCTTAGGGAGCTTGATTAAAAGCATGAAACGCATATCCAGTCGCATTGCGTGATACATAGGAAAAACAGCTGAGAAAAGTAACCCCAGCTGTTATGTTTAGGCGTTTAGACTGGCTTGTTTCGCTTCGACTAGTGGACCGCCGTTTTTCAAGTACTTTTCCACACCTTCAGCCGCACGATAGCCAAGTGCGCCGATTGTAGCTGTAGGGTGATGACCTGCGAATTGCGGGAAAGCAGAACCGCCAACAACGAAAAGGTTCTCCATATCCCACATCTGCAGGTAATTATTTACCGCAGAAGTTGCCCGGTCAGCTCCCATGATCACACCACCGGCATAGTGACCTCCGTCGTAGATATGGTCGAATTGTTCGGGAACTACATCCTCGTCTACAATATCCGCTCCCATTTCTTTCATGATTTCCGTACACTTTTCTATACCGAATTTAGCAATATTGCGGTCTTGGTCAGTGTATTGATTTGTGACACGTAATAACGGATCTCCGTACTCATCTTTATAAGTAGGATCTAAATCCAGATAATTAAACCACCAAGACATGATAGCCGATGTGTACCACACCCGTAACGAACGATTGGCATAGTTAACAGAATTCTTTTTGAACTCTGGCCCCCAATTTGGTGTGTCGGCCGGGACATGATTACTCGCAATAGCCCCATCTCCGTACTGACGAAGTTCTATTCCACCGCCATTAATGAAATTCAAGTCCGTATGATCAAAGTTATCTCCGGCGAAGTCACTGAGTGTCCCGCCCAGTGCTCCTGCTCCCATATATAAGTTGAATTTCTCATCTTTAAAGAAACCGCGGGCACCTAAGAATGTAATATTGCCTTGCATATTAAAATTACGTCCGATCGTGCCTTTACGAGTTTTCGGATTATATTGCTCACCGATATTTGATAACATAAGCAACCGATTGTTAGAAAAAGAAAAAGCAGCTAGCACAACTACATCTGCGGGCTGTTTATACTCTACCCCGGTACGCGTATCCGTGTATAGTACACCGGTCGCTTTCCCCCCGCTGTGAAGAACTCGGCGGACAAGTGAATTTGTGCGGATTTCACAGTTATTAGTCTTCAGAGCAGTCGGAATAACGGTTGCTAATGGATCTGATTTCGCACTGAAATCACAGCCGTATTGCGTACAATATGAACAGAACATGCAAGCATTCAACGACTCACCGTCAGGGTTCGTATATGCCTGTGACAGATTTCCGGAAGCAACTTGATACGGGTGGTAACCCATTTTTTTGGTTGCATCCTTGAATAAACGAACTGCCGGTGATTCTTTCATTGGCGGAGTCGGGTAGTCACTCGAACGTTTTTCACCGAGCGGATCAGGTTCCCCTGAAATACCGGCCGTCTTTTCCCACCGGTCGTAATAAGGTTCCATTTCATCGTAGGTGATGCCCCAGTCTTGAATTGTCATGCCTTCAGGGATTTTCTTTTTTCCATATCGTTCAATCGTTTTAGAGCGAATTTCAAAGTCGTATGCTCTCCACCGGTACGTTGCGCCTGCCCAGTGAACACTGCCTCCGCCCAGGTCTGTCCCGGCCATCATTTCTTTACGTGTACGGACGGGAAGAGCCGTATCGTCCATCGTCACGCGAGATGTAATCGTTTCAGGTGCTAGATTTTGCATCATTTCATAGCGATTTGTATAACGCAACTCGTCCTTTACCCCAATATAGTCGGCGCGGTCCTGTTTTTTTCCGCGTTCTAACACCACGACTTTATGCCCGGCTTTTGACAGTTCAGCAGCTACAACACCGCCCGCCCAGCCGCTTCCCACTACCACTACATTAACTTTTTCTAGTTTTTTCGCCATTTAAGTTCCTCCATTTATCAGTGTCCTTGGTAACTGCGTAAACTTTCTGGTTCCATTACAATGAACTCTTTTTTGTCGATATCCTCTGTGTAACTCATGCGGGGTCCGGGAAATTCTTTCATCCGCCAGGCATCCATATTTCGATTGCCACCGTAAACAGGATCTGCGTATGCACCTTCTAATGTTGTCTGCAACAGCAGGTTGAAAAACATACTGGAAGATACGCCGTTCATTTTGGCTTTGCCCTCATCAAACAGCTGAAGGATTTCATCTTGCTGTGAAGCTTCCAATTTTCTAAAGTTTGTCTTGAACTTCTCTTGCGAAGTCTGTTCAAGGGCTCGTACACCTTCAGTGAAAATTTCAGCTCTCGTCATTCGAGTTTGGTATCTCGGAGTAGGAGCGGGTACTTGCGTCTCTGCGTTCGGGCCTTGCGTATCTTGGTCGCGATCTTGCCTTTCATATATAGCGGTCTCAGCAGTCTGCGGGAAAGGTCCACGCATATATTCTTTCGCGTTCATGCCCCATTCGCCGGTAAGCTGACGGTCGATAAAGTAGGGTACACCCAGTTCAATTGCGCCTGGCCCGAGATCATCTTTCGGAAAGAGTCGCTCGGTAGCAGCAGAGAGGATTTCAAAATCTTCACTACGGCTGAAAAACGTCCGCGCTTCCAATATGTTATCTGTTGATGATTCCTTCCCTGTAGTTGGCTTCTGAACTTGGTGGGTTACTAAACCTCCTAATAAAGAACCTCCTACCAATCCTCCTGCCACTAAACCGGTATTTTTCATAAAATTACGGCGGCTCATGCCTTTTTGTTCAGTTTCAGGCTGTTGTGATCCTGTCACATATATCTCCTCCTCATGAATGTAAGGTTACACATTTTTACCAATCAACTATGAGTCATCTTGTGGTGATATTGCTGAAACTATACCTATAAGTTGAAATTTATACATAAAAAATCCCTGAGCTGTCCAGGGGGAACTGGATGGCTCAGGGATCTGTCATATTATTAAATTTTAGTTAGTTGCTTTAGTATCTCCGTCTTCCTCATCCTTCATATCAACGTCCATGTCTACATCAGCATCCGGCTCCATATCCACATCCACATCATCGTTAGGTGTTGTATCTGCCGGCTGATCGATATCTACATCGTCATTATTATCAATAACAGGATCGTCTTTATCGTCACCGCACGCACTTAGTACGCCTATAGATAATATTGCTGCTGCTCCAACTTTTAGTAAGTTGTTATTTTTTAATTTTGTAAGATCCATGAAAGATCTCCTCCTCTTAGTTGATTAATTGCTGATCGCTCTAAGTTAATAATAGCCCTATTTGACATTTATAAACCTAAACGATGTAAAATGGGACGTTGGTACGAAATATCTTTATGGGGAAAATGAAACCGAGACGATTTATATCTCGTCTTTAGGGTGAGAACGTGAAAAGGCGGTGAGATGTTGGAGAATTCGCAAGGTGAATCGGAAAAGTGGCTGCGAAATTTAATGGATGAGTATGGAGGTCGACTGACTAATTTGGCCTACAGTTATCTAAAAGATTGGGGAAAGGCGCAGGAAGTAGTTCAAGATGTATTTTTCACTTGTTATAGTCAGTACGCAAAAATCGAAGAAATTCAGTCGCTTGAAGCATGGACTTACCGTATTACGATCAATCGCTGTAAAGACGTATTAAAAAGCTCTTGGATTAAACGGGTGACAGTAAACAACAACCTGTTTGCTTTTCTGAAGTCAACCACAGTATCACCAGAAGCGGCAGTTATAGCGCGAGATGAAAATACAATGCTAGTTAAAAAAGTGCTCGAGCTGCCAGTTAAGTATCGAGAAGTTATACATTTATTTTATTATGAAGAATTATCGGTAGCTGAGATAAGTGCTTTGCTTAAAATTAATATAAATACAATCAAAACGAGACTGAAACGCGGCAGAGAATTACTTGGCGTAAACTTGGAAAGAGGTGAGACAAGTGTCGGTTGACTTGAAGAATCTTCGGAAAGTAATGGATGAACAGTTATTTACGGAAACTCGCTTTACTGACGAACAGAAGCAGCAGGTAATAAATAAGTTAAAAATACCGACAAAAAGAAGTGTCATGGTACCACGCGCTGTGGGTGTTCTATTGTCAGCGATTATTTTATTCATCGGTGTCTACTTCACTCAGCAGGAATTCCGGTCGGCCGGATCGGTGCAACAACAGCCACAATTTACTTTAACTGCTGAAGAACAGCAGATATATCATGCATTTAATGAAACATTCGATCAGCAGGTATTGGCAGGTCTTGAACCCATGTCGGTAGCCAAACTCTACATTGAAGCAAGTGCCAATCAAGATCATGACATGATGTACGCACTGTACACTGACCGCGAAGAATGGATTGCGTGGAGTGAGGAGGAAGACAAAGAGCACCGTGAGATTGTAAATGACAGCGCTGAGGATATCTATACGTATTTTCAGCACTTCAATGATGGAGTATTTCATCAGACGAGTGAGTATGAAGGGACAGTCGAATTTGAAGCAGCGGAAAACCGTGATATACCCAGTATATTTAACTTGATCCAAAATGAAAACGGCATTTGGCAAGTTGCGTTTATGCCGATTCAATAAAAAGATCGTAGTAATAGAAGTATTGGTGTGGGGCGTTGGCAGTTCTATAAAAAAACAAATCAAATAGAAAAGCCAACAGTAAATAAATAACTTTGTGTCAAGTTGAAAAGTGAACTTTCTGCGGAGGTTCGCTTTTTTGTGATGTATTATCCTCCTGCATTCACTGCAGTGATCACATTTTTATTTCTTCAACAAGTGAAGTCTTAGTTCAAAATTTCAGGTTTATAGGCTAGAAGTCATTTGAAAAGTAAAAAGGTTTACTATAAATAGGAATCTAACTCATTTTCCAGATAGAATCCAGATTAGATGTTGGGTGAAATGGGTCCTAAGTTGATTGTTTTATTAACAGTTAATAGTAAGCTTGATAAGTAACTAGTTTGATAATTTGTTAAACAAATTTCATAATGTGGAATTTGGGACTTGTTATCTTGTTTTTACATTCATATAATATGAATTACTACTTACAATGGTCGATTCGAAAGAAGATGAATCATTAAAACTTACCGTCCTAAAACAGCTGGCGAAAGGTTTAGTCAGAAAGTCTTTTTTTCTTTATTTGAAAGCGTTTACATCAATTGAATTACCGAACAGGCTAAGATCAAGCCGGAGAGGAGAAAAAACGTGATAGAATCCGTTAAAAAGGCATGCTATATAATCAGTTGTTTTTCTAGCGAACAACCTGTTTTGGGGAATTTGGAAATTGCAGATAAACTTGGGATGAGCCCTAGCACAACACATCACTTAGTCAGCACGCTTTGCAATGAAGGTGTATTAATGAGAGACCAGGATCGAAGGTATCGCTTAGGTTGGAAATTGTTGGAGTGGAATAACAATGTCATGTTTCAACAAGATATTTATGATAAGGCTATTCCACTTGTAAAAGATTTGATTAGCAGATTCGTGGGTACCGCACATATAGGGATGTTTGATAAGGGAGAGGTCGTATTTGTATTGAAAATATCCTCTCAAGAAGCGTCACCTATTCACACATACATCGGATCACGTAAGCCCGCTTATGCCACGAGCACCGGAAAGGTTCTATTGGCCTATAATAAAAACTATCTAAAAGAAACAATTGAAAGAGGACTTTCCCCGCAAGCCCCGAATACAATCACAGATATTGACAAGTTGAAGGAAGATCTCAAACAAGTACGAAACGTCGGCTACTCTATAAGTAATAACGAGAATAGTACAGGCACGTATGCTATTGCCGCACCTATTTTATCGTACTCAGGTAAGACGATAGCGGCTGTAAATTTGGCTGGTCCTGTTTCTTATATGCAAGGAATCAATCAGCAAATGATTAGACAGAGTGTAATTAAGACAGCAGATTCCATATCCAAGGAACTAGGATATATAGAAGTATAGAATCGTAAAGTACAGTCAAATAAGGGGGCGAGATGAAGAACAGATGGATTTACTTATTCAACATACAGAAATAGACGAAAATTTTCAAAAAGAATTTACGGAATATTGTGACTTAAACTAAGAAAAAGAGAAAAGGGGAATCTATTATGTTGAAAAAAAGAGGAATGTATTTTTTTATTATGACCATTGTAGCCGCACTTTTTTTAAGTGCATGTGGTAAAGATAGCGATGAGGTAAAGGCTGATGATAGTGGTAAAACGGAGGATGCGGGAAAGACATATAACTTTAAGCTTGCTCATATTGCACCGCCTGATCATATTTGGAATGAAACAGCTGAAAAGTTTGCTGAAGAACTTGAAAAACGTTCTGACGGCAGAATGAAAATGGAATTATATCCTGGCGGGCAGTTGGGCAGTGAGCCTGATATGGTTCAGCAGTTAGAGACAGGTTCATTGGATTTTGGATTTATCACAACGGCATTTTTGACATCTAGATCAGATGCGTTCAGCGGATGGTTTGCACCGTATTTGTTTGATTCATATGAAGCTGCTTTTGAAGCAAAAGACTCTGATATAGCGAAGAAAATTCTTGCAACACTTGATGATCAAGGTTTGCGTGCAATGAACTACTTCTTCTCAGGGAATCGTACGATGATGTTCAGAGAGAAAGTGGAATCGCCTGCAGATATGAAAGGGTTGACTCTGCGCGTAACACCTAGTCCTGCATTACAAGATTGGTATCGTTTGCTGGGTGCTAATCCTGAGTCTATATCACTTCCGGATGTGTACCAAGCTGCACAAACAGGCGTTATTGATGGAATGGAAATGGATTTAGACGCTGCTGTTACATCGAATTTCAATGAAGTAACTGGGTTTGCTGCTTTGACGAATCATATGGTATGGCCTTCAGTAATGATTGCGAGCGGTGAAAAGTTTGATGCAATGCCTGAAGAAGACCAAAAAATTGTTGAAGAAGCAATGGCTGCTGCTTCTGAATACGGAACGATGAAACGTTCATCTTTAGAAGAGGAATACATGAACACGTTGAAAGATAGAGGAATGGAATTGTATGAAATGGACGAGTCATTGTTTGATCCTTTTAAAGAGAAATACGATGAGCAATACAAAGCAAAAGATCCTTTAATTAAAGAGTTTATTGAGACGTTCCGTAAATAGGAGGAATACGCAGTATGAATAAACTGAGCAGCTGGATAGAAACGTTAGAAAAAGTTATGGCGATGATACTGATCGCCGCGATGACGATTATTATCGCAGTCGCCGTAGTGTTCCGCTACTTCTTGAACGCACCAATTTATTGGGCGAATGAAGCAAGTATTTTCATCATGGCATGGATTACGTTTATTGGTGGAAGTTTGGGACTTAAATATAAGTCCCAGGCTTCTGTTACCTTTTTAGTTGATCGGCTTTCGGAAAAAGGAAGAAAATATTTGGAAATCGTTTCATATGTAATTATCTTGGCGTTTATTGCAATCTTACTATATTTGAGTTACGAATGGCTGATCACCGTTTTGAATCAAAAATCGTCTACTATGCGGATTCCGATGTGGATTCCATATGCATCGGTCCCGGTAGGATTAAGTTTTGCCTTCATTCACTTATTAACCCACCTTGTGAACTTGTTTAAGCCGAAAGAGCAGGGGGGACAAACGACATGATATTTGCTGTCATTGCATTATTTTTACTATTTTTAATAATCGGTATTCCGATTTCGTTAGTACTTGCAATCACGTCCCTCAGTTATTTGCTTCTTTCGAATTTGACGACACTGATGAGCTCGGCACCACAAAAAATGTTTTCCGGAATTGATAATTTTGGCCTCTTGGCTATTCCGTTATTCATGCTGGCAGGTGAGTTAATGAATGGCGGAGGAATTACAACCCGGCTTGTGTCATTTGCGAGAGTTCTAATTGGACATTATCGCGGTGGATTGGCGTATGTAACTGTCATTGCCAATATGTTTTTAGCATCCATCTTAGGCTCTGCCAATGCACAGGCTGCGATGATGAGTAAAGTGATGGTTCCTGAAATGGAAAAGGAAGGCTACAAGCGTGATTTTTCCGCAGCAATCACATTGGCATCTTCTATCGTAGCCCCTGTTATTCCTCCCAGTATGCTATTTATCATATACGGGACACTGACAGGAGCATCCATTGCTGATTTGTTTATGGCTGGAGTGATACCGGGTATTTTGTTGGGAATTGGTTTTATCATTGTAATAGGATTCATGAATCACAAGCAGCAGTTTCCTAAGAGTGAAAAAGCAACCTTCGATATGATTGTTAAATCATTCTTACGTGTACTGCCTGCAATGTTAATTCCTTTCACCATCATTTTCGGTATACTCGGCGGTGTCTTTACGCCGACTGAATCTGCAGCAATTGCTTGTGTTATTGCATTTGTCATTGGATTGGCGTACCGGGAATTGAAACTGAAAGATATGCCTGAAATCTTTGTCAGCACAGTAGTAAATACAGCGACAATTTCTTTCCTGATTGTCACTGCCAATTTATTTGGTTTTATCATTGCATATGAGCAGATACCGCAGTTGGTAGCTAATTCTATGCTTAGTCTTTCAGAGAATCCATTAGTATTCTTGCTGTTGGTAAACATTTTCTTACTATTGATTGGTACTGTGCTGGATGGGATAGCGGCATTAATTATATTAATACCGGTTATGCTTCCGTTACTTGCTACATACCAGATTGATCCCGTACATTTCGGTGTAATTGTATGTATTAACTTAACGATTGGTCTTCTGACACCGCCAGTAGGCACAGGATTATTCATTGTATCGTCCATTGCCAAGGTGAAATTTGAAGATCTTATCAAATCTATTATGCCTTTTTTGGCGATGGCGATTGTCGTGCTGCTCATCCTGACATACTGGGAAGATGCTGCATTATGGATTCCGAGCCTGTATAAAGATTAGAATATTCAAGACTGTAGATCTACTCCAAAATAAGGAGGAAATCTACAGTCTTTCTTTTTGTAGAAGTATCATCACCCACTAGTCTTTCAGTATGTCATAAAAATTTCTTTATGAAATATTCTTACTATTTCATATGATGAAATATGAATATTGTGACGAATTTGCGGATTCGGTATATTACAAGTAAGTTAATTGAAGTGAAATTGTGTGAGATGAAAAAGGCTTTATATATCTTAGAAGCTTCTTTTAATAAAAGGAAATGAAAGGGCTTACAATTTCGTTTTTGACCAATTTCACGATTCTCAATGAAGAAACTATCAACATACAGGAGGAATACACTATGGGTATTAGAACAGGTGCGGATTACATTAAAGCAGTTCAATCGCGTCAGCCGGAAGTATATTTAGGAGGCCGCCGTATTTTCAACTTGGCGGAAGAACCAGTATTCAAACAGCCTATTAAAGAAATGGCCAGACTATATGATATGCAGCATGATCCGAAGTATCAGGAAGAAATCACGCATGTATGTGAGGAAACGGGCGAGCGAGTAAACAATGCGTTTCTTATTCCAAAAAGTGGAGAAGACTTGCAAGCGCGCAGGCGGGTTTTTGAAGTATGGGCAGAAGCGACGTTCGGTTTAATGGGTCGTACTCCCGATTTCTTGGCAACAGTCGTAACGGCAATGGCTTCTAATGATTGGTTCTTCAGACAATATGGTGAACGCTGGGGAGATAATATTGTAAACTATTATAAATACATTCGAGATAATGATTTGTTTTTGACTCACGCAATCATTAACCCACAGAATGACCGTAGTAAAGCCTCCAGTCAGCAAGATGACGAATTTTTGCACTTGGGTGTGGTGCGTGAAACAGAGGAAGGCTTGATTGTACGAGGGTCTAAGATGCTTGCAACGCTTGCACCTGTAACCGACGAAGTCATTATCTATTCCTATCCAAGTTTCAAGCCAGGTGATGAAAAGTATGCAATTGCATTTGCTGTTCCCATCGATACTCCGGGACTTCGTATGTATTGCCGTGAAGAGACGCAAAGTGGTGAACGTTCTACATGGGATCACCCGCTTGCCAGCCGTTTTGAAGAAATGGATGCTGTGCTTGTGTTCCATGATGTAATGGTACCGTGGGATCGTGTATTTATCAATCAAAATGTGGAAGCAGGAAATATGCTATATCCGAAAACAGGCATCAACTTGCAGCCTTCACATCAGTCAGCAGTTCGCGGCCTGACAAAGATTTCATTTGCTACTGAAGTTACCTGTGCAGTTGCGGACGCTGTAGGGGTCGATGGATTCCTCAACGTGCAAAACCAATTATCTGAACTGATTCAAGGAGTCGAGACGATTCGCGCATTAGTGCGAACAGCGGAGCAAGAATTTGTTATGACGCCATACGGAGAAGCACTTCCTGCTATCGTACCATTAGAGACGATTCGAGGAATCCTGCCAACGCTTTATCCGCGTGCAATGGAAATCTTGCAAACGATCGGTGCTGGTGGATTGTTAATGTCTCCTACAGGCGGAGATTTCGCAAATCCTGAAACAGCAGAGGATATGGTCAAATACTACAGTGGCCGTTCTGGCGTAACAGCTGAACACCGCGTGCGTTTATTCAAGTTGGCTTGGGATCTATGCGGAGAAGCATTCGGTCAGCGTCTTGTACAATACGAGCGCTACTATTCTGGAGATCCGGTTCGTAAATTAGGTATGTTCTATAATACTCACAAACGTAATAATCCGTCATATGATATGGTTAATAAAGCATTGAAAGATTCATTGGAAATGGCGAAAGATACTGTAGTCAATTAATCGAATCATAAGTAAAAAAGCATTATCAGGTAAGAGGCCTTTACTTTGGTAATGCTTTTTGTCTACTATATTTTAGATTTTTTAAAAATTTGGTTATTCTATCAGATGGATATCATGAAGTAGCATCCGGCTTATGCTATAATTTTGGTGAATTGATATAAATAGAATTAATTTTAGGGAGAGATAATGATGAATAAAGAAGAAAAACAACAAGTATTTAAAGATATTATGGGGAATTACCCAACTGGCGTAACAATTGTTACGACTACTACAGGTGAGGGAGTACCAGTTGGTTTAACTGTAAATTCATTTGCATCTGTTTCCCTTGATCCATTGATGTTACTATGGTCTATTGATCATAGAGTCTCTTCATTGAAAGAGTTTACGGAAGGTGGAAAGTTTGCAGTGCATGTATTGGCGGGAGAACAATCCGAACTGTGCAAAACGTTTGCAAGCAGCCACGAAGATCGTTTCAGTACATGTGAATGGCATCAATCTGAAAATGGGCTGCCGATCATTGATGGCGCATTCGGCGTTTTTGAATGTAAGACATTTAAAGCGATTGAAGCAGGTGATCACACGGTGTTAATAGGTGAAGTAGTTGATTTGAAGGTAGATGCTAGCAAGGATCCAATGCTATACCACCGCAGAGTGTTTGGTTCTATTCCGGCGGATTTTTACACAGCAAAATAAGTAATCGACTAAAATACACGATCTATGAAGCGATAAGAAAAAGGTCCAGACTTTCTACATGAGAGTCTGGACCTTTTTTTGAAAAATATTTATTAAAAAAATTCTAACTATTTCACATGGTGAAATAGCGATATAGAAAAATGTATGCGTTTTCATTTATAGTGAAGCTATAACTAGTAAGGCACGAGAGGATGTCGGGGTCAGTGCAATTTTAATGTGGAATTGTACAGAACATCTCCATCTTCTAGCACGAAAAAAACTAAAATAATGGAGGGTTTCAAATGACAACTTCAACAATCAAAACTTTAAAGGCGTTCAACCTGCTGCAGTGGATCGAAGAGAATAAGGACGCACTTCAGCCGCCAGTCAACAACAAGGTTTTATGGGAAGATTCGGAATTTATTTGTATGATTATAGGCGGTCCAAATAGACGGCGGGATTTTCATGTGGACCCTTCTGAAGAATTTTTCTATCAAATTAAAGGCAGCTGTTTTGTTGAAGTCATTAATTTCGAAGGCAAGCGTGAAGTAATAGAAGTGAAAGAAGGAGAAGTATTTATGCTCCCTGCTATGATGCCTCACTCTCCGCATCGAATTGCAGACACGTATGGTCTCGTAATTGAGCGTAAACGCGACCAAGGTGAACTAGAAGATTTCGTTTGGTTCTGTGAAAGTTGTGATCAGGAGATGCATAGAAAAACGATTCAGCTGACTGATATCGGTACACAGGTAAAAGCTGGGATTGAAGAGTTCAATGGCAGTGAGGAGCTGCGCACATGTAATAACTGTGGTCATGTAATGCCTGAAGAAGTAGGGTTGTGGAAATGAGAGTAGACTTTCATACACATATTATTCCTGAAAACATCCCTGACTTTGTGGAAAAGTTCGGTGGCGGACGCTGGCCAACTTTAGAAAAGACCTGTTCCTGCGGAGCAAATATCATGGTTGAAGGCAATGTTTTTCGTGAAGTAACTGATCAGGTTTGGAGCCCTGAAAAACGCATTGACGATATGGATGCGGAAGGCGTCGATATTCAAGTGCTGTCTCCAATTCCGGTAACGTTTTCCTACTGGGCAGATGGCAAACAGGCAGAAGAAATGTCTAAAATCCAAAATGATTTTATTGCAGATACTGTTAAAAAATATCCAGACCGTTTTATCGGACTGGGCACTGTTCCATTGCAGGACGTAGAAGTATCGATTCGTGAAATGGAAAGATGCGTCAAGGAGCTTGGCTTAAAAGGAATTGAAATCGGTACAAATATTAATGGTAAGAATTTAGATGATCCCGATTTCACAAAGTTCTTTGAAATGGCGGAAAAGTGGGAAGTTCCTTTATTTGTACACCCATGGGAAACTCTTGGTAAAGATAGGATGCCACGACATAACTTCATGTATACAGTAGGCATGCCGAGTGAGACAGCTTTAGCAGCAGCGAGTTTGATCAATGGCGGCGTAATAGAGAAGTTTCCGAAACTTAAAGTCTGTTTTGCACACGGTGGAGGGTCATTCCCGTATATTCTTCCGAGATTGGACCAAGGCTGGAAAGTTTGGCCGCATCTGAGACAGACGAAAGAACTGCCAAGCTTTTATGCAAAGAACTTCTACTTTGATTCATTAAATTATGATCCGTTGAATCTTAATTATATGATCGATCGTTTCGGCCATGAAAAGATTGTAATGGGTTCTGATTATCCATTCCTGCTGCGTGAAATCCCACCCGGCAAAGTAGTTGATGAAACAGTGAATCTATCTGATGAACAAAGAAAAGCGATTCTTGGTGGAAATGCACTGGAATTTTTAAACATATCCATAAAGGAAGAGATGAAAAAATGACACCTGAAGAAAAATTGAAAGAATTAGGGCTGGAACTGCCTCCTTTACGTCCTTCACTTGGAGATTATGTTCGGTGTGTCCGCACGGGAAATTTATTATTTACAGCCGGACAGGGCGTAGATCAGTACCATGGCAAACTGGGGAGAGATCTGACTGTAGAAGAAGGATACTTGGCTGCTCAGCAATCCATGCTGAACCTGATCAGTGTTGTCAAAGAAGAAATTGGTGAGCTGAGCAAAGTAAAGCAGTTTGTGAAGGTTCTGGGTATGGTCAACAGCACAGAGGATTTCACGGATCAGCCGAAAGTAATGAACGGCGCTTCCGATTTAATCGGTAAAGTGTTTGGAGAAAAAGGAAAGCACGGAAGGTCTGCAGTCGGTATGTCGCAACTTCCTAACAATACGGCGATAGAAATTGAGATGATCATCGAGATCGAAGAGTAGGAGGAATATCGTGGCTAAAGAATTAGTAGCGGACAATACGACTGTCCAGGATGCGAAACTATTTATAGGTGGAAAATACGTAGATGCGATTTCAGGAGATACTTTCGATACGATAAATCCTGCAACAAACCAAAAGCTTGCTACAGTTGCAAAGGGTGGAGAAGAAGATGCCAACCTGGCAATTGAAGTGGCACACAAAGCATTCACAAGCGGAGTTTGGAGCAATATGCCGGTTGAAAAACGTTCAGAGATTTTGTGTCGTATGGCCGATTTGATTCTGGAAAAAGTGGACCAGCTTGCATATATTGAGACGTTGGATGTCGGAAAACCAATTCGTGAAAGCCGTGAGTTCGATATTCCGCGTGCTGCATCAAATTTCCGTTTCTTTGCTGAAATGGCGAAATATATGGTGCATGAGCATTATGATATGGCGAACCACATGTCCTATGTACAATATGCTCCTGCTGGTGTTACTAGCTTAATTATTCCGTGGAATCTTCCATTTATGCAAATGACCTGGAAAGCATCTGCTGCCTTGGCCGCAGGAAATACGGTAGTGATTAAACCAGCTTCCGATACGCCTTTAAGTGCAGTGTTGCTTGGAGAGATTGCCAATGAAGCCGGCTTGCCGCCTGGAGTTTTGAACATTCTTACAGGACCTGGAAGTACGGTAGGAACTGTAATGGCCAAGCATCCATATGTTCAGCGGATTTCATTTGTCGGTGAATCCGAGACAGGCAAGACCGTAATGCGTAATGCTGCGGAAAATCTGACTCCTGTTTCATTGGAATTGGGCGGGAAATCGGCCAACATTGTATTTGAAGATGCGGATTTGGATGAAGCGGTAGAAGGCTCAATTGAAGCGATCTTCCGAAATCAAGGTGAAATTTGTCTGGCGGGTTCTAGAATTCTCGTACAGGAAGGCATTTATGAAAAGTTCTTAGAGAAATTCGTAGCGGCAACGAAGAACATTAAAGTCGGCGATCCGACAGATGAAGCTACTGATATGGGTGCGCTTGTATCAAAAAGCCATTTAAAAGAAGTAGCCGACTATGTTCAGATTGGTCTTAATGAGGGTGCGAAACTGGCATGCGGCGGTAAGATGGTTGAAGGTTTACCGGAAGGAAACTTCTATGAACCTACTGTTTTATATGACGTGAATAATAAAATGCGTGTGGCACAGGAAGAAATCTTTGGACCGGTTCCTGTCATTATTCCTTTCAAGACAGAAGAAGAAGCGATCGACATTGCCAATGATTCCATTTATGGATTAGCTGGCGTTGTGTGGACAAATGACTTGCGGCGCGGTCAACGCGTAACCTCTCAAGTGCATTCGGGTTTACTGTGGGTAAACTGCTGGTACGTCCGAGACCTGCGTACTCCGTTTGGAGGGGCGAAAGCGAGCGGGATTGGAAGAGAAGGCGGCCGCCACAGCTTTGATTTCTATACAGAAGCGAAGACCATTACGATTAAAAAATAAACCGAACAACTAAAGGTGGCATTGCGCCCGCCTTTTGTTGTTTTCAAGCAGGAGGATGGAATAACTTGTCTATTAAAATTGAAGATTATGCATCAGAACTATTAGAAGCGGAAAAAACACGCAAAGGAATAGCGCCTTTGACGGATAGAGATAGTTCATTAACTGTGGAAGATGCTTATCATATACAGCTGGAAATGGTGAAACGGAAATTGTCCGAAGGAAGAACAGTCATCGGTAAAAAAGTAGGCCTGACAAGTGCGGCGATGCAGAAAATGCTGAATGTTGATGAGCCGGATTACGGTCATCTGTATGACGATATGGAATTAAAAAATGAAGCTGTCGTCAAAGTGAATTCGATGGTATCACCAAAGGTTGAAGCAGAAATTGGCTTTGTGCTGTCAGAAGACTTAGTGGGACCGAATGTAACGTATCTGGACGTCATGATGGCTACTAAATATGTCGTACCAACGATTGAAATTATCGACAGCCGTGTAGCAGATTGGAAAATTAAATTAATTGATACAGTTGCTGATAACGGTTCGAGCGCAAAAGTGGTGGTTGGTGAAAAGCAATCAACGCTAGAAACGTTAGATTTACGAACAAATAGTATGGTTCTTTATAAAAATGAAGAGTTGATTGCAACAGGAGCAGGAGCTGCTGCGCTTGGTCATCCGGCACATGCTGTTGCGTGGCTTGCTAATAAATTGCATGAATTCGGCATTTCATTGAAAAAAGACGAATTGATTCTACCAGGAGCACTATCCGGCGCGGTTGTAGTGGAAGCAGGAGACACGATCAAGGCGGATTTTGGCCCGGTCGGTGCTGTCACTGTACACTTTGAATAAAAACCAGGCTAGTAAGGAGGAAGTATGAGATGGATAAAATAAAAGCGGCGATCATCGGTTCCGGAAATATCGGAACTGATTTAATGTACAAACTTGAACGCAGTGATGTTATAGAGTTAACAGCTGTAATTGGAATCGAACCCGAATCGGATGGATTGAAGCGGGCGAAAGAGAGAGGTTATCAAGTTTTCTCTACTGGAATTCAAGCGATTGTCGATCATCCGGAACTGGCGGATATCGTATTTGATGCAACCTCTGCAAAAGCTCATATTCATCATGCGGAAGTACTTAAGAAATTAGGGAAGCTGGCAATCGATTTAACACCTGCAGCCATTGGGCCTTTTTTCTCGCCGGCTGTAAGCAATGAAGAACATGCAGGTGAGCTGGATAACGTCAACATGATTACGTGTGGCGGACAGGCAACGATACCCATTGTGAATGCCATCAATAAGGTAGCGGATGTTACATATGGAGAAATCGTAGCGACTATCTCAAGTTTGAGTGCTGGGCCGGGAACACGCGCGAATATCGATGAATTTACGATTACTACACGTAGAGGAATAGAAGAAGTCGGCGGGGCGGATAAAGGAAAAGCGTTGATTATTTTAAATCCTGCTGATCCACCTATCTTGATGCGTGACACAATTTATTGTGAAGTGAAAAATATGGATGAAAAAGCGATTCAGGAATCCATTGAAAATATGGTGGAGAAAGTGAAAGAGTATGTGCCGGGATATCGATTGAAGCATGCACCACTTTTTGAAGGCAATGTCGTAACGGTCTTTGTTGAAGTGGAGGGAGCAGGCGATTATTTCCCGGAGTATGCAGGCAATCTTGATATCATGACAGCCGCAGCGACACGCGTAGCGGAAGACTTTGCGCGGTCGATGCAAGGATCTGTTATTTAATGAATGGGAAGGAGTGAAGTACATGACGAAGAAACCAATTAAAATTACAGAAGTTTGTTTACGCGATGGGAGCCATACCGTAGCGCACCAATTTACTGTTGAGCAGGTACGAAATGTAACCCGCGCATTAGATGAAGCAGGCATGCATTATATAGAAGTAAGTCATGGTGATGGGCTGGGCGGCTCAACGGTTCAATACGGAAAGTCCTTGGTCAATGAAATGGAATTGATCGAAGCTGCCGTCGATGAATGTACCAATTCAAAAGTAGCGGTCTTGCTAATCCCGGGTATCGGCACGATGAGTGAGCTGAAACAAGCACATAAATTGGGCGCAAGTCTCGTGCGAGTAGCAACTCACTCAACGGAAGCGGATGTTTCAGCCCAGCATATCAGCCAGGCTCGCGAACTAGGAATGGAAGCGTTAGGATTTTTAATGATGGCACATTCAGTACCTGTTGAAAAATTAGTAGAGCAGGCGAAACTGATGGAGAGTTACGGAGCCCAGGCGGTTTATGTAACGGATTCAGCGGGTGCATTGCTGCCTCATCAAGTAAGTGAGCGGATCAAAGCGTTGAGGGGTTCATTGGATGTTGAAGTCGGATTCCATGCGCATAATAACTTATCTTTAGCGGTTGCCAATACTCTTGCAGCGATTGATGAGGGGGCAACCCGTATAGACGGTGCGGTTCGCTGTCTAGGTGCGGGAGCAGGCAATACGCAGACGGAAGTTTTGCTCGCGGTAATGGATCGTATGGGTATGGATGTAGGAATTGATTTATATAAAATGATGGATTTAGCTGAAGATATTGTCGGACCGTTGATTCCCGACACGCAGGAAATAAAAAAAGGTAGTCTGGTGCTAGGCTATGCCGGCGTATATTCGAGTTTCTTATTGCACTCAGAACGGGCTGCAGCGAGATTTGGACTGGATCCGCGCGATATCTTAATGGAGCTGGGAAGAATGAAAGTGGTTGGCGGACAGGAAGATATGATTCTGGATGTGGCTGCTGAATTGGCCAAGAAGGAGAAAGCGGGGGTATAACTATGACAGTACTTACAGATCGTGAAAAAGAAATTGTGGACTATTTATATACAGCGGAGCGTGATGCCCGTGAGGTTGTTAAAGTTACCGATAAGTATCCGGAACTGACAATTGAAGAAGCATACGTGATACAAGATCGTCTGTTGGAACATCGCTTGTCTGAGAATAATACGAAGCATGTAGGCGTGAAACTTGGGCTTACGAGTAAGGCAAAACAAGTCATGATGGGGGTTGACCAAGCAATCTACGGGTACTTGCATGCAGATATGCTTGCGACAGAATGGGAGCCAGTCAACTATTCTGAGTTGATTCATCCAAAAGTAGAGCCTGAAATTGCCTTTTTATTGGGCGAAGATCTAGAGGGGGAAAATATCACTGCTGAAGATGTAATTAAGGCTACGAAATATGTGGCTCCTGCACTCGAAGTGATCGATAGTAGATATAAGGACTTTAAATTTACATTAGTCGACGTGATAGCTGATAATTGTTCTTCGATTCGATTCGTTGTTGGCAGTAAATGGATTTCCCCGGAATCCATAGATTTAGGCGGCATTGGCATGGTCATGTCCAAAAATGGAAAAGTGGAGCAAACAGGCTCAAGTGCTGCTGTCTTAGGTCATCCGGCTGAAGCAGTTGCGTGGTCTGTTAAAGAGCTCAGTAAGCGCGGTAAAGGTTTGAAAAAAGGAGATATCATACTTAGCGGTGCGATGTCTGAAGCCATTTCATTTGAATCAGGTGATTCCATCGTTGCGCAATTCGATGGATTAGGCAGCGTTTCGATGTTTTGTAAGTGATCGGTCAAAGGAGAGTGTGCTGGCTGCCAGCTCACTCTTTTTCATTATAGAAAGTAAAAGAGATGATCCGAATCATGAATGTACAAACCACAGAACCTACTTTACGGACAGCTTGGAAAATGTTGATTTGGTTATTGATTGCTCAAGTCATGGTGTCCTTCGTCGGCAGAAGTTTGGCACCTTTAACTATTTTACTAGGTAAAGACCTATCCCTCTCTCATACACAGATTGGATTGCTGCCTGCCGCTTTATTTCTTGGACAGTCTTTCTCTGCGATTCCTTCCGGTTTGCTGGTAGATCGTTTAGGCTCGAAAAAACAACTGTTTGGAACAGTAGTATTACTGGGAATCAGCTTTATTCTTATCTCATTCACGACTCATTTCGTTTTACTGTTACTGGTTGTAGTGGTGGGCGGCGGAGCATATGCAGCCATACATCCAACTACAAACAGGGGTATTCTCTATTGGTTTCCCCAGCACAGCAGAGGTACTGCAATGGGGATTAAACAAATGGGGATTACTGCAGGTTCTGCCATGGCAGCGCTGCTATTACTCCCGTTGGCTAAAGAAATTGGCTGGAGACCGGCGTTATTCGTCAGTTGCATCGTATTGTTGATCCTCGGGGCATTGGTGTCTTACTACTATCAAGATGCTGCGGAATCTGCAATATTGAAGCCCGCACCATTGAATAAAAGTACATTTCGTAAAGACCTTCGAACAATCATGAGCAATAGGCAGGTTCTTTTATTGAGCATCAGTGCGATGGGATTGCAGGGCGCACAGCTGTGCCTAACAACATACATCATCTTATTTGCTTTTGAAAAACTGGAAATGACACTTGTTTTGGCTGGTCTTTTGCTGGTATTGGCTGAAGTGGGGGGCTCAATCGGCAGAGTTGCCTGGGGTACAATAAGTGATCGTTTCTTTGCAGGAAATCGAATGATCGTTATGTTCATTGTAACAGTCCTGACTGGGATCAGCGCATTGGTATGTGCGCTATTGCTGCCTGCGACTCCTTTACTTGCCATATTGATTACAGTATTCATCTTCGGGTTTTCGATTTCCGGTTATAACGGAGTATGGATGACGATTATAGTGGAATTGGTAGAAAAAGAGAACTCGGGACTTGCTACTGGTGTTACCGTCACGATCAGCTCATGGGGGGTATTGATAATTCCTCCGTTGTTTGGCTATATCGTAGATACAAGCGGTTCCTTTTCAAACGGCTGGCTGTTTGTCGCTGCATTAATGGCTGTAATTGTACTCTTATTAATACAAACGAATAAAAAAGTTTAACAGAAGGAGGGGGATGAAGTTGTCAACTGAGGAAATGGTATTGGTACCTGACGCGGTGTTTATTCATCACTGTTATAGCGAATACAAGTTAAGTAAAAAAATACACAATGAAATAGATTTATTTTTTTATCGGTATGGCATAGATAAAAGATCAGAACGTCGCAGACACCATCTGGCCTTTTTGGAATATATTAAAATGAAAGAGTTGAATAGCGAAAAGTATTTGAAAACACGAGAAATAGTATTAAGTCAAGAGATAGAAGAATACTTGGAAGAGCCATATGTTCTACTTTATATGAGAGAGAAAGCGATTTAATATCCCGCGTTATCAATAATTATATGAATTATGGTTATCTTTAGCTTTAGCTTTAGCTTCTCTATATGCTGGCTGTCATCTTTGCTTATTCAGCGATGCTGAAAGCGAGACTGGAGACATATCGAACGACGAGAACTTTCAGGAAATCAAAAATGAGTCAGGTGGAATTTAAAAAAGCAAGTGCCGATTTTACAGGCACTTGCTTTTTGGTTGTATAGGAATATTGAAATACAAGCGAGTTGGTTTAACGCTAGTCCGCTAGCAAGATGCTGTTGGAAAAGTAAGGGCAATCGTATCTTAACTCTGTATTATGATTCAAGAAAATTTATCATCTGCCGTTATATCTTTTGGTTCCCGCGTTACATAATAAGCACCTTTTGTCATCTTCGCGATCACTACTGTCAGCACTGCGGCGAGTAATGCAGCGAAGAAGGCAGCTGTTGATTGAAGGAAGATGCCCAGATAGCCAGATGCGGCTACTGAACCGAATGCACTTGCCACTAATAATGAGACAACACCGACGGGGTTCCATTTATGAAGAAATTGCTGTCGTGCGACATAATAGTTTGGTCCAATTTTCATCCATTTTTTCACAACCAATGCATCCGTCACTAAAACAGCGGCCCAGGAGAATAAGAACACTCCCTGGAAAGTCATCACGGTATCTAAGTGATCCACTATTCCTCCGAGCATCAATAGCATTGCAGATATTGCAGAGACGATGACCCAAAATCGACGTCCCGGTGTGAAACGGAAAACATTTTCAAAGAAATTAGATAAAGAAAGCGAACTACTGTAAATATTTGTGACGTTAATTCGAAGTTGCGTCAGCATAGTAAATAATGCACCGCCGATTCCGAGTAATAGAACGATGTAAACTCCTGGGTCGTCTTCAAGGAAACGAACTCCGAACCAAATACCGAGGCCGCCCATTACACCGTAACAGAAAATCTGTGGGATGAAGCCGATTGCGATTGAACCGTACTTTCGGTCTTTGGGCTTTAAAAAACGCGCATAGTCGGAAGCGAGTAGCGCTGTCAATCCCATGATCCCATTGTGCATTCCTATGCAGAATAATAATGCTGTTCCTCCGAATTGAACTCCTTCAGGCATATAAGAAAAGACGGATCCGGTGTAAACAGCAGGTTTTATAAATGACACAACAATAGCTGTAACTAGGAATATGATGAAAACAGGCATGGACCATTTCTGGAGTTTGTCCAGCTGCTCAATGCCAAACCAGTTTAATGGAATGACAAGTGTTCCGAAAACTACGATAAGAATCCATTGAGGGAGGTCTGGAACAAAATGATGAACGGCTGAGACTAGAATCAACCCTTCAAAAGCACAATACATAATGAAATTAGAGGCGTAAATGAGTGAGGTGAGTGATGCACCGATATATCCGAAACCACCGCCACGTGATAGCAAGTTAACATTCATACCTGATTTGGCTGATAAATATGCAATCACTGTACCGAGTAGTCCCGCCACGACAATAGCGTAAATCGCTGAGGCTATGGCATTTGGAGCTCCAAACTGAAGCGCCATAACGCTGCCCATCTGAAAATAAAAAATGGCAGTTGCGATTCCAAACGTAATGTTTGTAATGCTCAGCCAGCTTTTATTCCGGTCTTCTATAGGCACACGTTCCAATGAATAATCTTTTACTGCTTCATCTTCTGAATCATGAGGTAACATGGACTGTTCTGTTGTCATACACATCTGCTCCTTCTGATAAAATAGTCAACCCCTTCTGCAAGTATGTCTGGCCAATACTTATTCATATAGAAATTTATAACTGTTAGGTAAGTTGAATTGATACTATATTATGTTAACAATAATGTAATGAAAAAATCAAGTCTATCCTGCGATTTCCTTGTATTTCTAATGGAAATTAAAGTTATTTCAGAAGAAAATATTTAATGCTAAGTATTAAAAATACTTTATTCTTTGAATGAATTTCATAATTCCAGGCCCTTGTCTCCCATGGGGTTGAAGGCATCAAAAAAGAAGTACCTCCCCAAGTCTTGTATAATGGTAGTCGACAAAACATCCCAAAAAGACTGGAGGA
>NZ_JARICI010000053.1 GCF_029257255.1 Sporosarcina sp. | reverse complement strand
CGACTCCTGCGGGAATAGCAATTACTTTTGCGAGTAAAAGCGAAGCGTTATGAGCATGAGCCTTGAGACCCCGCAGGAGCGTAGCGACGAGGAGGCTCAAGCCATGCCCGCGGAAAGCGTCCGCCTGGAACGGAAGTCAACGGTACTAAGTAACTTCGATAATGTTGATTTTGATTCAACTTATATAGATAAGGTGTGAAATGTTCATATGAAGAATTCTCCAACCGCTGCAGCAGCCAACAATCCGGTTTTCCCGATCATGATTGCAATTGGAATCTGTCATTTATTCAATGACACGTTGCAGGCAGTCATTCCAGCGATGCTGCCGATTTTAAAGGAAGCACATGACTTTTCATTTAAACAATTAGGTTTCATTGCGTTCTCATTAAATATCATCGCCTCGTTGCTTCAACCTGTGATCGGCTATTTCAGTGACCGCAAGCCGAAACCGTTTGCGTTGCCTATCGGTATGACGTTTTCATTGGTCGGTATGGCCGGTCTTGCGTTAGCGCCGAATTATTGGTTGATAATTATTTCCGTCATGCTCCTCGGATTTGGTTCCGCTGTTTTCCATCCCGAAGGCTCCCGTGTATCATTTTTGGCGGCGGGGAATAAGCGCGGACTATCGCAGTCTATTTATCAAGTAGGAGGGAACTCCGGACAGGCACTTGCCCCGCTCATTAGTGCATTTGTACTTGTGCCGCTCGGTCAGATCGGGGCTGCGGTATTTGTTTTAGTCGCGGCAGCAGGAATCGCGCTGTTAACCCGTATTTCCATGTGGTATAAAAGACAGCTTGATGAGGAAAGACTCGGTAATAGAAAGAAAGTTTTACTGACGACGATGGAAAACTTGACGAAGAATCAAGTGGTAACTGCACTCATTCTGTTAATGGTCATCATTTTTGCACGCTCATTTTATGTAACAAATATCACCAGTTTTTATATCTTTCATTTGATGGAGAATTATGGCCTGTCGATTACACACGGCCAGCTGTATATTTTCTTATTCCTTGCGCTAGGTGCAGCGGGTACATTCTTTGGTGGACCGATGGCGGATAAAATCGGTCGGAAGAAAGTCATTGTGCTGTCATTGATTGTTCCGCTTCCGCTCTGTCTGTTGCTGCCGTATGCTCCGTTATGGGCGGTCATACTGCTGCTGCTTGTCATTGGGTTTTTCATCATGCTCAGCTTTTCTGTGACAGTCATTTACGCACAGGAACTCGTACCGTCGAAAATTGGAACGATGGCAGGATTAACAGTGGGTCTTGCATTCGGAATGGGTGCAATTGGTGCAGTGGCCATTGGGGCATTGATGGACTATATTGGTGTTTATCAAACGATGATTATCACTTCATTCCTGCCTTTTATTGGGCTTGTCGGTCTGGCACTGCCTCGTGATCAGCAAATCAAAGCTTCGGTGTAAGTAGAAGAAAGTCTGCAGCCCTTATCTGCAGACTTTTTTTGAGCATTGACAGGCGTAGGACTTGCAAGTAGAATCAGTGAATCTAAACAGGAATGGGGTGACATCTTGCAGTCAGCACAACGGAAAAAATTGTATATTCTAATGGTCAATATGTTCATCGCAGTCGGAAGTTTTGGAATCATCATTCCCATTTTACCAGCATATTTACTGTCGATAGGTCAAGCAGGAACAGCGGCAGGATTAATTATTGCATTGTTCGCTGCCGCGCAGTTCGTCATGTCACCGATTGCGGGCAGATGGGCAGACCAGTACGGCAGAAGAAAAATGATCATCAGCGGGTTGAGTGTTTTGGCCCTATCCATGTTTGTATTTTATTTCTCAGATTCTATTACGGTACTTTATATATCCCGTATTATCGGCGGAATTGGAGCGGCGCTACTTATACCCGCAATATTTGCATATGTTTCTGACATTACAACGATGGATCAGCGCGCAAAAGGCAACAGTATGATCTCAGCTTCCATGTCACTTGGCATCGTCATCGGTCCGGGAATTGGTGGGTTTCTTGCAGATTATGGATTGAAAGTGCCCCTGCTAGTTTCAGCTTTGGTCGGTCTGCTGGCGGTAGTGTTCTCTGCGATTTATTTAAAGGAAAGTCTGGAAGATAAACCGGAAGTCATGATGAAGCCGCAGTCCATGGTAAAGGAAATTAGGAATTCATTTGGCAAGCCCTATATTATTCCCCTTGTTATTACACTCGTCATGAGCTTTGGACTGATGGCGTATGAGTCGGTACTTGGTCTCTATATCGATAATTCCTTCGGTGCGACGCCGAAGGATATTGCGGTCATGGTGACAGCGACAGGAATCGTCAGCGTTGTCATTCAATTATTTGCGGTAGACTGGATTGTGCGGACTATTGGAGAACTCAATGTGTTGACTGTTTTTTTAGCAGTGGCGGCAGGCGGATTCTTGTTGTCAGTGATAGCAGGAAGTTATTCGATGTTTTTTATCGTAACTATGATCATTTTCCTCGCTTCTTCTATTCTACGTCCAGTGCTTACGACGCTTGTCTCAAAACTTGCAGGAAATGAACAGGGCTTTGCGATGGGAATGAATAACTCTTATATGAGTATCGGAAACGTTGCGGGTCCTTTATTGGCAGGACGATTATATGATGTAAATCATGATTTTCCATTTTTATTGGGATTGGCAGTACTGGCGATCACATTTGTCGGGACAATGATATGGCGCAAGAGAACAACAATTCGTTTATAGTCAAAACTCTTTAAAGTATATCTTTTAACTAGGAATATTATATCTTCTTTTGTTATACTGGTTTTATTAATGATAAAGAGGGTGTGCGGCATGACAGTTGTAAATAACGTGGCAGAGTTAATAGGCGACACGCCGTTGGTAAAAGTTCGAACGCTCGGTGATCCGAATGGTGCAGCAGTCTATGTGAAATTGGAATATTTTAATCCGAGCCGCAGCGTCAAGGATCGGGCTGCCTATCAAATGCTCGTAGAAGCAGAAAAAAGCGGTGAGCTGAAACCTGGTGCAACAATCATTGAACCTACTTCTGGCAATACAGGCATCGGACTTGCTATGAACGCTGCCGCCAAAGGCTATCCTGCGATTTTCGTAATGCCGGACAATTCAACAATAGAGCGTATTCGATTGATGAAAGCATATGGTGCCAAGGTCGTCTTAACGCCGAGTAGTGAGCGTATGCCGGGTGCCATCGCAAAAGCCAATGAAATCGCTGCTTCAATTGAAAACAGTTTTATTCCCATGCAGTTTGAAAATGAAGCGAATCCCGACAGTCACCGGCATACGACAGCTGTTGAAATCATTGAATCGATCAAGTCGATCAATCGGAAACTGACAGCATTCGTCTGTACATCAGGAACCGGGGGAACAGTAACAGGAACGGGGGAATCGCTGAAACAACATGACCCCGATATTACCGTTCATGTTGTAGAACCTGCAGGATCTCCGGTATTATCTGGTGGGCAGCCAGGTAAGCATAAGCTAGTTGGCACAAGTCCTGGATTTATTCCGCCTGTTCTGAATACGGATGTTTACGATGAAATCTTCCAAATTGAAGACGATGAAGCATATGAAACAGTACGGAAATTTGCGAGACAGGAAGGCGTACTGCTTGGACCATCCGGCGGCGCTTCACTTTATGCAGCCTTGCAAGTAGCAAAGCGTTTAACTCCTGAAGATACAGTCGTCTGTATTGCGCCTGATTCCGGTGAACGTTATTTATCTAGTGATTTGTTTACCGAATAAAATACTAATTCACCAGCCTCTTCTGCTTAGCAGGAGAGGTTTTTTACGTCGAAAAAAAGAATATTAAAAATAGTGTTGACAAAACCTATCTGAATGGTAGATTATATACATATGTTAAACAAATAGAATTAGTAGGGATTAAAACAACACTAAGCAAAACAATGACTGGGGGAGTTGGCATGTACTTATCAATCAATGGGATCGAAAAGAGCTTTCCCCATAAAGAAAAAGGGACTGTCAAGGTACTGGACAACATCAATTTGGATGTTGAAAAAGGACAATTCGTTTCTATCGTCGGACCTTCAGGCTGTGGTAAATCGACGATGCTTTATGTAATCGCAGGGCTTGAAAAAGCGGATAGTGGAACAATTGAAATTAATGGGAAACAAGTTAAAGGTTCCGGCTCAGACAGAGTGGTTGTTTTTCAGGAGGCGGGTCTATTCCCTTGGCTGACTGTGCTTGATAACGTCACGTACGGACTGTTGCTGAAAAAAATGCCGAAGAAGGAAGCGGAGCAAAAAGCGATTGAAATGCTCAAAATGGTGCACTTAGGAAATTATATTAATGCCTATCCACATCAGCTGTCAGGCGGTATGAAACAGCGTGTATCCATTGCAAGAGCGTTAGTGATGGAGCCGGATATTTTATTGATGGATGAACCTTTCGCTGCGCTGGATGAACAGACGCGAATGGTATTGCATAAAGAATTGTTGGATATCTGGAGTAAAACGAAAGTGACGATTTTCTTCATTACACATAATATCCGGGAAGCTGTACTGCTGTCGCAGAAGATAGTAGTTTTTGCTACAAGGCCAGGAAGAATTAAGGCAGTTTTCACATCTAAAGATTCTAAAGACGGCGTAGTGCCTAGTGATGTGACACTTCAGCTCGAGAAACAGATATTAGCAGAGCTGCAGGATGAAATAGAGAAGGTGCTGAAGGAGGAGATGGGCGATGACTACAGCTTTAAGACGAATAGTGTTTCTCGGGATACTAGTGGCGATATGGGAAGTCACATCTAGACTGTCAGAGTTGCCAGACTTTATGTTTCCGAGTTTCACACAAGTAATGACGACATTAATCTCCGGTCTGATCTCCGGACAAATCTTGATTGCAATTGGTGCGAGTCTCACACGGCTGCTCATTGGATTTACGGTAGCATCGATACTGGGTCTCGTACTTGGTTATTTAATTTGGCGCTATAAGCTGGTGGAAGATACACTCGGGTTTCTCGTGACAGCACTGCAGTCGATTCCTAGTATTGTCTGGTTTCCACTCGCAATCATCTGGTTCGGCCTAAACGATTTCGCTATTTTATTTATTGTGACATTAGGGGCTACCTGGACGATGATCGTTAATGCAACAAGTGGATTCAAAAATGTCCCGGTTCTATATCAGCAGGTTGCTAAATCACTGGGTTCAGGTGGATTTCACTTTTTGCGGACAGTAATTTTACCAGCATCTGTCCCGCAGCTGATTTCTGGCCTGCGTATAGCCTGGGCGTTCTCATGGAGGGCCCTCATGGCAGGGGAATTGCTCGGTGCCGGTGTAGGACTCGGCCAGCTTCTTGAAGCAGGTCGTGCACTTGGCCAGATGGATTTAGTCATTTCTGTAATGATCATCATTGGTGTGATCGGAACGATTATGGATAACGTATTATTCTTGCGGTTGGAACGGAATGTGGAACGAAAATGGGGAATACGGGCGTAACAAGCTCAATGGGAAAAGGGGAGAAGAAGATGAATAAAAAATTAATCGGTGTATTATTATCAGGGTTGGCAATAGTGGGGATCTTGTCAGGCTGCGGCAATAAAGATGCAGCGGAAATAGATAAAAATGAAGTGAAAATCGGCTACTTCCCGAATCTAACGCATATTGCAACAATCATTGGGTTAGAAAATAATTACTTCGCTGAAGAGTTTGGCGAAGACATCAAAATTTCTACAAAGACTGTCAGCAACGGCGGATTGTTCATGGAAGCGATGGCTACAAATTCAATCGATATCGGAACGGTAGGACCGGGTCCCGTGATCAACTACTTCGTGAAGGATCCTAAATACCATATTGTTTCTGGAGCAGTAAACGGCGGTGCGGTATTAGTGTCAGCAGGGCATAGCGGTATAAATGAACTTGCAGACTTAGACGGCAAACAAGTAGCAATTCCTGTAATTGGAAGCACGCAGGACGTAATGTTACGTAAAGCATTGAAAGATGTAAATCTGAAAGCAAAAGCAAACGGCGGAACTGTTGACTTCTTTGCAGCAGCACCGGCAGACACGGCGACACTATTCATTCAAAAATCAGTAGACGCAGCAGCAACACAAGAACCATGGGGCTATATTTTACAAAATCAGGCAGACGGTAAACTATTGCTGGACTGGGAAGACTTTGCATGGGGCAAGGAATCGACAAATACAGTAGTCGCGACAAGTGATCAGTTCCTAAAGCATGATGATTTAGTGAAAGCCTATTTAACGGCCCATGCAAGAGCTGTGCAGTTTGTACGTGATGAGCCCGAAGAAGCGCAGGCACTGGTGGTGAAGCATATAAAAGGGCTGACAGGGAAAGAGTTAGGTAAAGAAGAGCTCGAAGCAGCATTCAGCCGGATTGAAGTAACGACAGAGGTGAATGAAGACGTTCTGCAAGAGATGGCAGATATCAGTCAAGAAGCGGATTACATTAAGACAAATGAAATCGACGGTCTAATTGATCTTCAAGTAATCAAAGGTATTACATCAAAATAGTGGCTGGCGGGTATCCATAGTGGATGCCCGTTTTTTCATTTCATTAAGGTTTTGTCAATCTTGCTGAAAACATTTTGTGCTACTATAAGAATAGAACGTAATTTCGCTATTATGAAAGGATGAGTGTCTATGCTAGCTGATTTACTGAAGGAATCGAAGCGCACAATCGTTTATACGGGAGCAGGAATGTCTACGGAAAGCGGACTGCCAGATTTTCGATCTGCGAAGACTGGTATGTGGGAAATGGAAGATCCTGCGAAGGTGGCAAGTGTCACAGCGCTCAATCAGCAATTCGATCAATTTTTCCAATTCTATAAACAGCGTGTGCTGGCTGCCAAGGAAGCGGGTCCCCATGAAGGACACCGCATCCTTTCCAAATGGGAAGAGCGAGGATTGATTTCGGGCATCATTACGCAGAATGTGGATGGTTTTCATACGCTGGCGGGATCGAAGAATGTCATGGAACTGCATGGTACGCTTCGCGAAGTACGTTGCGAGACCTGTGGCAAAGTGTACGGCAATGAGCGCTATGAACAAGATGAATTCTATTGTGAATGCGGTGGGAAACTGCGTCCTGCTGTCGTTTTATTCGGTGAAATGCTGCCAGAAGAAGCTTTTCTACAAGCGATCTTTGAAAGTGAAAAAGCTGACCTGTTTATCGTACTTGGTTCATCCCTGACTGTTTCTCCAGCTAATCAATTTCCTATGCTGTCAAAAGAGAACGGAGCTAAACTCGTCATCATCAATATGGAACCAACCTCCATGGATTATCTTGCCGATCTAGTGATCAATGAGAGAAAAATCGGTGAGATCCTACATGAAGCAGAAAAGAAACTTCAAAATTAAATTTTACTTTTAGCGAGCTGTACCAAGAGAGGAGAATCTGTTTGAAATTATTCCACACAGCTGACTGGCACCTTGGCAAACTGGTCCAAGGTGTCTATATGACAGAAGATCAGCGCTATATCCTTAACGCTTTCATTGAAGAAATTAAGATGGAAAAACCGGATGCAGTCATTATTGCAGGCGATCTGTACGACCGGGCAATCCCTCCAACAGAAGCAGTTAACTTACTGAATGATGTCCTCCAAGAAATTGTCATTGATTTACAAACACCTGTCATTGCGATCGCAGGAAATCATGACAGCCCGAGCCGGCTTCATTTCGGCAGCACATTCATGAAAGAACAAGGTCTGCATATTACAGGGGAGCTGTCTGTAGATTTGCCGCCTGTCATCTTGAATGATGAATTTGGCGAAGTCCATTTTCATCTGATTCCATATGCAGATCCTTCAAAAGTCAGTTATCTATTTGAAGATGATGCGATCTTTAGTCATCAGCAGGCGATGAAAGAAACGATTACTAGAATTCAGGAGTCGATGAATCGCGACGCGAGACATGTTTTTGTCGGACATGCTTTCATCACACCACATGGGGAGAAGGAAGAGAACACAAGCGATGCGGAAAGACCACTGTCGATCGGCGGAGCAGAATACGTATCCTCCGACCTTTTTTCGCCGTTTCATTATACTGCCCTGGGCCACTTACATAGAGCGCATTACGTTGGGTCTGAAACGATTCGCTATTCAGGCTCTCCTTTAAAGTATTCTATATCGGAAGAGAACCATCAAAAAGGCTATCTCATTGTCCATCTACATGAAGACGGCAAGACAGAGATAGAGAAGAGACTGCTTGAACCGCTTCATGATATGCGTACAGTTGAAGGCACGATGGACGAGTTGCTCGAACAGCAGCCCAATGAAGATTATGTATTCGTTAAGTTGTTGGATACGGTGCCGATTATTCAGCCGATGGAAAAAATACGTTCTGTCTATCCGAATGCGATGCATGTTGAGCGCAAGCTTCTGACTACTTCAGCTGAAGGAATGGGTTCTGCTGTTAACGTGGAGAAGCGTGAAGACGACAGAGCACTGTTTGCTTCCTTCTATAAAGAACTGCAAGGTGAATCGGCAGATACGGAAACGGAACAGTTATTTGCTGAAGTGCTGTGGGATGTCATGAATGAGGAGGACAAAGCATGAAGCCGATCACATTAACGATGACAGCGTTTGGCCCTTACAAAGATAAAGAGACCGTTGATTTCCGGGATCTGAAAGAGCATCGTTTATTTGTCATCTCCGGAAAGACAGGAGCTGGAAAGACAACGATCTTTGATGGGATTTGTTTCGCATTATACGGGCAGGCGAGCGGAGAAGATCGTACAGATACGAAGGCGTTGCGCAGTCAGTTTGCAGATGACGATGTCCAGACAACTGTGGAACTGACATTTGATATTCATCAGAAGCGGTATCGAGTGCTGCGTCAGATTCCTTACCGGAAAAAAGGGAATAAATCGGACACACTTGGGCGATGTGAGTTATTTGAAGAGACTGAGACACATTCGATTCCGGTAACTGACCGCCAAATCGTCACAGAGGTGAATGATAAAATAGAGGAACTTCTGGGCTTCACGCATGCACAGTTCAGTCAGATTATGATGCTTCCACAAGGGGAATTCCGTAAATTCCTGACATCAGATACAGCCAACAAGGAAGCGATTATGCGCAAAATTTTCAAGACGGAGCCATATCAGAAGCTTGTCGATCGATTGAAAGTAAAAAAAGATGAGGCGAATGCGGAATATCTTCGTGAGAAACAGATGAGTGACGCAGTGCTTCACCAAATTCCTGCAAAATTGCCGGAGCGTGAGACACTTTTATTTGCCGAACTGAAAGCAGAATATCCGAATTATTATCAACTGGTATCGGGGTTGCAGCAAGAACGGACTTATTATCAGCAACAGTCTATAGAGAAACATGAAGAGTATACAAAGATTTATCGTCAGCATGATGAAAAACAAAAAGAACTTCATGCAGCACGTTCAATCAATGAACAGTTTGAAAAACTAAAAAAGCGTGAAGCTGAATTACAGCAGCTGCATGATCAAAAAGATCACATGGAAGAGCTGGAGAAACGTTATCATGCAGCCGAACGCGCAGCTCGCTTGGAAGACTTCGAGCTGCAAGTGAAATCGAATGAAGCTGAATTGCTCCAGAAAAATAAAAGTTATGAAGAAGCAGTTTTACTTCTGGCGGATGCCAATCGACAACTGGCCGCTGCCAAAGTATCTTACGAGCAAGAACAAGCACGCGAAGGTGAACGAAATGATTTGAAAGAAGATCTACATGCCTTGAAGAGTCTGCTGCCTGCCGTTTCGGGTCTTACCAATGAACGCCAGTACTTAGTGCAGTTAGAGAAAAAATTCATTCAGGCTTCCGCACAACTAATGCAGGAGCAGCAATTGCTTGAACAGCGACAGACTTCATTGGAATTACAAAAAGAAAAGATTAAACAACTGGAAGCTGGGCTGGAGGATTATGAATCGTATGTAGATGAACTGGCAAAAGTGACCGCCAATGCAAAACAGCAGAAAATTTTCGAACAGCAAACTCATAAGGCCGAAGAAATTGAGCAGCAATTTATAATGGCAAAAGCTGAAAATGAACGCTTTGAAGCAGATTACCAAGCACTTGAAAGTCGATGGATTGGCAGTCAGGCGATATTGCTTGCTACTTCATTACAAGAAGGACAGGCCTGCCCTGTATGTGGCAGCAGCCATCATCCGAATAAAGCGGTTGACGGAGAAAATGAGCATGTAACAAAGCAACAATTAGATCAAGCGAAGAAAGAATGGCTTGCGAAGGAGCAATATTTTCATTCGAAGCATGCGGAATGGCAGCAAGTTTTGAATCAGCTGGAGCTTCTTAATAAAGAACTGAAAGAGCAACAGATTGTATTGGATCGTGATTACAAAGCAGAAGCGGCGGCACTGGAGAACAAAGTCGGACAGCTGCGAAAGAACAGAGAACTGGTAAAGATAGAAAAAGCGGAAAGTGATAAAGCAGAAACAGCGAATAACGAATTACTTGCTGCAATGAAAAAATTAGAGCAGCTGTACAATGAAACAAAAAGTGAATGGGAAACCAAACAGGCAGTGTATAATCATTCGATTTCAAAAATACCAGAAGAGATTCGGGAATTGTCAGCATTGCAGCAGAAAATCCGGACAAAAGAAGCAGTTAGCACGGAGCTTGAGAATGTCTGGAAAGCGATTCAGCAGAAGCTGCAGGATGTCCATACATTACGAACGAAAATGGATTCTCGCGAGCAGATGGAAAAGCAGGCAGCTGCAGAAATGAGAGAAAAACTGCAGGCGAGTCAGGCTGGTTTTGAAAAGCGTCTGACGGAAGAAGGCTTTGATTCACAGGAGGGCTATCTTCTGGTGAAACTGCCAATACAAGAGCGTCAGGAAATTCAACAGCGACTGCAGACATATGCTCAGTCACTTCATACACTGCAGGCTGCTTTGAATGAATTGAGAGAATCTGTAAAGGATAAACAGCCGATCGACCTGCATGCACTGCAGCAGCAAGTAGAGTTGCTGAAAAATCAATATGAACAGGCATTTGCGCTCTTCAATCAGTCTGAAGGCTGGAAAAAGTCTGCAGAAGAGCTGCTTATCCAGCTGGAGACAAGCAAAAAGCGTGAGGCAGAATTAGAAAGTACTCATGGCAAGATCACGAATTTATATGATATTGTCCGTGGGCAAAATCGCTTGAAAATATCATTTGAACGCTATATACAAATAGAGTATTTAGAGCGGATTATTCAGGCAGCTAATATCCGACTGCGTGATGTGTCGAACGGACAGTATGAATTGGTCAGGAGCGACCGTCAGGAAACAAGAGGGAAGCAGAGCGGATTGGGTATTGACGTGCATGATGCCTATACAGGCCAAACACGCGATGTGAAGACACTGTCGGGCGGAGAAAAGTTCAATGCTTCACTTTGTCTGGCGCTAGGCATGGCTGACGTCATTCAAAGCTTCCAAGGAGCTGTCCGCATGGAGACGCTGTTTATTGATGAAGGGTTTGGCGCTTTAGATGAGGAAGCGATTCAAAAAGCCATCGACACGTTGATTGCGCTGCAGCAGTCTGGACGAATGATTGGAATCATTTCACATATTGACGAAATGAAAGAAGCCATCCCTGCCACTCTTCAGGTGTCTAAGATGAGAGAAGGATATAGTAAGACTAAATTTGTTATAAATTAATTTGATAAATGTTTGATGTAGACCGGCTGCGATTTTGCAACCGGTTTTTTCTATTAACTAAAAATCAATGAAAAAAACTGTTGTGGCATAACTGCAAAGAAAATAATCAGTTGGTTGGCAATAGTGCCAAAAGTTAAATGATTTGGCAGGCGGTTGATTTTCTAAATAACTAAGGGTAAGATGAGAAAACGTAATATATTGCATACAGAAAAGCACTGTCTTTTGTGGGAGGATTTTTAAGCATATGGAGAAAAAATTATCATTTTCATCTAGTCTTGTGATCGGTGTCATGCTGTTCGCATTATTTTTCGGAGCTGGGAACTTAATCTTTCCAGCAGAACTCGGCCAGCTCGCTGGTACACATACTTGGAAAGCGATGCTTGGATTTTTGTTTACAGGTGTCGGCCTGCCGTTTCTTGGTATTTTGGCAATTGGATTTTCCGGCAGCAAAGACTTACAAGATCTGGCAAGCCGGATCCATCCTGTATACGCGTTATTGTTCACATCTATTCTTTATTTAACAATCGGTCCATTTTTTGCAGCGCCGAGAACGGGAGCGGTAGCATTTGATATAGGCGTTGCACCTTTTCTCAACGGTTTTCCGATAGCACTCGCTAGATTTTTATTTACCGTTGTATTTTTCGGTATTAGCATGTGGCTGTCATTAAATCCTGCAAAAATTGTGGATAGAATCGGCAAGCTGCTTTCCCCAATGATTATTATTCTGCTAATCGGTCTTATTGCTATGACGATTTTCAAGCCGATGGGCGTGATTCAGAATGCACAGATTCCTTATACAGATGGAGCATTCTTTACAGGCTTCTTAAAAGGCTACAATACAATGGATGCATTAGCTTCGCTAGTGTTCGGTATTATCGTCATAAAAGCTGTTCAGTCGATGGGAATTACCGATAAAAAACAAATTTTGAAAGCCACTATTAAAACTGGTTTTGTAGCGGCAGGTTTCCTTGCCATTATCTATCTCGGAATCGCCTATTTGGGTGCAGCTTCAGTTGAATCGATTGGCTATGTAAACTCAGGGGGAGCGGTTTTAAGTGAGACGGCTTCGTATTATTTTGGTTCAGTTGGATTTGTGCTGCTCGGGATCGTTATCATGTTGGCGTGCTTAACGACTGCGATCGGTCTGATGACAGCTTGTGGGGAATATTTTCATTCGATCATACCTGTAATTAGCTATAAAGGGTTCGTGGTGATATTTTCTACCTTCTGTCTGGCGGTAGCAAATTTCGGGCTGGCAAACATCATCAATTTCTCACTGCCTGTTCTAGTGCTGCTTTATCCTCTGGCTATGGTGCTGATCTTACTAACTTTCACAGGTCCATTGTTTCATCAGTCGAAGCTAGTTTACCAAATGGCAACAGCTACTGCCTTTTTGGTCAGTTCAATTGAAGCACTTGTGAAATTTTATTCATTGGTTGATCATCCGTTGCCTAATTGGATTTCTGCTATCAATAAAGCATACTTACACTACATTCCCTATTATGCGGAAGGAATCGGCTGGCTGATACCAGTGTTGGTGGTCACAGTGATCTTAAGCCTGGCAGTTGTTCTGTCCAATAAAAATAGTAATAAAAACAGGATCCGAGTTTGAAATCGGATCCTGTTTTTTGATAATTTATGAATTGGTTTTCTCTATGGAATGAAATTCTTCGATTGCACGCAGCCAGTTTTCACGCATTACTTTCGTAACTTGCTCTCCGTCCCGCATACTCATCAAATCAATTATTTGTTCATGTTCAATAATTGATTGGGAAGTGAGTATGATGGAGTTATGAAAAAATAATCTGCGTACATGCGCCTGCAAAGAGACGAGCATAGAAGAAATGTAGGGGTTGTTGGCAGTATCCACAATAATCTGGTGGAACTTTTCATCTACTTTCAAAGCTTGGAAATAATCTTCTTTTTCAACAGCCTGTGCAAAACGTTTATTTGTCTCGCGTAATTTTTTTATAACATTTTCTGTCAGGTTGGGTATGGCGAGTTCCGCTGATAAAGCCTGCAGTGCCGCGAGGGGAGGCAGAAGTTCTGAAATAGATTCTCGCTCAACATCCGTTACTTGAGTTGCTTTACCAGGAAACATCTGTACGAAGCCTTGTACTTCCAAAAGCTGAAGAGATTCCCGTATCGGTGTCCGGCTGACGCCAAGTGCATCAGCAAGTTCCACATCATTTAATTTTTCGCCTGGCTGAAGAGTGCCGTCAATAATCCATTTTTGCAGTTGACTGAAAGCATTTTCCTTGGCAGTTTTACGGATCGGTTGTGAGTGATTAGTAGGTATAGGCAAAATTACACACCATCTTTCTCTATAATATGTTTACTCAATGAGCATTATCTTAATCATGACGATATACAGTATACTACATCTTTTTGCTGTTCTTTAACAGTATCAAATATATTTTCACTCGAAAACTGGAAATTTGAATAGTGTTTTTGATATGTTGTCAAAAATAAAAGTAAGAAAAATAAAAATAGTTCTTGTAACTTTCACAGGCTTTTGTTAGATTAATGTCAATACCGATCTTGCTTTATCTCAGTAAATTTAATTTTACAAATCTTCAAAAAAAGGTATTGCAAGTTAAGTAAACGTTTGGTATTGTTTACATGTGTACTATAACAAATCGAAAACCTGTTTCGCTGGTACATAATGTCTATTCGGCGCTATGATGAAAGCGGTTTCAGAGAAAATGGAGGGATTCGGCAATTATTGCAGTAAATCAGATAAAATAGAAAGGGGATTAACAAATGAGCAATCAAACGGCACGTGGGAAATCCACATTAGACTATGAGAAAATTGTTGAAACAGAAGACTTTAAAGCCTTAGTCAAACGCAAACAGACCTTTTCAAGACCTTATGTAATCTTTTTCTTCGCAGCGTACTTTTTACTTCCACTTTTAACTGGTTACACGAAGATTCTTGAAACACCGGCAATCGGTTATCTGACATGGACTTGGATTTATGCGTTCTCCATGTTCGTCATGGTATGGGTGTTTACTTCAATTTACATGAATAAAGCAAAGCATTTTGATAATGATGTTGATAAAATCATAGAGAAAAACGTTCTAAAATAAGGGGGTTGGGTTCATGAGTTGGATTTCATACGTAATATTCTTCGCGGTAATCGCTTTAACACTTTATATCACGTACTGGGCGGCAAAACAAACAACTACTGCGAGTGATTTCTATACAGCAGGCGGTTCTTTGACAGGCTGGCAAAACGGTATGGCTATTGCGGGTGACTACTTATCTGCAGCATCATTCCTGGGAATCGCAGGTGCGATTTCACTTAACGGTTTTGATGGTTTTTACTATAGTATTGGTTGGCTTACAGCTTACCTGGTAGTACTCTTCCTAATCGCTGAGCCACTGCGTAACTTAGGTAAATTTACAATGGCTGACATGATTGGTGCACGTTTCGGCGCTAAGAAAGTGCGTGGAGCTGCGGCATTGAATACTATCACTATTGTAATGTTCTATATGCTTGCTCAGCTGGTAGGAGCGGGTGCACTTATTAAATTACTCTTTGGAATTGAATATTGGATAGCGGTACTTATTGTGGGAACTATGATGCTTATTTATGTTCTTTTCGGTGGTATGACCGCTACAAGCTGGGTGCAGATTGTTAAGGCTATTCTCTTAATGGCAGGTACAATCGTTATCTCATTCCTAGTCCTTCTAAAGTTCAACTTTAACTTTATCGGAATGTTTGATGCCATGAGAACTGCTACTCCTCACGGCGAAGCTTTCCTTCACTCAGGAGTCGTATATAAAGACACAATCGGTCTGATTTCAGTATTGATTGCTCTAGTTTTAGGAACTGCTGGTCTTCCACACATCTTAATGCGTTTCTTCACAGTAAAAGATGCGAAAACAGCTCGTTCATCAGTAATTTATTCTGTTTGGATCATTGGTATCTTCTACGTTATGACTATTTTCTTAGGATTCGGAGCAGCGAAATTCGTGGGAGCTGACGCAATTATCGCAGAAAACGCCGCAGGAAACATGGCCGCACCGATGCTTGCCGGAGTTCTCGGCGGTGACGCACTGGAATCCTTCGTAGCAGCAGTTGCATTCGCAACAATCCTTGCTGTTGTAGCGGGACTTGTACTTTCTGGAGCGTCAGCAATTGCACACGATCTTTATGGTCAGATTATTAAAAATGGTAATGTTACAGAGAAACAACAAGTAAATGCAGCTCGTATTGCTTCGATTTTAATTGGGGTATTCTCTATCCTTCTAGCTTTAGGTTCTGAGAAATTGAACGTAGCGTTCTTAGTATCACTTGCATTCTGTGTTGCTGCATCCGCTAACGTGCCTACAATTCTTATGACAATCTATTGGAAGCGTTTTAACACAACTGGTGCTGTAGCATCTATGCTTACAGGATTAATTGTTGCACTTGTTCTAGTTGCAATCAGTCCAAGTGTTATGAGCCCGGTTGAAGGGGCTACACTAATTACTGGAAATCCAATCTTCCCGTATGCTAATCCGGCTATCATTTCTGTACCAGCAGGTTTCCTTGCTGCAGTGATTGGTACATTGGTGAGCTCCAAGCGTCATGAAAAAGACGAAGTTGCGTATGCAGAAGTACGTTTCAAAGCGGAAACTGGATACAAAGAGCTTGATAACTAATTTTCTGTAATATTCTTAATTAATGAATTGCTTTCCCTTCCGTTAGTCAAAAGGGGAAGCAATTTTTATGTATTAAAATCGTTAATCTGCTTTTACTATGTCATCCGAAGGTGGTTTTGATGTGATACAGACGATAAAAGATCGTGCGTTGTATGAAAGAATCCATAAGAATCCTTTGTTTGCCGGTACAAACGAAGAGGAATTTGAACTGTTACTGTTAGAATGTAAATTAACGATTTATGATCATACGGAGAAATCCAATTACTTTAAGACGCCGCAAGAGGGGTTACTGCTTATCCTTCAAGGTTCAGCGGAAGTACAAATCGAAGGGCAAGATGGAAGTTCTGTCATGCTGGAAATCATTCAGGAAAATGAAATCATCGGATTTTCTAACTTTGCTTATTATTTAGGTGAAATGGCACGGCCTCTTGATAAGCATCATATTGATATGGAAGTGGCAGAAGACTCAATCTGTCTGCAAGTACCGTATGAAGTAATCAAGAAGCGTATGGATGACCAGAATGTACGTGATTTTGTATTACGAAAAATGTCATTGCGGCTTGCAAACGTTTATACCTCTTTAGGTGAGCAGGTTCGTCTGGCGGATGAATATGGAGAAAGTGAACCGTATGTACGCCGTGTGCAAGATTTTATGAGCAGCCCGGTGGTGACAATCCATGCAGAAGCAGAAGTTCAAGAAATTGCAGAGCTGATGATCAAGAATTCGATCAGTTCAATTATTGTTACTGACCAAGTAGGGAAATTAAGTGGTATTGTCACAGAAAAAGACCTCGTGGAACGTGTAATAGCGGGTAAAGGTTCATCAATAGGGTTACTGGCTAAAGACGTTATGTCAAAGAATCCGCATACGGTCAGATTGACAGATTACTACTATGAGGCATTAACCAAGTTCTATAAGCATGGGATAAAGCATTTGCCTGTAGTTAAAGCAGGTAAGCCAGTTGGAATCGTCACGTTTGCTACACTTATTACAAAACGCGATCGAAATTCAATGAACATATTAAAGACGATTGAAGAATCGTCATTTGAAAATCTGCCTGTCGTTAAAGAGGCTATTTACGATGTGCTTTCCAATTTGATTCAAGATGAGATTTCCACCATTCATACATTGGAAATCATTACGAAATTTTATGATCGTTTGGCAAAGCACTGTGTTCTTCTCGCTTTGAAGTCACTGGAGAATAAAGGCATCGGCAAACCGCCTGTACCATTTGCATGGTATCAGATGGGCAGCGGTGCACGGGGAGAACAATTCATGCTTACCGACCAAGACCATTTCCTCGTATTTGAAGATGTGTCTGCAGGTGAGTTACAGAAAGTAGAGAAGTACTTTGAGCTTCTCGGAAATGAAATTGTAATTCATTTAGAGCAGGCCGGGTATACTAGATGTAAAGGATTTATGATGGCTAGTGAATCACAGTGGCGAGGCACACTGGAAGGATGGCAACTTCGTCTTCGCCAGTGGGCGTTGAAGTCAACACCTGAGCAGATTTTGCTTGGCTATAACTTCTTATCTTTCCGCTTTTTATTTGGAGAAGTATCAGTTAACGATCGTTTTGTGAAGATGGTAAATAATCAGCTAAGAAAGTCTTCTACATTTATTTATTATATGGCAGAGCAGGAAAGGGAGAAACCAATTCCGCAGCTGCAGCAGAATTTCCTGACCATTTTCCGTGGACGCAGCAAGGCTGATGTCATTGATATAAAAAAGCACGCGTTATTTCCACTACATCACTGTTTGCAAATTCTAGGTGTAAGTAATGGGATCATTAATACAACTCCATTAGAAATCATCTCTGCGTTGCAGAAAAAGAAGAAAATCACAAAAGATTTTGCCGAAGAGATTCGACATGCATATGAAATATCATTGAGTATCCGAATTTCTATGTCATGGGAAAAGCACTTAAAAAATGAAGAGATTTCTACTGAAATTGACTTGCGGAAACTTCGCCGCTGGGAACTGAATGAATTACGGACAACATTGGATACAGTCAGAGCGCTTCAATCTCATTTATTATCTAAATTATGATCTGTTGAATGTAGATAAAATTGGAGCTATGACCCAGTGAAGTTTTTATGCATAATGTACTATAGAGGGAGAGGCAAGAACATGTTCTGGAAGAAGAAAAAACTGACCTATGAGCTGCAGCAGTCTCTTCAATTGAATACTCCGCTGCAGGAAATGAGCTTCACTGTATTCGATACGGAAACAACCGGTTTCGCAATCGGGGCGGATGATAGGATGATTGAAATTGGGGCTGTTCAAGTGGAGGGATTTCAAGTAACTGACCGTATATTTCAAACATTTGTAAATCCCTCCAGAGAAATTCCACTCGTCATTCAAAAACTAACCAATATAAAGCAAGAACAAGTAAATGATGCACCACTTCCTTTGCCTGCAATAGAAGAGTATTTTGCATTTATTGAGAAAAATAAAAGCGGCGGATGGGTAGGGCACCACGTAAGTTTTGATGAAATGGTCATTAAGAAAGAATTGGGACGACAGAAATGCACATTCCAAATGCCGACTTCATTTGATACCATGCATTTGATTCGCTATTTAGATCCAGCGAGCGAACAGCAGGATCTGGAAGACTATGCAAAAATGTTCGGAACAGAAGTTTTCGAGCGTCATCGTGCATTGGGAGATGCGTTGACCACTGCACACGTATTTACGCAGCTATTAAAGAAGCTCGATCGACAAGGCGTTAAAACGCTTGCTGATTTGTTGCGGGTTAAAAATGGCGGTGCACATACATTTATATCACAAATCAAATAGGGCGTTTACACCTGCATTCAATCTATCATTGACTGCAGGTTTTTGATTTGCCAGCCTCATATTATACTGCCACCTCATTATGCTATAGTTAATATACTAAAGAATTGGTAAGGGACGTGATATTTTGAACAGACGTCAGACGATACTGCTGATTATAATCGTGATCGCCATTTTCATCTATTGTTGGATTTTATTTTTTGAGTTGCCAGACAAAACAGCGGGAGAGTCTATAGCAAAAATAAGCAGTGAAGTAATATAAAAGAGGAGAATCGAAATGGAAATAGTCATTATTACTGGAGCTTCAAAAGGGATTGGTCAGGAACTGTACAAGCAATTCAGTGAGAATGGTGCACGGGTATATGGTCTGGCACGCACTAATCCAGATCATCATGAACATATAGAAGAAGTTGATATCACAGACACGGAGAAAGTATTATCCATACTGAAATCGATTGTGATGCGTAATGTAGACAAAGCGAAATCGTATACTCTTATCAATAACGCAGGAGTCATCGATCCTATTGGCTTAACTGGTTCACTGTCGGCAGGAGAAATTGACAGGGCAATACAAGTAAATTTGACAGCGCCGATTCAATTAACCAATACATTTATTGCTTCTTTAGAAAAGTTTACAGGGACTAAGAAAGTATTGAATATCTCCTCAGGTGCGGGAAGATATGCGTACGAGGGGTGGAGCCTCTATTGTACTACGAAGGCGGGCTTGGATCACTTTTTCAGAGTGGTGACTCTTGAGCAAGAACAAGCTGTCAATCCTGTGGGTATTGTCTCCATCGCTCCCGGCATTATTGATACAGGTATGCAGGAATCGATACGCTCTTCATCTTCTGAACAATTTCCTCATCTAGATCAGTTTATTAAGTATAAAGAGCAAGGGCAATTAAGTACCGCTGAAGAAACGGCAGCTAAACTGGTGAAATTCACGAAGGAAACCGATTTCTTGAAAACAGATACGATCTCAGATATCAGACAGATGAAATAACAGACTAAAGCCCGCGGCTGCTGTAAAGCATTTTCGCGGGCTTTTAGTATTATTCAGTTACTTTCCGTACTTCGCTAAAGTCTTTCATCTTTTCCAATGCTAGCAAGAATGGCGGGTTTCTGCGCTGATTCAACAATTCGTAGCGGATGGCATGAACGTCGCCTTGATGCAGCGTCTTTACGTAATCAAGTAGTGCATCACGTTCTTCGCTTCCGCCCTCGTGGCCATCATATACAGTGATCGTAATGATTCCGGATTTTTTTAATAATCCGAGCAGCGCATCTAATGCTGCAATCGTTGAAGAAGGAGTCGTTATGATGCTGTGATCTTCACTGTACGGCAAGTATCCAAGATTAAACATCGCACCGCCAATTACTCCTTCTATATACGCTTTAACATTCGCGTGGCTGTCGAGAATAAGTTCTGTACGTTCGGCTAATTCTCCGAGATGCTGCTTCGTAGAATCAAGGGCCTGCTGTTGAATGTCAAATGCAATGACCCGCCCAGTTTCTCCGACCAGTCCTGCTAAAAATAACGTATCGTTTCCATTACCTGCAGTTGCATCGACTACTGTCTCACCTGGCTGCACCCGTTCAGCTAAGAGCCGCTTTGCAAAAGGCAGGACACGGTGCAAAATAATGTCTGTCAATCGATCTTCACCTCTTGAAGATAGTTCTTTCCCTGCCAGCTGTTTCGTCTTTCGAGCTCAGCATCGATGCCGTTCAATACTTCCCATTTTGTAACGCTCCACATAGGCCCGATCAGCATATCAATTGGTCCGTCTCCAGTTATTCGGTGCACAATCATCTCTGGAGGAATGATCTCCAGCTGATCAACAACGAGATTGATATACGCTTCTTTCGTCAGAAATTCGAGCTTGCCTTTTTCATACTGCTTCACCATAGGCGTTCCTTTCAGTAAATGAAGCAAATGAATCTTAATTCCCTGCACATCAAGTTTAGCAACAGCCTGTGCGGTTTCCATCATCATTTCTTCTGTTTCGCCGGGCAAGCCGTTGATGATATGGCTACATATACGGATACCGTGCTTTCGAAGTTTATTGACTCCTTCTTGATAGCAGACAAAATCATGTGCGCGGTTAATTAACTTACCTGTGGATTCATGAACAGTCTGCAATCCGAGCTCCACCCATAAATATGTACGTTCATTCAGCTCGGCCAAATACTCCACTACATCATCCGGAAGGCAATCCGGGCGAGTAGCAATGGAGAGTGCAACTACACCTTCTTGGGCAAGAGCCGCCTCGAACTTTTCCTTCAGAACGGGTAGGGGTGCATGAGTGTTGGTGTAGGCTTGAAAATAAGCCATATACTTTGCATCTTTCCACTTTCGCTGCGAACGTTCTTTAATTTCAGCAAACTGTACATTGATCGGATCGACTCGGTCTCCCGCGAAGTCACCGGAACCCGCTACACTGCAAAATGTGCAACCGCCATGTGCGACTGTACCGTCACGATTGGGACAATCAAAACCTGCGTCCAGTGCAACTTTCGCAATTTTACATCCAAATGTATCTTTTAAATGACGTGACCATGTATGGTACCGTTTCCCTTCACTAGGGAACGGAAAAGTTGATATGTCCATCGTTTCCAGCTCCTTTACCAAAAACATTGTACCACGGAATCAGGTCTGCATCACATGACATTATTCGCAATCCGCATGTATACGTCATAAAGCGACAGGGAAGGCTTGTATTCAATCGTGGTTTCAGGTAAACTGAAGAAAATAATGATGGCTTTGAGTAGGAATAGTACTTCTACCGCTTATTTTCAGGGAGCAGACGGTCAGTGCAAGTCTGCATAAACGTAGAACGAACTCGCCTATGAGCCTGTATTGGTGAATTAATGTAACTGATACCGTATTCCGCGTTAAGGATTCAAGTTGGACGGATCATTCCGTCAATTTGGGTTGTACCGCGGGAATCTATATAGGCTTTCGTCCCTTACAATAGGGACGAAAGCCTTTTTATTTGAATTGGAGGAATTTTCAGATGAGTTATAATCATGCACAGATTGAAGAGAAATGGCAAAAGTATTGGGACGAAAACAAGACCTATAAAATGACGGATGATCCGTCAAAACCGAAGTTTTATGCATTGGATATGTTCCCGTATCCGTCTGGTGCGGGACTTCACGTAGGTCACCCCCTAGGCTATATTGCAACGGATATTTTGAGTGCGTTTAAACGTAAGCAAGGCTATAACGTTTTGCACCCAATGGGCTGGGATGCTTTTGGATTGCCTGCAGAGCAGTACGCGATCGATACAGGAAATGATCCTGCAGAATTCACCGCGAAAAATATTGCAACGTTTAAGCGTCAAATGCAAGAACTTGGTTTTTCTTATGACTGGGACCGTGAGATCAATACGACGGATCCGAGCTACTATAAATGGACACAGTGGATTTTTATTCAGCTGTATAATAAAGGGCTGGCGTATGTGGATGAAGTGCCAGTTAACTGGTGCCCTGCGTTAGGAACGGTTTTAGCGAATGAAGAAGTGATTGACGGTTTATCCGAACGTGGTAATCACCCGGTTGAACGCCGACCGATGCGTCAGTGGGTATTGCGTATCACAGAATATGCAGACCGCTTATTAGAAGATTTAGATGATCTGGATTGGCCTGAAAGCTTGAAAGATATGCAGCGAAACTGGATTGGTCGTTCAGAAGGTGCACAGCTCAAATTCGAGATTGCGGATACGGAGCTTTCATTTGAAGCATTCACGACACGTCCCGATACAATTTTCGGCGCGACGTATGCAGTTTTGGCGCCTGAACATAAATTGGTGCAGAAGATTACGACTGACGCACAGCGTGAAGCAGTTGAACAATATATCGACAATGTGAAATCTAAGAGCGATTTGGAGCGTACGGACCTGGCGAAAGATAAGACCGGCGTGTTCACTGGAGCTTATGCGATTAACCCGGCTAGCGGCGAGAAAATGCCCATTTGGATTGCAGATTATGTATTGGCAACATACGGTACTGGCGCAATCATGGCAGTTCCTGCACATGACGAGCGTGACTATGAATTTGCGAAAACATTCGATTTGCCGATCGTGGAAGTTGTCTCAGGCGGTAATATTGATGAAGAAGCTTATGCAGGTGAAGGGGAACATGTTAACTCTGGGTTCCTGAATGGCATGGCTAAAGAAGAAGCAATCAAGAAATCAATTGAATGGTTTGAAGAAAATGGCACGGGGGAGCGTAAAATTACGTATCGTTTGCGTGATTGGTTATTCTCCCGTCAGCGTTATTGGGGCGAGCCGATTCCAATCATTCATTGGGAAGATGGCACAATGACGACAGTAGAAGAATCTGATTTGCCATTGATGCTGCCGGTGACAGATAATATTAAGCCAAGCGGAACGGGTGAATCTCCGTTAGCGAATATTACGGAATGGATTAATGTAGTAGATCCGAAAACAGGCATGAAGGGTCGTCGTGAAACGAATACGATGCCGCAATGGGCAGGAAGCTGCTGGTATTACTTGCGCTATATCGATCCGCATAATGATGAAGCGCTGATTGATCCGGAATTGGCGAAGCGTTGGCTGCCTGTCGATATCTATGTTGGCGGAGCGGAGCACGCGGTTCTGCATTTACTGTATGCGCGTTTCTGGCATAAAGTATTGTATGATATCGGTGTGGTTCAGACGAAAGAACCTTTCCAAAAATTATTTAACCAAGGGATGATCTTAGGTGAAGGACATGTGAAAATGTCCAAGTCTCTAGGAAATGTCATCAATCCGGATGATATCGTTCATTCACACGGTGCGGATACATTGCGTCTGTATGAAATGTTCATGGGGCCACTGGATGCTTCGAAAGAATGGTCAACAAATGGTTTGGACGGATCTCGCCGTTTCTTAGACCGCATCTGGCGTTTATTGGTTAATGAAGATGGGACATTGACAGATAAACTGACGGATGAAACGGGCGGCCCGCTTGAAAAAGTGTATAACCAAACTGTCAAGAAGGTAACAGAAGACTTTGAAGGCATGCGCAACAACACAGCAATTTCTCAGATGATGGTGTTCATTAATGATTGCTATAAAGCGGATAAATTGCCGAAAGCTTATATCGAAGGATTCATTCTATTGATTTCGCCAATCACGCCTCACTTGGCTGAAGAACTTTGGGCGAAATTGGGTCATACAGAGACAGTTGTATATGCTGAGTGGCCGACGTTTGACGAGACGAAATTAACGGATGACACAGTAGAAGTGGCTGTACAGATCAATGGCAAAATTCGTGCAAAAATCACGGTAGCGAAAGACAGCACAAAAGAAGAATTGGAACAGGCTGCTTTAGGAAATGAAGATGTCAAGCAGTGGATGGCCGGTAAGGAATTGAAAAAAATCATTGCGATTCCTGGTCGTTTAGTCAATATCGTAGCAGGATAAAATAGATAAAAGCCGGCCGGAGAAATTACATTTCTCCGGCCGGCTTGTCTTAATTGAGAAGAAAAGGGGGTTGTGATCATAAGAAGCCTGTAGGCGCTCATTCAGCCCGTGCGGACGCTCATAGCTACTGTGAATGTGCTCAAAGACTTAAAAAACTATGGTCTCATTTATTCATTCCAGCATTCATTCCAGCATTCATTCCGGCTAATCTACCAGTAACGAGCGCTGCTGTAATATTGTAGCCGCCTGTGTAGCCGTGAATATCTAAAATCTCTCCACAGAAGAAGAGTCCTGCTTTTTTTCGTGACGCCATTGTTTTTGGCTCGACTTCTTTTACTGACACACCTCCGCCTGTGACGAAGGCTTTTTCGATAGGCTGTGTGCCGGTGATGTGAACAGGGAATGTTTTTAGCAGGCGTGCAAGTGTACGTATCGCATCACGAGAAATGTCTGCCCCAACTTCCGTTTCATCAATTTCAGCTTGTGTAAGTAAAAATAACAGCCAGCGCTCAGGTACGAGCCCTTTTAGCGAAGTTTTTACTTGTTTTTTAGGCTCATCTTTCAACATCTTAGCAATTGATTGAGTGAGCTGCTCTTCATGCTGATCAGGTATAGAGTCGATTTGCAGAAGTACTGGTTGTCTGCCATTTTTCATCTGTTCTTTGACGACATATTGACTGCAGCGGAGAATGGCGGGACCGCTTAAGCCGAAATGGGTGAAAAGCATGTCCATTTGATGTGTAACGAGTGTTTTACCTTTTTTATTCAGTACGGACACACTGACATCGCGCAAAGCAAGTCCCTGTAGTTCTTTTGAAACAATAAATGGTTCTCTTGATAATAGCGGAACTTCGGTCGGGTAGAGCTCGGTCACCGTATGACCAGCACGCTCCGCCCATGGATAGCCGTCACCAGTACTGCCGGTCTGCGGAACTGCTTTGCCACCCACAGCCACAACTACTGCATGAGCGCGCAGCTCTTCACCGTCATCCAGGCGTATTCCGAGAATTTTTTCATCATCCATTAACAGTTTTTGTACGCGGCTTTCCAAACGTACTTCAACACCTAGTGAATCCATTTGGTCCAAAAGCGCATTGACAACATCTTTGGATTTATTTGAGACAGGGAACATTCGTCCGTGATCTTCTTCTTTTAACGGAACGCCAAGTCCCTCGAAAAACTGGATAATGTCCTGATTATTGAATACGGAAAACGGGCCGTATAAAAATTTGCCGTTTCCCGGAATATGCTTAATAATTTCTTCCTGGGACAGTCTATTTGTGACATTACATCGACCGCCTCCTGAGATTGCCAATTTATTGCCGAGTTTGCGACCTTTTTCGAGAAGCAATACTCGTTTATGTTGTTCGGCAGCTGCAATGGAAGCCATTAAGCCTGAAGGACCTCCGCCGATTACGATTACATCATACATACTAGAACCACGCTTTCATTCGTTTTGATTTTCATTATACACCAAGTTGGAGTCAGTTAAAGATTGTACAAATACGAGTCGAAGGGTAAACTATATAAGTATCTCTTTAGAAATGGAAGGAATCAAACATGGCATCGAATTTACTTAAAGGTACGGCTATTTTAACCATTGGCTTATTCTTGTCGAAGGCACTTGGTTTACTCTATGTCATCCCGTTCTATGCGATGGTCGGAGATGAAAGTGTCAATCTATATCAGTATGCATACATACCTTATAATCTAGCACTCGCTGTTGCTGTTTCAGGGGCACCGCTTGCCATCTCAAAATTTGTTTCAAAATATAACGCGCTCGGCGATTATGCGACCGGGCGGAAATTAATGAAATCGGGCATGCTACTCATGTCTGTGACTGGCTTGCTGACGTTCATTGCATTGTTTGCTTTAGCTGGCCCGATTGCTAGCCTTGTCATAAAAGACGAAGAGCAGATTTTCAATGTGGAAGATATTGCATCGGTCATCCGATGGGTCAGCTTCGCCTTGCTGGCAGTTCCTTTGCTCAGCATAAGCCGCGGGTTCATGCAAGGTTATCAAAAGTTCGAACCGACTTCCGTCTCTCAATTAATTGAACAGATTGTACGGATAGTATTCGTCTTGGTGGGGACATTTGTCGTTGTAAACTTACTCGGATTATCCCCAAACATCGCCGTGAAGTTTGCGGTGTTTGCTGCATTCATCGGCGCGATTGCGGGACTTTGGAGCTTGTATTATTATTGGAAGAAATATCGCGATGAATTCAATTATTTATTGACGAACAGTCCGCCTGCCGGGTCACTTCCGCTGAAACAGATATATAAGGAAATTTTGACATATGCTCTGCCGTTCGTTCTAGTTGGTACGATTAACCCACTCTATCAGTTCGTCGATATGATTACATTCAACGATGCGATGAAATCAATTGGATTATCTAGTATCAGTGACCAGCTTTTAGGGAAATTGAATTTTCTGACGCATAAGGTCGTTATGATTCCAGTCATGGTGGCTACAGGTTTTTCAATGGCGTTAATTTCCATTATTACGAGCTATTACGCGAAAAATGACCAGCAAGGAATTACACGGTCGCTCGATCAGACCTATCAGATTATGCTATTTCTGACGATCCCTATGGCGACGGGGCTTATTGTTCTTAACACAGAAATTTATCAGTTCCTGTACAAATTTGACGTTTCAGGAGCTAATATACTGGCAGCCTACGCACCTGTTGCGATCCTGTTTGCCATGTTTACAGTGACAGCTGCGATTCTTCAGGGAATTGACTATCATAAATGGATTGTTTTTTCTGCCTTGCTTGGATTACTTATCAAGATGATCCTCAACATCCCATTGATTAAATTGTTCGAAACGAATGGAGCAATTTTGGCTACCGCAATTGGTTATGCGACGGCTGTTGGCATCAATTTATTCATCATCAAAAAGGTATTGAACTATAAGTCTCAAATGGTAATCAGACGCGTAATTCTTATCTTGATCTTCAACGCCATCATGTTCCTCGGCGTCTGGCTGACAAGCAAAGGACTAAATGCTTTGCATGTACCTGTAGGACGCTGGCAGGCATTGCTGTATGTGCTGATTGGAACCGGTGTCGGCATGCTGATCTATGGGTTCCTGTCATTCAAGTCGGGACTTGCACAAAGATTATTCGGAGAAAGGCTCTCACGCATTGCTAAGCGCTTCGGATTTGGAGGATGACAAATGAGACTGGATAAATTTTTATCAAATATGGGATATGGCTCCCGCAAAGAAGTACGCCAGATATTGAAAAAAGGGATGATCCGCGTCAACGGTGACGCGGTGAAAGATCCCGCGCAGCACGTAGATCCTGAGAATGATGCTGTTTCATTGCTCGGTGAAGAAATAATTTACAAAGAGTTCATTTATCTAATGATGCATAAGCCACCGGGTGTGCTGTCGGCTACGGAAGATCACCGTGACCGTACGGTAGTGGACTTGCTTGGCAGTGAAGAGCGTCATTTTGAACCATTCCCTGTAGGTCGCCTGGACAAAGATACAGAAGGACTTCTGCTGCTGACAAATGACGGGCAGATGGCACACAGCCTACTGTCGCCGAAGAAAGAAGTGCCGAAAACGTATTTTGCGAAAATAGACGGGCGGGTCACAGAGAAAGATGCTGAAGCTTTTTTACAGGGTGTCACATTGGATGACGGCTATGAAACGAAACCTGGAATACTGAAGATCATTCATTCAGATGAAGTTTCTGAAATTGAATTGACGATTACGGAAGGAAAGTTTCATCAAGTAAAAAGAATGTTCGAAGCGGTCGGCAAAACTGTTGTTTATTTGAAACGGCTTACGATGGGGCCGCTTGAACTTGATAAGAATTTGCAACTGGGGGAATTTAGGGAGCTGACGGATGAGGAATTGCAGCAATTGATCAAACTGGATAGCTCCAAGCAAAAAGGCTGATGCGATTGCGTCAGCCTTTTTGTGTCGAAAATTCTATCGGATACAGAGTCAGGAAGGTAATTTCACTTTCTTGGAAGTCGTTGTCCATTCACCACGGACTGAGTTCTTGATCAATTCGTTGTACTCCAAAACGTTGAGGTCTCGCTGGGCTGTACGCAGAGAAATATTGAATTCCTCCGCGACATCCTCTGTTGTCACCTTTCCGTTATCCCGAATGAACATATAGACATCTTTGATACGAATTAACATGCGATCGGTAGCTGGGTTCATTGAAGAAACCACTCCTTCATCTTCATATTTTCACACCAATCATTCAATTAAGATGCTTGGGTGATTCTCTGAGATTACTCTCCCTGACCTGCTCCTTTGATAAGTTATGCCAGAATAGTAAGATGAATGTTCTGACAATATAAGTATAACGTATATTCGGATAAATCGCACATAATTTTGATTTTCTATTGACTGTATTTTTAAAAGATAATTTTCCTTTATTTTATCTGCTAAACATGTGAAAATAGACAAAGAGGAAACTGACAGTACAGAATCAGGCTGTTTAGCTTTCATAACAGAAGAGGTGACGGATGTATGATCTATTTTAAAGATGGGGAATACCTGCGGGAAGAACAAATGAATCTTTCCGTAAATGATCGTGGCTATGCGTTTGGTGATGGAGTTTATGAAGTGATAAAAGTATATGACGGCGTTCTTTACACTGCGAATGAACATCTGGAACGGCTACTTGAAAGCGCAGAAAAAATTAAAATCAATTTGCCTTATACGCTGGAGCAACTGATTAAAATTACAGAAGAGCTTCAGCAGCAGAATGAATTATCGACAGGACATATTTATTTACAAGTAACTCGTGGAGTGGCACCTCGTGTACATCAGTTCCCTGATCAAAGTGTGTTGCCGGTCGTAATAGGCTATACAGTTGAAAATCCTAGACCGATTGAACAGTTGGAATCAGGTGCTGCAATGAAATCAGTGGATGATATGCGCTGGCTTCGCTGCGATATCAAAAGTTTGAACTTGCTTGGGAATGTATTAGCGAAGCAAGAAGCGATAGAATCTGGATGTCAGGAAGCTTTATTCGTCCGCGAAGGCATTGTGCGTGAAGGATCAGCATCGAATGTCTTTGGTATAAAAGAAGGCGTACTGTACACGCATCCTGCCAATCATTTCATTCTGAATGGAATTACTCGCCGTGTCGTTCTGCAGCTCGCTTCTGAGCTTTCGCTTCCAGTGGTGGAAAAGGAATTTACGCTGGCAGATGCGTATGCAATGGATGAATTCTTTTTCACTTCCACAAATGCAGAAATCACGCCGGTTGTGACCATAGATGGCAAGTCTGTCGGCAAGGGAGTTCCGGGACAGATTACTAGACAGTTACAGAATGTATTCGAAGCCAAAATTCCAGTGTTGGTAGCTGCCGGACAGGCTGATGAAAGGAATACAAATGGCTCAGCTAGTTAAACTGGTGGACTATGTGTCCCGCTATGAAAATGATTTAACCCGTTATCAGACGCAATTCATTCGTTTGAAACGCTATCAATGGAAGCGGGTTAGGAATCAGTGGGAACACGGTGATGATTTATTCGAAAATCAAACAGAAGAAGAACCGGAAGATGCACGTGAAGATAACAGATGGTATTCCCTGCTGTTTAAGAAGTGGCGGAAAAACCGTGACGAAGAAATAGAGGAAGAAGTAACGGCGGATGAGGAAGAAGGAGCGGAAACAGACTTTGCTTTTGAAGCGGCGATTTCTGAAAGGCCTAACAGTATGGAAAAGTTGAAAAAATCCTATCAGGACCAGCTTTTCCAATTTCAATTAAAATGGGCAAGCTCTACGCTTTATGACCGTTCAAGAGTGGATCCAAAGTATTTTTCGGATACGCTGCTGAAACAGCTTACCCTGCGTCTGCCGGACAGTTTCCTGTTATTCTATTATCCAATCGTTAAGGTCAATAAAGCCCCGGTAGAACTGGATATCATTTTACTTTCACCTACTGCCTGTTACTGTATTACAGCGCTTGAAGACGAGCGGATGGCAGCTTATATTGGAAGCAGTGACCGGTTCTGGCTGAAGAAAGTCGGCGAGCAGGAGATTAAAGTGCTGAATCCGACCATCGCGTTGAACCGGATGGAAAAAGTGGTTTCATCTTTCTTTACTGCAGCAAATGTAGAACTGCCGATTAAGAAATTAATTGTATCAAGAAATGGTTACATTGATTATCCCGGTACACCTTATGAAACCACAACAATTGATCGTAAAACCTATGAAAAATGGATCGCACAGCTCAGCGGCAATCCAAGCCCTATGAAACATACACAGTTTAAGGCGGCACAGGCTATTTTAGATCATGCACAGACCACTGCAATGAGCAGATTGTTTGATGCGGATGAAATATCGGAAGAACAATAGAAATTTCAGATAAAGAGAGAGTGTACTGACTATGCGTTTACGAAACAAGCCATGGGCGAAGGATTTTATGGCAGAGCATCCGGACATGCTCATTATGGAACCGGAAAGCAGTAAAGGGAAGTGGGCGGAAGTATTTGATAACAAGTCGCCCATCCATATTGAAGTGGGAACAGGGAAAGGCCAGTTCGTCATTGGCATGGCACTGGCAAACCCTGACATTAACTATATCGGTATCGAGCATTTTGATAATGTAGTTGTATCCGCTTTAGAAAAAGCTATTGAAAAAGATAAACCGAAAAACCTGCGTTTGCTGCGTGCGAATGGAGAGAATTTGGAATCGATTTTTGAAAAATCCGAGATTGACCGGGTATATTTAAATTTCTCGGATCCGTGGCCGAAAACACGCCATGAGAAACGTCGGTTAACACATGAGAACTTTTTGCTGAAATATGAAGGTATTTTGAAGCCCGGTGGAGAAATTCATTTTAAGACAGATAATCGTTCGCTCTTCGAGTATTCATTGGTATCGATGACGGACTACGGCATGAAATTACTGGCCGTTTCTCTTGACTTGCACGCGAACATGCCGGAAGACAATATTTTGACAGAGTATGAAGAGAAATTTTCCAGCAAAGGCCAGCCGATCTATCGATTGGAAGCACAGTATCAGAACAGAGAGAAATAATTTACGAGAGACAAATTCTGCAAATACGTCCGTCAGCTGAAAAAGTTGGCGGACTTCATGCAAATTAGGAATGCAGGGAGGAATTATTTTGGATCAATTAACTTTTCATGACATGAAACTGACATGGCTGGACGGCGGAGTAAACTACCTGGACGGTGGTGCAATGTTCGGTGTCGTTCCAAAAGCATTGTGGTCTAGAAGATATGAGCCTGATGAAAATAACCTGATTGAACTGCGGACTGACCCGATTTTGATTCAGTATCAAGGAAAGAACTTGCTTATTGACTCAGGCATCGGCAAAGGTAAACTTGATGAGAAAAAGAAGCGCAATTTAGGCGTCCGTGAAGAAACACGAGTGGAAGAAAGTCTGGCAGAACTCGGTCTGACAGTAAATGATATTGATATCGTCATCATGACACATATGCATAATGATCATGCTGCCGGCTTAACACAGTGGCAAGGCGATTATCTGGTTTCCGTATTCCCTGAAGCAAAGATTTACACGTCTAAAGTTGAATGGGATGAGATGAGAGAACCAAATATCAGATCCCGCAATACGTACTGGACGGAAAACTGGGAACCGATTCAAGATCAAGTTTATACGTTTGAAGATGAATTGGATGTCATGCCTGGAATTAAAATGATTCACACGGGCGGTCACAGTGACGGACACAGCGTCATTAAGCTGGAGCAAGAGGGTGACACATTAATTCATATGGCGGATATTATGCCGACTCACGCACATTCTAATCCATTATGGGTGCTTGCTTATGACGACTATCCAATGGAGTCGATTTTCGCAAAAGAGCGCTTGATGAAGGAAGCGCTTCCAAATAATTATGGATTTATTTTCTATCATGATGCTGTCTATCGTATGGTCAGATTCAGTGAAGACGGTAAAAAGATTGTTGAAAGCGTTCCTTGCACAAGATAAATCAAAAAGACACGTTCCGCGTTAACGGGACGTGTCTTTTAATAGAGTAAAATAACGTAACTGTTATTGACGAACTAATTCTACGACAGTGCCTGTTTTCGCGTCTGCTGCAAATTCATATTGCTCAAGCTTACCGTCTTTCATACGGGATACGCCTCCACGGTACACATCCATAGAAATGACGTGATTTGTGTAAGGTTCAGGTTTCATCACGATCCAAGACCCGTCAATTGGACCCTCTTCTTTAAAAGCATCTTTTACTTTTTTTAGTACATTGTCGGCAGGAACCTCTTCGTTTATCTTGTTGAATGCTTCGTTGACTACCACTCCTGCAGCGACTCCTGTTAAAACTCCAGCTAAAAATTCTTTTACTCTCATGGCTAATTGCAGCCTCCTTCGCAAATCGTTTCTTATAGTGTACCATAGATTAAAAGAGCATGGCGATTCAAACGTCTTTACAATTCAGATATCTTTGTGAATTTAAATGACGTGTTGATGAGACAACGTTTCGGACGGGCAGCTGCTCGGGTCACTTCGACTTTTACAAAAAGATGCAAAGGACGCATCTTTTGTGAAAAAGCCTCCAGTGCCTGTCGCAGCTAAGCGCCCGCTTCCGCTTTTGGTATCATCCAGCTGCAGCGTTTAGCTGCTCGGGTCCCTTCGACTTTTGCAAAAAGATGCAAAGGACGCATCTTTTGTGAAAAAGCCTCCAGTGCCTGTCGCAGCTAAACGCCCGCTTCCGCTTTTGGTGTCATCCAGCTGCAGCGGGCAGCTGCTCGGGTCCCTTCGACTTTTACAAAAAGATGCAAAGGACGCATCTTTTGTGAAAAAGCCTCCAGTGCCTGTCG
>NZ_JARICI010000023.1 GCF_029257255.1 Sporosarcina sp. | reverse complement strand
TTGACTGCTTGTTTCAGAAGTTCTTGTTCAAAAGCTTCTTTATGCTGAGCTAAAAATTCTTCTGCTGTATGTTGGTTAAAAGAGCTGCTTAACATCCTGCTCACCTCGAAATATTGTTTAAGATATGAGTATTTACCCCTAATATACTAAAAGATAAACATAAAATTAATAAATGTTTAGGAAAATGTTTTAATGTCAGCTAATGCTTCAATTATTTCCTTTACACTGCCCGCTTTGCACAGATGCACATTCTCACCCGCCCATAATGACAAATACTCTGATTTACCTTGTTTAGCAGCAGCGCTTCTAAGCGGTTTAGTTAGATCGTTTTGGTATGGATAAGGCGCAATCGGTAAGTTCTCCATTTGTTCAATGAAAGAATTTTTTATGCCGCGAGCTAATTTGCCGGAAAATACTTTTGTCAGAACGGTAGACTGTTTTTCGGCTTGAAGCAGTGCTTCTTTGTAATGTTGATTGGCACCACTTTCATTTGTCGCGAGCAAAACGGTACCGATCTGAACTGCTGTAACTCCTAATTTCAGCAAGCGGTCAACGTGCTCCTTTGTTGCAATGCCTCCCGCAGCGATTATCGGGATTTGAATAGTTTCCAAAGCTTCATTTAGTAGCTGATTCAATGGAATTAATTCCAGCTCTTCACCGAATGAACCTCGATGTCCGCCTGCCTCGCTACCTTGAATAACAACTGCATCCAACCCTGCTTGTTCTACCAGCATTGCTTCGTTCAAAGTTGTCGCAGTTCCGATCAGGTAGATTTGATGTTGTTTTAATCTGTCAATGATTTCTTGACTTGGCAGACCAAACGTGAATGAACACACCGGAACATTTTCTTCGATAATCACATCGATCTGTCCTTCAAACTCACTGGATGAAAATGCAGGTTTGCTGTCTGAAAGCCCCAGCTGATTGGCGATAGGCTGCAATGCATGGGTTGCTTTTTCAATTTGATCTTCACTTGCTGCGGTCTCTTCTGGAACAAAAAGATTCACTTGAAAAGGTCTGGAAGTCAGTTGTTTCACTCCCTGAATAAATTGTCGTGTATCTTCTGCAGAAAGGTATCCGGCACCGATAGAACCGAGAGCACCCGCTTCTGAACAAGCAGCCACAAACTCAGGTGTCGTGACGCCTGCCATAGGTGCTTGTACGAGTGGATATTTTGATAGAGTAGTTACTGTTTGCTGCAAGTAATTCTCCTCCTAAGAAGTCGCAATTTTCATGTTATAATTAAGTGTATCAAATGAGAGGGGCGGAAACCAAGTGAGAGAGCCCGAAATTGAGGTTTATGGTCTGATAATAGACGACGAAACTAGATGTGTACACTACTATACAAAGGCGGATCGCATAGCAATTAGGTTTTACTGCTGCCAAAACTATTATCCTTGCTATGAGTGTCATGAAGCAACGGGCTGTGGCAAACACGCTGTCTGGCCCTCTGATCAATTTGATGAAAAAGCAGTGCTTTGCGGAAGTTGCGGGTATGAACTGACGGTGAATGAATATTTTAGCAGCCATTATCGATGCCCGACCTGTCATTCAGGATTTAATCCTGGGTGCAGTGTACATAGAAATCTATATTTTGCCGGATAAAAATAGGTCTTTATTGTATTAATATTTGAAGTTCATTAATTCTCTCAAAGATGGTGAAGGAATCTTTGGTAAAATTAGTAAAAGATTTGCATTCTTCTACGTAAAAGAAGGGAGAGTAATCTTTATTAAATAAACTGGCCATTCAGTCGAAGAGTGGTACTTAATATTTAAGCCATTTTTACAAAACAATCGATTGCTGTGGAAAGAGAGTTTCACCGATGATGATAATCAAACAAAAATAAATAGGAATAAGATTAGACAGAATCTATTTGTTCAAGCGAATTCCTATTTCCTAAGCAATATCAATAAATGAATAATAGTTAATTATCGGGAGAAATAGCACCGATTGCTAGGAGACTAGCACGTTCGGTGTGGAGCAGGGGAAAAGCTGGAGATAACTCAAATGCTTACCTATTGCCAACATTTGCTTAAAACTTGGAAAGAATAGAGGGTAATGAACATGAGGATCAACAAGTGGTACAGCTTGATTGCTGCGTCTTTGCTTTATTTTATTTACTCATACAAAAGGGAAATCTACGTCGGAGCTGGTTTCTTAGATTATTTAAATCTAATAGTGAATTACGGAATTATCCTTGCTTTAGCTGTCGGGCTTATTAGAAAATCAGCAGTTAATAACATCATAGAGCAAATCATTTCATTCGGTTTTGTGCTATATCTGTTTGTTTTGCATCGCTTTGTAACTATCATTTACATCCCTTATTATTTTACTCAAGAATATATAGGGAATCCCTATATAAATTTTGACCGAATTAATTTAATCCCTTTTAAAACTATATATAATGATTTATTTGGAACGATAGTTGCCCCTGTAACAGTTATGCAGACTTTTGGGAATTTATTTTTGTTATTGCCACTTGCATTTTCTTTATTGGTACTACAAATTGTAACAAAGAAGAGAAAGGTAGCTATTATTGTATTCTTCACGACATTGTTTATCGAGACATTTCAACTGGTCGAAAATTTAATTGAATCAGGGTATCTGTATTCAGAAGGTGGAGGACGTGCAGTAGACATTGACGATCTTATATTAAATACACTCGGTGGCATAATTGGAATATTCCTATTTATATTTTATCAAAAAGTGTTTATGAAAAATAAGCTTCTAAGACATTAACAAAGAGTGTAAATTAGATTTCTTGAATTACAACAAAAGGTGCGATTATGGCAAAAGATTCACTTCTGGATACTTAGTTGATTGGAGCGGAAGCCAGCGAAAGGCAAAGATATGCTCCCAACGCTGCGCTTATGCTTGGAAGAGCCGTTCTTCGTAACGGCCCTTCCTGCGGGAACAGCAAATTTATTTGCGAATAAAAGCCAAGCGACTGAGGCCGTGCCCGCGGAAAGTGTCCGGCTGCAGCGCAGATCAACAGTTTCAAGCCGCTATCTAGCTAATCAGGCGCGATTGTGGGCAAGTAATACAAACCCTCTGTCAGTATTCCCACCTATTCATTTCCTCTTCAAGAATTGCTTTCATTCGGTCAGATGCTTTACCTCCATATGTCATGTAGCCTGTTTCCGGCCAATACAGCGATCTTGTCATGGAACCGTCCTCCAGTTCAATACTATAGAAAACGCGTTTACCTTCAGATAATTCATATTCCTCTTTATAAGGAAGAGCCAGTAATTCCTCGATAAATTCTGCAGTATGTTCTTCCGAGAATTCTCCGACCAAAGATAAATCTTCTTCACTCTGTAAAATCACACGTTTTACTTTCCCTTGTATATCCAGGAAGTCACCGATCGTTTCAAAGTTCCCTGCTTCCGATACTTCATACACTTTTCCGTCTGCAAAAATTCGGAGATCAGGATCATACCCTTTAATCTCATAAAGCTTGGTTCCTTTTGGCAAGTAAGCGGCATCTCCGTTTTTGGATCTATGATTTGCTCCCGCATGGCCGTCCAGCTTGTATTTTACTTTCCCGACTTCTGCTCCGGTTTCCCAATCCAAATCAAGCTCATTCGTCTCGTAGTTTGCACTGTACGTGTTGTCATTCCACTTTACAAAATCCACCCAGTCAATAGCAGAGTTCAGGGGAGAAGGCAGTGGATTGGAAATGTTACCAGAACAGCCTGCAAGCAATACTACACTGACGATCATTATCCATTTCTTCATTCGGCATCACTCCTTTGACAAGTGGACGCAGAATATTGAAAAAAGTTACACTAATTATCCTGGAATAGCTGAGTTATGGGTATAGTAGCAAGTAATAGGCTATATAAGGAAGAGGGAGCGCCAATGAAAGTAAGCTGGACTATTTTCAAAATGGATTTGAAACATATAAGCAAGAACTGGGTAGCGGCGATTCTAATCGGCGGTCTGACAATTTTACCGTCTTTATATGCCTGGCTGAATATTTATGCGGCATGGGATCCTTATTCCCACACCGATGCGCTGCCCGTTGCGGTTGTTAATGAAGATACGGGCGCGATGATCCGTGATGAAGAAATTGATGTCGGCGACCAGCTGATACAAAATTTGAAAGATAATCAAGATATGGACTGGACATTTACCACCAGAGAAGAAGCAATGGTCGGGGTAGAGTACGGTGATTATTTTGCAGCCATTTTTATTCCGAAAGACTTCTCAGAGAAACTTGGTACGGTCGTCACAGGGGATCCTGAAAAAGCAGAAATCGAGTATTACGTCAATGAAAAACTCAATTCCATTGCACCGAAGATTACCGAAAAAGGGGCCTCTGTTATCGTCGATAAAGTGAGCAGCCGTTTCATTTCGACAGTTAACGGTGTGGTGCTTGATTTATTCAATGAACTTGGTCTTGAAATTGAAAAAGACTTGCCGGATATTAAAAAGTTTGAGGACTATGTATTTGAGATTCAAAAAGAATTGCCTGGCATTCATCAGACGTTGGAAGGGATTGCGGCGGATGCAGGTTCTGCCCAGAAAGTCATTCATCGGGCGCAGAAGATGATGCCTGAAGTGCAGAAGACCACTTCGGAAGGTATGCAAACGGTAAATGAGACAATTAGCCAGCTGACAGCCGCTCAGCAGCAATTAAATGCAGCGGCGCCTAGAATTAAAGCGGATCTTGAGAAAATAACTGCAATCACCAAAGATACCAATGCGTTCTTGAAAAAAATCCAGCAGACTGAGCTTGATTTCACAGAGTGGGACCAAGCGAAGAAAAGTCTGGATGAGCGGGTGACGGGAAGTATAGGAAAGCTTGGGGGACTTGAGGCAGATCTTAATCAGGTGAAGGATCTGGCGTCAAAACTGAAAGAAGCAAAAGATCAGCAGACAGGCGTGATTGATCCTGAAGCACCTACTATTAACACACCGATCAATGCAGCTTTAGAGAAAATTGGGAACTTGAAAAATCAAATGGTGGAAATCCAGACGAATGCACGGACAATTGATACCTTGGTGCAGGACGAGCAGAAACGTGTGAAAAATGGTGTGAATGATCTGCAGAAAATTGCAGTGGATACATCGTTGAAAGCTGATTCATTCTTACAAGAGTATACGGAAACGATTGAGCCTTTTGTTCGGCAGGAAATTACGCAGGCGTTGAAGACATTAGGCAGTGCAAAAACTTTGCTGACAGAAGTGCAGCAGACGATTCCTGAAGTGCAGCGAATACTCGTTGATACGGAAGGGAATCTGACTGACGGTAAACAGCAAGTGGAGAAAGCGCTCAATGAGTATCCATATGTGTTTGGGAAAGTAAACCAACTGGCTGACCGAATTGAAAGCATTCAAGGCGAGACGGATCTCAATGAAATTATCCACCTTCTTCAGAACAATCCGCAGGCTGAAAGAAGTTTCTTTGAAGAGCCGATTATCCTTAATGAAAATAAATTATTCCCGATTAAAAACTATGGAACAGGTATGACGCCATTCTATACCGTGCTTGCCATTTGGGTAGGGTGTCTTCTATTGATTTCATTATTATCGACAGACATTCACCGGGAAGGACAATTTACAGCGAAGCAAGTTTATATAGGAAGATTGTTTACGTTCGGCCTGATCGGTCTGATTCAGACGCTTATTGTGACAGTGGGAGATATTTTATTGCTGGGGGTTACTGTGAAAGCACCGTTGCTGTTTATTCTATTCGGCCTGTTGATCAGCATAGTTTTCATGTCGATCGTCTATACGTTAGTTTCGGTGTTTGGTGATATAGGAAAAGCGATGGCTATTGTGATGCTCGTCTTGCAGATTGCAGGATCGGGCGGTACGTATCCAGTGATGCTGTTGCCGGAGTTCTTTCAGTGGATCAATCCAATTCTTCCGTTTACATATGCGATCGATTTAATGCGTGAAGCAGTAGGAGGAATTGTTTGGGCACGTGCTATAAAGGATTTAATTTTTCTCATTGTCGTTGGAATTATTATGTTAACATTTGGCTTCTTATTGAAGCAGAAAGTGAATAAAGCGACGAATCAGCTGCTTGCTAAGTCGCGGGAAACAGATTTGTTTCATTGAGATTCAAGAGGGAAAGATAAGTAAAAAGCCGAAAGTGAGGTATGTTGATGAAGCAGACAGATAATATAAACGATTTGCTGGCATTTACAGAATCAGTGCAAGATGGGACAGTATGGATCTATCAGGGGAATTATGAGTTGGAGGAGCCGATTATGTCCGATGAAGATACAGCGGGAAGAGAACCCCTGCAAGTGATACAGGTGCTGGTCGAATCGGGCAAAGAGAATAATCTCTATGAGTTTGTATTTAATTCTGCAGCTGAACTGGAAGAGCTGACGAATGAACTACAGCCGGTTTATGAAAAGTTTTCAAAACAAGTGCTTGATTTGGATTCCATGAATGAAAAAATTGTGGAACTGAAAGAGGGAGCAATTAAAATAGGGAAACGCCGCATTCAAAATTGAATGCGGCGTTTTCTTACTCCAGAAATTCCAGAAACTCTTCAATCGCGAATTCGCCTGCGGTTTCCCATCGACTTTTATCGCGTATTTGCGCGTCGCGGTCAAGCGGTTCCTGAAATTGATTGAACGAGCCGCTGACTAGCGAGCTGCTGTCTTTATCCAATCCGGTATTGACGACATGTTTGATGACATAGGGCTTTTTAAATTTGATTGACGTTTGATAGTCATCTAACTCACCCTCGTAGACATCAAAAGGTACTCGTAAATAAATTGTTTCTCCGCCTTCTCTGTGCAAGATCGAGTCAAATGAACCTTGATGATAGTCCCAGCCTCCGCCAAAATGGTAGCCATGGTTCACAGCTTTATCCCGCAAAACTCCAAAGGAGGCAAGCTTACCTTCAATATTTGTATCCAATTCCAGCATCTTATCACCTCTACTATTCAGAATTCCTATATTGGCTCAAGATTATACATTTCATTCGAAAGGTTTCTAAATTTGTCAAGCGGGTAAATTACAAACACAACAGTTAACGAACTTAGGAGGAGATTTACATGGCTACTAAACGATATATGGGTATGTACTTTGATGAAACAGAACTGGTGCGACGTATGGATGAATTGAAGAGGGAAGGCTGGCCAGAAGATCATATATACGTGGTGGTAAAAGACGAAGATCAGCTGACAATGGTTAGAAGCCGGACAGATGCTGAGATTAAATCGGCTACTGATTCATGGTGGGATCGATTCATGGGCTTCATTTCAGGAGAAGATCATGTACACCGAATGGTTGACGGACTGGACTTCGGACCTGCCGAAACAGAACAGTATTATCGCGAGATCGATCAGGGTGGAATGCTTCTGTACGTTGACCAAGGACAAGTCAGTCAGCGTTTTATGAAGAATACAGATTACTACAGAGTCAACCGCAATGGAACTGACGTGAATTTGGGAGCCAACGGGCTAAGTGTGACGGATCAAGAATTGAATGGCGGGGATCCCGCATTTCGGTTAAATGAAACGCTTCCCAATCAAAGCATCAGAAGTGATAATGAATATGGACGTGTTGGCGGCGAAGCAGTAATGGAACGTCCTGTCGACCAGATAGTTTATTCGGGTGAACTGGATAATCTGCCTGAGACGGAATTAGAGCAGGAGCGCGGTCTATCGGAGAATGAAATGTTGTTTGAGCGTGAGCAACGTCTTGCTGAAGACGAAGTGAAGATGCACCAAAGACGAATGGAAGAGATGGAAGCCGAGCGCGTCAGAGAAGAAACATTAAAGCAAAGACTGGATGAAGATCGGATCTAAATTAAGTAATCATTTATCGTGGTTTATTGTACACTTTCTGCTTATGCTGTAAAATAAGAGATAAGGAACAGCCAGGAAGGAGAGAGTGTATGTTAAAGCATCCGGGGATCGCCGCAGTGCTGAGTTTTTTCTGGACTGGTGTCGGACAAATTTATAACGGACAGATCTTAAAAGGGATTTTGCTTATTATACTGCAGAGTATCAATGCATTGTTAATGTTTGTTCTCATCGGTTTCGTTACGTATCCGATCGTTTGGATTTGGGGTATGTATGATGCCTATAAAACAGCAGAGCGTATGAATAGAGGTTAGTAGAAATAACAAAAAGCGTCCCGCCGATGATTTCATGGCTGGGACGCTTTTTCATTTATTCAATTTCCAGGTAGAGTAATTCAAAGTTAAAGCGTACAGTACCCAGCCTATATACGGCACCATCAAAGCGCCTGCCGTGCGGTCTGTCTTATTGAACTCATAAGCCGTCAGTGCGATAGCGCCCAATAAGATTGTCATCTCTACTAATGCGGTTCCACGAAGATTCCACTTGAAGAAGAGAAAGGACCACAGGAAATTAAGGCCAAGCTGGACGTCATACAGCTGGGTCGCATCATCCTGTTGCCGCAGCTGCGCCTGTTTTTCCTCCACGCGATAATTCGCAACACCCATCATCGTATAAAGCACCGTCCACGCAATCGGGAATACTGATCCTGGAGGAGAAACAGAGGGTTTTTCCAGTTTGGCGTATTGCTCCTGTGTATTGCGGTTTGCCAGCCATCCGACGATCGATCCGCCTACTACAGGAATCAGCACATTGCGCGTCAGTTTTTTCCAATCAGTTTTACCATTTACATTCAGCAGTTCCACAGTAAAAACTCCTTTTTGGAGAGTTTTCCCTAACTTCTTTGTAATAAACTATCAGCCACGCGATTTGTACATAATTTCCCCGGCAACGACTGTCATATAAACAGGAATATCCGGTATTCTATCCACGTCCGCTGCAAATAAATCTTCAGAAAGTATCGTAAAATCAGCGTCAAAGCCTTCTGCTAAACGACCGCGTGAAGCAGCTTTGCCGATTGTGGCGGCAGCTCCTGAAGTGAACAGCTGAACGGCTTGATAGCGGCTGAGTTTTTCATCCGGTAAATAGCCTTCGTGCTTTTCATCGGGCTGACGTCTCGTGATTGCGGCATGCATGCCAAGCAAGGGGTTTGCGTCCTCAATCGGCGCGTCTGAACCCCCACCGACAATGAATTTTCTGTCAATCAGCCGCTTCCATGCATATGCCCAGTCCATTCGTTCCATTCCGAGACGATCTTTGATCCATGGGAAATCAGAAGGGACGAAAGCGGGCTGGATATCCAAGACGATTGGAAGCTTTTCCATCCGCTCAACCAAGTCGTCACGAAGCAGACAGACATGGATAAAACGATCACGCTTGCCGGCAGGCGCAGGATATTTTTCAATCACATCCAGTGCTTTTTCAACTGCCAGGTCACCGATCATATGTATCGCGACTGCTTCACCGTAACTGCGCGCCAGTTTCACTAGCTCTTCCATTTCTACATCCGTCAAAACAGTAGTGCCCGTATTATTAGGTTCATCCGTATAAGGCTCGCTCAGCAAAGCTGTACTGCCGCCGAAAGCTCCGTCAATGAAAAACTTCATTTCACCCGGTTCTGCCCACGGTTCATTGTACGTTGTCCCATCATCCATTAACTGCTGGAAGACGCTGAAATGCCGCAATAGATGCGCGCGGAATTTACGTGGTCCTCCCAATACATTTGTAAATGCCTGTAAAGGAGTATGGTAATTGCCGTAATAGCCCAAGTCATCTGTCACGACGCCTGTTAATCCAACAGACAGCAAATGATCAACCGATGTCTGTAGCGCTTTTGTAACATAAGCTTCACTCGGATCAGGTAATAACTCCAGAACCCGATGCATTGCGCCTTCTTTCAACAGTCCTGTCGGTTCACCTTTTTCATCACGCTCAATCACGCCGTCTTCTGGATCTGGCGTGTCTTTTGTGATGCCGGCAAGTTCCAGCGCTCTCGAATTAACAATCGCCGCATGCCAGCATGTTCGCTTCAGCAACATAGGTGACTTTGTGACAAGATCGAGCTCATAACGTGTGAAGATTTTTTGATCAGGAAAATTATTTTCATCCCAACCTTCTCCAATGAACCACTCATCTTCTGGCAAATCTTTGTAGGCTCCTAGCAGCATCTCCATTAATTCATCAGAAGAAGCATCGTTAGAAAGATCCAGCCTCAGTAGCTTCTCTCCCTGACCAATAATGTGCATATGATTGTCGATGAAACCGGGGAAGACGACTGCACCCTGTAAGTTGATTTCCTGCTCAGCATTTATTTTTAATTGTTCATAGGAACCGGTTGCAATGATTTTTTCATTTTCTGTTACAAGTGCTTCTATTGTATGTCCTTCATTTTGCATCGTATAAAACAGCGCGTTATGCCAAATCGTCTTCATGCCGATTCCTCCTCGTATCTACTATAGTAAACTGCAGACGTTGAATGAACAATAGAAGCGATTACACATAGAAAAAAGCGACCGCCGCAGCAGTCGCTTTGCTTAATACATTTTCATATATCTTTCAATTTCCCATGGGTGTACAGTAATTCTGTAGCTTTCCCACTCTCTGTGTTTTGCTTCAGTGAAGTTCGCGCAGATATGTTTGCCTAGGGCATCCTGTATGACCGCATCTTCTGACAAAGCAATTAACGCATGATCTAAGTCAGTCGGCAGCATACCAATATTATTTTCAGCAAGCTCTGCCGGTTTCATTTCATAAATATTACGATCTACCGGAGCAGGCGGCTGCAGCTCGCGCTTAATTCCGTCGAGACCAGCCTTTAAGATGGCTGCCATCGCTAAATACGGATTGGCAGAAGAGTCAACCGAACGAACTTCGACACGAGTGCTCATGCCGCGTGATGCAGGAATCCGTATGAGTGGACTGCGGTTCTGTGCGGACCAGGCAACATAGCAGGGTGCTTCATAGCCAGGAACTAAGCGTTTGTAAGAGTTGACGGTTGGATTGGTGATTGCCGTGAACCCGCGTACATGTTCTAGTACGCCCGCCATAAACTGATAGGCGGTTTCGCTCAATTGACGTTCGCCTGCTTCCTCAAAAAAGACATTTTCTCCGTCTTTGAATAACGATACATTACAATGCATCCCTGAACCGCTAACGCCGTACAACGGTTTCGGCATAAAGGTTGCATGCAGCCCATGTTTGCGAGCCATCGTTTTGACAACTAATTTAAACGTCTGAATATTATCGCAGGCCGTTAAGACATCGGCATATTTAAAATCAATTTCATGCTGGCCAGGTGCAGCTTCGTGATGTGACGCTTCTACTTCGAAACCGAGTTCTTCCAATTCCAGTACAATATCCCGACGGCAATTTTCACCTAAGTCCATCGGTGCTAAATCAAAATAATCCCCATGATCGTTCAGTTCCATTGTAGGCTGTTTATTTTCATCCAGTTTAAATAGAAAAAATTCCGGCTCAGGCCCTAAATTGAAATCTGTGAATCCGAGCTCTTTCATTTCTTGAATGACGCGCTTCAAATTACCCCGTGGATCCCCTGGGAACGGCTGACCGTTTGCCAAGTAGACATCACAGATTAAACGCGCAACCCGTCCTTTACCTGAAGGCCAGGGAAATACCATCCAAGTATTCAAGTCAGGAACCAAATACATGTCTGATTCCTCAATCCGTACAAATCCTTCGATAGACGATCCGTCAAACATCATCTTGTTGTCCAGGGCTTTTTCGAGCTGGCTGATCGGGATCTCTACGTTTTTAATTATGCCAAAAATATCGGTAAACTGAAGACGAATGAAATTCACATTCTGCTCTTCCACTAACTTATAAATGTTTTCTTTTGTAATGCTTCCCATCATGCCACTCTCCTTATGAATTGTTTGAAACGAATCATCTTCGTAACATTTTTCTATAATACGGCAAACACCCAAGAAAATACAAGTGTTTTATTCTATTTTTTGAAAGAAAACTAAGACTTAAGTTCTTGTTTATACAAAAATAAAAAGTTCTCGAAAAGAGAACTTGTATTTTAGTACTATTCACCGATAAAAGAAATGTGCAATGAATCCCAAAATTAGCAAATGAAATACTTGATCAGTCATAATAATTAGCCAATTACCATCGCTGCACACACTGAAAGAGTATAAATAAAGCAGTGAGTCAATAATGGGAGCCATTTATATGCCTTATTCATAGCCATCCAAGAGGTCTGTAATAAATAATCACCTACTAAATGACCGAGCAGTACATATGTGAAAAGGTTCATTAGGCGCTCCTCCAAACGAAGAATTATAACCAAGTAACTGTGTTTTGAATACGTATCATGATAACATTAACATATATAGAAAAGTTAAAAAGCTATTATAAATGGGGGGCACCAACGATGCCAACTACATCAAAATTATTTTCTACTAACGAACCTTTGAATACTAAATCAGACCGGCTTCTTTCTGTCATATTTGAATATATGACAAAAATATCAGTCGAAACAGATATGAAAAAGCTTGTCATGAATTTAGCTGATTTAGGCAGAGAGCTAGTGTCTGCTGACCGATGTTCCGTCTGGCTTCATGAACCAAATGAAAAAACGCTCTGGACAGTCGGTGGACATGGGGTAAAGACTATAACGATACCTGAAGACAGTGGCTTTGTTGGCCATTCCATTCAAACAGGGGAAGAACTGATTATTGAAGATGCATATGCAGATTCCCGTTTTAATTGGACAGTCGATGAAGAAACAGGCTATCAAACTACTTCTGTTCTCTGTATTCCATTTCGGAATGCAGATGGAGAGATAATCGGTGCATATCAGGCTATTAATAAATTAACAGAAACGAAAGCTTTTACTAATCGGGATTTGGATGTGCTGAAAATCGCTTCCAATTTTACAGGGAAATCACTGGAAGCCATCATTTTGCGCAATGAACTCGTAGAAACACAGAAGGAAATTATTGTCACGATGGGGGAAATCGGTGAGAGTCGGTCACAAGAAACCGGATTCCACGTCAAACGTGTAGCGAAGTATTCGTATCTACTGGCATGTCTGGCCGGCATCCCGGATCACGAAGCGCTGAAGTTCAAATATGCTTCTCCTATGCATGACATCGGAAAAGTCGCGATCCCCGACAGCATTCTATTAAAGCCCGGTAAACTGACAGAAGAAGAGTTTTCCCTAATGAAACAGCATACGACCATCGGACATAATGTCTTTAAAAATTCCAAACGCGAACTGCTGCAAATTGCTGCAATTATCGCCAATGAACATCATGAACGCTATGACGGCAATGGCTATCCGGCAGGTAAAAAGGGTGAAGATATTCATCTGTACGGTCGGATTACCGCTGTAGCAGATGTCTTTGATGCACTCGGCAGTGACCGTGTTTATAAGAAAGCCTGGCCCCTAGAGAAAATTACCGCGTACATGAAGGAAGAACGAGGCAAACAATTTGATCCAGGGCTTGTTGATTTGTTTCTGGAAAATTTAGATCGATTCATTGAAATACGGGATGAATTTGTAGATGGATGTGATAGGTAATATGGCGAAAACGCTTCATTTTCGTGATGAAAAAGTGCTGGATCTGGAACTGACAGCTCTGTGGGATCTTTTAGCTGACACAAATGAATTGAACAGATATGCAGGATTGTTTCCCGTTAATTTTAAGCAGTTCACAGAAGATGACCAGCAGCTTATTCGCTGGGCTGATGCATCCGTTATGGGGATCATAAAAATGAAGTGGAAAGAGCATGTGTATGAATGGGTGCGCCACTCTCATTATTCAGTGGAACGTGAGTATGTCGAGGGACCATACAAGTCCGTCTTATGGAGCGTGAGTGTAGAGGCTCTGCCGGAGGGGAAGACGAAAATGCTTTTGACCGGAGATTTTACATGCCGCAGCATAGTAGGAGTCATTGCCTTGCGCACAATCGTCTATCCACAGCTGAGAAATATGATTACCTATGCTTCGGAATTTGAAAATACACAGGGAAAAAAAGTTCCTCTCGGAAAAATGAAGGTGGAAGTAGAGATTTCACGCTTGGAAAATGCCTTGACACTGTTGAGGGAATCATTTCCGAATGAAGAATTGATCGACGCACTTGCCGATACAATTCGCTATGGCTCGGATGATGAAGTAACGGATATCCAGCCTTATCGATGGGCGGACAGCCACAGTTTCGACCGCTTTGAAACGGTCGAGCTTTTTTTATTCGCCAACGCCGCCGGTCTGCTTGATTATGACTGGAATCTTATGTGCCCGAACTGCCGGGTGCCTAAAGGAAAAGCGTCCGTGCTGAAACAGATGACCAATACAGTACACTGTGAATTATGCGGTGTTGATTATGAACTGGATTTTGATCGCTATGTACAGATGAAGTTTCACGTCAATGCAGCTATCCGTGAGACTTCCCAAGAGATATTTTGCATCAATGGACCAATTGAGTCACCACACATTCTTGGCCAATTCAGAATTCCGGCGCACAGCAAGAAAACGATTCATTGGCCAATTGTCAAGGAATCACTCAGATGCCGTGTGCTGAAATACAATGTAATTGCAGATATTGACGAAACGATTTGTGAATCCGCAGCTATCACGTATACATCAGAAGGATTTGTGCAGCCGCTCATTCAGCAGGCAAAGCAATACGAAATTGCCAATGAAACGGATGTGGAAATCGTATTGGTCATTGAAAAACAAGACTGGGATTCCTATGCACTTACAGCGAGGGAAGTTACATCCTTGCAACTGTTCCGCGACTTGCTTGGCACAGAAGTCCTCGCGCCCGGGTTGCAAATTGGCGTCGGTCATATGGCAATATTATTTACTGACTTAAAAAACTCTACCCAATTGTATGAAAGAATCGGTGATGCGATGGCGTATACTGATGTCCAGAAACACTTTGATTACTTGTTGAAGCATATTAAAGAACATAAAGGTACAGTGGTGAAAACCATCGGTGACTCGGTAATGGCTGCATTTGCGAGTGATTTGGATGCCTTTGAAGCAGCTATTGCGATTCAGCGTAGCATGGACCAGCTGAATGAAAAGCTAACCCAGTCAGTTCAAGTAAAAATCGGCTTCCATACAGGTGCTGTCATCGCGGTCAACGCCAATGATCTTCTTGATTATTTCGGAAGAACTGTAAACAAAGCGGCCCGAATCCAGAATCAGAGCACAGGTGGGGACTTGGTAATCCACAGGGATGTCTATGAACGGCTGGCCGAAGAACAGCCCGCAATCATTGAACTGGGCAAAGAATTTTATACCGCATATTTACAGGGGGTTGAAGATGAGATCGATTTAGTACGCTTTACAATGAATGAAAAAGCTTCTCACGCTGTTTAAAGTGTCTGAGAGGCTTTTTACTACTTCAGATGCAGTAGGCAACAATATGCTTTCGCTTTCATATACTGAAAGCGAAAGGGGCGGGTATGTTGATCGAAAATCAAACGATAATAATTAATGGAGAGACATTCCAGGCGGTAACAGTAAAATTACCGAAAACGACGTTGCTGACCGTTTCAAATGACACCGGTTATATTATGTGCGGAGCGCTTGATGTGGGCTTGCTGAACAGTGTGCTGGCAGACAGAAAAATTATCGCCGGGCGTGCAGTCGGAGTGAAAACGATCGAACAGTTGCTGGCGGCACCGCTGGAATCGGTTACGCTGGAAGCAGAACAGCTCGGAATCACTGCAGGAATGAAGGGGACAGACGCGTTATTGAAGATGATTTAGGAAAAGGCGCCCATCGAGGCGCCTTTTCTGTGTCATTGGTTGAGTAGAACTGTTTTCATTAGAAAAAGCTGTCTTGAATAGATACAGGCTCCTTTCAAGACAGTGAACTATTTATCGTTGTTTTCTCATCATATCAAAAGGCTTTACAGGCTGGCTGACGCGCATCTTCACTGTCATCATCGCGTTCGGCGCACGGTCGATCGACTCATCTTTTTCATTCCACAGTTCTTCGATTGTCTGCTCGAAATGAGAGAAATTCGGACCGTAGAATTCAATCTGATCCCCGATGCCGAAGTTGTTGCGCTGTTGAATGACAGCGATCTTCGTTTCGTCATCATAATCGAGTACTTGACCGATAAAGCTGTAAGCAGGAATTTTTCGGGGTTTTCCGAATAGTTGCTCCTGTTCACTTGGAACGCCGTAATAAAAGCCGCTGGATAATTCACGCTGTGCAACTTTCCACAATTCATCTTCCCATTCCGGATTAAATACATAATTATCGGGATCCGCGCAATAGGTGTCAATCGCACGGCGATAGACATTCGCAACAGTTGAAACGTAATGAATGGATTTCATCCGACCTTCAATTTTTAGACTATCAACTCCATTTTCGACTAAATCAGGAATTGATCGGATCATTGCCATATCGACTGCACTCATAGAGAAAGCTTCTTCCTCTTCTCCACCCAGCATTGAAGAACGTCCTGCTGCTTCATCGATTTCAAATAATCCATATTTCCAGCGGCATGACTGCGTACATCCGCCACGGTTGGCGTCACGGTCTGCCATGTGATTGGACAACGTACAGCGTCCAGAATAGGAAATACACATCGCTCCGTGAATGAAAGCTTCAATTTCCAAATCTGTTTTTTGACGGATTTCTTTAATCTCATCCATACTCACTTCACGTGCCAGTACGACGCGCTCCAGTCCTTCTTCTTTCCAGAAGTTTAATGTTTCATAATTGGTAGCAGAAGCCTGCGTAGACAAGTGAATAGGCAGTCCTTCCGCTTCCATTGCACAGATTTCAATCAATGCCGGATCAGAAACGATGACCGCGTCAATTCCGATATCACGCAATGTACGGAAGAAATCGCCTGCTCCTTCTGCGTCTCCTTCATGCGCTACCATATTCGCTGCCACGTAAACTTTGGCATTGAAATGTTTGGCGAATTCTACGCCTTCTTCCATTTGTTCGTACGTGAAGTTACCTGCACGGCTGCGCAGCCCATAAGCATTTCCCCCGATAAATACAGCATCTGCTCCATAGCGGATGGCAGTCTTTAATTTCTCCAGTGTACCTGCAGGCGCTAGTACTTCCGGTTTCTTAGTGATTACACGTTTTTCAATTGTTGTCATCATGCATTCTCCTTATTGAATGTCCTCTGGATTTTTCACAAAAAAGCCTTCGTCCAATGCTCTTTCAGCCGGATGAAGTTGTTGTACGCGTTCATTTAGGTGGTCAGTATATTCAGCCGACCAGTTTCCTTCCATGATTGCAACGCGTGCTTCATTGAACAATGCAGCCATCTCTACAAAGACATCACCTTTTGTAAATAATCCATCGAGTTTCCATTGTGTGAGGCCAGCCTGCGACAGCGTTTCTAAATGAGCGGCTAAATTCACATCATTGGTAGCGAAAATATGTGTGCCATTGCGGTCTTCATAAATGGAGTAATGGGTTTCTTCTTTTTTAGGTTCAGATAAAAACAATGAACGGTCGTTTTCTACGTTTGATTCGCCTACATAATTAAAGTAGTTGCGGACAAGCGGACGTTTTGACTGGTGGATGCAAGTAGCGCCGTAAACGAGCACTTCTATAGGAACTACGGTTTGTCCACTGATCAGTTCCAATTCATCTCTAGTTAATTCTCTCGCAAGTACAGCGCCAGTTGCCCCACGTTTTGCCCAGAAGTTTACCTGGTTCGCACTTGTGACCATCGTCTGTGCATCATAAATATAAGGGATGTCGATCGCGTGCTGTTTTAGCAGATGAATTACGCCCGGGTCACCTACCGTGATGGCATCGACTTGAATCTCCTTTAGAAATTGCAGATAGGGGATGACGGTCGCTATTCTGTCGTTATGCATAAGCGCATTGACGGCGACGGTTATTTTATTTCCTTTTTCATGTGCCAGCTGTACCAGTTCTTTTTGTTCTTCACGTGAGAAGGAGGTGGGCAGGCGCAGTCCAAACTCATCTTCTCCTATGTATAGAGTGTTGATCCCAGCTTCCAGCAACTTTCTTGCCTGTCCAATGGATTCAGCTGTTGCAATCAGTTCAATCATCGGTTCGCTTCCTTTCGTCTGCTCTAATAGAGAGCGTAATGTCTTTTATTATAGAGAGAAAACAGGTCGAAGGTCGTGTCTAAGTAATGAACTTTTTGAATATTTATAGTATAAACATATCGCTACCTTTTAATTGCGTCTAAAGTATGGCATAGAAATATCGTGATGGTAAATTATTTCAGAAAAGTAATTGTCATTCCTGTTTACATTATATACAATTAAATTAAATAGATTGTGCACGGTCTATCACATTAGGTTTGATCGTTTCTATATGAGATAGGGGATAGTGTAATGGGTATTTTATATGAACAACTTTCAATGATTGAATGGGGAATTGCGCTTCTGGCTCTGCTTGGTTTGATGGCGTTTAACGAAATCGGTCGTAGAACTAAATGGGGAGGACTGACTCTTTTCTTACTCATTCCCATCATTTTAACGATTTTTGTATGGCCGACAACAGCAGCTCCAGGGAATGAATATGGAACGGGTACATGGTTTAACTGGGTGAAAGTTTATTCAGCACTTGCCGGAGCATTAGGGTTTATGGCTATGCGTTATATTCCAGCAGTGATGAATAAAAAATGGATACTACTTTTCCCGCCGCTTATCTTAGCTATTAATATTTTAGAAGCAGTAATCCGTGACTTCCAAGTGTACAGTTATGGCGCTTGGGAAGGTGAAGTGATTAATAATCTATGGGTGATGTCAGGACCATGGAATATTATGAACGGTATTGCAGGATTGCTCAATATTATCGTGATTTGTGGTTGGGCAGGTATTTATATTTCGAAATCCAAATCAAAAGACATGATCTGGCCGGATATGATCTGGCCGTGGATTATTGCATATGATTTATGGAACTTTGCCTATGTCTACAACTGTATTGCAGACCACTCATTTTTCACAGGACTGATTTTGTTGCTGTCTTGTACAATCCCGGCCTTCTTTATCAAAAAAGGAGCTTGGTTACAGCACCGTGCACATACATTGGCACTTTGGGCGATGTTCGTTTTGACAGTACCACAATTCGTTGATGTGATCGCACCAATTCCAACAACACATGATCCAAAAGCATTTTTTACGTTAAGTTTATTAGCTTTAATTTCGAACATTGTACTTGTGATCTATCAATTTATAAAGATCGGCAAACTGAAATTAAATCCGTTAAAAGATGAAATCTATACAGATACAAAAGCGTACCAAAGAGTTATGTCAGAAAATATGTAATGTGACAATTGAATTAGAACAGGCCAAAGCATCGCGTTTAGCGGTGCTTTTTCTTATTACGAAAAAGGATTGGATATGTTTGGTATAATAGAGTATGGAATAAATAACTTTTTATTCTACAAACGTGATGAATCTCTAAGAGAGAGGGAGTAAAATATGAAAAATCGAAACGCCATGTTACTGATTGGCACCTTACTAATTATCATTATCTGCTTTTATTTAATTGGAACGAATGAAGACCCTTCAGAAGATGTTGTAACTGATGTGCAATCTTCTCTACATGGAATTAAAGAAAGACTTGCTGACGTTGAAAGATATACCTATTACCTGGACAAAGGAAATCATGAAATCGGACAAAAGATGAAAGCAATGGACTTGGTGATTGTAGAACCCATTGAGATGCAAGCGCGGTATAGTAATGAGGCGCAAGAAAATGGAACTCTCCTGTACGGATATGTGAATGCGATGGAAGGAGATAAATGGAACAAAGAATTGTTTGAGCAGTTTGTCGAAAATGATTTTTATAAAGATGAAAAAGGGGAACGTGTATATTTTGAGCAGTGGGATTCTTATATGATGGACATGACCTCTGCTCACTATCAGGAATTATTGTTGAAAGAAGTAGATAAACGAATCGTTCAACGAAAGTTAGATGGTGTATTTTTTGATACAGTTGGAAATATAGATTCATACATAGCTGAATCAGACAAAAATGCCCAAAGAGAAGCATTAGTACAAGTCATGCTGAAAATAAAACAGCAATACAAAGACCTGTCGATCGCACAAAATTGGGGTTTCGATACACTGGTCGATTACACAGCTCCCTATGTGGACTTTATCATGTGGGAAGATTTTTCATATGATCACGTAGGTCATGAAGATTGGTCACAGGAGAAAATGAAGGAATTGAAAAAAGTTAGGGATGAATTCGGCACACAGATTATGGTTGTAGCATTTAGTGAAAACGGCAAAAGTAAAAGTCTGGCGAAGAAGCATAACTTTAAATATATGTACAATCCTGATGGTTCTTATTATAATAAATGGCATGAATAATGACTGAGTACTCATAGTTATAAAATCGTAGTATCTCTGTCGGGAGTACATTCAAGTTTTAGAATTCAAAGATTTCACTGACAAATAAAAATAGACAGCCAACATAATTGGCTGTCTATTTTGCATTTATTCTTTTTTGTACTTTTCTTCGCTGGAAGAACGGTCTTTGGTTCGTCTTTGGTGGCGTTCCTCTTCCGCTTCCATTCGCACATCTTCTAAGGGAATGGCGTCTACAGTCTGCATATCTTCGTGCATGTCATAAATGCTTTCTTTATCTGTTTTTAAATTCTCGGGGTTGTCCATGTAAGCACCCTTTGCATCTGGGCGGTCCTTTTCAGTAAACACTTTTTGATCTTCGCTCATGAACATCTGCTCCTTCATAAAGATTTTCGATTAGTTAAATAAACTGCCAAGCAATCCTTTTTTACGTTCGTGCTGCGTATCTGAATGATTTGTACGGGAACGTTCGCCCCGCATCGGAGTTTCATTGAACTCATCAAACTGGCGGGATAATTTATCACGGGATTCTTTATTTCGCATTAGATTGGCTGCACCCAATCCGATTGCTGCTAAAGCGGCTCTTTTCTTCAATTAAAATTCCTCCTCTGTAATAATTTCTTACTGAGTGTTTTCCCGAAATCATCCAAACTAAACAATACAGTTATGTGACAGAGAAAAAGAAAAGATCAATCATCCGCCGAACGTACCGGCTTCTGATTGACCTTTTCTTCTTACTATGCGGAAAATTTACTGTTTCGTCATACACATACTGACGTAGTACCCTCGCCGTATGCTTCTTGCACTGCTCATACTGCTTGGAGCAGTTCCTTCAATTGCACTTACATCTTACACAAAAAACCTCTTACATACTGCTGGTAAACCTGTCTACTTACCGGAACTGTAAAACAAGTTCCCAATCCGAGCGTACCTCTTGCCAGTAAAGAAAATTTTCCGCCAAGGCTGTGCATCTCTGACAGAATCCAAGGTTTTATTACTCCACAACCTTATTCAACTGTCAATTCGCCTTGTTATATATACTGTACCCTGCAATAAAAGATCCTAAACATCTTTTTTAAATTTAATTAAATATTTTTTGCACGATTAATTTCTGTAAAGTGCACAGAAATACGGCAAAGCGAACCCTTCGCTGTTCGCTTGGCTTACCGCGGGCCCTCCGGAAAGCGTTCCATCTGCAGCGCAAATCCCAGACTACACAATAAATATGTTTTCATATACATATTCTGATATATAAACAGATTTTATGTTAAAGATCTTTTCTTACTCGCGGTTCGTGCATTTATGATCTATAATATAGGACTGAGGTGAGAGCTTTGAACAATGAAACGACAGGGATAAGCACGAACATCCATCTTACTGTCAAACAGCCATTTAATAGAAAGAATTTTATCTAATGACGACCACAAAGAAGATTGAAACCATATCTTGCGGTCTCGAAATTACGAAAAATGCACGTAAAGGGATTGAGCAATGGTTCTTAAATGAACAAGCCTTGGTCTCAACTGAGACGGCATTCGATTTATATATTGAGAAAAAACCTGCTAACCGGCAGGGCAACCAATCCTATTCACTTTACTTTGATCCGAAAACAAATAAAAAGTTCGCCAGAGAAGTTTCGGAACGTGTAGCTGTCATGGAATGTGTGTTGAAACCGGACGGCTTTGTCGCAACAGGCTTTCATGTGCGGGGAGCAAAAGAACCCGTACAGACGAATAGAAGACTGCACACGCTGGTGAAATTTCGTCTGAATAAATCCGGACTGGCGCTGCCCATCCAGTTCTATACAAGTATGCGTGAGCTTCCTATAGCAGAAGAACGTTCGGAATATGTGAAAAAGCGGATTGAAAGCTGGGAAGGCTATCTGCAGATTGCTGAGAAAAATGCAGATGTTGAAGATCTTTCCTGCACTTTTAGCCAGGCTACTTTTAATAGCGACTTTACAAAACTGCATCTCCATTGCAAGGATTTGCAGGCAAAGAACTGGCGGCAGTTGAGAGGCTTCAGCGTAAAAGTTCTGGAGCTTTCTGCAGAAATCGGCAAAGTCATTGATATCCAAAAGTCACAGCGAATCATTGTGATTGAACTGAATCAACGTTTCCAGAAGCGGTCAAGAAAAGAACAATGGCTCCCGGTACATAATAAAAAACTCGTTCTAACAAACTTTGCGGAATTAAGTCAAATCAGGCGGTTGCGCAGAGGTTTTAAAGACTTACAAGACGGACTGGCGACAAATGCCAACCTGGAGAAGATTTTATTTGAAGAGCGTCCTGTCGTACAGATTAATAATAAGCAGCCGGTATTGGAGTTTCATAATAATCTCAATGAATTTCAAAGAGAAGCTGTTACAGGAGCAATGAAAGCCCATGATCTGTATGTTATTCAAGGACCGCCGGGAACAGGTAAAACAACTGTTATTTCGGAGATTTGCTATCAGAACGTCAAAGCTGGGTTGCGGACACTTGTTGCGTCTCAGTCGAATCTCGCGGTAGATAATGCACTCGGTCGATTGCTGACAGATCCGAAGACCAGAATTTTGCGTTATGGACGGTCTGAAAGTATTGAAGAAGAAGGCAAGCGTTTCATTGCAGAGAATGTTGCCTTACATTGGCGCAATGAAACATTGGAAACCGTTCAGGCGACACGCGAGATATATAAGAAGAAAGAGTCTGAAATGTCAGAGGCTATTCAGCAGCTTGAACAAAGGAATACTGAATACATCGAAGAACAAACGATGCTTTCGGAACAGCTTGAATTGCAAAAGTTGCTGAAACAGCAGCTGAAAACACAAACTGCAGAACATGCAGCAAAACAGTATACGCTAAATCAATTGTCCAAAAAGCTAACGGATCAGCAAACTATAACGGGACAGACTGAAAAAATGCTGGAGCAGCAACAACAGGAAATTCGGCAGCATCAACTAAAACTTTCAGGCATGCCAACGGAAAGCAGTTTAACTGAACGGTTGGCGATTTTGCAAAATGAACTTGGAAAGCTAAAACAGATACGTGTGTATGCAGAGTTGACGACAAACCTGCAGCAACTTTCAGGACAGTTGAACAAGGTACAGGATGAGTTATCAACTATCCCGGATCGTGTACACAGGCTGCAAGTTGCAAATGAGCAAATCAGTCCGATCAGTAAATTGGACAGGTTGCAAACAGCACTTTCCGAGCTGCTAGTTGAAGTACCGATTCAATTTGTGTTGCAAATGAATGAACTGCAGCGTTTGATCAAATCAATTGAAACAGGGCAATTCACATATGAGTTTCAGGAGTGGAAAGAGCTTTATGAAAGGTTTCAGACGGCAATTGGAAAAACCGAGCAGCTTTTGCAGAAGCATCGTTTTCCAATCAATTCGATTGAAAAAAAACCTACAAATGACTTTAAGACCATTCAGGACATGCATGGGATGATTGATCGGCTTGGGAGATTCCTGATAAAGCCAGCGGTGAAAAATGCGTTGCAAGTTCAGGGAGAATCTCCTGTAAAAACAGAAATCTTACAAACGATTGCGCAGGGCATGTCCTTTTTTTACAACAAGGAAGAAATAGTTCGCATGAAAGGCGCAGAAATTCAGCAACGACAAAAACAGCTGGCTATCCAACGTTTTGCGGAAATTAAGCAGGAAGTTTTGCAGTTTATTAATTCGGAGCTGAAACACGTTCAACGTGATCAACAGCTTTTTCAGCAACAGTCAGAACATATTCAACAGCAGCTTGTTGAAAAACGTCAGTTGCTGGATGAGTGGCTGACTGAACACGAACAGCCCGACATTGATTGGGAAGAGCAGCAGTTGCTAAAGGAAATAAGCACGATGGAGACAGCTGTTTTAGAGTGTCAGGAGCAGAGGAAACAACTGACGTTACTAATCGAGACGAAAGTTGATTGTGAACAACATACTGCCGCGACACAACAGACACTGGGAGAGCAGCGACAGCAAATCAGTGAAATGGAAAAACAGCTTCAGATACGGCAAGTCGAAAATACGCAGTTGAAATCCCGAATTGATGAATTACATGAACAGCTCGATCCCGAAATCGAACAGAAGCTGAAAAAAGTTACAGTTGTGCTGGAAACAACTGTACGTGAGCTTGAAGAATTTAGAACAGAACGTGAGCAACTGCCCATTCTGCAGGAATTACAGGCACAGTGGGAGCAGCTGCTGCAGGAAGCCAATGATTATGATCTGGATGAAATCCGTAAGCTCTATGTCGAGCATGCGAATGTCATCGGTACTACATGTGTGGCGTCCGCATCGAAGCAGTTCATGGAAGAGTATCCGGAGTTTGATGTTGTGATTATTGATGAAGTTTCAAAAGCGACGCCTCCTGAATTATTACTGCCGATGCTGAAAGGTAAGAAAGTAATTCTCGTCGGAGACCATCACCAACTGCCGCCACTTGTAGGGCAGGAAACGATGGATGAGCTGGTCGATCAACAAAAAGATCCTGATGTGCAGCGTGAGATGAAAAAGCTGCTGAATGAATCTTTATTTGAACGATTATTCCGTACGCTGCCGAAACAAAATAAAACAATGCTCAGCATTCAATACCGGATGCACGAAAAAATTATGCAGACCATATCACCTTTCTATAAAGAAGGTAATTATGAGCTTCAGTGCGGCTTACCTGATTCGGATAAACTTCGGGATCACTTGCTGGAAAGCGAGCTAATCACGCGCAACGATCATTTACTGTGGTTTGATACACCGAATGAACCTGCTTTCTACGAAGATAAAGCCAAAGGCGGCACTAGCCGGTTCAACGAATCAGAGTTGACGCTTGTCCGGAAACTGTTAATAGATGCAGAACAGTCAACAGAAGAAGCGAAACGTGCCGGCCGAATGAAGAGTGATGAGCTTAAAAGCGTTGGCGTGATCAGCTTCTATGGCGAGCAAGTAAAACAAATTGACCGGATGCTTCAGCAGGAACTGCGGCCGACTCATCTTCATTGCAGAACAGGCTCTGTCGATAAGTTTCAAGGAATGGAAATGGACATCATCATTTTGAGCTTTGTCAGGAATCATGGTGAATCGGGTGGAGATATCGGGTTTGCGAAAGACTACCGGCGATTGAATGTCGCATTGTCACGAGCACGGGAACTGCTGATCATCGTAGGAAGTTCGGAAATGTTCGCTGTCCGTACGAAAAACCAATCCGCACGAGATATGTACAGTCAGTTACGAGGAATTGTTGAACAGCAAGGCGGTTTGAGGAGTGTACAGCCATAAAGGAAGAAAGGTGAAAGCATGGATTCACTTCAAAAGAAATTACAGAGAGAAATCCAGCAACAGCCGAATCTGCAGATAGAAAAGTCTGCCAGCTGGGGATTGCCAGTAGAGGTGGTGAACATCTCTTATACAACAATCAAACGGACGACGATGGATATTCTGATGAAAATGATGCTGATGACTATAGATAAATTACCCATAGCTGATCCAAAGAGGATAGCTGAGTTCCTGGCTGTCGATTCTTTATTCGCAGAGGATTTATTGGGGAAAATGAAACGGGCAGACATGGTCAAGGAACGTAAAGATGTCCTTGAACTGACTGCAAAGGGTATAGAGCAATTACAGTCAGGAATTTATGAGCAGCCGCCAGAACAAAAGGAAATCATTATGTATTATAGTTCGTGCCATGAAAATATTCTGTGTGAAGAAAAAGAGGAACTTCTTCAGAAAAAAATAGAGCCATTTCATCTGGCAAAGAAACAGACTCATAAGTTAAAAGATCTCGATGAAGAAACTTTGCGCAATGCTCTACTGTCGGCAGAAGTGGAAATGTCGGAAGGTACACTACAGATTGTACTCGACAAAATTGATGCAGCCGCCCATATTTCTAAGCAGCTAATTCCATGTATAGAGTTCTCAGTGTATAACCATGTAGAAGATATGCGGTTTACACGAGTTTGGAATACGCTGCTGGACCAGTGGGATGAACAATTGGAAAAGCTGATAGACCAAGAAAAACCAACAAAATAATCAAAAGAACCGCTCGAATGATCACATCACTTTCGAGCGGTTCTTTCTTATTGATCCCAAAATAAAAAAGTGTAGCTCCAAGAAGGATTAGGGCCAGCGTTTTTGATCGCTGTCTGTGGATTTCTTTGGATTGCTGCGAAGCTCCGCCAGTTCTTTCGCCATTTCTTCTTTCATATCCTTCGCTGCAATCTTTTGTTTTTTTGGCGTTTGCGGTAAAGACCCTGAATTATTGCTGCCTTTCGTGTGCTCGTCTCTTCCCAATTCCTCACAACTCCTTTCAAAAAACATTTCATTGTAATTTGGCTGTTAGTTGAAAAGTTATGCTATACATTTTTTGAAAACTGCAGTTCTTGAAAAATGAGTGTAACCGCGAGTCAATGCCAAGAGAGGAATTTAGGATGTTAGTTGTAATGATAATTAGGCTATACATTCCATTTCATCCGACTTTTATACGAAAAGGAGTGAAAAATTATGTAACTTGTTTAGCTTTGTGTTACCTGGGAATACATCTACTAAGCTTGTCAACTTGTTAGTAGGCTTTAAAAATATGAAAAACTAGGAGGAAGATTATACATGGCTAACCAAAAGAATCCCGAAAGCATCGAGAAGAAAATGAGTTTGGAAGAAGCAGGGCGTAAAGGCGGTCAGGCGACTTCTAAAAAACATGACCGTGAATTTTATGAGCAAATTGGCCGTAAAGGCGGGGAAGCTACTGCTCAAAAGCATAATAGCGAATTTTATCGGGAGATTGGCCGCAAAGGCGGTCAAGCTACTGCGAAGAATCATGACAAAGATTTCTACGAAAAAATTGGCCGTAAAGGTGGAGAAGCAAGAGCAGCTATTACAAACACTGATAAAGACTGATGCAGGTGTCGGCATATCATCTGCTATATATTATAAATAGAAAGATGTTCTCGAATCGATAAGATTTGAGGACATTTTTTTATTATCCAACGATTTCCCTGATCATATTGTAATCGGATGTTTCAGGATATATACTACAATTATAGAATATTAGTAAAGAAGTTAAAGTACAAAAACAGGGATGAATGAGAATGAATACAGAGATGCAGACGACTGATCTGTCTCAATATATAAAATATGTGATGGAGTCGGTCGAGATGTCCGTACCGCTTCGTGAGGTACATGATGGGATAAATATGAGCTATAATTTCATAGGTAAATACATCGGCTTTGATCCTGAAAGATTACCAGACTCACATACTGAACTGGCGCCTTTCTGTTCATTTGAAACCTATGTTCAGGTGATGACGCTACATGAGCTTGGCCATGTGATTGATCATGCTGCTCTGCAGGATTCATTGACAAAAACGATCAGTATTTTCACAATGAAAAAAAGTCATGAACTACATGAGATTTTATCAAAACCGGAACTTTTTAAGCTGCTGATTGAGGAAAATGAAATGAATATGGCTTTCGAGATTACCGCGTGGGATAACGCGACACTACTTAATGAACGCTTTCAATTAGTCGAAGCGGAGTGTTTTAACGCAATCCGAAAGAATAGTTTAGCTACGTATGAAAGATTATATGAAACAGATCTGACTCGTTATCATAGTTTGTTGTCTAAAAAATCCATGCCTACAGCTTAAAACGATTGTGCCATTGTAGAGGGTGCAGTTGTTTTTTTATTGTAGATGAATGTCAGTATTTTCGGCCTACTTAGATGCATTTTGATGCAAAATGATAGATTATTCAGGACAATCAGCATTTTTGATTGAATTTGCTCTTGTTTCTGCTGATACAGTACAGTATAACTGTAATAGGTAGAAGTAAGGGGGAATGAAAATTCTATGGAGCAACGAAAAGAACAATGGTCATCAAAGTTAGGTTTTATCATGTCGTCGGCAGGCGCGGCGATTGGTCTCGGGGCTATATGGAAATTCCCGTATGTAACCGGAATGAGCGGAGGAGGGGCATTCTTTTTACTGTTTGTCGTGTTCACATTATTAATCGGACTGCCTATGCTGATTTCAGAATTCATTATAGGAAGAGGCTCTGGCAAAGAAGCGATCAGTGCGTATAAAAAGTTGGCTCCGGAAAGTGCGTGGCCGTGGATCGGCAGATTGGGTGTTGCGGGTTGTTTTCTCTTACTCTCGTTCTACAGTGTAGTAGGTGGATGGGTATTCGTTTATAGTGGTCTATCTGTTGGCGGAAAGATTATCAGTGAAGGCGCATCCTATTCAGAACAGTTCGGATCGATTGTCGGTTCGCCAATGACTACATTGATCGGCTTACTTCTATTCACAATCATCAATGTGCTGGTCGTTTCTTCAGGCGTAGCGAACGGTATCGAGAAGGCGAATAAATATATGATGCCTCTGCTCTTTATCTTCTTTATTATTTTAGTTGTGCGGTCGTTGACACTCGAAGGTGCAATGGAAGGTGTCTCGTTCTTCCTGAAACCTGATTTCTCAAGTATTACGGGAGAATCCGTACTGTATGCACTCGGTCAGTCGTTCTTTTCATTGGCAGTCGGATTTTCATGTATGGTGACGTACAGTTCGTATTTGAAAAGAGATGTCAGCCTAACATCTTCTGCAAGTTCAGTAGTCGGAATGAATCTGTTCGTTTCACTGTTGGCAGGATTGGCGATTTTTCCGGCAGTCTTCGCATTTGGACAGGAACCGGCAGCGGGTCCTGAGTTATTATTCATGGTTTTGCCTGCGGTCTTTTCACAGCTTCCTTTAGGTCAAGTATTTTTGGCGTTATTCTTAATACTATTCCTGTTTGCGACGCTGACATCTTCATTCAGCCTCTATGAAATCATCGTGGCGGCAATGACAGCAAGCGGTAAACGGTCACGTAAAGCAGTGACCTGGATCATAGGTGTTGTTGTATTCTGCGCAGCTATTCCGTCCGCTCTTTCCTCAAGTACATTGTCTGGCGTGTTGATTTTTGATAAAAGTATTTTTGACGCAACAGACTATCTAGTTAGTAATATTATGCTTCCGGCAGGCTGTCTGCTGATTGCAATCTTCATCATGCACCGGATGGACCGGGTGCTTGTGCAAGAAGAATTTACATTAATAAGCCCGCAGTCAAAGAGTTTTTATCCGCTCTGGCTGTTCCTGATGAAATTTGTTGTACCACTGACAATCATCATCGTATTCTTGGATACACTAGGTTTCTTACAAAAAATAAAAATGCTGTTTGGACTGTCATGAAAATGACACTCCAAACAGTTTTTTTTGTGGAGGCAACAAAATATCATCGTTAATTCGGAAAGAAAAAACTAAGGGGAATACAAGCTTGGGGATTTTCTATTGTATGAGAGTACTGCATTTTGGTAAGACTATGGAAAATCTTAGAAAGAAAGAAGGAGAAGCTTGTTGAAATTACCTATTAAATTGCTGGCTGCTATTCTACTGTTCTGTATTCCATTTCATGTAAATAGTGCGGAACTTGGTTTATCGCCAGAGGGAGAACTCTTAATTAAGAAGTCTATCGAAACGGAAAAGAAAGTTCCATCCGAGGCTGTATCCTATACGGTCAAAAAAGGAGACACTTTATATGGGATTGCGAATACCCATGGAATGAACGTGGAAGACTTAATGCAATGGAATGAATTAAACTCCAATTTGATTCGTCCGGGGGATCAATTGCAAGTGATTATGAATTCAGAACGTGCGCAACAAAATGAGCAGGCAAAGAAAAATGCTGCTGTTGCTGTTGCAGCTTCGCCGGTGAAAGAATTGACAGTAACAGCCACCGCTTACACAGCATATTGCGAGGGCTGCTCAGGAACCACATACAGCGGTCAGGATCTGCGGGCCAATCCGAATCAAAAAGTCATTGCAGTGGATCCTAGAGTAGTGCCGATTGGTTCGAGGGTGTGGGTCGAGAATTATGGTGAAGCAATTGCAGGAGATATTGGCGGCGCCATTAAAGGCCATAAAATAGATGTATTCATTCCTTCATATGAGCGTGCGATGGAATGGGGAGTAAAAAAAATAAAAATTAGAATACTGGATTAAAAAAAGGGGCTGCCCGATCTGTTTCCGCAGATCAGGCAGCCTAAATTGGAATGTAGGATAAAACTGGAAATAAAGAGAGAAGGAAAATTAATTTACCGTTGATCTACCGGCTTGTAGGAATCGCTCATTGACGACGTCCCAGTCGACTGTATGCCACCAGTTTTGTACGAACTCGGGGCGACGGTTTTGGTAAGCCAGATAATAAGCATGTTCCCAGACATCGATAACGAGCAATGGCGTTTTTCCATCTTTCAAAGGCGTATCCTGGTTGGGAGTGCTCATCACAGATAACTCACCGTTATCGAATACGAGCCAGCCATAACCGCTTCCAAAGCGGCTGATTGCTGCTTTTGATAAAACATCCTGGAAGTTATCGAACGTATGAAAATACTTTTCGATTTCCCGTTTAATGTCAGCAGTTGGTTCGCCCTTACTTTTTGGCGTCATGGATTCCCAGAATAAGCTGTGGCAATAATGGCCGCCGCCATTATTTTGGACAGCTGTCCGAATCTCTTCAGGCACTTGACTGAGATCAGTCAATAAGTCTTCAAGAGATTGTGACTGCAGATCGGAATGATTTTCTAGAGCTGCATTCAGGTTATTCACATACGTCTGATGGTGTTTGCCGTGATGAATTTCCAAAGTACGTGCATCGATGTACGGCTCAAGACCGTCAACAGCGTACGGCAAATCAGGTAGAACAAATGGCTTCAAATTTTCACCTCCAAAGAAACGATGGGAAACAATTAAATTAAACTAAAAGTTTCCTTAAGGAAATAATGTTTCCTTAGTGCAACTTTAATAAAGGTTGAAAAGAATTGCAAGAGTTTTTATGCAAAATAACTGAAATGAGTATTAAGGACCTATGAATTTTTTGTCTGTTTTCTACGAGTGCAGACAGGCTTACCAGTTAGCGAGTTTACCTTTTTCTCGCAGGGGAATAGTGAAGTAAAGCGAGGGGATACCGGTATGACAGGAAGAATCAAACTCTATATGGCAGCTATGATAGTAACACTTAGTACGACTGCCAATATGAATCAATATACTTATGCTGCAGAATCAAAAGGAACGATCAGTGTAGTTTCATTCGACGGGATGGGCTATGAAGATACGCAGCGATACATAAATAAAGGAATGATGAAAAATCTGGAGGAATTCTCCAAGCAATCGGCGTATGCCAACAACTTTGTAACAGTTACACCTTCATTGACTGCGCCTTCTCATGCAGCAATGTCGACAGGAGCGGGACCTTCTAAAACAGGTATTGTTAGCAACCAGTTTCATTCGGAGGGAGAAACCGTAAAAAATGTTCAAAGTGGTTTTTCTCAAACATTAGGTGTTACACCTATTTGGAAAGAAGCCAGAAACCAAGGGAAAATTACGGCGACTGTAGCCTTTCCAGACTCTAATCCTGATAATGCATCTGCCGCCACCTATGCTGTGTACTCAGGAGGAACTCTTTCGGAATCAAAATTACATAATCTGAAATTCGAAACGATAGATGATGAGCGGATCGATCAGTTATCAGCGGGTCACATAAAAGCACAGGAAGCAGTTGTTAAGTTAGATATTAAAGATCAGCCAAGTAAGGATATGTATGTGCTGGCGGTGGAAGAAGGCAACGAGGAATCACCCGCCATATACCTTTCACTAAATAGAAAGAAGATTGGAGAAGCGGTAAATCTGAAAGAGTGGACTTCTGTTCAGCTGGACCTATCGCCACTAGACAGTGCGGGTTTTTATGTGAAATTTAAAGGAAACCCCGCTGAACTGGATAATTTCCAACTGTTTCAAGGGACAATGATGGAGGGCATATACAGAGGCCGGGGAAAGTTTGCACAAGAAATGACTGACAGATTCAACTTTTATCCTGCCCCAGATGAAACAGAAGCATTTAGAAACGGAGATATTACCCGCAAAGAGTATGAAGAGACTGGAGAACGTTTTATAGATTGGATCACTGATGTCAGTCTGCATATAAAAGAACGCTATGCTCCTGACTTATTATTTTACTATTATCCACATGTTGATCATGAGCTGCATGAATTTCTTCTAAGAGACCCCGCGCAGCCGGGGTATACGATGCAAAATGTACAGGAAAAAGAATCATATATTGACTGGGCTTTCGAACAGGCAGACAGGGTTATTGGAAGGTTAAAAAATGATCTCAATAAAGAAGACTATATATTGCTGGTGTCTGATCATGGATTGGAGCCAATTCACACCAGAATTTCACCTAATAAAGAGCTCGAAAAAGTCGGTCTGCTGGTGACTAATGACAAAGGGAAAATTGATGTATCCAAAACAAAGGCTTATGCGGAAGCAAGCGGTACAATTGCGCATGTATATGTGAATTTGAAAGGCCGTGAGAAGAAAGGAATTGTTTCACAAGAGGAGTATGACGATGTAAAGCAGCAGATTGTCGATGTCTTTCAAGAACAGGACATGTTTACAGGTATTACATACGATCCTTCTAAAGCCAACAACCCATTTTTACAGTGGCTCGCAGGCAATAAACTCATAACTTACAAGTATGCAGGTGAGTCGCTGTTGCTCAATCAAAAAACGAAAGACATCCATCCATATGAAAAAGTTTTAACTGAAGGGATGCAGGAATTTGACAGTATAAGCAGTGAAAATAGTGGAGATGTCTTTCTGTCTGCTGCCCCCGGCTATCTAATGGGGAAAGATGCGAAAGTTGCAATCGAACCGACTGAGGAATTTGGCAGTCACGGCGGTGATCCTGAGCGTAAAAGTTTGCGACCAATCTTATATATGGCGGGGCCAACAATAGAAAATGGAAAGATGGAAAACAGAATTCAAATGATTGATATTGCACCGACTTTATACGAATTACTGGACATTCATCAACCGGACTTCGTGGAAGGAAAACCTATTGTAAACAAATAATAATTATGCACAGGTTGTAATAAATATACTATTTAACTATATTTCTATTTTTAGGAAATGCGTAGGTAGAGCTTTTACTTTCGCATTTCTTTTAATTTCGTCAATTTTCGATAGTATAATATTTTATCAAGAAAGTATCTTGTGTTTAATCAGAAAAAAAGTATAATAGTGATTAATGAACCAGTTCAGAAAATAAGAAAAAAGGTGAGCAAATGAGCGAAAGGCAGAAATTACTTCAGGTAAAAGATTTGCAAACGACCTTTTTTACAGACTCTGGAGAAATCCCGGCTGTAGATCATGTAGACTTTTACGTGAGAGAAGGAGAAATCCTGGGAATCGTTGGAGAATCCGGCTGTGGAAAGAGTGTGACGTCCTTGTCGATCATGCAATTGGTACCGAACCCGCCGGGGAAAATTACAGGTGGTGAAATCCTGTTTGGTGATGTAGATCTCCTGAAAAAGTCAGAAAAAGAAATGAGAGATATTCGCGGCAAAGATGTCGCCATGATTTTCCAAGAACCGATGACCTCTTTGAATCCTCTCTTTACGATAGGCAATCAAATGAAAGAGGCAATTTCGCTTCATGAAAAGAAATGGACTAAAAAGCAAATTAAGGACCGTGCAGTCGAAATGCTGAAGCTTGTAGGTCTGCCACGTGCTGAAGAAGTCATGAAAGAATATCCACATCAGCTTTCAGGTGGGATGCGCCAGCGGGTGATGATTGCTATGGCACTAGTTTGTGACCCGAAAGTTCTGATTGCAGATGAACCAACAACAGCACTCGATGTGACTATTCAAGCGCAGATACTGAAATTGATGCGGGAATTGAATGAGCGCATGAATACAGCTATTCTATTAATCACTCATGATTTAGGAGTCGTTGCTGAAACTTGTGAACGTGTGGTGGTCATGTATGCAGGACAAGTAATCGAGGAGGCACCTACTCAAGTCATATTTGAAAATCCGTGTCATCCGTATACTCGCGGTCTGATTCAATCAGTGCCGGATATGCGCGATAAAAAGGATCGATTGTACTCGATTCCCGGTAATGTACCAAAGCCTGGTTCCATTAAAAAAGGCTGTAGATTCGCAGCTAGATGTGAAAGCGCTTTCGCTAGGTGCTGGGAAGAAACACCTCAATTATACAAGAACTCCAATGTCCACCAGACGAGATGTTTCTTATACGATGAGCAGGAAGGGGTGACTGTATCGAATGAGCAAACCACTGTTGAAAGTTGAAGGTCTAAAAAAATACTTTCCTATCCACAAAGGTTTAATCGGCAAGACAGTCGGTCACGTCAAAGCAATCGATGACATTTCATTTCACGTGAATGAAGGCGAGACGCTTGGAATTGTTGGAGAGAGTGGCTGTGGTAAATCTACAACTGGACGGACCATCATGCGTTTATTGGAACCGACAGAAGGTGTTGTGGAATTTCAGGGGCGTGATTTGGCTTCTATGTCTGCAAATGAAATCCGCAAAGTGCGGCGGGATATCCAAATGGTGTTCCAGGATCCATATGCATCATTAAATCCGCGTCATACAATTGGTAAGATCCTGGAAGAGCCACTGATTGTCCATGGTGTCAGCAATGCAAAAGAACGTCGTGCAAAAGTAATTGAGTTTCTTAAGGTTGTGGGACTCAGTGAGTATCATGCAAAACGTTATCCGCATCAATTCAGCGGCGGACAGCGTCAGCGGATTGGAATTGCCAGAGCCTTAATGACGAATCCAAAATTGATTATCGCAGATGAACCTGTTTCTGCACTGGATGTATCGATTCAGGCGCAAATGCTGAATTTGATGCAGGATTTACAGAAAGAATTTAATCTGACCTATATTTTTATTGCGCATGACCTGGGGGTAGTGCGTCATATAAGCGATCGTGTAGCTGTCATGTACTTAGGGAAAATCGTGGAGATCACAGAAAGTGAAGAGCTCTATGCGAACCCTTTGCATCCATATACGCAGGCATTGCTTTCCGCAGTACCGGTCCCAGATCCGAACTATAAAAAACAGCAGATTATTATTGAAGGAGATATGCCAAGTCCGGCTAACCCTCCGAGCGGCTGCGCGTTTCATACACGCTGTCCGTACAAAATGGATGTATGTACGAAAATCACCCCTGTATTAGCAGAGGAGAAAACTGGTCATTCTGTTGCCTGCCATCTTTATACGGCGGAAGGCAACGATGATATAGAAAGACAAAAACAATTGGAGGGATCTGTATGAAGAAAGGGAAATTGTGGTCGTTTGCTTTGATCATGCTATTGGCTCTGTCAACAGCGTTGGCGGCTTGTTCAGGCGGAGACGACACAAAGGGGAGCAGCGATAAAGATAAAGAGGCTGTTGATAAAGGCGGAAGCGAGAATAAGACATTAGTATTTGGTAGAGGCAATGATTCGACATCTCTTGACCCTTCTCGTGTAACAGAAGGGGAAACGTTTAAAGTTACAATAAATATTTTTGAAACACTATTGAATTTTGGGGAAAAAGATACTACAGTGCAGCCTGGACTTGCTAAAGAGCACGATACAAGTGAGGACGGTTTGACGTATACATTCCAATTGCAAGAAGGAGTTAAGTTCCATGACGGAACAGATTTCAATGCAGATGCTGTCGTAGCGAATTTCGAACGCTGGGCAAATGGTGATGCGGATACATTCCCATACTATAACTCTATGTTTGGTGGATTCAAAGATGATGAAGGTCATGTGATTGAATCTGTGACTGCTGACGGAGATTCCACAGTTGTCATTAAATTGAAGCGTCCACAGGCACCATTCTTGAAAAACATCGCGATGAGCATGTTTGCGATTTCAAGCCCTGAGGCATTTGCAAAAGGCAATGATGAATATGAGCGTAACCCTGTTGGTACGGGTCCATTCAAGTTTGTGGAATGGAAGCCAAATGAAACAATTACTATTGAAAAAAATGAAGACTACTGGCAAGATGGACTTCCAAAATTGGATCGCGTTATTTTTAAATCCATCCCGGATAACTCTGCTCGTTTGAACGAATTACTATCAGGATCAATTGATTTAGCAGACGGAATCAATCCTGCAGATGGTTTGAAAATTGAAGACAATGAAAAGCTGCAGTTATTTGAGCGTCCTTCCATGAACGTTGGATATTTAGGATTAACAGTAACTCGTGAACCTTTTGATAAGAAAGAAGTTCGTCAAGCTATGAATTATGCAATTGACAAGCAGACAATCGTCGATTCGTTCTTTGAGGGACGTGCGGAAGTTGCGAAGAACGCAATGCCATCATCAATTTCTGGATACAATGATGACATTGAAGCTTATGAATATAATCCTGAAAAAGCGAAAGAGCTATTGAAGGAAGCAGGTCTTGAAGATGGTTTTGAAATGGAACTATGGGCAATGCCGGTTCCACGTCCGTACATGCCAGATGGCACAAAAGTAGCAGAAGTGATTCAAAGCAACTTGGCGGATGTTGGAATTAAAGCGAAGATTGTTTCCTATGAATGGGCAACATACCTTGACAAGGCGAGCAAAGGTGAAGCAGATGCATTTATGCTTGGTTGGACAGGGGACAATGGAGACGCGGATAACTTCCTATATGTTCTTTTAGATGAAGACAATATCGGAAGTAATAACTACACGTACTTCAAGAATGATGAAACACACAAATTATTTATAGAAGCACAAACAGAAGTTGATGAAGACAAGCGTAACGAGCTTTACAAGCAGGCACAAGAAATTCTTCATGAAGAAGCTCCTTGGGTACCGCTTGCACACTCCATTCCATTACTGGGCGGAGCTAAAAATTTAACTGGGTTTGTTCCACATCCTACAGGTTCTGATCTATTATCGAACGTAGAATTCCAATAACCCAATGACAAAGTAAGATGTATGAATGAAGTGGGGGAGAAGCTTGTATTCTCCCTTTCTTTGATTCATTTCCAAGATAAGAGCCGGAGGAGTGAAAGAGTTGTTCAACTATACGACTAAAAGACTGCTACAGCTAATTCCTGTCCTGCTAGGTATGACATTCTTAGTCTTTATGTTAATTCGTGCAATTCCCGGCAATCCAGCACAAGTAATTTTAGGACAGCAGGCGACTAAAGAAGCGGTCGAAGCATTGACTGTCAAATTAGGATTGGATCAACCGTGGTACACGCAGTATTTCAGTTATTTAGGTGGTATTTTAAAAGGTGATTTAGGAGAATCCATGCGTACGCGTCTTCCAGTGGCGGATGAAATCTGGCCATACTTGGCAGCAACTTTAGAATTGGCATTATTTGCTATGATTATAGCGATTATTGTGGGGATTAACGCTGGTATTATATCTGCTTGGTTCCAGAATTCTTGGTTTGACTATGCAGCGATGATTTTTGCATTAGTTGGCGTTTCCATGCCGATTTTCTGGTTAGGTTTGATGGGGCAGTGGGTGTTTGCGGTTGAATTTAATTGGTTGCCGACAACGGGACGTGAAAATGTCCGGGATCCCGTGACGGCCATCACCCATTTATACATAATTGACACGCTCATTCAAGGCAGGTTTGATCAGTTATGGGAAGTTCTGCGGCATTTAATTTTGCCAGGAATCGCACTCGCGACAATTCCTATGGCAATTATTGCTAGAATGACCCGTTCAAGTATGTTGGAAGTCATGCGTTCCGATTATATTCGGACAGCACGCGCAAAAGGCCAGAAAATGTTCTGGGTTGTCTATAAGCATGCATTGAAAAATGCTGTGATTCCTGTATTGACAGTTATCGGCTTGCAAATGGGGCTGCTTCTGGGCGGAGCGATTTTGACCGAAACAATTTTCGCGTGGCCGGGTATCGGCCGATATATTTATGATGCTATCAACTTTAGAGATTATCCGGTGATTCAGTCCGGTATTCTGGTCGTTGCATTTATTTTCGTCATGATTAATCTGTTTGTCGATTTACTATATGGACTGATCGATCCGAGGATTAAATATGATTGAGGAAGGAGGAACAGTTCATGTCAGAATTAACGCCTAAGGTAGACGGAGTAGCAGAAGCACAATTAGAGAAGACAACAGGACCTTGGCGGGAAGCTTGGATAGGCTTTCGAAAGAGTAAAGTGGCAATTGTTGGTGCTGTTATTGTATTGCTCTTCATCCTGCTTGCCATCTTCGGCCCTTTAATGACGAAGGAAGGCATCAACGAACAATTGATGACAGACCGGCTGCAGCCTCCTTCCTCGGAGTATTGGTTCGGAACCGATGACTTTGGGCGGGATATCTTTTCACGGATCGTATACGGTGCACGGATTTCTTTATCAGTCGGATTCTTTTCTGTGGTTGGATCGATTATTGTAGGAAGTATTTTGGGCATCGTAGCAGGATATTACGGCCGTTGGGTAGATACAATTATTTCGAGAATATTTGATATCATGCTTGCTTTTCCTTCCATTCTATTGGCAATCGCAATAGTTTCTGTATTGGGACCAAGTCTTCGTAATGCATTGATTGCCATTGCGATCATCAATATTCCAAACTTCGGACGATTGATCAGGTCGAAGGTTCTCAGTATTAAGGAAGATGAATATATTATGGCGGCGAAAGCCATTGGAATGAAAGATTTTAGGATTTTGTTTTCGCATATCTTGCCGAATTCCATGGCGCCTGTCATTGTACAGGGAACGCTAGCAATCGCTACAGCAATCTTGGAAGCAGCTGCGCTCGGTTTCCTTGGACTCGGAGCATCTGCACCGGATCCGGAGTGGGGAAAGATGCTGGCTGACTCGAAAGATTACTTGCAGAATGCACCGTGGACAATGATTTTCCCCGGGCTTGCAATTATGCTGACTGTACTTGGATTTAACTTAATGGGTGACGGTTTACGAGATGCCCTGGATCCGAAGATGAAAAGTTAATACTTAAACTAAATGGTTGAAAAATCAGTTAGTAGGACTGCGCCTTACAGGTGCAGTCTTTTTTATACGAAAAATATGGTTTAATTGGTTTGTATTTTTTCAAACAAGGGAAAGATAGAAGAAATTGAGTTAGCGAAGAGGTGGAGAAATTGAATAGAGTATTTACCGCTATGGCTTTTATAGGGGTACCATTAGTATTGATCGCCTCCTATTTACACTGGTCGGATCTATGGATATTCGCGCTATGCTGTTTGAGTATCGTCGCGCTTGCAGCATTCATTGGAAGAGCGACGGAAAGTCTGGCCATCGTTAGTGGGCCGCGTATCGGCGGATTGCTCAATGCAACGTTCGGTAATGCGGTTGAACTTATTATCTCTATCTTTACATTGAAAGCAGGATTAATCGGCATTGTGCTGGCTTCATTGACGGGTTCTGTGCTGGGTAACTTATTGCTGGTCCTCGGGCTTTCGTTCTTTGCCGGTGGGTTGAAACATAAGCGGCAGAATTTCAGTATTTATGATGCACGTTATAATTCAGCGCTGTTGATTTTCGCAGTCGTTGTAGCATTTGTTATTCCGGAAGTTTTTACAGTATCGATGGATGAACGGACAACGTTGAATCTCAGTGTCGGGATTTCTATCATTCTTATTCTGCTGTATCTTGCAGGATTGGTTTTCAAGTTATTTACTCATCGCGGAGTATTCGGTTCAGATACGCATGAATCAGATGAAGTGCCTGAATGGACAAAAAAGAAAGCAATTATCGTGTTAATGCTTTCAACTGTTGCCGTGGCTTTCGTATCGGAAAAGCTTGTTCACACATTCGGTACGCTCGGTGAAAAGTTTGGATGGACTGAGCTGTTTATTGGTGTCATTATCGTAGCGATTGTAGGAAACGCAGCAGAACACTCATCAGCCATTACAATGGCAATGAAGAATAAAATGGATGTTTCCGTGGAAATTGCAATCGGTTCCACTTTACAGGTGGCGATGTTCGTCGCACCCGTACTGGTATTAATTTCATTAATGATGCCGACAGCGATGCCTCTTGTATTTACATGGCCGGAGCTCGTAGCCATGATTACGGCGACATTGTTGGTTGTGAATATCTGCCATGACGGAGAATCGAACTGGTTTGAAGGGCTAACGCTGTTTGCTGCCTATGTAATTATGGGCATTGGGTTTTTCTTATTATAAAACTGAAAAACCGGTTAGCCGAGTGTAGTAACCCGTTCAGATGTATGGTACAAAAGCTGAAATAACAAGCGAAATAACATCGAAACAGCATCGCAATTAGCGGTGCTGTTTCATTTTTATAACTGATTTTAGTGGTGAACCTGTTATAATATCAGTGGAATAAGTATATATTCAGTATTCAAGAAACGGGCCAGATTCAGAAAAAGTAATGATTATGAGGAGTTGAATGAATTGGTTAAAACAGTAACTTTTTCATTTATCAGCGATACATTTGAAGGTACTGAGGCAAGAGAGACATTTACTTTTGAAGAATTAGAGATTGATGAATGTCTGGATGAAAAAGAA
>NZ_JARICI010000021.1 GCF_029257255.1 Sporosarcina sp. | reverse complement strand
GATAATACGCATCTTTTACCAGCAGGTTCGGCCCAAGACAGCGAACAGCAGGGCAGTGGCAGCTTACACTTTTTGCAAGAGGATGCTGCTGCCAGCGATCATAAAGTTCAGGTAGCTGATCAGTTTGGATATTTCCTAGTGGCGGCACATCACCAAAATCTGTGACAATTACATCGCCTGTGAAAATATTGACGTTCAAACGTGAGCGACCATCAGGATCATTTCGAACTGTTACATTCTTGCTTACTGCAAGTTTCGCGAATAGCTCTTGGTCTCGTGAATCCTGACTGCAGTTGTAAAATGGGAGTGTTCCGAAAAGCATCCATGTATCTTCATCACGGTACGAAAGAAGTTCATGGATCGCCTGCCGAGTTTCATCCAATGAAAGAACGTCGAGCGAAGAAGCGAAATCGCTTGGGTACATAGGATGCACCTCGTGACGGCCGCACTTCATTTCATTGACGATTTGTTCATGAATCGTTTTCAAATGGGGAAGAGTACGCCGATTCAGCATTGTTTCTGCAGATACCATAACGCCCATTTCGGATAAAGCCTTACTATTTTCGATCATACGTGCAAACTGAGCTGCACGGCGCTCGCGAGGCGGCTGTCGTTCCATTCTGGCAAAACCGCCGTCCACGAAATCATCTACGGTGCCCCAGTTATGTGAGATATGCAGCACGTCTAAGTAAGGCGCGATCATCTCATAACGGTCAAGCGGCATCGTCAAATTTGAGTTGACCTGCGTTTTAATTTGACGTGAATGTGCATATTGCAATAAAGGGACTACATATTGCTCAACAGACTTCTTCGAAAACATTGGTTCTCCGCCTGTCAAGCTGATCGTCCGTAAATGCGGAATTTCATCCAATCTTTTAAGCAGCAATTCAATTGGCAGTGCATCTGGATCTTTTGGCTGCAGCATATAACCGACTGCACAGTGTTCACAGCGCATATTACATAAATATGTCGTAGTGAATTCGATACTTGATAGTACTTGTTTACCGTGGGTATCTACGTCGAGATAGGCTTCCCAGGCATCTTTAGTAGTTAAAACCATCTTTCTGACTCCTAACGTTTTAGTCCTGTTGAAGAACGTACTGGTCCATCTCTTTTGCGTATTTGTTCATCGAAGAGGATGAGACATCAAAATATTCTGCGATATCTTTTAGAGTCATCGCTAGCGGTTCGAATAATCCATTGTCCTGACCATAACGGATTGCACCTGCAGCAATTGCTACTTCTTTACGAGCATTTGGCTGCTGTTCTACTAAAAAGTCTTCAATGAGTTCTAGCAGTTTATCGGACGTCCGCTCATGTTTTTCCAAGAACTCCACTGCGGCTTCTAATACACCTGCCTCAAATTCAGTGAATTCATCTCCGGCATAACCGTTTTCTCCGAGTGTTTTCCAGAAATCCATTGTGTGTTTTTTCACAGAATCGATTGTACCAGCAAACTGTTTAATTGTTAGAGAATGATCTGTCGGGAAGAAGATCAAACTAGATACAGCTAAGTAATGATTGCCTTCTGTTCCATCAGGCAGCAGGAAGCAATAGAAATGAACGCCGGACGGTACCGGTTTCTCGCTTTCCTTCCATAACTCAATGGTTTCTTCACCTGTGATGCTTGTTGCTGTCAAATACGTTTCACCCACAGCTGTCACTTCCCCAATGAAGACGCGTGGATGCGCCCATTGATCGAGCAGTCCTAGGATGGAAGGACGTACTTGTTTTTTCTTTTGCTTATCCATATAACTGGTCCATATATCTGAACGTTCATGAAAGAAAAACTCATCCAGCGCAATTGCTTCAATCATTTCTTCAGGTAAATAGGAACCTAAAGAAGATTTCCAGGTCTCCGCAAATTCTTTGAAAGCAGGAATATCATTTCGTTCAGGATAGATATCATAAAATGTCTGAAGCAGACGCTCCATTTCTTCCGTTTGTACATCTTCAACAGAAACTGCCTGCTTTGATTCGCAGCATTTCTTGAATTTTTTACCGCTGCCACATGGGCATGGATCATTTCGTCCTACCATACAAACACTTCCTTTATAAAATAACCACATAGTCTAGTGTACCAAATGAATACCTAGATGACATGCGATTTTACGCGTAGGTGTTTAATATGTAAAACTCTGAATATACAATTAGTCCATTGGATGATACGCTAAGCGGGTAATCATTATACATAGAAGAGAGAGTGACAGATATGAAGAAATATAAGATTGCGGTCATCGCCGGCGATGGAATTGGACCGGAAGTAGTGAATGAAGGAATGAAAGTAATGAAAAAGGCGGCAGAGTTGGACGGCAGACTTTCATTTGAATTCACGTATTTTCCTTGGGGATGCGAGTATTACTTGGAACACGGAAAAATGATGGCGGATGACGGAATGGAACAACTGAAGGAATTTGATGCGATTTATCTGGGTGCTGTAGGATTTCCTGGCGTACCGGATCATATATCTTTATGGGATTTATTGCTTCGTATCCGTAAAGATTTCGATCAGTATGTTAATATCCGTCCAATTCAGTTATTGAACGGAGCGCCTTGTCCAATAGAAAATGGAACGAAAGAAACGATAGATATGCTATTCATTCGAGAAAACAGTGAAGGAGAATATGCAGGGGCGGGGGACTGGCTGTTTAAAGGGAAACCTGAAGAAGTTGTACTGCAGACAGGTGTTTTCTCGCGCAAAGGCACGGAGCGGATCATACGGTATGCATTCGAAACAGCTTCAAAAAACGGAAAAACTTTAACCAGTATCAGTAAAGCAAATGCACTGAATTATTCCATGGTATTCTGGGATGAAGTGTTTGAGGAAGTGAGTAAAGGGTATCCGCATGTTAAGACGGCCAGTTATCTGGTGGACGCAGCAGCGATGCTGATGATTAAAGATCCGAAACGTTTTGAAGTAGTCGTAACATCCAATTTATTCGGTGATATTCTGACGGATTTAGGTGCGGCGCTGGCTGGTGGAATGGGTCTGGCGGCAGGAGCGAATATTAATCCTGAGCGTATATATCCCTCAATGTTCGAACCGATTCATGGCTCTGCCCCTGATATAGCCGGACAAGGCATTGCAAATCCGCTGGCGGCGGTATGGTCAGCGAGCCAGATGTTCGATTTCTTCGGATATGAAGATATCGGCAAACAATTATTGAATGCCATTGAAGAACTACTCGAAACGCAGTCTGTTTTGACACCAGATTTAGGTGGAACCTCGACAACCAGTGAAGTAGGGGACGCGGTAGTCGACATTCTGACTGGTTCTATGTAAAGGAGGGGCTGTACGATGTATGATCCGACGGTTTTTGAAAATCTAAAAGTGGCGTTTGAAAATCATCTTTACGACTTGGATAATCTGGAGCGGCTGATCTATCTTCATAACCGATCCGATCAGCTGGATATGGCAGTCATGGCCAGAAAATTTTCGATCCGCTTTTCATTGAAAGGCTGCCAAGCTGTTACTTGTGAGCTGTCACTGCATGCATCGATGCAAGAACTTGCGAATGAAATCCTGGAAGTTGGCGGAGCTGAACCAGGATGTCTTCTGACATTACGTGTACGCCATCAAGTCCATGACGTAGAGAAGCAATGCAGCGAAATTGATCAGATTCTACGTCAGATATGGGAAGAAGACATATTCTATGTACAGACATTGAGTTTTCACTTTGATCAGAAGAATAGAGTGTATCTGAACACTATCGATATCGATTTCAAACCTAAGTTAACAGAAGAACATATGGGAGAAATCAACGAATTCCTTCAAAATGTTTTGGAGATGATTCGGTTGATAGGGGATAATTGTAAGTGAAAATTTCTCAAAAAAAGAAGGACCAAGGAAATATTATCGGGTTCGGTTGACGGGGAGAAACACATCCTAATTAATAGAGGAAATAGCGTAAATGCTCAGGTTTTTATGCTTGAGCATTTTTTCTTGAACCACAAACGCCACCATTAGCGAGACGGTAGTTTGAAACCATTGATTTCCGTTTCAGGCGGATGCTGTTTACTTTTTAATCTCCTCTATGAGTGAGATAATCTTATCATTCTGCTCAATCATTGTTTGATTTTGTTTTCTAATTTTCGAGAAATCTAACAAAAACACTATCAAGACTACTAATACAAAAATTGCTAACACTTTTCCCCCTCATTTCCACACCGCTTTCACGGAAATATTTACAATCCATACTAAATTGACAACTTTGCCCGTTTGTTGAATAGTTCCTCTTCTTATTAACCTATTTTAAGACAAAAACTTTTGTCCTCTTTAAAATATTGACAAGCATTTTACTCCTCTGCTGAAGATAGTAATACTTGATCAAACGCCCATATATAGTCTGTTCCATCTATATTCGGTCCGCTTGGGTCCCAGAATTGTGTTACGCAGCCGCATTTCATGCATACTGCGGAGTAATTCTGGTAATATACTTCGATTCCTGGGTCTTCAACATTCATGTACGTGCTGTATGGTATAAAGACATTATGCGCGCAAAATCTACAGACAAGAGGCTTGCCCAAAATAATAATTTTGCTTTTTTTACAGCTTAAATCTTCTACCATTACGGCCCCACCTCGATGTATACGATATTTGTTTCGTCTCCGTTTAGTTGCTCCTGCACGAGCTGTGTCGTACTGCAGTGTTCACAGATTAGCGATTGTAGCGTCAACGGATCTGGATTATCCTCCGAAACGCTGTCAAGCTCCAAATACACTTCCCGGTGTCGAAAAGTGAAGCCGCCGCAAAATGTACAGCTTAGTTTTATTCCAATAACTTCAATTTCGTATAAACCTCGTCTTCTGACCAACTTCCAGCACCCCCGATTAGTTAGTGAAACGATTTCCCGTATTTGAATAGATCACAGCAAATAGCACAATAAGAATGAATAAAACCAGACCAACAATAAATAAAATTGGCTGTTCCAGCAATTCACTGACTGCAAATAGTACGATACAAAAACTCAAGCCATACATAATTTTTGACATGAATTTGCATAAAGCCATTTCATCAATTTTGGCTTTCTTCTCATTAGACATCGTATTGTAGCCCGACAAAAGAAAGGCACCTTTACCTTGTGATAGAACGTAAGCGAAAATTAAAAAAATAATTGCTACAAAAATATTAACAATAGCACCTGTCATGAACATCCCTCAAATTCTGCTGAAGATATAAATAAAAGCCGGCTCTAATTTCCGGAGCCGACTTCATTGTATCAAATTAGGAAGCAGTTTGTTCCTGTCTGTTCCTCTTTCTTTCTGCTGATATAGAAAGTGAAACAGCTGCACAGATGAAGGCGACAATGACTATGCTACCGCCAACTGCCGGCATAATCGTCACGCTTCCAGTCTGACTGAACGCCAATCCTCCGACACCTGAACCGATGGCAATTCCGACTTGTAGGGCAGAGTTGTTGAAGCTTTGATGAATATCAGAAGAAACCGGATCACTTTGAATAATATAATCTTGCTGCGCAGGTGCAAGCGCCCAGCTGAGTCCGCCCCAGATCATCATAAAGACGATAAAGATTGGGATGGAGAAAGTAGTGTAGGGAAGTGCAAACAAACTGACCGCGAATGCACCCAATATAAGTAAGATACTTTTCTTTGAACCAAGACGGGTAGCAAGTCCTCCGCCGAACGCGCCGCCCGCAACAGCTGCTATTCCAAATAAGAAGTAAAATACACTGATCCAGTAAGGACTCAGATTCATAGTTGTTTCAAGGAATGGCGTGAAATACGCATAAACCGTATAGTGTCCAGCTAGCATAAACATCGTTGCTAAATGGGCGAAGAAAATCTTTTTATTCGCAAGAGCTTTAATTTGCTCGGAAAGGGGCTGTACTTCGCCGGTCGGAATCTTCTCTAGAAACTTCGCAATCAACACGATAGATCCAACTGTCATAATCGAAATTCCTAGAAATACTGAACGCCATCCAAAAGCATTAGTAATTACAATTCCAATAGGTACACCGAGCACCAATGAAGAGCTGATTCCCATATAAATATAGCCTAACGCCTTCGCTCTAACTCTCGGCTCCACGATTCGTGCAGTAATCGTCAGCGACAACACGATGACTAACGCAGCACTCGCAGCCGTCAATATACGTGCTGCCATCATCATGCTGAATGTAGGGCTGAAATACGTCAAAACGTTCCCTATGAAAAACACGCCAAGGGTAATTACATACAGTTTCTTACGTTCAATTTTCGCTGTGAGCGATAAAAGTACCGGGCCTGCGACCGCATATACTAGAGCAAAAACCGTAATTAATTGCCCCGCTGTCGCAATTGAAACCTCTAAATCGTCGGCAATAACCGGCAAAATCCCGCCAACGACAAGTTCCACCAATCCGACCGTAATGGCAGAAATCGCTAATAACAATACTCGTAAATCCAAAATAATTCCTCCTGCTAGTTCCATTTATGAATAGAAAAATCCCGATTACAAAATAACTTTTGTAATCAGGATATTGACGGTTCCTGGTAGAGACCCTCGAACCATATTATCGAGGTTATACATGTTCGTTCCGTAATGAAATTTTCTATTGTCCAACTTATCATGGATTTGGATAGTTTGCAAGGTTGAAGGACAGTTAGGTTGCACAGATGCCGATTTTTGAGTATGCGGAAAGGATACAAGTTTTCAGACAACAGATAGCCTGCACATGAAAATAAATAGATTGTGCTATTATTAAATTCAGGAAATAGATTATTAGAAATTAAGAGGAGTCTTGAATTTGAACAGAAAGAAATTAATGTTTATCGTGATGATTGTTATTTGTTTACATAGTTTAGCTGTGTTAACTGGATCATCGCAAGTGCTTGCGAGAGAATTTAAAGATGTCAAAAGTACTCATCCCGCTTCAGAGGCAATCGAGTGGGCATCTACTGAAGAAATCATTGGCGGTTTTGAGGACCGAACGTTTCGTCCGAATACTTTATTGACGGAAGCTCAATTCGCAGCGATGCTGACGAGGTATTATCCAGAAATCAAAAAAGAAGCTGCTACTTTTAAAGAGCTGGACGGTAAGATTTGGTCTAACAGCACATATGAAGCACTCTCTAGGTTTCATGTGCCATTATTAGGCTATGAAAATAGGGCCTATAGAAATCAACCTATGATGAGAGGTTTACTGGCGCAAGTGATCTCTTATGTAAATGGACAGTCTTCTAAATTGGAAGAATCTATACATTATTTGCTGGATGAAAATATTTCTACCGGTCAATCAATGCAATCAACCAATTTGCTGGAGATGTATGGAGCCAGAAATCATGTAACAAGAGCGCAAGCCGTACTCTTTTTTCATCGATTAGATCAACAAGGCAAGACAGAATTGGCAAAAAAGGTTTATACGAATCAAGGGTCAGCGTTAATTGGTTCTGTACAAGCAGTTCAAATGAAAAAGCGTGCTGCTCAGAAAGCAGATCCACGCATGCAGCCAAAAGATGTTGCAGGTTATATTACAGGTCAGAAACTGCCTGTAAAACCCACATACATCAAAAATATACTAATCACCAATAAACAGCTTCCATTACCTAAACAATTTGCACCAGGTGAAAATAAAGAAGCACGCACACAATTTAAAAGGATGGCCGCTGAAGCGAAGAAAGCTGGTTTCCATTTGACTGCATTCAGTACGTATCGTTCTTTCGACTATCAAACAAATCTGTACAATAAATATGCCAAAAGAGACGGAAAGAATATGGCAGATCGTTACAGTGCGCGTCCAGCATACTCTGAACACCAGACAGGACTGGCGTTTGATATAGGAGAAACAGGACAGCAGAAACATTGGGCTTCTGATTCATTTGGTAACACAAAGGCTGCCAAATGGCTGGCAAATCATGCGCATTCATATGGCTTCATTTTGCGTTACCCTTCCGGCAAAGAACATATCACAGGGTACATGCATGAATCGTGGCATTTTCGTTTTGTCGGTAAAGCTATTTCAGAGTCCATCTATAAAAGAGGGATTACGTTAGAAGAGTATGTCGATATGTAACAGGTTCGTCATCGTTTGACGTGTGTTACATAATTTATACAAATAAGCACATGCTATCCTCGTAAATTGAAAAATCACTAAGGAGGATGCACAATGGCCAAAAATTATCCTAAACCCAATGACCCGGCTGATAACAAAGAAAGATTGAACAAAACGATCAGCAATATGGAAGCAGCCGAAGAAGCAATGGAGTTCGCCGAAGGCAAGGAACGCGCCAAAATTAAAAAGAAAAACGAGCGAAGAGCAGAAAGTATTGAGGATTTGAAAAATGAAATTCAGGAAGAAGATAAATCAAGGATTAATGGGTATATTTAACTCGGCGAAATCTAACCTGTGCCAGAAACTTTCGAGTTTTTCGCACAGGTTTTTTTCAGGCAAAAAACAAGCATTTCACCTATAGAGATGTATACAATATATAGTAAAGAGTAGGGTGAAAAAAGGGAGAGCTTATCATGAATCGAATTCGATCAATAGAGACATGGCGTGCGCTTTTAGACAAGTCAGACGAGCAGCCATTTCTTTTATTTAAACTAAGTATGACTTGTTTTGCTAGTATTTCAGCTAAAAAAGAATTGCAAAAGCTTCAGACTGAATTACCGATTTACGTAGTAATTGTTCAAATGAACAGGAATGTATCAAATGCGATTGAATCGGATTTAGGAGTGAAGCATGAAACACCGCAGCTGTTAATCTTAAAAGATAAAAGAGGGATTTGGCAAGCTACGCACTATCATATAAAAGAATCCATAGTGAAGGATGCTATAGAGACTTACGTTTACTAATTTTAAAATAATTTGATAGTCCAAAAATAGCCTTGATTGGAAGGTGTATAGGTATATGACCAGCTGGTTTCCTACATTATATGACTTGGCGATGAAGCCTTTAGAAACAACGCGTTTTAAGCAGTTGCGTACAGAATTAGTTAGGTCAGCAAGGGGACAAGTACTGGAGATTGGTTCAGGAACCGGTGTCAATTTCCCTTACTATCACAATGCTGAAAAAGTAACTGCGGTTGAACCGAATCCTTTGATGAGCAAACGGGCTTTCAAGCGAATGAAAAGCACAAGTGTACCAGTCGAATTACACGAAACAACAGCAGAATCATTGCCGTTTGCCGATAATACATTTGATACAGTGATCGCAACCCTGGTTTTTTGTACGATTCCAGATCCAATGAAAGCGTTAGCGGAAATTCGACGTGTCAGTAAGCCTGGAGCAGACGTTTTATTTTTTGAGCATGTGCAAATGAAACAGCCCATTCTTAGAAAAACACAGGAGTTTCTTAATCCATTCTGGAAAAGAGTTTGCGACGGATGCAACCTAAATCGCGACACCTTATCGCTTATCCAGCGATCCGGGATAGAGGTGAAATCTGTAGAATCACTTTATGCGACATTGTTTTTGTCTATCCATAGTGTCAATACGAAGCACTAAAATGGTTTCTCTAAGTAATTACATAGCGTTATATAATATAGCCTGGGGAGGTAAAATTATATGAACATTTTAGATGATTTACCAGAGTTAGAGACCGAACGACTGTTATTGCGCAAAATTACCTCTGCTGATACAGCTGATATATTTTCATACAGCTCAAATGAAAACGTATCGAAATATGTCACGTGGGGGAAACATCAATCAATTGAAGATACGGAAAAGTTCATTGACTTCATTTTGAAGGGTTATGAATATTTCAATAAAGCTCTATGGGGGATTGTACTGAAGGACACAGGTCAGCTAATCGGAACGATCGATTTTGTTTCAATGAATAAGAATCATCAATCAGCAGAAATTGGTTACGTGCTATCTGAACCATTTTGGGGAAAGGGAATTACAACAGAAGCAGCAAAACGAATTATTGAATTCGGCTTTACAGAATTGGAATTGGAACGGATTCAAGCCAGGTGTATAGCTGAAAATACAGGCTCCCATAAAGTGATGGAGAAGTCAGGCATGACGTATGAGGGGACGATGAGAAAAGGCTTTCTTTCTGATGGGCGCTTTCATGACTTGAAGTTTTTTTCGATTTTAAGAGAAGAACAGAAGCGGACTAGGTAAATGAGGTGGAATAATGCTAGAAGCAATAATACATGGCAAGCTACCTAGTGCTGAATAGTGAAGATCTAATCAAAAAGCCAGTGCCGAATGTCGGCACTGGCTTTCTTCAATTAAATAGAAGCTTCATAAATAGATTGTACTGCTTTTCCAAGCTCGCGGTTAAACTCTTCATCTGTTTGATTTGCATTCAGGTCCTGACTCAATGCGCGTGAGAAACTAGCGATGAGCCCGTCGTTTTCTTTCAGTTTTTCATTCGCGATATCCGTTGAATATCCGCCTGAGAGAGCAACGACACGAACAACGCGGGGATGATCGATTAGCTCTTTGTACAAGTTTGCTTCTGTCGGAATCGTTAATTTCAGCATGACGTTTTCATGATCTTGAAGCTGATCCAAATGCTTAAGGATTTCAGATTTCAGTAATGATTCACATGCTTTTTTATCTGCGCTGTTAATATCAACTTCAGGTTCAATAATTGGAATAAGACCGGCAGCAAGGATTTGTTTACCTACTTCAAATTGCTGATCAACAACCGCTTTGATACCTTTTTCATTCGGCTCTTTAATGACGGAGCGCATTTTAGTACCAAAAATATGGCGTTCGTTCGCGCGCTTCAGCGTGTCATCCAAATCAGTGATCGGCTTCATCAATTGAACGCCGTTTTCTTCATCTGCAAGGCCTTTATCGATTTTCAGGAAAGGGACGATACCTTTCTGGTCTGCTAGATAATCTGCAGTGTACATGCCCTCAATTTCACGATCCATCGTTTGTTCGAATAAAATGGCTCCCAGGATATGATCCGCATCAAAAGAAGGTGATGTAATGATTCGTGTCCGCATGTCATGTACCATTTTGAACATTTCATCTTCATTCGAATAACTGTCCTCTTTCACTCCGTATGCTGCTAATGCTTTTGGCGTACTTCCGCCACTCTGGTCCAACGCCGCAATGAAGCCTTTACCATTTTTCACTTTGTCAAATTGTTTTTCATTCATTTTGCTCACTCCTCATGAATTGTACTTCTTTTATGTTAACACGAAACAGAATGATTATAAAAAGAAAGGTGATTGTAGTGCATGCATTAGACAGCTATTTCATACAAATCGTTGTAAAATAGTCCCTCTGTCATTTGAAAGAGTCACTTCTGCATAAGCTCCATTGATCAGCGTATTCTGAGGGGGAGCATGACCACAGTCGATATCATATATGATCGGAATTTGCAGCTCGTTCCACAGATCTTGGTAAACATCAATTGCGGTATAATCATCTACTGAAATATTCGCTACACTTCTGCCAAACATGATGCCTGCACAATTTGCAAACCACCCAGCGAGTTTCATTTGCACAAGTGTTCTGCGTAAGTCGGTCGTGGACAATTCACAGTTCTCGAAATACCAGATAATAGGTTCGTCATGGATATATTGTTTAGAAAAGTTAGAGACATCGCCATAAGGGGTTCCCATAAGATGCCGAATAACGTCTATACAGCCGCCGAGCAGTCGACCCTGGAATTCCACGGGTTGTTCTAAAAGAGATTTCCATGCTGTTTGTTCTGTCAAATGAAAAATACAAGGTGAAGGATTTTCATGCTGCCATTCTATTTGATAAGCAGGGGAAGAATGCTGCAAAATTTCATTACCCACCTGAGTCGTTAATACAGGGTGCCACATGGCTGTCGTGTCATCTTCCCATTCTCCTCGCAGGTCCACTAAATTAGTGCCATGTGCAGTAGCCATCCCAGTCTTTAATGTAATTGCCAACAGTAAGAGACTGATATCTGAATAGCCGAGAATCCACTTTGGTTTCATTTGTTCAAAGTCGATATACTCGAGCATTTCAATCAGCAATTCTCCACCCCAAGGAGGAATAATGAGATCAATCTTTTCGTCCGCCATCATCTGATTCAATTCATCAGCCCGCTCTGTAGCAGAAGCAGATTTCGCTTTATATTGCTTCCAGGCTGTTTCGCCTATCACAACTGTAAAGCCCCTTGCTTCCATTCGCTCAGACGACATCTTCAGAAGAGGAAACAGTTCTTCTGGAAGACCTGACGAAGGCGCAGTGACACCGATGGTTGCGTTCTTTTTTAAAATTGGATAGGAGATCAAAAGAAAGACACCTCAATTTCATTTAAAAATCGTAGTAGACCGATTTTCTCAAAAAATGGTTCAGTATGCAAGCTATGTTAATAGAAATCGTTAAGACTACCAATATAGGTGCGTAAAACTGTCAGCAGCTCTTTGTCGTTTTACTGAATATAACCCAGTATTTATGTAACTGAAAATCTTTTTCTCCTAATTCCATGATTACATCAGTCTTGTCGATCCGATTTTATGTTATGGTTTCTACATCGTGAATGATCACGCAGCTTAGAATCCTACTAGCTGTTACTATAAATGAGGATAGAAGTGATAGTAAGTGATTTTACGTTGAAAGTATGTAGGACATTTGATAGGAGAGTTAGCATATGAAGAGAAAAATTATTTTAAATTTAGCGATGAGTTTAGATGGCTATATAGCAGAATCTGACGGGGGGTATGATTGGATTGCAGGTGATGGGCAGTCCAAATTAGATACCGAGACCGATTTTAGTTTTCCAGATTTTATGGGCGGGATTGATACTGTTGTAATGGGAAGGAAATCGTTTGAAACTTGCCCGATGGAAATGTTTGCTGATCAACAAATTATCGTCTTTACGTCCAAGAAGCAAAAAAATGCGGGTAATGTGACATTCGTCAATGAAGATATAGTTTCGTTTGTTCAAAATCTTCAAAGCAAGCAGGGGAAAGACATTTGGCTGTTCGGAGGCAGCATGCTGACGGATGCATTTGTTAAAATGAATGTCATCGACGAGTATATTATCGGTATTATACCTATCATTCTAGGAAATGGGATACGTCTTTTTTAGGAAGACAATCCAATGGTTCCTTTACAAATGACAAGCTATACAGTTAAAGAAGGTGTTCCGATTTTTCGATATACAAAAAGATAAAGCTTTCTTGTAACGAAATTAAATAGAGGAATCCTAGTGCTGACATTCAATCATCAATGTTCAGCATTAGGATTCCTCTTTTACGCTTTTCTGTTGCTTTAAACTGAAAAGAAAAAACTCAATTAGAATCTCTTGATTTCTGGGTATCGCGAACATTTTTCTGAACAGTGATTGCGGCAAATATACTTAGAACAAAAGCCATTCCGTAAAAACCTTTTTCACTCAAAATAATACTACCGGCATTGAACAAACCAATGGCCATTAATAAGATAGATGTAAGTAGTGCAAACCAACTGAGGCCAAAATAAATGTTCGTAACAGGAATTCCTTCTTCTCTATCGCGGACTGCTTTCTGCAGAGAGACAGCTGAATAGAGTCCGAATATCAAAATGGCAAAGTAATACCCTTTTTCATTCAGTTCCATTGCTGCATTATACAAACCTAATAGATAGGCGCCTACTCCGATGATTAGTGCTGCATATGCTGCACCTTTAAAAGCTGAAGTAGGTTCACCTTCTCTTCGCTGAGTCTTCATTTTCGAGTCGTTTCGTTTATTCTTATCAAACAAATCTTCATTATCATTCATCATGTAATCTATCACCCCTTTCGATTATCATAAGCTAAACGAGCTTCTGCTAGCAATGATTTTTCGAAAAATTCTACTTTTTGACCCAAAGGGACCACTGGAAAAATGAAGATTGCTAAAAAAACGCAGCAAGATCACTACATCTCGCTGCGTTATGTTAATGTTGCAGTGTAAATTGAGTTTTTAATGATTCTAATAAAAGAGCCGGTTTCAAAGGCTTATAGAAATAATACCCTTGAACAAAGTCACAATGTTCTTTCCGCAGCCAATCTACTTCCTCTTTCTCCTCCACACCTTCCATCACAACTTGCAAATTCAGGTTATGACCAAGCTGGATAATAGAGCGGACAATGGCTTCTTGTCCTTCATTGCCGAGTAGATCATCCAAAAAGGACTTATCGATTTTCAGTACATGGATAGGCAGTTCTTTTAATTGGCTGAACGACGAGTAGCCGGTTCCAAAATCATCCAATGAAATGTGAATTCCTACTTCTGCAATCTCAGTTAATATAGTCTGCGTTTCATAGGCGAGTGAAGCTGATTCAGTAATCTCTAATTCGAGATATTTAGGATTCATTTTCGTATCTTCAATAATCTGCATGACGCGTTCAAAGAAGTCCTCCCTCGTCAATTGAAGAGGGGAGATATTGACAGCAATAATCGGAGGTTCTTGGATTTCATCGGCCCATTTCTTCCATTGTGTGCAAGCTTCGCGCAATACCCACTCACCGATTGCATGGATCAAACCCTTCTCTTCAGCAATCGGAATGAAATCTACTGGAGACACAAAGCCATAGACCGGATGAACCCATCGTAATAGGGCTTCCGCACCGAAAATTTTATTGCTATCCAACATAATTTTCGGTTGATAGAGCAGATGAAATTGACGGTCCTCAAGAGCTGTCGATAAAGCATCTTCCAATTGAAGACGACGCTTATGCTCTTCTTTAATCGCAATATTAAAAGCAGTTGCTTGATTTTTTCCATTCTGTTTTGATTCGGACATGGCTAAGTCTGCGAATTGTAGAAGCTCATGGGCAGAGTCAGCTTCCTTTGGAAATTTGCAATAACCTGCACTCAAAGTGATATTGATATATATTCCCTCACATGTGAAAGGCTGGCGAATTTCTTCCATACATTGTGCAGCGATTGATTGGAGGTTTTTTACTTTTTCGCCAGCAACCAGCATTACAAATTCATCACTACCGATTCTTGCGAGAAAATCACGATCCTCCATATTTTCCTTTAAAACTTTTGAAATATACTGAAGGGACGCATCTCCCGCTGCAAGTCCGAGCGTATCATTAATGAACTTCAATCTGTCCACATTAAATAAAATACATCCGATTTCGTTTCCATGTTGCAGCCAATCTTGCAAAATTGAATCTAGTTGGTAGCGGTTAGGCAGATTAGTAAGCTGGTCATGATAAGCAAGATGTTCGATGCGGCGTTTGGAATGGATGGATTCTGTTATGTCGCGAATCATCCATAGGGAGCTGTTTAATGCCTCTTCTTTTACATCGTGTCTCTTTACTTCAAAAATGAAGTCTTCGATTTCCAGATGGAATTCTTGTTTGCTTACAATATCTTTTGTTAACAAATGATGAAAATCATGCAATTTTATAGAATTTGTCTTTACATTGGCTCGCTCCATTAAAAGATAAAAAGCAGGATTCGCGTGAATTATCTGGTTAGCTTGATCGGTTAGAATAATTCCATCTGCTGCAGAGTCAAGAATCGTATTTTGTACAATTTCTTGTTTCTTAATAAAGCGATCAAAAATAATGGAAAAGAAGAATAACGAAAAGATCAGTATCGTCACGATTGCTACTATCCAAGCGAGTAACGTTGTATCAATCCCCGTTTCAAAAGAATGTTCAGTTGCCGTTGATTCGAAAAAATTAGAAGCGGCCATTCCAGTGTAATGCATTCCGGCAATTGCGACTGCCATGATGAATGAAGCTATACATTTTAACTTCCAGGACATTTTGCTCTTTGCATAAGGAGAAAGAAATCCAACCCATAGTGCTACCAATGAAGCAAAAATAGCGATAGTAATTGATACAACAACAAGTGAAACATTATAAGTAATAGTCAAAGGCCGAATAGCTTCTGTGCCTACATAGTGCATAGCTACAATTCCTAATCCCATCAAGATACCGGCTAACCAAAAATTCATCCGATCTTCGAGATTACGCGAAATAAGAAAATATCCCACTATACATGCAAGGACTGCGAGAATAACAGAAACAATGACCAAGAACGTATTATAATATACGGGTATAGGAAAATCGTGTGCAAGCATGGCAATAAAATGCATAGACCAAATACCAATACCCAATGTTGCCCCGCCGGAAATCAGCCAGAGGATTTTACCCGTACCTGAAGAAAACATGACTCTTCTGGCTAAATCGATGGAGGCGTATGCCGAAATGGCAGCTATTAGATAGGAAAGAACCATTAAATAAAGATTATGTTGAAAAATCATGGTGAAATAAGAATGGTCCAACTGTGCACCTCGCTTTATATACTTTATATGCTTTATCGGTCGAAACATGAAACTTAATAGGTCATATGTAAATAACGAATAAATAGATAGCTATAATCAGTTTTATAAGATGTATTCAAGTGTGAGATAGAATCTCGTTTTTCCAGAAAACGGACGAAGTATTCTATTTACAATCGTTAATTCTACTTGCTAAAGAAAATAGTAGGAGTTATTATAGTATTCAGAACATACCAACTAGTTAGTACAAATGATGAGGAGGAGAATAAAGATGAATTCCAACGACGTAAAACGTATTACAGTAATTGGTGCAGGACAGATGGGGCATCAAATCGCCATGCTTTGTGCGTTAGGCGGTTACCAAACGACACTGCAGGATATCAACGAAGACGCTTTGCAGCATGCAAAGAGCAATCTGGAGCGCTTGATGAGTGACTGGGTGAGGAAAGGGAAAATTGAAGAGCCGGCTAAAGAGAAAGCTTTTTCACTGCTAACGTACACAGATCAGCTGGAAGAAGCAGCAAAAGATGCTGATCTTGTAATTGAAGCAATTGTTGAGGTGCTCGAAGTGAAACAGGAGTTATTCAAAAAGCTGGATAAGTTGACTCCTTCACACGCTATATTAGCAACCAACAGTTCAACCATCATGAATTCATTGATAGCCGAAGTAACGGAACGACCAGATAAAGTTTGTAATATGCATTTCTTCTTCCCGCCGCTTGTCATGGACAGCCTTGAAGTAGTCATGAGTGAAAAAACTTCTGAAGAAACGAAGGACATTGCAATGGCAGTTTCGAAACAAATTGGGCGGACAGCGATTCTGTTGAGAAAAGAAATTTCAGGTTTTGTTGCGAATCGTATACTCGGGGCAATCCATAGAGAAGCAACGTATTTATATGAAGAAGGAATTGCAGACTTTAAAGATATCGATTTAATTATAAGAAAATCACTTGGACATAAGCTCGGTCCCTTCCAACTAATTGATATGTCAGGCGCAGATGTAGTTTATTCCGCAATGAATCATCAATATCAACAAAGTGGAGATGAAAGAGATAAACCGCCTGCATGCATTAAAGAAAAAATGGATAAAGGTGAGCTGGGAAGAAAAACGGGTATTGGCTTCTATGATTATCGTAAAGAACCAGTGAAGTAAAAAATAACAACACATAGAATTTGAAATATGATTGTTTGCTTATAAACTACTGACTAGTTAGTTAAAAGAAGGGGAGATTGCTATGCAGAAAACAGTGCGACCTTATTGGCCATCCACAGTACCCGAAAATTTAACGTATCGTCTTGGAAAAATCCCGTTGCATGAATATGTAAAAATCAATGCGCAAGACATGTCAGATAAAACAGCATTTCAATTTTATGGTAATTCTATATCCTGGAAAGAGCTGGATGATCAAATTGACAGGCTGGCACAATTCTTTACCAATAAAAACTTTAAAAAAGGGGATCGTATCGCACTGTTCATGCAAAACTGTCCGCAATACATTATCGGGCATTATGCTGTTCAGCGGATAGGTTGTATCGTGGTTCCACTGAATCCGATGTATCGTGAAGCGGAGTTAGTCTATCTTATTCAGGAAGCGGATATTAAAGGGATTATTGCCGGACAGGAAATCTATAGTCGAATTGAAAAAATAGCTGAAGAAGTTCCCGGTCTTCAATGTAAAATTACGACAAACTATATCGATTATGTGCCAGCTCAGCCAGATCTGCCATTCCCGCAAGAATACTATATCCCAAAAGAACGTCCTCGCAATACGTATGATTTTATTGAGGCCATACAAGAAACCGAACCGCTAAAGGACTATCCTGCTATCGATCTATGGGAAGACACGGCACTACTGGTATTCACTTCTGGAACGACAGGGAGGCCTAAAGGTGCCATGCTGACTCATGGAAATGCTTTGTACAAAACAGCGGCTGCCGTTTCAGGCAATCAAATGAATCAAGGAGAAGTACTGCTTTCGATTGCTCCTCTCAGCCATATTGCCGGCATGCTCATGGGCGTAAATATCCCGGTCTATTATGGCAGCGAAACGGTATTGATGACAAGGTTTGATCCGGAAGCAACGGTCTTAGCGATCGAAAAGTATAAAGTAACGACTTGGTACAGCATTGCGATCATGAATGGTGCTATTTTACAGATCCCTGGCATAGAAAACCGTGATTTCTCATCTATGCAAAAAAATCTGTCGACTAGTTTTGGTATCCAAGTGACAGAGCAGCTGGCGGATAAATGGAGAGCAGTTACAAAGGGCTGTCCGATGTTCGAAGCTTCATACGGACTAAGCGAAACACATACAGGCGACACATTTATGCCGCAAGAGAATATCAAATTTGGTAGCTGCGGCATCGCTGTGAGCGGAACGGAAATTAAAATCATCGATCCAGCTACAAGAGATGAAATGCCGGCAGGAAAAGAAGGCGAAATCATCGTTCGAGGCCCCGGAGTCTTCAAAGGTTATCTGAACAGGGCGGAAGAAACAGAAGAAACTCTGCTTGACGGCTGGGTGCATACTGGTGACTTTGGCAAGCTGGATGAGGAAGGCTATCTATATTATCTCGGCCGTATCAAAGAGCTGATTAAATGTTCTGGTTACAGTGTTTTTCCTGACGACGTAGAAGCTCTGCTCAGCAAACATCCTGCTATCTCGCAGTCTGTTGCAGTTGGCGTACCGGACCCGAAAAGAGGAGAGAATGTTAAAGCATTCATTGTGCTGAAACCCGATTATAGAGGTAAAACCGAACCGCAAGAAATCATTGATTGGGCCAAAGAAAACATGGCGGCTTATAAATATCCTAGGGAAGTTGAGTTTATTGATGAACTGCCCACAACAAGCTCAGGAAAAATATTAAGAAGGCTTCTGAAAGAGGAGGGTGACCGAATTGACGCAAAAACCAGCTGAGAATGAACTACTTCAGTCTGTTGAAGATCTGAAACGAAGAAAAGAACAATCTTTGAACAGCGGTGGAGCAGATAAGCTGGATATACAGCGTCAAACAGGCCGCTATACGGCAAGAGAGCGCATCGATCTGCTGGTTGATGAAGGGTCATTTATGGAATTGGGGATGCTGAATCACTCAGATCAAGTTGGATTAGAAAGCAAGAGTGCTGGTGACGGTTTGATTGGCGGCTTAGGAAAAGTCAACGGTCGGCATGCTGTTATTCAGGCTGGGGATCAAACAGTTTTTGCAGGCACGGAAGGTACAGTACATCTCCGAAAATCAAAAGCATTAATGGAATATGCGATCAAGCGCGGTCTGCCAATGTTTAATCTGAATGAAGGCGGCGGGCTGAGGATGCCTGACGGAATGGGGTCTGACGGAATCAGTACTAAGTTATTTCCTCCAGAGCTCTTAACGCTAAGCCGTGAAATTCCTATGATCACAGGGATTTTTGGCGATAGTTTTGGAGGACCAACATGGATTGCCGTATCGTCAGATTTTGTGACACAAGTGAAAGGTACCTGTCTTGCTGTTGCAGGGCCTCGTATGCTGGAAATGGCGAATGGCCAAAAGGTGTCTAAAGAAGACCTGGGTGGTACGGAAGTTCATACCCGGCAGACAGGACAGGTTGATGAAGCTGCTGATTCTGCTGAAGAATGTATTGAACACATGAAGAAATTCTTCGAGTACATGCCGTCAAATAGTTCAGAGCTGCCGCCACGTAAACGTACAGATGACAGTCCAATGCGCACATCAGACAATGTGCTATCCATTCTTCCACAATTATCAAATCGGGTCTATGACATGAGACGTATTATTGAAGACTTGGTAGATGACGGTGAGTATATGGAGTATAAATCGGGTTATGGTCAGGCACTACTTACGGTGTTATCGCATATGGACGGTCGGGCAGTTGGAATTATTGCCAATCAGCCGAATAAATACGCGGGAGCAGCTGGTCCAGAAGAATGTGAAAAGGCAACAGATTTTATTTGTCTTTGCGACTCATTCCATATTCCGCTTATATTCCTGCATGATACACCAGGGTTCAGAATTAGTACACAAGCCGAAAAAGAAAAGATACCGACGAAGATCATGGTATGGAATCAAGCATTAGCACAATCCACGGTGCCTAAGATCTCCGTCATTATCCGCAAGAGTATTGGAGCCGCCTACGGCAATATGTGCGGTCCTACGATGGGCGCAGACTTCGTGGTGGCGTGGCCAACAGCAGAAATTAACTTCACAGGTCCGGAAGTGGGCATCAATGTCGTATACGGCAGGCAGCTGGAGAAAGCAGAAGACCCGAAAGAAGAAAGAAAAAAATTGCTGGAGAATTGGGCATTTGACAGTTCGCCATATAAAGCGGCAGCCAGTCATTATCTGGATGATGTCATTGACCCACGAGAAACACGGAAATTTATCTGCCGGTCATTAGATTTCGCATGTGCAAAGAATGGCGGCAGGAGCGAAAGGCGATTAGCGAATTGGCCAACTGGTTTTTAACTAGCCAATACGAAAACGACACGTAGGCGACGTGTCGTTTTTTGCATTTATTCTAATTCAGAAACAATTGTAAATCGTTCATTATGATGCTTGGGATGTTCCACTTCAATTCAATTTTCATGATGCATTCCTTCTAAAGTAAATTTATACTATACGCTGTGAACAGGAATCAGCATTTTTCTTTTCAGAAAAGATTGCGATATACTAGAATAAAACGTGTAAGAAGAGAAGTTGAATGTTATGGGTATATGAACAAATTACAGGAGGAGAAATGATGAACAAATTACTGTGGATGCTGGCAGTTGTTTTGGTGCTGGCGGCATGTGGATCAGAGACGAAAGAAAAGTCTTATTCAACTGTCGACTTAGAAGATATTGAAACCTTGCAGAAAGATGGGGCGATTACGGTCGATGTGCGTGAATCGGACGAATATGCACAAGGTCATATTCCAGGTGCAGTGAACTTACCCCTATCTGACATACAGGAGGGCAGTCGGAATGGTCTGAATGAAGGTCAAAAGTACGTAATCATTTGTCGCAGCGGAAACCGTTCCCAGACAGCGAGCGAACTTTTATTTGAGGATGGGTATGATGTGGTTAATGTCTCGGAAGGCATGTCCACTTGGCAGGGTCAAGTAGAAAAATAGTATATTTTGGAGCGACGGAAATCATATTCCGTCGCTTTTTTTACATTTTTTGATTTGCGGGTGGACCGATCACAGTGGAAGGCTGTATATGTTCGGTGGCCTCTTTCCATTTCACCTCATCCATTCCGTAACTGTAAGCGAAAACATCAGCCGGAGTAGCGGTCAGTATATCAGATCCTAAAACCACTTCTGGTATGTCTGCGTCGAAAATTCCTTGGAGATGAGTATCGGCAGTGTGGGCGAATATATAATGCCACCATCCTTGCGGCACATTTACTACCTGACCCGCTGTAATTCGATAATGCTGGAACTTTTTCGTCTGTAGATTCATCAAAGATACAGTGGCGGAACCCGCTATGCAAAAGATCACTTCTGCCGCATTTGGATGGTAGTGAGGTTCGATGATACTGTCTTTACTGAGGTATATATCCAGCATGGAGGTATTCTGAAGTGTATTAATTTGCTTTGAGCTGAGGATATTGATGTAATTTTGGTCGTCTTTCTTAAAGAAGGGACTCTTGTTTACGTCCGCTGCATAAGTGGCGGGCGCTCCGTGCTGATCATGAGAAGATATCAGTTTTCTCAACCTTTCTTTCGTGTAATAGGTCTTTTCCATGTAGCGTATGCAAGGGCCCAATAATTGGTTAACTGGTAGTTCGGCCACTATAATTTCTTTCGAAGTGTGGCGGGATTAGATTAAGGGTAAATCAGTAAAGAATAGACCTATAAGAATGTGCGAATGGAGGAGAGGGGATATGGTGAAAGAATATGACTTACTGGTGATTGGAACAGGGACAGCTGGCTCCATTCCTGCCGCTAAATGCAAAGAAGCTGGCTGGAACGTTGCGATAATAGATGACCGGCCGTTTGGCGGCACTTGTGCGCAGCGGGGGTGTGATCCAAAAAAAGTGCTGGTAGGTGCGGCTGAGTTAATTGACTGGAATAAGCGTATGAACGGTAAAGGGATTGAGGAAGATACGAAAATCGACTGGCAGGAACTGATGAATTTCAAACGAACATTCAGTGAATCGGTTCCTGAAGATACAGAAAAGAAATTCACTGAGCTCGGTATTGATCGTTACCATGGCAAAGCGTTTTTCGAAAGTGAGACGGAAGTAAGAGTGGGTCCGGAAATACTGAAAGGCAAGAAGATCTTGATTGCTACTGGAGCTGAACCCGTGAAAATGGGGTTTGACGGTGAAGAGTATATGATTACCAGCGATGAATTCCTGGAGCTTGATCAGCTGCCGAAACATATCGTTTTTGTCGGAGGAGGTTTTATTTCATTCGAATTTGCGCATATTGCTGCACGTGCTGGATCAGTCGTGCATATCCTTCATCGAAGTGATCAGGCGTTGAAACACTTTGATCAAGACTTGGTACATTTATTGATTAAACGTTCAAAAGAAATTGGCATTCAGGTTCATCTAGAAGTGGGTGTGAATGGTATTGAGAAAGAGGGAAGTTCTTTTGTCGTGAAAGGTGAAAAAGATGACAGGGAATCCCAGTGGTTAGCCGATTTGGTCGTCCATGGAGCAGGGCGTGCACCGGCTCTGGATATCGACCTGGAAAAAGGAAATGTAGAACGGAATAAGCAAGGAGTTTGTGTCAATGAATATATGCAGAGTATCAGCAACCCGCATGTTTATGCAGCTGGTGATGCGTCATCGACTGACGGTCCACCTTTAACGCCAATTGCTGTAAAGGAAGCACATACAGCAGCCGCTAATCTTGTACATGGCAATCACAAAAAAGCTGAATATCCTGTTGTTCCATCCGTCGTGTTCACTGTTCCCAAGCTGGCATCGGTCGGTATGAGTGAAGACGAGGCGAAGGATTCGGGTAAGAAAGTGGTAATAAACTATGAGGATATGACAAAGTGGTTTACGTACAGGCAGACAAATGAATGTGCTGCTGCCTTTAAGGTAATTCTGGATGAGGAGAAAGACGTCGTGCTCGGCGCGCATTTAGTAGGCGGAGAAGCAGATGAACTTATTAATTACTTCGCATTAGCCATACGTTTCCAAATTCCTGCTACAGAATTGAAGAAGATGCCTTTTGCCTATCCAACTTCTGCTTCAGATATTTCATATATGGTATGACATCTAAAGTCATATATAGTCGTCATTCTTATAACCTCTCTACTCATACAATATGAATAGGGAGGTGTTTTTTTGGATGGTGTAAACTATATTCTGCTAGGTTTTCACTTTTTACTGATCATTGCGCTATATCGAATTATGAAAAAGCGAAAGAAAAGGATGCCTTCTTACTTCGGCTCACATGTCGCGATGTTTACAGGAGGAGGATTTTCGCTCGGGCTTGGTGTGATTTTGATTCACTCATTTCCTGTCCACTATCTCGAGGTTACAGCATGTACAGCCCTTTCCGGTATGCTGATCGGCAGTATATTTGGTGCAATGTTTGGAAATCATACCATGTTGACAGGTTATGGCACTGGATTATTATTAGGGTTATTGTCACCTCTACTAGGAATTACATCTTTGTATAGCTTCTCGTTTATTCTCATCATAGAATTATTTATTTTTTGTTCATTTATTGTATTGGTTATCATCACAAATACTTCTAGAAAAGAACAAATAGAATGATATATAGTATCTTCTTTCTTGTGCTGAGTAGTCTTCTGGGTGTCTATATGTACGTGAGAATTGCTTTAGAACCAGTCAATAGTCATGAGATTCATTCTTCGAGGTCGTTGGCTGGAATAGCTGGTCATTTTACAAGCTTTATTATCTCCTTCAATTTGTTTTCTATATTTTCAGTCGAGTTTTCGCTAATCTGTATAATAAATTGCATAGTAAGTGCTGTTATTACTTCACAATTTTATTCTACCCAACAATACAACTCCGCAATTTTAGGAATCTTTACTGGAAGTGTTGCCGGGGTCTTCGGAACAGTCTTAGGATATGTTGCATTAAATCCTGAAATCTGCGGGTTGCCTGGGATTTCTTCAGATTTACAAAACATATCAATAACAATTGGGGTTTTCTTACTTATTCTGCACAGCTCTATTGTTATGAAAGTCAATTTGTATTCAAATTAAATAGGTTGAATCAGAGTGAGTTGCTGTAAATGTAAATGATAACGTACTATTTGATATGAAATTGTACGAATCATTCAGTATTTGCAGAGAAATCAAGAAGTTAAGTGAATTGGTGAACATTTATTCATATCATTCATTTCGATCACTTTATGCCGATAGTCTAAAGGAGGGGAAAGTGAATGGTCTTATAAGGTATAAAGTATTATGCTGATAAGAGATTTAATGAAAAGGGGTATTCGTATTGAATAATCTAGAAAAAGAGAAAACTGAAGAAATACTTGAAGCGTTCATAAAAATTGCACCATATCTAAACAAGTTAATTCAAGATGACATTACAATCGGGATATATGATACCGAGAAATTATTATTAAATATTCCGGGTGAAACATTTGCATTGAATGTACAACAAGGTGATCCTTTGCAAAAGGGAGATATCGTGACGGATGCTTTGAAGAAAGACCAAGAATTGAGTGCATTGGTTCCAAAAGATATTTTCGGGTTTCCTTTAATTGCTCGGGCTATTCCGTTACATGATAATATGGGTAAAGTGATTGGAGGAGTAGGTGTAGGGACTAGCCTGGAAAAATCTAACGATCTATTCATGGTAGCGGAAAGTTTATCCGCAATAGTTGAAGAAACAGCTGCGTCACTCGATGATATAGCTGGATCCGTTACAAATTTGGCAGATCAAGTAGAAGGTGTCACAGGGGTTATTGCACAAGTTACCTCTGGAGCAGAAGAAATTGGTAACATTTCAACTGTAGTTCGAGGAATCTCTGATCAAAGTAACTTACTGGGTTTAAATGCTGCAATTGAAGCTGCCAGAGCGGGAGAGTACGGAAATGGATTTTCTGTTGTCGCAGACGAGATTCGTAAGCTTGCTACTTATTCAAAAAAAAATGTAATGGAGATAGATCAAGTGACAAAAAACATTGGTCATTCAATTGAATCGTTGAATGAAGCGTTTGTAGCAATCAATGAAGTTACGACTAATCAAGCTGCTGCGATCCAGCAAATTTCTGCAACAGTGCAGGAAATCAGCAGAAACGCTCAAAATCTATCTGAGATGGCTGATAGATCAAAGTCATTGTAATAAAGTGTAATTATTATAATGATATTATGAAAAGAGTGATTCTGCCGACTTGTGCTTGTCGCTTAGATCAACTACTCATTTAGGCACTCCGTTTTCAAATTCCTTTGTATTACAAAATAAAGTTGTCACTTAATGATCCTATCGCGGCGTTAAGTATTGATTTATTATTTAAAAATAGTAGGAAGCTATCATTAGGTGACTTTTGTTTTTATATAGTGTTCCTTTTTAACTATCAATTTAGACAAGATGAACGTTACTAATCTATATAACAAACTCTTTTATTTTTTTTAATAAGTAGTAGAATATACATAATAAGAAATAATATTGAGATAGTAATAGATTCGAAAAAATGAAAACTAAATAACGCGGGGGTACATAACATGTCGATCAAGAAGAAATTATATTTTGGGTTCAGTTTGTGTTTATTGATTGTTCTTGGATCTGCCGGCTGGAATCATTATCAGCTGAATAAGATGGATAACGGCTTTGATAAGATGATCAACGGCAACGTCGCTTATGCGATGCAGGCACAAGTTGTCAAAGCTGAAATGGGACTTTCCGGTACCTACATACGTTCATATATTATGCGCGGAAAAAAGGAAGACTCTGCTGCTTTTACAGAACATAATGAAAAAATGGAAATGACGATCGCAAATATGCAAGATATGATGCCTGAAGGCAAATCAAAAGAGTTAATTGATGAATTAGCAGTATTATCCGAAGAGTTCACAACAGCTGCAAATCGTGTTGTTGATTTGAAGAAAGCGGGTCAGACTGGACAGGCAACTATTGTGCTTGAAGAAACAATGCTTCCGTTGAATACGCAAATTCGGGAATCAACCGATACGATGATAGAGTTTCAGTACGATAGCTTGTATGATGGTATGGAAAATACAATAGCTACAACTGCTTCAGCTAAGCTTGGATTGATTATTGGCGGGGTGATCGTCATAATCCTCGGTGCTATCGTTGCCATCTATCTCACAAGAATGATTACACGCCCTTTAAAGCGCGTGACAGAAGCCTCTGCTTTGATTGCATCAGGTGATCTGACAGGGGAAGATTTGATCGTGAATACAAAAGATGAACTTAATGTTCTGGCTGAATCTTTCAATCAAATGAAGCATAATTTGCGGACATTAATAGGAGACGTACACGATAACGCACACCATTTAACTGCGTCTGCCGAAGAACTTTCAGCAAGCACCAATGAAGTATCAGATTCATCGGAAGAAATCTCTCGTGCTGTAGAGGATATTGCTTCCGGAGCTCAAGTGTCATCGGCTTCAGCGCGTGAAAGTTCGATTGCAATGGAAGAAACCGCCAGAGGAGTCCAACGTATTGCGGAATCAACGGTTGGTTTGCATGACAGTGCAGAGGATGCGATGAATCTTGGCAATGAAAGCGGAAAAACCATGCAGACTGCGAAAGATCAAATGGCACTGATCCATAGTTCTTCATCGCAAACGAATGAGATGATCAAACGTTTAAGCCAACAGTCGAAAGAAATCGAAAGTATTACAAACGTCATCACAGGTATTACCGAGCAGACCAACTTATTGGCATTAAATGCGGCGATTGAAGCAGCGCGTGCCGGAGAACATGGTAAAGGCTTTGCTGTAGTTGCTGATGAAGTACGAAAGTTAGCGGAAGAATCAAAAGCATCCGCGAGTCAGATTGCACAATTAACATCTGCGATTCAAAAAGACACACAGGACGTGGAAGTGTCTGTTCAGGAAAGTTTGACAAATGCTGCGCAGGGTGTAGATGTGATCGATGAAGCGGGACGATCCTTCCAGACGATTGTCGAAGCAGTCCGCAAAATGAATGAGGAAATTGAAGAGATTTCTGCAGCGACAGAAGAAATCTCTGCGAGTGCGGAACAAGTATCCGCATCTGTTTCTGATATAGCGGCTCATGCTGTTTCTGCATCTGATCAAACAGAGCAAACTTCTGCAGCTATGGAAGAACAAATGGCAACGGTACAGGAAATTAATGCAGTTGCAAATGATCTTAGCAAAAAAGCAATTGATCTGCAGGAAATGATTCAGCAGTTCAAAATCTAAATCAGCATCAGGTATCCCATCAGATGAGATGGGATACCTGTTTTTTTATATGACGGTTATTAGCAGAATGTTGAATCTGACCCTGTCGAAATAAGCTACGTTGACTATTTCAACTTGGCTGTTCAATGCTTTACAATGGCGCTGTTCAATAAAATACCTGTACGATTAATGAAGTGAAGATACATAGAAGAAGGAGATGCAGTAATGGATATTAAACGTGCGGTAACGATCGCCGGTTCTGCTGCCCGTGGAGGAGCAGGGATTCAGGCTGATTTGAAGACATTTCAAGAGTTTGATGTATTTGGCACAACGGCAGTAACTGCAATTGTCGCAAGGAATCCACGTACCGGTCAGGGAGTGTTTCCGCAAAGCTGGGATGCAATAGAAGCGCAATTGGTGACAATAGAGGAGGATATTGGAGCGGATGCGATGAAAACGGGCATGCTATTTACGAAAGAAATTATTGATCATGTGGCTCACTGGATTCAAAACTCTGGAATCAAAAACATTGTGGTGGACCCGGTAATGATCGGAAAAATGGGTTCTGCTTTATTAGAAGTAGATGCGATGGAATCGATGAAAGAGCACTTAATTCCACTGGCGACAATTATCACGCCGAATATGCCGGAAGCTTCTTATCTGCTGAATGGAATGCAACTGAACTCTGTTGAGGATTTGAAGGAAGCCGCCAAAAAACTGAAGGAATTAGGTCCTGAATTTGTGTTGGTTAAAGGAGGGCGGCTGGAAGGGCCGGCAGTAGATGTATTGTATGACGGACAGAAATTTTATTTGTTGGAAGCTCCGCGTATAGATACAATCCATACAAATGGCGCGGGCTGCAGTTACTCTGCTGCAATTGCGGCAGGATTGGCAAAAGGTGAATCTGTGTTGGATGCAGTGACGGAGGCGAAGAAATTTATCACAGCAGGCATTCGCCATTCATTGACATTCATTGCAGGTGTCGGACCGACATATCATGCAGCCTACAGGAAATTTGATGAAACAGCGGTAACTGTCACAGAAGTAAAATAAACCGTAAAAACGATCTTTCGTATGTTGCCGAAGATAGTTTTTTGTTTTGAAACAAAAGATTTTACTTGAAGAAAGTAAATTGATAAGCTTACAAATAGTAAGTTAGTAAAATTTATCTTTCCCGCTGTGGTTTTACACAGGAAGACACGACAAAAAAGATCAAAAGCATCAAGCCGTTTCAGAAGCGGACGTTGTGATGAGGAGTGAAGGAAATGATTAGAGAAAGTGCGAAGAAGTTTGAGGGCATCCCCTTGTCCATATTAGACTTGGCAATGATTAATGAAGGCAGCGGTGCCGGGCAGTCATTTAAAAACAGTGTGGATCTGGCGCAACACGCAGAAAAGTGGGGCTATAACCGTTATTGGCTGGCGGAGCATCATAATATGCCCGGTGTAGCCAGTTCAGCGACATCCGTCATTATCGGGCATGTTGCAGGTGCTACAAAAGAAATTCGCGTAGGCTCCGGCGGGATCATGCTGCCTAACCATGCACCGCTAGTTATTGCAGAACAGTTTGGTACATTGGACGCCATGTATCCCGGACGTATTGATCTAGGACTCGGCCGTGCACCAGGCAGTGACCAGGCGACTGCTTATGCTCTTCGCCGCACACTGCAGAGCAATGGGGAGGACTTCCCTCAACAGCTAGAAGAACTGCGCATGTATTTTACAGGAAATCCAACTGACCGGGTACGTTCATTCCCGGGAGCAGGACAGGATATTCCCATCTGGCTGCTCGGTTCCAGCGGCTTCAGCGCGCAGCTGTCCGCACAGCTTGGCCTGCCGTTTTCATTCGCCAGTCACTTTGCACCGGCGTATATGATGCAGGCATTGCAGCTGTATCATCAAAACTTTCGTCCGTCAAAAGATCTCAAAGAGCCACATGCTATGATGGGAATTAACTTGATTGCGGCAGATACAGACGAAAAAGCCGAGTATCTGGCCACGTCCATGCAGCAGCAGTTCCTGAACATCCGCCAAAATAAGATGACACAGTTCAAGCCGCCGATTAAAGACATTGATGCGGTATGGTCGCAGTATGAACAGGCTGCCGTCGCCCAGCAAAGTGAAGCGCCGTCAGTGATTATTGGCGGTCCTGATACAGTGAAACGAAAGCTAGAGGAATTTGTAGAAATGACGAAAGCAAATGAATTAATCATCAGCTCCGGGATCTTTAACCACGAAGATCGTTTGCGTTCCTATGAGATCGTCAGTGGATTAATGAATTAAAAAAGCATCTGCCATGCAAAAAAATGCATTGGCAGATGCTTTTTGTTTATTGTGCGTCTATTTCGTCTGTCAGCTGTTCGATCTGATCAATCAGGCTACCGATATATGCAATCGTGTCGCGTAGCGGTTTGTCCGTCGTAATATCAATTCCGGCCATTTTCGCTAGTTCAGCAGGCTTTTTGGAACCTCCTGCTTTCAAAACATTCAGCCAGTCATCTACAGCTGGCTTGCCTTCATTCAATATACGCTTTGCCATTTCAGTTGAGATCGTCAATCCTGCACTGTACGTATATGGATAGAGTCCCATATAATAATGCGGCTGGCGCATCCATGTCAGTTCGGCTCCTTCATTGAGCGTTACTGTGTCGCCCCAGAATTTCTCTAACACACTTCGTTTCATATTATTAAGGATTGTAGCATTGACATTTCCGCCGGCATCGACATGTTCATATACATCACGCTGGAAAGCCGCCTCCAATAAATGCGTGACGAAGTTATGATAATACGTCCGTGAAACGATAGATGCAAGCACCCAGCGTTTAAATTTAGGGTCATTTGAATTCTTCAGCAGATGATTGGCCATCAACATTTCATTCATCGTAGAAGGGGCTTCGATGAAATACAGTGACGACTCGGAATTAAACAAGTTCTGCGCGCGGTTGGCGTGATAGAAGTGACCTGCGTGACCGAGTTCGTGAGCCAGTACAAACACGTCTTCCATACTGCCCGTCCATGAAATCAAAATGAATGAATCACAGCCGTACGGACTCGCACAAAATGCACCGGTGGATTTTCCTTCATTCTGCGCGAAATCAATCCAGCGCTCTGAAAAGGCACGATTCACCATACTGAGATATTCATCTCCCATGACAGCAAGTGCATCATTCATATACTGCTTGGATTCTTCCACAGTAATCGAAGGTTCATAGAGAGGATCCACCGGCATTTTTAAGTCAGCGAACGTCATTTCTTCAAGACCGTATATCTTCTGAAGAAGTTTCGCATATCTGCGCATATGAGGGGCAAGTTCTTCCATGATGACATCGATTTGACGGTTATACATCGCACGGTCAACATCTTGATTCATTAATAGGTAATCAATGACAGAGTCGTGTCCGCGAAGATCAGCTGTCGTTTTCTCCATCTGTACATGCATGTCGTACGTTTTAGCTGTCGTATGCTGATACTCCCTCAATTTACTGGAGAACGCCTGGAAAGCTGCACGTCTCTTTGCTGTATCCGGCTCTGATTCCCATACACCTTCAAATGAAACATAGCTAAGCGGATAATCATTGCCGTTAGCAGTGAAGTTAGGGAAATTAATATCCGCCATTTTGGTTGTATTATATAAAGCATACGGTGCCTGGAAAGTAGACGAGAAAGCGGCAAGTGTCTTTTCTACTTCAGGATGGAGTTGATACGGTTTTTCCTGAATAATTTTCTTGAACAGTACGGCATAGTCCTCTGACTGTTCGCTCGCTTGTTGCAGAGTATCCTCCGTCAACTCTGACAATTCACTCATGACGAATGAAGTCTGACTGCCGACTTTTGCTGCGATAGAGCCAAATTTACTTTCCCGAATTTGTGCTTCGTCATTCAGTAAATCCACACTGGCAGCCAGTTCAGCATAACTGCCGATTTTGACCATTTTTTCTTGCAGGCTACGGTAGGCGTCAAGAGCAGCGATGGCTGAAGATACGTCTGTAATCGTGCCTTTATAGTTCGCTGCAAAGGAAGCTGCTTCTGTTTCTACTTCTTTCACTGCTAGCTCATAGGCATTTTCATCTTCAAACAATGATTGTAGATTCCATGTATCCTGTTCATTTACTTGTGCGCGTTTAGGTAAGCTTTTCACCAAAGTGACCACTCCTATAGTTCGATTATTCGGTGACCGAATTAATAAATAGTATAGTACAGAAGAAGCCTGCAGTACAAAATTATGGTTTATTGGATAGAATGAATTCCATCAGCCAGTCGACTTGCAGAGGGCCGTTGACGACTTCATAATACAGATGGTCATTATGAATGAGAATGCCTTCTTCAATCAGAATGGTCATCCGGTTTCCTGCCTCGTCGTGCAAATCAATCGTAAATAAAGGCTGATCGTCAAATAATTGCAGTGTATCTGGATCAATCCGTTCATAGTCATATGCCTCTAAAAATTGAAGCAGCCTGTCAACTTCATGTGACTGATCCACTTTCCATGTTACAGGCTGCTGATCACGAAGTCCGGGCTGTCGAATCGTAATAGATGAAAAGGCAGTTCCATCCGCTTCAGCATGGAACAAATCAAAAGGGTGAATGTTGGATTCGTTCAAGGTCTGTATCATGGCATAGAAGCCGGCTGCCACCAATAATGTCAGTAAAGCAGCACGTATTTTCATCGGGAAAACCTCCTTCGGCATAATCTGAGTTTCTTCATAGTATATGAGTACATGTGCTCCAATACGCACGGCTTTCTGCGTAAAAAATAGGAAGAATCTTCAGTTGCACTCGATATTTCAATTTTCGGAATGTATAATAGAGAGAATTCAAACAAAGGGAGGGCTTTTTTATGATAGAAATGGTGACACACGCAATTCAGGATCAATATCCGGACGATTTCTCCTGGTGTTATGGTTGCGGTCGTTTGAACGATGAGGGGAATCATTTTCGTACCGGCTGGGAAGGTGACAGCACAGTCACTTATACGCTGCCGTTGGAAAAATATACAGCCATTCCGGGATTTGTCTATGGCGGATTTCTCGCTTCGTTCATGGATTGTCACGGTACCGGTTCCTGTTCGTTGGCACTGCACCGGAAAAATGGCCATGAACCAGGGGATAAGGCAATTCCTCCGCGTTTTGTTACGGCATCACTTCAAATTACATACAGCAAACCGACGCCGCAAGGACAAATTCTGAAAGCGGTCGGAAAAGTCACGGAGATTCATCCGAAGAAGTGGAAAGTAGATATAGAGATATTTGCAGGCGAGGAATTATGTGTTGCAGGTGAAGTAGTGGGAGTTGTCATGCCTGCTACGTTTACCGGAAATTAACGACTAGATATGTTGAATTATACTTTTTACTGTGGCTTTGTAATAAAGATTGATAATTTGGAATAAAGTCCGATAATTTTTAAAAAGTTTGATACAATTACATCGACAAGAAGGATTGTGACAATGCCACAATCGGGCGCGTTTGTGTTATAAGCGATTTCGTCTAATATCATAAACGGGCCAGCGCGACAAGTTCTGTGATAAATGCCCTTGGCATGAAAATACAGGAAATTTACCATATAAATTTCAACTTTACAACGAAGAATAGGAATGACGGAACCATGTTTTCTGAAACTATTCCATCAAGACTCCTGCGTGCGTCATGAATGACAGCTCATGAGGTTCGAAGCACAGGTAGAGTCGGCAGAAGGAAGGTTAGAGCCATTCTATAGAATAGGTATGCCAACTGATATGCCGGATGGCTGAAAAACTAGATAAGGTGAGTATGTTCCCCCCTGAAGGAACTGACGAACTTCTGAATTAAAGGGTCTATAGTTTGAACATAGTGAAAGCTATGTCCCGTCAAACGATGGGGTGAGTGATGTAGAGTAAAATTTGGCCCTCTGAAATACATTATACCGAACAAAGGCAGTATCAAGCTCACAGG
>NZ_JARICI010000014.1 GCF_029257255.1 Sporosarcina sp. | reverse complement strand
CATAATACGTAAAGTCATGTATATTTAGGGAACACATACTACAGATACATCCGAAAAAAATATTTTTTGGTCTTACTCAGAACGCGATAAACCTTGTCACTATCGTATTTCCAAGAGGGAGTCGCCGCCTTGCTCTCCAAGCAACTCAAGTATTGATTACTTTAATAACATTACTCACAGATTAAAACCTATTAATTTGAATATAATATTGCTAATCCAGTAATCTGTAATAATGATTCCTCTGCTAAAATTTCATCTATATAGTACAAAAATCAAAAAGCATGTGCACCGCCGTCTACTTTCAAAACATCTCCAGTAATATAATTCGAAGCGCTGGAGGCTAGAAATAATGCTGCTCCTTTTAGATCGGAGTCATTGCCTAGTCTGCCAAGGGGGGTGCTTTGCATGATCATTTTTTCGCCGTGTTCAATTAATACTTTGGACATTTTTGTTGGGAAGAAGCCCGGTGCTATGGCGTTGATGTTTATTTGATGAGGGCCCCATTTGACTGCCATGTCCTTGGTCATTGTCATGATGGCGCCTTTGCTTGTGTTGTAGCCGATGGTCTGCATGAACGGCGGGGTTCCGCCAAAGCCTGCGATAGAGGCGATATTAATGATTTTGCCGCTTCTCTGTTTGATCATGACCTTCGCTGCTGCCTGGCTCATTAAAAATGTGCCGGTTACGTTGACGTCCAGTACCTTATTCCATGCTTCAAGCGGCATATCTTCTGTTGGTGCCGACCAGCTCGCTCCGCTATTATTGACGAGGATGTCGACTGTGCCGAACCGTCCAACTGTCTGAGAGACCACATTCTGCACGTCTACAGGTTTCGTCACGTCGCATGTTACCGCGAGTGATCCGACTCCCATACTCTTGATTTTTTCACTCATTTCCTGACAGGCTTCTGCATTTCTTGAGCAGATGACGACATTTGCTCCCGCTTCGGCATATGCTTCTGCAATCTGCGCACCGAGTCCACGCCCTCCACCAGTGACGATCGCAGTCTTTCCTTCCAATGAAAACATATGTAAAATACTCATCGTCTCACCTCTTTACCGATATTTTTTTAATTCGAGTCTCGCAATTTGTCTTGCGTGAACTTCATCCGGCCCATCCGCAATTCGCAGCGTTCTGGATCCTGCATACATATAGGCCAACGGGAAGTCTTCGCTGACACCCGCTCCGCCAAATGCCTGAATTGCGCGGTCGATCACTCGCAATGCCATATTTGGCGCGACTACTTTGATCATCGCAATTTCTGCTTTCGCTACTTTATTGCCGACAGTATCCATCATGTATGCTGCTTTTAATGTCAGCAGACGAGCTTGCTCAATATCCATTCGTGATTCCGCAATCCACTGCTGCACAACACCCTGTTCCGCAATTTTCTTACCGAATGCTTCGCGCTCCTGCACCCGTTTGCACATTAATTCCAATGAACGTTCCGCCGCTCCGATCAGTCGCATGCAGTGGTGAATACGACCAGGCCCAAGGCGTCCCTGCGCAATTGCAAATCCTTTCCCTTCACCCCACAGCATATTCTCAGCCGGTACCCGAACATTTTCAAATAAAATTTCTGCGTGGCCATGTGGCGCGTCATCATAGCCGAAAACCGGCAACATGCGCTCAACCGTTACGCCTTCCGCATCCATGGGCACCAGAATCATAGACTGCTGTTCATGTTTCGCAGCATCCGGATCACTCTTCCCCATGAAAATCATAATTTTACAGCGCGGGTCTCCAGCACCTGACGTCCACCACTTGCGACCGTTCAGAATATACTCATCGCCGTCGCGTACTATGCTCGATTCGATATTCGTCGCGTCACTTGAAGCGACATCCTTCTCCGTCATCGCGAACGCGGAACGGATTTCCCCTTCCAATAAAGGTTCCAGCCACTGCTTTTTCTGCTCATCCGTGCCATAACGCGCCAGCACTTCCATATTGCCGGTATCCGGCGCATTGCAATTGAAGATTTCCGGTGCCATAAATGACCGTCCCATAATTTCACAAAGCGGCGCGTACTCAAGATTTGTCAGTCCTGCTCCACCACTGTCGTCAGGAAGGAATAAATTCCAAAGTCCCTTCTCTTTTGCCTTAGATTTCAATTCCTCTATAATTGGCGGTACTTTATTCCAGCGATCTTCCTGCTCTTCCTGCTGCTTGCGGAATACACTTTCATTCGGATAAATATATTCCTCCATAAACTCCTTGACCTGTGCCTGCAGTTTTTCTACTTTCTCTGAATATGAAAAGTTCATGATCTATGACTCCCCTTCTCTTATACTAACCAGTTGGTATGTTCAGAATATTACACTTACTATACTAGATTCCATGGGAGCTTGCAAGTATGATTTGCTTTCCTTATGAGCGCGCAGGCAGACTGTATGATCGAGTTTGTTGCTGCCATGATCACTCAGCCATGCTGTATGATCGAGTTTGTTGCTGCTATGATCACTCAGCCATGCTGTACGAGCGCTTCTCAACTTTTTATGATCATCCACACAAAAAAGACTGCCCAGAAAATCAAAAACATGATTTCCGGAGCAGTCCCGTCTTTATTTCACTATTTTCCTCTTACGCGTACCTGCGTACTGTGTAATGCGGTCCAGGATAATCGCTACAATAACGATCGACAACCCTGTTTCAAAACCTTTACCCGTCTTCAGCTGCGTCACGGAACGGTACACTTCCTCACCGAGTCCCGGCGCACCAACCATTGAAGCGATCACCACCATCGATAATGAAAGCATGATACTCTGGTTTACACCCGCCATGATTGTTGATTTTGCTAATGGAATCTGTACTTTCAGCAATCGCTGAGAAGTTTTTGAACCGAATGCTTCTGTTGCTTCAATTAAATCTTTCGGCACCTGCTCAATACCAAGCATTGTCAATCGGATTGTTGGCGGCATCGAGAAGATAACGGACGCGACAACTCCCGGTACGACTCCGATATTAAAGAAGAAGATTGCAGGCAGCAAGTAAACGAACGCCGGCATTGTCTGCATCAAATCAAGTATCGGATTGATAATTCTCTTCGAAGTCGGTGACTGTGAACCTAAAATCCCTAAAGGTATCCCGATAATCAATGCGATTGCGACAGATGCCAGCACGAGCGCAAGCATTTGCAACATCGGGTACCAATAACCCAAGTAATCAATAAACAATAATCCAATCAATGTAAACAACGCGATACCGCGCGTCGACAATACATACGCAATTACTGCGAAAATAATTGCCAATAATATCGACGGAACGAAGTCCATCCCCGTAACCAATCCTTCGACAATTCCCTTTAAGAAATCAGAAATGCCGTCAAACAAAGTACCGAACGTCACAACGAGCCAGTCTACTCCCACGTCAATCCAGTCTGCAAATGGTAATCTTGGTAACTTACTCATGTGTGCTCACCTCTTCCGTTTCTGCCGGTACAGGATCATTATTGATAAACTGTCCGTCCCCTGCAAGCGCGCCAATTAACGCACCGCGGATAATAATGCCCTGCAGATGATCGCGTTCATCCACGACCGCCACCGGAACCGTTGCAGTCGAAACTGCGTCAAACAGGTCAGTCAGCACTGTATCATTTGACACTTTCGTAATATCTCGAATGAGTACATCTTCCAGAGTCTTACCTTCTTCCGTGGCAGCAACAGCATCTTGCGCCGTAACTGCCCCGAGCAGACGACTTCCTTTATCGACTACATAAATAGATGAAATGCTTAATTTCTTCATGAGACGCAATGCAACACGTGCACCCCGGTCCACCTGTACTGTATCCGCTTTCTTCATAATATGTCCTGCTGTCAGCACCTTCGATAAATCGACATCTTCTACGAAACGCTCAACATATTCATTGGATGGACTCATGAGAATCTCTTCCGGCGTCCCGATCTGTACGATATCGCCGTCTTTCATCAGCGCAATACGGTCACCGATACGCAATGCTTCATCAAGATCGTGCGTAATGAAAATAATCGTCTTCCCCATATCATGATGCAACTGCAACAATTCATCCTGCATATCTTTTCGAATCAAAGGATCGAGCGCACTGAACGCCTCGTCCATCAGCAGAACGTCCGGATCATTCGCAAGCGCACGGGCCAGTCCCACACGCTGCTGCATGCCGCCACTCAACTGATTCGGATATTGCTCTTCGTATCCCGCAAGCCCTACAAGACGTAATGACTCTTTCGCTTTCTCTTGACGGGTTGCTTTCGCAATGCCTTGGATTTCCAAGCCGTATTCCGTATTTTCCTGAATCGTCTTATGCGGGAATAATGCAAAGTTCTGGAATACCATGCCGATTTTCTTCCGTCGAACTTCACGCAGTTGCTCTTTATTCATTTCGACAATATCTTTCCCGTCGATCAGAATCTTCCCCATTGTTGGATCAATAAGGCGATTAAGCATGCGGACAAGCGTCGACTTTCCGCTCCCCGACAAGCCCATGATGACAAAAATTTCTCCGTCATAAACATCAAAAGTAGCGTTCTTCACGCCGACTGTTGCACCTGTCGCTTTCAATATTTCCTGTTTCGACTTGCCTTCTTTCAGCATGTGAGAAGCTCGCCTACTATTCTTTCCGAAAATCTTCGTCGTGCCATGCACTTCAATTTTCTTTATCATTTCATTTTCGTTCATATGTACAACTCCCTGGTTTCGTTAAAGTTAACGTTACTATTATAGACGTAATAGTTTTGTAACACAACAGTTTTATCTTAATTAATTGTACGTACAGTAAAAACTGTTTAAACTTTTGCCTTTCCATTGCTTTTTTCCCGCAAATATAATAAGCTATATTAGCACTCGGGGAGGTGTTTCCCCACTATGATAATGGAGGTACCCTCTATGGAAGGTAAAGAGCAGCTCGAAAAATCCCGTGAACGAATCATTGAAACGATCGCTCAAAATATACATTTATACGGTTTAACACCTTCAGCAGGCAGACAATTCGGCACGATGTTCTTCAATGACGAACCGTTGACACTTGATGAAATGACAGAAAAACTCGGCATGAGCAAAACCAGCATGAGCACATCTGTCCGCTCGCTATCCGATTTAAAGCTTGTCGAACGCGCGTGGAAACGGGGCGTCCGCAAAGACTTATATAAAGTAAAGGATGACTGGTACCAAAGCTTCATCGACCTGTTCTCGATCAAGTGGCGCCAGTCCATCTCCCTGCATGAAACAGCAGTCCGCAAGTCGCTTAATGATTTGAATAAGCTGCTGAATGACCCTTCAATAACAGAAGAATTCAAGGAGACAGTCGAAACAGACATAGAAAAACTACGCTATATGCAGGACTATTTTGAATGGCTCGATCAGCTAGTCGATGCATTTGAAGATCATGACATTTTTGATTTGGTACCGAGAAAAGAGAATCGGCAAGAAGATCGACGACCGTAAGAGCTTAGGCTTTCGCGGTTTTTTATTTTCCATAAAGAAAAATCTCTCGACGATATGTCAACGATTCCCACTCACTTCAATCCATCTCCGGCACACAATCTCCTCTTTGCCCTTGTTGAATTGTGTCTTTCGCCAACACTTTCAAAGCTAGTTCAATTTCATAGTTATCCATTTCTTCAACAAATGGAACCAATCTGTCTTCAACTTTCGCCAATTTGACTGGCGATATCTCGGTAAATGTATAAACTAAAGTCTTTTAGCAGAAAATAACCTGCTGGTTTGTTTGTGATCGCAAAAACCGGGAAGTTATAGAACTATAATGACAATAAAAAGGAATGAGTGACAATATGCTCTATGAATGTGCGATTATTGGCGGTGGACCTGCCGGATTGAGCGCCGCACTGGTTCTGGGACGAGCTAGGCGCAGAGTCATCATCTTCGACAACAATCATGCACGAAATCGTGTCACACGGGAAGCACATGGATTTTTAACAAGGGATGGCATACAACCTGCCGAATTAAGACGATTAGGACATGAAGAAATCGCAAACTACCCGTCCGTCGAATTTCACAACGAACGCATTGTATCTATTGAACGTCTCGATCAAACACATTATGAATTAATGACAGCCAGCGGAAAGATCATTCGCACCCTTAAAATTTTATTGGCAGTCGGCTTGCAGGACGAACAGCCGAACATTCCCGGAATCGAACGTTTCTACGGAACATCTATTTTTAGCTGTCCTTACTGCGACGGCTGGGAATTTCGAGATCAGCCGCTCGCTGTTATTGCAGATAAAAACGTCTTCAAACTGGCAGCCGAAGTCTACACTTGGAGCCATGATCTCATTGTATTTACAAACGGCGAAGGTCAGCTCACCGGGGAAGAACGCAAGAAACTAAACGCTAAAAACATTCAAATCGTAGACGACATCATCTCCGGTCTTGAAGGAGAAAACGGCCAGCTAAAGAGCATCCGGTTAGAAGACGGCACACTCATAGACCGAACCGCCGCATTCTCCTCTCCCCTCTGGAGCCACCCCAACCACTTCGCCGAAGACCTAGGCTGCGAACCCAACCAATACGGTGGCATCCTCACAGACGAATATGGCCGAACAACCGTCTGGAACGTTTACGCAGCAGGAGACTCCGCCAACATCGTCCCCTCCCAGCTAATCGTAGCAGCAGGATCAGGCAGCGCAGCGGCTATCGGGATTAATGGCGACTTAACCAATGAATTCTTTGATCGGGTGGATTAATAGGTATTACTCTATTTTGGCTTATTTTTTTCACAAAGATAAGTTAGCCATGAGGTTTTTAGTGAATGAGCTAAATATCACCTGAGAATTGAAGCGTAAGCCGGTCGACTCCGAGAGGATCAGCGTGCGCCTTGAGACCCTGGAAAAATGAAGATGCCTTAAGCCACGCCCTCCGGAAAGCGTACCGGCTGAAGCGTAAGCCGTTGCGAAGTACTGCTTTTGCAAGTAAAAGCGCAGCGTTAAGAGCACATCTTTGATTTACATTCCACACTGCCTACATAGTGATTCAAAGCCCAATTCATTCGTACAGAAAAAACTGTACGAACAAACAATAAAGGTAAAACGGTTGTATTACAATCATATTACAGTTATACTAATTAATGTTCGCTAATACAGCGACCAATTAAACAGGTTGTACTTACATAAAACGTTGAACGCACACTCGTTCATCCACTTGCAACCAAAACAAGGAGGAACTATACCGTGTCATTCAAAAAGAAAGTTTTAGGATTCAGCTCAGTTGCATTATTAGCAGTCGGTCTTGCAGCTTGTGGCGGCGACAAAGACGAAGATACATCAAAAACTGATGGTGACGGAGATAAAGCAGCGTCAACAGAATCTATCGGTAAAGCAGTAGACTACAAAATTACTGGGATTGACCCAGGTGCAGGCATCATGGAAGCAACAGAGCGCGCACTTGAAGACTACGATCTTGAAAAGTGGGACGTTACTACAGGTTCAGGAGCAGCGATGACAGCAGCACTGAAAAAAGCGTATGACAAAGAAGAACCAATCATCATAACAGGCTGGTCTCCACACTGGAAATTCGCAAAGTACGACCTGAAATATCTTGACGATCCAGAAGGTTCATACGGCGGTGCCGAAGAAATCCACACAATCGGACGTCTAGGATTAGAAGAAGATCTTCCGGAAGCGTATCAAGTTCTAAGCAACTTCCACTGGACAGAGGACGATATGGCTGAAATCATGGTCGAGATCATCGACGGCGAAGATCCAAAAGTTGCAGCACAAAACTGGATCGATGCGAATGAAGACAAAGTTTCTGAGTGGACTGAAGGAGTAGAAAAAGTCGACGGAGACAAAATCAAATTCGTCTATGTAGCTTGGGACAGTACAGTTGCAAGCACAAACATGATCGCTCTTGTATTGGAAGACTTGGGCTATAAAGTAGAAATGTCACAAGTTGAAGCGGGTCCTATGTATACAGCAGTTGCTGACGGCAGTGCAGACGTATTGCTGGCAGGATGGTTGCCAATCACACACGCAACATACATGGAGAAGTTCGGTGACAAAGTGGATGATATAGGCGTAAGTATGGAAGACGTCAAAATCGGTCTAGTAGTACCGACTTATATGGATATTGATTCAATTGAAGATTTGAAAGAATAATTCTAATGAAATTTGAAGCTGTGCCAGAGGTCAATTTGACTTCCGGCACAGCTTTTTTCATTTGCAGCAGAGGGAGCTGGCTGACGCGCCAAAGTACGGCTGCACCGCACCAAAACGCAGTGCAAACGAGCCAATCATTCCCACCACCGCACGTTATTCTGCAAGCAGCGCTCCAAACTAGCGTTCACTCGAACCAAACGACGCTACGAACGAACCAATCATAGTTAGAAAACAACCTGCTCGCTCATTAGCCCCCCCACAACCGCTCATACCACGTCGCCAAGTGATCATACCTACCCCGCAGGCGCTCATACTCACCCGGCATGTGCTCATTCCCACCGCAAACTCGCTCATAACCACTCCGCCCGCGATCATAGCCACCCCAAAAGTTTCACAAACTACCACAAATGCAACAACACAAAAAAAAGCCATCCAGCCAGTCATCCTGCAATGACCAGCCAAACAGCTCCACTTTCATTATTGCTTCCGAATCAAAGCAATCTGCCCTGCATGAATTCCCGCATGGTACATCAATCTGCCGACCACTTCCAAAGGAGTCGACGCACCCATTTTCGATTCAACCGGCGTATGCCACTGTTCTTCCGTCAGCTCTGCAAGCGCCTCCTTCAAATTCGCATCCGAAGCATCGAGCAGCGCAAGAAGTTCTTCGAGAGAACCCGCTTTCGGCAATTCAGCAGGCATCGCCTTACCAAGATACCAGTCTGCAAACATATACTCCACTTCTGCCGTATGATACAGCAGTGATTCAATAGAAGTTTCTCCAATACTTAACTTCAATTCCTGCTCCGTCAAGCCGCCCGCCATCTTCGTAAATCGTTCGCGAAGCGCATTCCAAACCGGCACTGCCGTTTCGAAACTCATGCCGTCACACCCGGTTTATTCTTCTTATCCACCACGACATGATTGAAAACTTCCCCGTCGATATCCACATCAAATGCCAGACCAAATCCTACTACATAGCGCCCTTGCACAGGCGTTAATTCGAATAATGAAAAGTCCAGGCCGCGCAATACTTCCAATAACTTCGGATTAAAGCGTTCATTGAACAGGTCAAAAATTTCCTCATGTCCGTCATTGCCGATATTTTTCGGCTGACAGCCCCAGCGTGCACGCTCAGTTCCGAACGGATTCGGTGTTGCAGATTCATCCGCAATAATCATTGCGTCAATCCACTCGCTATTTTCCAGATGGCGGTAATGCTCGGCAACTTGGCTGATGTAAATGTAAAACTTACCGTCTTTCTTGACGAACGGCGCACAGCTCGCAAACGGACGCCCCTCTTCATTGATCATATTCAGCACCATATTCTTGTGCTCTTCCACAAACTTCAAATAGCCTTCTTTATGCTTCTGCAAATCAATTTCTTTTGTCATATTTATTCCTCCTCTATTTTATCGTGCCGTATGAAGCAAATGAATCCGAGGCTTTTGTTCCGCCGCACTAAATTGCACTTCCGAATTCATTCGGTACACCTGCCGGATCATATCCGTCGTCATCACTTGGCCAGGGGTTCCGTACATCGCCTTTTCGCCGCCTTGCACCACAACAACTCGGTCGCTGTAGTAGGACGCCTGATTCAAATCATGCAGTACCATCATCACCGTCATGCCCATATCACGATTGAGTTCACGCACCAATTCCAACACTTCATGCTGATGCGAAATATCGAGATACGTCGTCGGTTCATCCAGTAATAAAATTTTCGGCCGCTGCGCAAGTGCCATCGCAATCCAGGCTCGCTGCGATTCTCCCCCCGACAACGATGCGACCGTGCGCTCCTTATATTCCGTCAAATGCGTCTTCTCAATCGCCCATTCGATAATTTCATGATCATCCGCACGCAGTTTCTCAAACCATTTCTTATGTGGGTAACGTCCGTACGATACGAGATCAAACACCGTCATATCCGCAGGTGCCTGATTTTTCTGGCTAAGCATGCACATTTTGCGTGCAATCTGTTTTGCACTCATCGATTTCAAATTCACACCATCAAGTTCTACTTTCCCTGCAAAATAAGGAAGCTGACGTGACACGGCTTTCAATAATGTAGACTTACCCGAACCGTTCGGACCGATAATCGATACGACTTCCCCTTCCTGCACCTGAAATGAAAAGTCGCGGATAATGGTTTTCTGTTCGTAGCGAATGGATATCGAATCGACTGTAAACATTTACAACACACTCCTTCTCATTAAATACAGGAAGTACGGGCCGCCAATGACCGCCATCAAAATACCTGCTGGAATGTCCATCGGTGCAAACAGCGTGCGCCCGCCTGTATCGGCAAGCAATAACACCAATGCACCAAGCGCCATACTCATTGGCAGTAAAAACTTATAATTTGAACCAACGAGGAACCGCGCCATATGCGGCACAATTAATCCAACAAAACCAATCATCCCAATCGCCGCCACAGAAACAGCTGCGAGAAACACCGCCAGAATCGACAGCATAATACGAATCCGGTTGACGTTCTCTCCTAAATTCATTGCCACCTGATCACCCATCCGGATCACGTTTGCTTTCCTTATAGCGAAGAACGATAAAATCCATCCGATAATCGAATACGGGAGCACCATTGCCAAAGTGGCATTCCCTTTTGCAGCCAAACTACCGTTCATCCACTGAACAGCAGAAGGAAGGCGGTCACTGTACATAATCGACAAATAGCCGACCACTCCCCCGCACAATGCGTTCACCGCAACACCTGCGAGAATAATCGTAATCGGCGACATCCCGCTGCGCCGCCATGCCAGTGCATAAACAGCTGTAGCAGCAAACATCCCGCCAATGAAAGCCGCCAGCGGAATAAACTGCGTGTACTCCGGCATCGCCAGCATAATCGCCAGTACACAAACGGCGGCTCCACTAGTCACACCCGTCAATCCCGGGTCCGCGAGCGGATTGCCCATCACTGCCTGCAAAATCGCACCTGATACCGCGATATTCGCACCAATCACCATCGCCAGCAACACGCGCGGCAGGCGGATATTCAAGATGATCGTATCGTTTACCGCACTCTCTGCGGATTTGAATAATGTCTGTAAAATTTCAGGAACTGCAACTGTCACACTACCTAAGCCGATTGCCACAATACCTGCAATCACCGCCAGCGCAAACGTAACACCTACCGTAAATCCGCTCCGAGAGTTCGTCATTGCTATTAATCCCTTCTGTTACTCATAAAAATAAGTAGAAATCTCCGTCAATGCTTTCTCCGCATTTTTAATCGACGTCACACCGAATACTTCATAGTCTAAAATGTGGACATTGTCGTTTTTATAGGCAGACAGCTGTTTCCACGTTTCATTCTTCTCAACTTCTTTTTTGAACATATCTTCAGACGCCCCGTGATCTCCAGAAGCCAGCACCAAAATGATATCCGGATCCGCCACTACGACTTCTTCCATGTTAATCGGTGAATACGTATCTTTTGCTTTCAGCACTGAAGTGGCAATATTCTCAGCACCTAAACGTTCAATCAGACTTCCAACATATGATTTATCATTCATCACCATGAATGAATCCGATGTTCCGATCATCAGCATCACAGTCGGTAGTTCCTTACCTTCACCCTGTTTCACCAGTTCATGCTCTTTCGCAACCAGCTGATCAAGCACTTCATGCATTTGATCTTCTTTACCGAAATACGTGCCCAATGCCTTAAAACTCAACTTCAAGTCTTCAAATGAATCCGTCGGCAGATAAGCAGCAGGCAAGTCTACACCCTCAAGCGCCTTATCAAGCGTCGTACGAAGTGATTCTGCACCTAAAATCGCATCAGGCTCAAGCTTCGTAACAACTTCCAAATCAGGTTGCATCGGCGAACCGATCCGCTCAATCGCATCAAACTCTGTTGGCAGTGGATTCGTCGAAGTAGGCACTCCAACCGGCGTCACATCCAGCATTTGCAGCATTTCTGCCAACGGAACAGATGTCGTAATCAAACGTTCCGGAACCATTTCAGGAAACTGTTCGATCAACTCTTCCAATTCCTTCTCATCGACATCGTCTCCTTCTTCAGCAGGCTGGCGTTCCGCATCTTTCACTTCTGTATCAATCTCTGTTTCGTTTTTTACTTTTTCAGATGTATCCTCTTTCGTATCTGCTGAACAAGCCGTCATAACTGACAGCACCCCAATTAATAAACCTATCCAAATCTTCTTCAATGCAGTTCCCCCTGAATATGTATTATCGCTATTCCTAACGCTTTTATTGAGAATGATTTTCAATCTCACCAACAATGATAACCATTCTCATCTTGAGTTGTCAACAGTCCTTTACATTTAGAATCTTTTCATCTATTAATTACTAAGAATATTACGAAGTGTTTTTCATAACAAAAAACTTTATTTTAAAATAAAATATTATAATTGAGTAAGGCTTAAAGGACTAGCACCACTCAGAATAAATTAAAAGAGCTTTTTATCTACTATTTTACCATTTAATTACTCATTAATGGATATTTCCTTTTATAATTTGTCATCTTTCGTCGGTAAAGGATGAATATTCAAAAGTTCACATAAAACTCACATACTCATGGGGGAATTCCCTATATCTTTTGATTTCTATAATTTTCACACAATTTCTTTACATTTACGTAAGAAATTCTGTTAAACTCTGGTTATACAATCATTTCCTTTTGTGGATGATTGAACATTCTTTTAAGGAGGGTTCACATATATGAGATCTAATTTATTAATTTTTGCCGTAGCTTTTTTAGTTGCCTTTGGCGCGGGGTATCTATTTTTTCACGATAGTGATAAAACTCCGGCCACTCAGCAGACAACGGAAAACAATTCAGCTGAGTCCAATGAAGAAACACCAGAATCGGAAGATGAAGCTTCTGTTCCCTCAGGCGCTGAACCGCTGACAACAAACAGCTGTATCGGCTGCCACGCCGTGAACGACGCCGGGATTACAGGCGGAACTACAGGTCCGGATTTATCCGATGCTTATGCCAATGTGAAAGACAAGCATGGCATTGAACTGGATGAATTCCTGCAACAGCCGACGAGCGCTGTTATGTCAGGAGTCATTGCCGAAAATCCGTTATCTGACGAAGATCGGGAACAAATTGTCGAGTTTTTGAAAAAAACATCTGAAAAATAATGAAATGAGGTGAAGTTTATGAACAGAACAACAGCACGTATTATATCAGGCGTTTTAGGAATCGCCCTGGGTCTTCTCATCGCATTTGTCTTCTTTGCCGATTTAAACAAAGGGGAAGAAAATGCTTCTTCCAATAAGTCCAAAGCAGAGAAAGTATTCGTTCCCTACGGAGAATTGGACGAGTATTATATGATGGCTTCCGGGGGCCACTCCGGACAACTATTTGTCTACGGTGTTCCATCGATGAGAAAAATCCGTACCGTTCCGGTGTTTACACCAGATCCCGCTACAGGTTACGGATATGATGATAAAACGAAAGAAATGCTGGGCGGCTACACATGGGGAGATTTCCACCACCCTGCTATTTCAGAAACCGCCGGTGATTATGACGGTGAATTCCTGTTCGCCAACGACGTAGGGAATAACCGGGTCGCTGCAGTCGATTTGAGTAACTTCCATACAACGGACATTATGTCACTGCCGAATATGGGTGGTCCGCACGCAGGGGTATTCGTAACGGAAAACACAGAGTACATTGCATTGCCGACAAGATTCGCACGTCCGCTCGGTGACGAATATGCTCCACTTGATAAATACGAAGAAGAATACAAAGGTGTCGTATCCATGACGACTTTCGACCGCGAAAAGAAGAAATTTGATCTGGCATACCAGGTTGTCCTGCCACCTTGGTCTTATGACCTTTCTGACGCAGGTAAAAAGATGTCCAGTGACTGGATTGTCATGACAACGTACAACACAGAATTTGCAACAACAAACCAGGAAATCAATGCATCTCAGCATGACCGCGACTATATCGTCATGATGAACTGGAAAAAGCTTGAGGAAGCGGTGAAAGCAGGTGCAGGAAACGACATCAAAGGGACTACTATGATTGACCCGCGCGATGTAAAAGGTGCCATTTTCGCAGTTCCTGTTGCTAAGTCACCACACGGCGTGGACGTAACTCCTGATGGTACACGTTTCATTGCAGCCGGTAAATTGGCTCCAATGATGACTGTATTTTCATTCGAGAAAGCATTCGAAGCAATTGAAAAAGAAAACTTTAAAGAAGAGACTTTCGGCATTCCAGTTTTAGGCTATGAAGATGTCATGGAAAAAGAAGTGGATCCTCCAGGAGCACTCGGACCTTTGCATACGCAGTTTGACGACCGTGGAAATGCATTCAATACTATGTTCATTTCATCTGAAGTAGTCAAATGGAATATTGAATCAGGCGAAGTAATTGACCGTACACCTTCTTACTTCTCCCCCGGTCACGCGTCAGCAACTGAAGGTGACACTGTATCACCAGACGGAAAATGGCTCGTTGCGCTCAATAAAATTGCCAAGGATAACTTCTTGTCAGTCGGACCTTCACATCCGGAATCAATGGATCTAATCGATATTTCCGGTGAGAAAATGGAACATATTATGGCTGTTCCAGTGGATCCTGAGCCGCACTATGCGCAAATCATCCACCGCGATAAGATCAATCCGATTAAAGTTTATGAAAAAGATGAAGACCGTGAGAACTCTGTCTGGAAGCAGGAAGATGCAAGAATTGAACGTAAAGGCAATGAAGTTCACATTTACGGAATCGCCATGCGTTCGAAATTCATTTTCGATGCCAGTGCAGAGCGTCAGGATGCTGTCAGCGTTAAACAGGGAGACAAAGTATTCTTCCATATGACCAACATTGACTTGGATCAAGATATTACACATGGTTTTGGAATCAACGACTATAATCTAAACTTTGAGGTACAGCCGGGACAGACGAACACACTGGAATTCACTGCAGATAAAGCAGGCGTCTACCCTATCTACTGTACAAACTTCTGTTCCGCACTCCATCAGGAAATGAGCGGTTACCTGCTCGTCGAACCGAAGTAAGAAGAGTTATACCGCACTTAAAATGTGAAGAGAGGCATTTCCTTTCTTCACATTTTTAAGATTCAGGAGGTGCACCATGAAACAACGACTTACCAAACAATCAATGATTATATTGCTTGCGTGCTCCCTTATTATCGCCTTCACAATGCTGGTACCCTGGTGGGGAATGAAATTCTATGCCCCTCAATATCCTGAAGGTCTTGATATTATCGTCTATCCTACAACACTTGCAGGTGACATTGACATCGTAAACGGATTGAATCACTATATCGGAATGAAAGAATTCAGTAACGAATCTTTCCCCGAACTGAAAGTAATGCCATATCTCGTGCTAGGCTTAGCTGTACTTACCCTCTTAGTTGCATTGCTTCGAAGAAAGATCTTTCTATATGTACTGTTGGGTATCTTTGCAATCGGAGGAGCTGCAGGGCTGTGGGATATGAAAAGATGGCTGAAAGATTTTGGAACTAATTTGGATCCGAAAGCACCAATCGAGCTCGCACCTTTCGTTCCTCCGATCATCGGTGATAACGTCATTGCAAACTTTATTACGACCAGTTATTTTACCTGGGGCGGCTATATGCTCGCGATTGCTTTTCTGTTAATGGTTTACTGTCTGTGGAATGACAGGGTGAGAAAATGAAGCAGCTTTCCCTTATATTTCTCGGTATTTTCACAGTTGTAATGCTGCCGGCAGCCGCTTCAGCAAACTCGCTGCAGGAGTTAATCAATGCAACGCCCGCGGATGGCACACTTCAGCTAGAAGGCAAAGAGTATGAAGGCAATGTCGTCATCAGCAAACCCTTGACCTTAAAAGGTTCAAGTAAAACCGTCATCAAAGGTGACCATACCGGCAATGTCATTGAGATAAGAAGTGAAAGTACTGTACTGGACCAGCTGCAGATCGAAGGCAGCGGAATGAGTCGGAGCTCCGAAGAAGAATATGCAGGAATTCGCGTCATGGCAAACGGTACGACGCTTCAAAACTTGACGATTTCAGACAGCTATCACGGTATTTATTTGAATAAAACTACTGATACGCTAATCAAAAACAGTCATGTCATCGGCCATGGTGTAGAATCTCTCGGTAATCAGGGAAACGGTGTGCAGATCGCACGGTCCAGTAATAACACCATTCAGGACAGCCGTTTTGAAAAAACTCGGGACGGTATTTTCGTGGAGTACTCAAATAATAATGTCATTACGGGCAATACGATGACCGAAACGCGATACGGCCTGCATTATATGTATTCCAATTTCAATGAATTCAAGAATAACAGCTTCATCGGCAACACAGGAGGTGCGGCAATCATGCACTCTGACCATATTTTACTCGAAGACAATAAGTTTTCATTCAATCAGGGTTCGCGTTCATTTGGCCTGATCGTCCAAACAAGCCGCGATGTCCATGTGCTGAACAACGAATTTCATTTAAATCAACGCGGACTTTACCTCGAGCAGTCAACAAGTAATACAATAGAAGGAAACGACTTTTTCCAAAATCAGATCGGCATCGAACTGTGGACGTCTTCCACCGCACATGTATTCTTTAAGAACCATTTCCGGAAAAACCGCATCGATGCGTTGACAGTTGGCGGCGAATCGAATAATGAATGGTTCAAGAATGGTGTCGGGAACCACTGGGACACACCTTTGATTGATTTGGACAACGACGGCGTCGGGGATGATCCGATTGAATACACTTCTGCTCTCGACAAGTTGGTGGAAGAAAATGAGCTGACGTATATGTTCCTGTCAAGCCCTGCTGTTCTAATTTATGAGAAGCTGAATGGTCTGCTCGCTTCTCAAAAAGTAATGGCCTTTGATAAATATCCGATGATGCAGACATATCAGGGACGCGGATTAACAGCGATTGCAGGACTTATTGCCGCAGCGCTGATCGGGGGAACATTTTATTTCAGGAAAAGGATGGTGAAGCACTGATGTATATATGGAAAGAATTTTTAGAACAGACTCGCGGAAAAGGACTTTGGCTTGGCATGATCGTGCTGATTCTCGCTTCACTGTTCCTGATTGCTGAAGCCCGTAACTTCCCTGCTGATCTTGGGTTTGAGGCGATGCTTTTATCGGTATTCGATATGAATATTTATTTGCTTCCGTTATTTGCAATGTTCCTTTCCTCTTTCTCCATTTTTCAGGAGAAAGAACTGAAGACGTCGATGATATTACTGACGAAGAAAGAATCTCACTGGTCTTTCCTCTTTAAAAAGTCGCTGTCAATTCAGCTCGTACTCATTGGATTGTTCCTGAGCTCTTATCTGATCCTGGCGATTTTCATGAAGTTTTTTCTAGAGTTTCACGTCTTAAGCTTCCTGTATTTCATACTGGTGATGGCTATTTTCCTGCTGATTTTCAATCAGCTCGGAATCTTGCTTGGAACTGCAGCAAGTACGAAAATGCAGCTTGTCGGTGCGAATATTCTGGTGTGGTTTTTCATCGTGTTTTTATATGATCTGATGTTCCTTTATTTCCTGCCGATCGTTACAACAGCAAATATCCGGTTTTTCTCCTGGCTCTATTTCCTGGATCCAGTGCACACGATGCGATTCTATCTGGAAACCAGTTTCGGCCTGTTTTCATTGGATCAGATGTCCCGGATCATGGAGAAATTCGTCTTCATGGATATGAATGTGTTCCTGTTGCTGAATGCGGTTCTTTGGCCGGTCATCCTGTTCTTGCTGACTGCAGCTTTCAGAAATGGAGGGACATACAATGATTAATATCGATGCGCTCAACTACGCTTATTTCCGGAAAGAAGTACTGCAGGATGTTCATCTGCATATAGAACAAAACGAGCGCTGTGCACTTGTCGGGCGTAACGGTGCCGGAAAATCCACACTCATCAAACTGCTGCTCGGTCTGCTTCCAATAAAACAGGGAACCATATCACTCGGCGGTATTTCGAATAAAAAGCAGGATTGGAAAAAGAATGTCGCCTATCTGCCTGAGAAATTCCAGCTCTATCCACACCTGACCGGTATGGAGAATATGCGCTTCTTCGCTTCATTGGCAGATAAGAAACCAGATACGGAGGAAATGGAAAGAATTCTTCATTCTGTATCCTTGTATGAAGCGCGGCATGATTCAATCGGAACATATTCTAAGGGAATGCTTCAGCGGCTTGGGCTCGCACTCATTCTATATTATGATACAGATATCATTATTTTAGATGAGCCTACGAGCGGACTCGATCCGATTGGACGCGAAGAAATACTCCAAATTATTTCGGCGCTGAAAGATAAAACAATCTTGATGGCTTCGCATCACTTATCGGAAATCAAGCAAATATGTACGCATGTCGCATTTTTAGAAGACGGTACACTCACAAAGTATACAGTGGATGAATTTATCAATGAGCATATGAAGGAGGGACAGAATTGAAAAAGCACGGCTTTTTATTGGCTATAATTTTACTGTTACTCACAGGATGCGGTTCTGCAAATTTGTCAATCCAATTAGAACAGACGCCTATCTATGAGCATGGCACACCATCTGAGATGACTGTGTCGATTACGAAAGATGGAGAAGCGGTCAATGGGCTGACGGTGACTGCGGATCTAGAGATGGCAAAGATGGATCACGGTCATCTGCAGGCGAATTTGATAGAAAACGGCGACGGCACATACTCAGGTGAAGTGGAACTTCCCATGGGCGGCGAGTGGATTGCAGATGTGAAAGCCGAGTCCGCTGACGATAAAGCAGAAGAACTCATTACATTCGATGTCAAAGAGAGATGATGAATTATGAGAAAGTGGTTCTACCTGTCATTAACCATTCTATTATTGCTGACGGGTTGCTCCGATGATCAGCAAAAAAAGAAAGACGAACCTGTCGCTACAGAAAAAGAGTCAGTTGACAGTGACAAGGTGATTGAAATAGAAGGCAAAACTTTCACAAAAAATGAAATGGAATTTTATGCGCTTATGCAGAAAATTTTTATTGAACGAAACCGCAGTGAAGATGTAAAGAATAGCAACGAGATAGAAAAAACCAATAACTATTGGGATTCGCAGGCGGCACAATACGATAATGTCAATGTGCAGCTGCAGTCATTGATTGAAGTTCATGCGATGGCATTATTGGCAAAAGAGAAAAACTACTTCGTGCCGCCAGAAGAAACAGAAGAAGCCGTTGAAGATATTCACGAACAAATTTCCACCAATCCTGATATTAAGAAACTAGTCAGTGACTTCGGGGAAAATCAGTTCGACATTGAAATCTTCCCGTATATGCAGGAATATTTGCTGAAGCAGCGCGTCATGGCAGAAGTTGAAAAAGATGTCCGTTCTACACATGACGGAGCAAGCGAACAGGAAATTTCGTACGAGAGTAATGCTATGTATGACGACCTGTATGAAGATCAGGTGTCGGGTATGGAGCTCAAGTTTTATATTAAATAAACAGCATTTTAAGGAAACATAAAAAGGTCCCAGGCAGGTAAAATCGCCAAGGACCTTTCACAATTCAATTTCCAAATTCTTTATAAGCCAGAACTTTCAATGCCAGCAACTCGTCTTCCGATAATCTACTTTCATACTTTGCAAGCAGCGCCTGCTTTTCATCCGATGTCATGCCACTCTTCATTTTCCCCTGTAGTTCTGCCAGTTCACTGACGCTGAACTTTTTAATCAATACGCGTACTGCCTGATCTTTGGTTTTAAACGGCAGATTCCGGTCATCTATCGTGCTTCCCTCTGCAATAAACGACTGCAGTTCGGGATCATTTTTCACTTCTTGCTTGATCGCATCCAGCTGGCCAGTGCTTTCCAGCTCCGCTTCCACTTGCCCCATCACTTCATCTGCAGCGAGTTTACTGCCGAAATAGAAGATGCCGTATCCGACCGCTGCAAGCACAATAACTAGGGTCAATAAAATTTTTATTATTTTCATGAATGGGTGTCTCCCTTCTTTCCATCATTATAGACGTTTCAGGATGAAGTTAGTTACTTATTTTATCTCTCTTCTTCTTAATAAAATCAAGAACAAGTAGGATCCTATTGTACAAACTATCCGCCACCGCACCAAACTATCCGTTCATTCAAAAAAGCCCTGCAACTATAATAGTTAACAGGGCCATTTCATACTCTATGAACATTTGCTCTTCTTTATAACGTAAACTTCCGAACCAGTTTACTTAAATCCTCTGCCAGATGCGCTAATTGAGCGGAACTTCCGGCGACTTCTTCCATCGAGCTGCTGGTCTGTTGCGAAGCAGCGGATGTTTGTTCCACGCCAGCCGCAGATTCTTCAGCAATGGCTGCAATCTCTTCGATCGACTTACTCATTTTCTCACTGCCATTTGATATTTCCGAAAGATTTGTCGACATAACGGTAATAAATTCTCCGACTTCATTCACCGAGTCACTGATCTCCGCAAATGTCTGACTCGTCGTCTGCAGCTGAACTGTTCCTTTTTCTACTTCTGCATAACCGCTCTCCAGTGATGACGCCACACTACCTGATTCCAGTTGAATATTGCCGACAATGTCGGTGATGTCTTTAACCGATACCGCCACTTGTTCCGCCAGATTTCTAACTTCATCAGCGACAACCGCAAATCCTTTGCCGTGCTCGCCTGCCCGTGCTGCTTCAATTGCCGCATTCAATGCCAATAAATTGGTCTGATCGGCGATATCTTTGATGACCACGACCAGTTTGGATATTTCCTGAGTCTGTAAATCCAATCCTTTAATTTTCACCACTGCATCTTGAACAATGCCATCAATCTTCTTCATTTGTTCAGACGATGTTTTCATCAACTCTGCCCCTGTTGTTGTTTGTGACAGAACGTTTTCTGATGAATGCTTAACCGCTTCACCTTTCTGGTTCGCCTCTTCTACCTTGGCTGTAAACTCCTCCATATACACCGCAAGTTCGCTCGCTGTATTCGCTTCACTTTCAATACCTGAAGTCAGTTCCTGCATCGTCGCTGCAATTTGAGCCGTGGCAGTATTTACTTCGGATGAAGATTGAGTGAGTTCTTCGCTGTGTCCTGACACAGAACTGGATACTCCGTCAATTTCGTTCAGCATTGTCCGGATATTCGCGCTCATGTCATTCATTGATTCTGCCAGTTGACCTACTTCATCATGCGACCTGACTTCCAGAGGCTCTTGACTCAAATCACCATTCGCAATTATTTTCATTCGTGTCATCACGTGATGAATAGGCTTAGTCACAACATTCGATGTGATAAGCGCAGCTATTATACTGATGACTGCCACCAATAGCGTGACAACGATCGTCCACAAAAGTGCCGTTTTACCGGTTTCAATCACTTTCGCTCCATTTTTCCCGGTTTCTATTTCACGGTTTGTTGCCACACGATTATATTCTTCTATCAACTCTCTGCTTTCAAGAGATAATTTATCTAAATTCTGAATAGCAGCACGCTTCTGACCGCTTTCATATACGTTCAGAACATCATGAGTAATTTTCTTGCTCCATATCAGCGTCCGTTCTGAAAGCTCGTTAAATTCCTCTGAAACCCCTATAGCTTTTGCTTCTTCTTGAAGTTCCGAAACCTGATCTGCCATGTAGGTAAAACTATCCTTATAGGACTCATCCCCCCACAGGAGATAGGCTCGAACAGCAGACATGCGGCCGGTCATATTAGACGATAACCTCAGTTCAATTGCCATTAATTGAGTGTCATGCTCTATAATCTGTTTTGTTTTATTGTTTACCGTTTTTAATGACATCACGGTATAAGTACCTAATCCAGCCACTAATAAAATAACGACTGTAAAAGCCGCCAATAGTCTGCTTTTCACACTTTTAAAACGAATTTTCGCCTTCATCGATGTATCCCTCTTTCTTGCCTAACGCTGTAGATTAGTTCAAATAAATCAGTTAGGAATAAAATAATTATACACATAAAGACACCACTCGTCACTACATATAGATACTTTAGAACTAATTAAATGTATTCAGAATGGAGCGAATAAATACTCAATGTATTTTCATATTAAACTAGTTCAATCTAGCAGATCCGGTATGCAATTGACTTCATTAAAAAAAGGATACCGCAAAAGCCGTTTTAGAGCTTTTAAAGGTATCCTTTAGCGGATATTAATTGGTAATGACGAATGAAGCCAATACACCCTGTTTCAGTCTGATGCAATTTCTTTCACTTGCCGAGTCAGCGCCTGCTCTTATGCGGCAGTATGAATACTTTCATTGAAACCATTTTCACTTTCAACAGTATAATGTAGCTGCATACCGTCTTTAAATTGTTCTGTACTTTCTTTCACGTAAGAGGATAAATCTTCGAAACGATTCAGCTCTATCGGTTTTTCCAATGTGGAAAGTGGCGATTTGGCAAAAAGAGCTGTCATTGAACATCATTTCTGACGTCCAATGACCACTCCGTTAGTGTTTATTTTCAGTGATCCAGACATATTTCACTTCTACATCACGTCCGTCTAGCCTATACGCCCGATCCAACTGTCCCGACTCAATCAGTTTACGGAAAGCCGTTTTCATCACAGCTGCCCAGTCGTCAATACCTGATTCGTAACGATTCGGATAAATTGATGGATACTGATTCTGCAGCCGCGCTAAATCTGCCTGGTCAAAATGGTGATGATACTTGTATTTCGAAGAAACAGAATTAGCCTTTAACCGTAGAGGCGGCTGATCAATCTGCTTCCCTTTGCGTTCAAATGAAATCACATTATTTTTACCTGAGGTGACTTTATCAATCTCTATTACTATCTCTTCATTGGACATTGCTTCTGTCTCCTCGTTTTCACTTTACCATTCTAAACGGCCTACATAGCTCCCATGTACAAACAACTCATCATACGGCACATAATCTGAACGCACTTTAATCCATGGCGCTTCTTTTAATTGATCATCCAGAATAATCATAGGCATGCCGGATTTAGGATAACTGTACGCATATTGCTGACTCGTACTTGGATCTCGACGGAATTTCAAGGAAATTTCATTTATATTCGTTAAACCGATCTTAGCTTGATTGGCGAGCTCCCTGCCACCCATCATCCGATCAATCCTGTACATATGTCCCGCATTTTTTGCTCCCCAATACGGATCGGAAGCATATTTCACATTCACGCCAACTGCTTTATTGCCAAAGTTTGTCCCGTTTGCATATCCACCTGTTGGCGGCAGGTAGTTTCGATTCAAAAACACGTTGACTAATTCTTCAATGTTGTGATTGACCGTTGTAAATTCCTTTTTACTAGGATTATCGTCTGTCACATATAACCCGAATATATTATTATACTTCTGCGCATAGGCACTCATGCCGTACTGACTTTCATTCTGCGCAAGTGCGAGAATATGCAGCGCATTGACATGATATTCTTTCTCGACTCTTTTTAATTCGGCACCCAATCCAATCAATTTACTTTTGACAGAAGCATCTTTGTAGATAGCAGTTGAAGAATTCTGCTCCAATTGTCGCAGTCTTGCCAAAATATAAGCGTCTAGTTCTTCCGCCGTATATTGCGTTTTGCTACGCATCGGCAAGTATTGGAAATATTGATGCGCCGTGCCGACTTGCTGCCCAGCTGCATTTGTAAAACGGCTGCCGTCCGTACTGTAATAGTGCACGCCGTCTTGCATGAATCGTGGTGCCAATCCGACTTCATAAACGCCTGTACTCCCCGCGTTATGCGAATAAATCGAGTGGAAGAGCGAGCCGTTCGCTGTATAATAATACGAACGCTTTTTGACTGTCTGACCAGGAAGCAAGCGGCTGTTATCATGCGTAATATAATAATTAACCCCCGCCAGCTCTACTTCTACATACGCATCAGTTGAATTCACATACAGAAGCTCTGTATCAGCCGCAACATACGTAACTTCCTTTTTTAACAGCTTGTCCGAATGAAGAATCGTCAGTGAACTTCCATTCGCGGACTTCGTAGAAACTAAACCGGACGGCATATGTACAATCATTCCAGATTTCAATACCGCCTGATTTTGCGTCATCTGACTGGCTGCTTCTTCAAAACTAGTAAACTTCCGCACAATCGAAACCGTCCCGTCAGTCTGCACATTAGCCAAATCATATGTAACCTTCTCAATCGTAAATGTTTTCGTCACGCCTTCTTTCAGCGCTTTGCCATCACGATTTTCGACAGCGGGCGTAATATGTATCGTGTACGTCTCTCCCGCACGATAATTTCCTGACGGCGGCAAGATTTGTACCGTTTCATCTGAATTACTGAAGGTAATTACATTTGAAAGCTTAATACCCTTCGAATCCGTAATATAGATAGATTTATTAGTAACAGTCTTCCGATCCACAGGCTTATTAAATGAAATCTTCCATGTCTTAGTAGGCTCCACATTGTCAACATGTGGCCATACTGTCGCAGCTCCGGCATTCAGCGAGAAGCTGATCATTACTACGAGCGCTGCCAAACTAGTCGCGATAAGTGGTTTTAAAAATTTCACAGTCAGTTACCTCCTTTTGCTGTCGATTATACAGGTTTTTAGACATTATAATAGAGTTAGTGGAAAATTCTCTTAAATAACTTCCTACTAGTCTTTAATTTAGTGTTATAAAAAAACTCTTTAACCAGTCATTTCACTGATTAAAGAGTTCAACTTTCCTTCTATCGTTCACAAGCAATCCCATCTTTATCGCGATCCATTCCTGTATGAAGATTGTAAAGACTTGGCGATACAGTTGGCTTGTACTTTGTTTTGCCGCCTTTATTTTGAACTTTTGCATTCTTAGCGACACCGCCAGGATATGCCTTGTTCAGCTCCTTACAATTCTGATATTTAGCCGCGGCAGCTTCTGTTGATTGAATAGGCGCTACTAAAAGAGTGATAGCGAACGCGGAAATGAACATAGATTTTACGATCTTTTTCATAAATAGTCTCCTCGGAATGTATTTAGACGTATCTAAGATGATGTGTTGCTCTAGTTGATTGTTCTAAATATACAATATTATCCAGTGTAAGTAAATAGTTTTTTACATATAATTTACTAGTGACTATCCAAGTATCCCATACGCTTATCCGCACTTATTACTCCTCTTCTTTCACACCAAAGTTTCGATTCGACCTGTCCTTCATAATTAGATAGGTAGCCGAGTGATTCATCTCATTTATCATCAATTGATTCGTTCTTCCATCTATCAAGTTTTTATATTTGCAGGCCGTTTGGTAACGGCTGTTGAATGAATAGTAGCTCACATCCACCTTGAATTTAGCTCCATTAATAAACGTAACACACGTCCGTTTTGCGTCAATCTCTATGTAGCTTCGGATATGATAGAGTGCGAACCAGATACAATCCGGTTTATGCGGTGACTTGCTTGGAAAGAAAAAGATGTTCAGCAGCTCATTTATTACGACAGGCGACATAAACACATCACCTAAAATGACTTTTGTGCTGTCTTTTGCGCCTCGCAAGCTGGAACCATAATAGCGAAGATTTCTATCTATTACTTCAGTCGGCTTTTGATTTACACGTTTCAAAACATTGCCTTCCATCGCGACAGATTGCAAAACCCCTTCCTCCGTATATTCTGGATAGATAACAGCCGTGCCTTTTGTAACAATAAATTCTTTTGATATTTTCATTTGATTTCCTCCTTTTGTCTCAAAGGCTTTCGATTTTTGTTAAAAAGGAGTATACTAATACAAGATTGGTGTACTCCAGTCTTCTTTCCCCGAGTGAGTCTGCGACGACTTTCAACACTCGGGGATTTTTTCTGTGCTCACATACAATGTCCCTCACCTCCTTTACGGACATAATTAAGAAAAGCCGACCACAAATGAACACACATTATGATCGACTTCGGACACCTTTACTATTTCTTTTTCATTATTTCACAAAATTCAAACTGCGACTTTAAACCTTCTATTTTACCTATCATATCCTAACTAAATTAAATAGTCTATCTATTTGGTAAAATATTTTCTAAATACAAGAATTTTCTTTTTTTTCATAATTAGAACAGATTTGGTCGGTAAATAAGCCCTATAAATATATCTTAAGCAATAGTACAATTTCTAAACTTCTACTATTACAGAATACTTACTCTCGTCATTCCCCCAACAGATTCACACACGCCAAAATTAACATACTGACTTTCGTATTTTTCATCTGCCCTCTCTATGATGAAGACACCCAGGGAATACAATGTGTCGTGCACGGCCTGAAGAGGTCGCATTAATGGAGAACTTTGACGATGTATCAGAGCAGTATGAGCCAATGATTTCAGCAATCATTCGAAAATTACATATTTACCGTGATTTCGAAGATTTTCGTCAGGCAGGGCGTATTGCATTATGGCAGGCATGGAGCAGATTTGACCAAAGCAAAGGGAACTTCACACCTTTCGCTTATCGATCAATTTACGGCGCTATGCTTGATGAGATGAAAAAGGAAAATCGCTTAAACGAACGCTATGCACCGGTCGACGATCAAACATTAGCATTGATAGAGGGCTATTCAATGGAAGAAGATGTGTTTCCAGCGCTGAATATCGTGTTAAATACACTGAATTTGGAGGAACGGCAGTTACTATCGATGATCTACACAGAAAAAAGATCGCAAACATTCTGTGCTGAATTCTTTGGCATTTCGAAAGCGGGCGTCAAGAAACGGCGAGAACGTTTGCTGAAGAAATTGCGGGAGCGACTGACCGAAATGGGCCGGGAAGAATTTTAAGGTGCCTGTGTGCCACACAATTCAGACACAATTCTAACAATAGATGAAAAGCCTTCTGATCTTAGATGATCAGAAGGCTTCATTCTTTGGTGCCTGTGCGCCACACAACTCAAACACTATTCAGACAATCAGCTTCGTACTTTTTCTTCATCTTTTGCTAACTTTGCCAAGCAATAGTCGGCGTATTCTTGAATCGTTCCTTCTGACGGCGGATGCATATACGACAGCAATGTTTTTGTGTCTAGAAACCTCCACTTATTAGTTTGCCGGCTGGCGTATACGGGGAAGGAGCTGAATGGGTAATCGGCGAGGTCATTGACCATAGGTAGCTTTGTTTTAATGGGATTTCGGTGAATATAACGGCTGACGGCTAGAGCGCCTTGGGGACTCTCGATCAAAATGGGGTGATACCGTTGCTGATAAATCCTTCCCACGTGGTTGTAGCGCCTCGAATAATAATCACTGTATCTTCGATTGATATGACTCATAATCCGCGACAATTCATCTTCCGACTTAATCAGAAAATGATAGTGGTTCGTCATGATGCAAAAAGCAGCCATAGAAAAGTGGAACTTCTCGTGGGCATGACTGATAATCCGGAGCATATGATACATATCTTCCGGTGTCTTAAAAATACTCTCTCGGTTGTTACCTCGCATAATCACGTGGTAATAGGCATTCGGCCGCCAGTTTCTTTTTCTTACCAAAAACTCTCCCCTCCTCCATATTGGACCCATCATAAAGAGAAAGCGGAAACCTGTCAAAACAGGAAAAATGAATTTTAGGCAGGAAGAAATCTGATAGGTATGCTTTCACGCAGTCATTAAAATCAATTTTCAAGACCATTTAGAGAGTAAAAATGAGTTTTCAACCAAATTGAGTTGTCTGAATAGTTTCCGAATTGCGTGGCACACAGGCACCCCCAAAAAAAGCACCCCCACACAAAAAAACCTGCACCCAAAACAAAACGGGTACAGGTTTTTCATTTACTCTTTAATCAATTCCAAATCAACTGGAATATTCGCCTCTATATCTTCGCCATTCAACGTGGCAATTGCTGCTTCCATTGCTTTCTTACCGATTTCTTCCGGTTTCTGTGCAATGGTTGCTGCCAACTTTCCGTCTTTTACTGATTTCACCGCGTCATCTGTTGCGTCAAACCCGATGACCACAAGATCTTTTCCTGCAGACTGGATCGCTTCCAACGCACCGAGCGCCATTTCATCATTGTGAGCAAATACGCCTTGAATGTCAGGATTAGCCTGAAGGATATTTTCCATTACCGTCAAACCTTCTGCACGGTTGAAGTTCGCTGTTTGTTTTGCAACCACGTCCACTTTTCCATCGACTGCATCGTTAAAGCCTTGTCCGCGGTCACGTGCTGCAGATGATCCTGCGATTCCTTCTAGCTCAGCTACTTTTGCATTGTCGCCCAGTAACTCAAGTAAATATTCTCCAGCCAATACACCGCCTGCTTTATTATCAGAGGCGATATGGGAAACGACTTCTCCACCTTCTGCACTGCGGTCAACTGTAATCACTGGGATATTCGCATTGTTTGCAGATTCCACTGCAGATACAACTGCCTCTGAATCTGTCGGGTTAATGATCAATAAATCGACACCTTGCTGAATCAAATCCTCTACGTCACTTGCCTGTTTAGACGCGTCATCCTGTGCGTCAACAACGATAAGGTCCGCGCCTGTTTCTTTCGCTTGCTCTTTCGCTCCTTCACTTAACGTAACGAAAAACGGGTTATTCAAAGTGGAAACCGAAAGGCCGATTTTAAATTGCTTATCTCCGTCTTTCCCTGCATCCCCTTTATCATCTGACGAGGACCCCGAACCCGGCTGCTCGGTAGAACAAGCCGCTAGCACCAATACAACAACCATAAGTAACGCCCATTTCATCTTCTTCATTGTTCTCACATCTCCTTATGCTGTTTTTTTACGATCCAAGAGAACCGCTATTAATATTACTGCACCCTTTACGACCTGTTGGAAGAAAGAGGATACGCCAATCAAATTCAGTCCATTGTTCAACACGCCGATAATCAACGCACCGACTAAGGTTCCGACAATCCATCCCCGGCCGCCAGTCAAGCTAGTTCCGCCTAGAACAACAGCGGCAATGGCGTCGAGTTCAAACATATTACCCGCAGTCGGCTGCGCTGAATTCAAACGTGATGTCAAAATCAACGAAGCGACCGCAGTCAAACCACCGGCCAATGAATACACGTAAATCTTAATTCGATCCACATTGATACCAGATAAACGGGATGCTTCCTCGTTACCACCCACTGCATACACGCGGCGTCCAAATGTTGTTTTCTTCAAAATGAAATACAGTACCGCGAAGGTAATCGACATCGTAATGACCGGAACCGGTATACCGAAAAAGTATCCCTTTCCAAGCAACGTAAAGATCGCAGAATCACCAAGTCCTGAAATGGGACGGCCTTCCGTATAAACAAGTGTCAGCCCCCGAAAAATCGTCATCGTCGCAAGCGTTGCGATAAATGGAGCGACTTTCCCTTTAGCAATAATCAATCCGTTGATTGCACCAAGTACAACCCCGAGTAATACGCCGAGCAGCATCGCGAGCAGCGGATCCATACCGCTGGACATCATACCCGCTGTCACCGCGCCCGTTAACGCCAGAATAGAACCGACCGATAAATCAATACCGCCTGTCAAAATAACAAACGTCATCCCGAACGCAATTAACGCGTTAATGGATACTTGACGTAGCACATTGAATAAGTTATTCAACGTCAAAAAGCTTGGACTCATAATAGAAATGATAACGACAATTAAAAGCAATCCAATCACTGGACCTAATTTTTGCAACGACGACTTCATATTAGGCTTGGACAACTTTGTCACCTCCTGTTGCAAAATGCATAATACGTTCCTGGGTCATATCCTCTTTCGGCAAATTGGCCATCAAATGCCCTTCATGCATGACCAATACCCGATCTGCCATACCGATGACTTCCGGCAATTCAGACGAAATCATAACAATTGCCACTCCTCGTTCAGCTAATTCATTGATAATATTGTATATCTCTTTTTTCGCACCGACGTCGACCCCTCGCGTCGGTTCATCTAAAAACAAAATATCCGGTTCGATCCCCAACCATTTTGATATGACGACTTTTTGCTGATTTCCGCCACTCAATGATTTTACGGGCTGTTCAGGACCCGATGTGCGCACTCGAAGTCGTTTGGACATCAATTCATACAGCGCATTCTCTTTTCCCTTTCGGATAATCGCCGACTTCGAAATACGGTCAAAATTCGTCAGACTCATATTGTCCCGAACAGAGAAATCTAAAATCAAACCTTCTGATTTCCGGTCTTCCGTGACGTATCCAATCCCCAGCTTTTTCGCCTGTAATGGATTGGATATGGAAACCTGCTTTCCATCAATGAAAATATGACCTGCAGTCAGTTTCTTGTAACCGAAAATCGATTCAATGACTTCTGTTCTGCCAGCACCCATCAATCCTGCAATCCCTACAATTTCACCTTTACGCACTTCAAAGGAAACTCCTTCAAAAAAGCCATCACGCGCCAAGCCATCGACTTTCATTTTGACTTCGCCGATTTCGTGCTTACGCTTCGGAAACCGTTCTCCAAGTTCCCGTCCAACCATCATCTGCACAATCTCTTCAAATGTGGTTTCTTTAATTTTCTTCACACCGATATATTGACCGTCGCGCAAAATCGTAATCCTATCACACATTGCAAAAATCTCTTCCATCCGATGCGAAATATAAACGAAAGATACACCTTTCGCCTGCAATGAACGCACCGTAGCAAACAGCGTCTCGATTTCCCGGTCCGTTAAGGCAGCAGTCGGCTCATCCATAATAATCACTTCTGCCTTGGATGAAACAGCCTTCGCAATTTCAATAATCTGCTGCTTCCCGACAGAAAGCTCACGAGTGACGGTACGAACATCTACATCTAAACCTAATTTAGATAAAATCTCTTCTGCCTGCCGGTTCATTTCTTTCGTTTTCAGGATCCCACTCTTCCCGAACGTCTGCTCATTGCCCAAATAGAAATTCTCCGCCACAGTCAAATCCGGTAAAATGTTCAGCTCCTGATGAATGACCGCGATGCCGGCAGCCTCCGCTTCCTTCGCGTTCTTGAATTCCACTTTTTCACCTTTGACCCACACTTCACCAGAATCCCGAGAATAAATGCCTGTCAAAATCTTCATTAATGTAGACTTCCCTGCGCCATTCTCACCCATGAGCGCATGAATTTCGCCTGGTTTCACTTCAAATTGCACATCTTCCAACACTTTATTTCCATTAAAACTCTTTGAAATTCCATTCATCGCAATCATCTCTGCTCACCCACTTTCAGAATATGACGCCTGACTGCAAGATACAATTCGCGTAAGGTGTCGCTTCTCCTGTACGAATAATGGCCTTGGACTGTTTGGTCAATTCTTTTAACGCTTCATGGGAAACCTCTTCCATCCGTTTTCCCGAACGTTTCATTTCTTCATATATGTCAGGGTTCTTCACTTTTATTTCTTCAGCTATTATCATTTTCTCCACTTCAAAGTCTTTCAATACTTCGAATAAAATCTCCGTGAATCCCGGCTTGCCGAGTGTATAGGATAAGTCGATACAAGGTACGCCTTCCGGTACTGGCAGACCGCAGTCCGCAATGGTTAATTGGTCGGTATGTCCCATCCGGGCAAGCACCGCCGCAATTTCACGATTGATCATGCCGTTTTTCTTCATCGTGCCGAGCTTCCTTCCTTCAGACGTTCTATGACTTCTTGATCCGCTGGCATTCCACCCTGTGCGCCAAACTTTTCTACAGACAGGGAAGCTGCAGCATTTCCATAACGAACCGCCTGCTCCAGATCCATTCCGGTTGCAATGCCATGGGCAAACGCACCGTTAAACGTATCACCGGCTCCAGTCGTATCTACCGCTGTCGTCTTGAATCCATCCACAACTATATGGCGTTCGCCGTCAAAATAACGCGCCCCTTCACTGCCGAGCGTGACAATCAGGCGATTTGGATACTGCTCCAGCGCCTGCACCATATCGACACCGAAAATTTGTTCACATTCCGTTTCATTGGGCGTCAAATATGCACAGAACGGCATCATATCCATAGAGAACCCCCGGGCAGGTGCCGGATTCAATAAAACGGGCACATTAAACTCGCGGCACTTCTCCAACGCATATAGAACGGTGGGAATCGGAATTTCCAACTGAAACATGACCACTCTGCTTTTCTTGATGACGTCTTCCATCGCATCGATATGAGCAGGCGTCAGCAATGAGTTCGCACCCGGCACCACAATGATCCGGTTATCGCCTTCAGACAGCAATATATTCGCGATACCGGAAGCGCCATCCACCACGCCAACGCCAGTGCAATCGACCTGATTATTCTTCAGATTCTCCACGATACTCTTTCCAAACATATCATCCCCTACACAGCTGATCATATGTACACTGCTTCCAAGCCTGGCTGCTGCAACTGCCTGGTTTGCACCTTTCCCGCCCGGAACTGTATCAAAAATATCTCCCAGTACCGTCTCGCCCTGCGCAGGAAAATTATCCGTCCCTACAACCAGGTCCATATTGGCACTGCCAATCACCGTTATCATCATGCTCCACTCCTTGTCGTTTCTCGAATAACAAGCTCCGCTGGAATCTGGATTTCGTGTTCTTCGAGCTCCTGCCCCTCAATCAATTTAATGACCATCCTGGAAGCCAGCGCACCAATTCTGTATAAGTCCTGTGCAACCGTCGTCAAACTCGGTGTCAACTGACTGGAAAGCTTCGTTCCGTCATACCCCACAATCTGTAGCTGATCAGGAACCGTTATACCCAGCGAATAGGCTGCTTTCATCGCTCCCGCTGCAGATATATCACTGCTCGCGAAAATCCCGTCAATTGAACGCTGCCGGAGAACAGTCCGTGCCACCTCTTCTGAAGCTTCAAATTGAAAAGGACATTCCACAATCTCGATTTCTATATCTTTTCCTTCTACCGCATCCATAAATCCTGAGAACCGATCGTCTGCCGGACCTAAACCTGCTGGACCCTTCATACAAAGAAGGCGGCGGCAGCCATTTTGCAATAAATGCTCCGTGCCCATCCTGGCACCTTCCCGGTTATCCGTTGCTACAATCGGTATGGAAGGATGTATCCGTCGGTCAATCGCGACAATCGGTACATTTAAATTCGTATAATGCGACGCATCTGCCTGACTCGCGGCCACGATGAATCCCGAGACATACTTTTGCTGAAGCGTATTAAGATAATGAATTTCTTTCTCAATCTTTTCATCTGAATTACAAAGTACTATTGTATAGTCATATGCCAGCGCCACGTCTTCCACAGCACGCGCCAATTCGGGAAAGAACGGATTCACAATATCCGGTACAATCAATCCGATGAACATAGCCTGCTTAGTATTCAACGACCGGGCAACCAGACTTGGACGATAATCCAGCTCTTGTATAGCAGCTGATATCACCCGTTTTGCCTCTTCACTAATATATCCCTTATTATTTAAATAGCGTGAAACAGTCGCAACTGAAACTCCTGCCTTCTGAGCAACATCTCGTATATTCGCCAACTATTTCACCTTCAATTCTACACATGTGTAACCGGTACCACATCACTTTGTGGTACCGGTTACACACAGTTTAACAGATAAGATTTTTTGTTGTCAATAGGTGGGATCAAAAATGAACACTTCATTATGTTTATTTGAGCACATGGTCCTGAAGGTGCCTGTGTGCCACACAATTCGGACACTATTCTGTCAATAAACATCAAAATCTCCCTATTTTAAACCAGGGGCAAATCCACTGTCCTTCGCCAGCATTTTTGAAAACCTCTTCTCAATCAGTCTGCAGTTATAGAAAAATCCACTATTGACAAAGACGGACAGAAAGTACCGCACCACACATAGCAACGGTTAAAAAAGTGGGGATTATATTGCAAATTTGGATATTTAACGACATAATAGAAGTTAACAACAGAACGTGGGACACTTTTGCATTGTCATGAGCAGTATGACTTATTTAAAATCAAATGGAAAAACAGGTGTGAAGAATGCGATTATGGAACCACATAAATAATTTCACTTTGCAAACAAAGTTAGTATTATTAATCATGGGCCTTTTTCTCATAGTGGTTACGGTGTTAGGTACTTCATTCAACTCTATTTTAACCAAGTCAGTAGAGGCCCAGATTGGAAAAAGTGCATTGAATGTAGCGGAGGCAGTTGCTTCCATTCCTTCAATAAAGTCGGCGTTTAATGAACAGAATCCTGCTGAAATCATCCAGCCTCTGGCAGATGAGATTCGCCTGAAATCAGGTGCCGAATTTATCGTAGTTGGGAACAAAGAGAGCATACGCTATTCTCATCCGAATGAAGATAAGATAGGAAAGAAGATGGTAGGCGGGGACAATTACATTGCCCTGAACGAAGGAACCTCCTACATATCTAAATCTGAAGGAACGCTCGGACCCTCTATTCGAGGGAAAGTCCCAATCTTCGATAACAATGGAGAGATTGTGGGACTTGTCTCTGTAGGGATCTTAAACACTGCAGTGCACGAAACTGCTCAGCAATATGAAAACCAGATCATTTTGTTTGTCATCCTGTTACTCGGGGTTTCCATCATTGGTGCATTTCTAATTTCGAAAGAAGTAAAACGGGCGATATTCGGTCTTGAACCTAAACAAATAGGAAGACTCTTTCAGGAACGGAGTGCGATTCTGGAATCCGTACATGAGGGTATCATTGCAATCAATGATCAGGGGTATATCTCGACCATAAATGAAGCCGCTTACAAAATATTGAATATTAATACTAGTAGTTATATTGCACAGAGTCATATTCTGGATTTATTGCCCGAGACTAAATTATTGGATGTTTTACGGGACGGCAAAAATCATTACAACCAAGAAATTATTATTAATAATAATCCAATTATCGTCAGTCGGGTACCTATTCGAGCAAACGGAAAAATTACCGGAGTCGTTGCCAGTTTCCAGAAGAAAACGTATATCGAGCAATTGTCGAGAGAGCTATCACAAGTGCAGCAATATGCCGGCGTACTGCGCTCTCAAACTCATGAATACGCAAATAAACTATACACTATTTCAGGTCTGATTCAATTAGAATCCTACCAGGAAGCATTGAAAATCATTAACAAAGAAGCTAATAACTATCAGGATCTCATCCAATTTCTGCTTGAGGCTGTACCAGACAAGTTGATCAGTGCCATCCTGCTCGGTAAGTATAATCGTGCACATGAGCTACAAGTCGATTTCGTTATAGACAAGGACAGTAGCCTGAGGGATCTTCCCTCTCATATACAAAGAGAAAAGTTGGTAACAATTCTTGGTAACCTGTTAGATAATGCGTTTGAAGCGATTCTTGATTCCGGCTCTTCACAAAGGGAAGTTCATCTGTTCATGACCGATTTGGGTAATGATTTTATTTTTGAGATTGAAGATTCAGGAAATGGACTTTCTGAGGAAGATCAAGACTTGCTGTTTACTAGAGGTTTCAGTACAAAACAGGGGACGGACCGGGGGCATGGGTTATTCCTGGTAGATCAGGCCCTGCAATACTTGAATGGCTATATCACTATTTCAGAAAGTGAACTGGGAGGTCTCGCTTTCCTGGTGGTCATTCCAAAAGGAGGAGTTTAAATGGACACGATTCGAGTGCTGATTATAGAAGATGATTTTCGCGTAGCCAATATAAATAAAAAATATACTGAGAAAGTAGATGGCTTTGAAGTATGCGGGATAACTTCCACTGTGAAAGAAGCAATGCAAGAATTACCGAAGCTGCAACCGGACCTAGTTCTTCTGGACGTTTATTTCCCAGATGGTAATGGGCTGGACGTTCTTTGGCATTTGCGCAAGTATTTCAGAGAAGTAGATATCATTCTGATCACGGCAGCACAGGAGGTAGAGACCGTTCAAGAAGCCATCCGGGGAGGTGTCATCGATTATATCATTAAGCCCTTCTTATATGACCGTTTTGAGACAACATTGCGAAAGTACGCTGAATATAGACGGCAGCTTATTACAACGGATACTATCACGCAAGAAAGTGTTGACCTGCTGTTGCAAGGCGTACGCGAGAACAGTGAACAAGAACATATTATTCCCAAAGGCATCGACCCACTGACTCTTCAGAAAGTGCAAGAGAAAATATCTGCATTCAGCCTGGATGGAATAACTGCCGAAAACTTCGGAAAGCAAATCGGACTGAGCCGGACCACGACACGCCGCTACTTAGAATACATGGTGTCTTTAGGTGACATTTCAGCGGAGTTAGCATACGGCCAAGTTGGTAGACCGGAACGCCTCTATCGCAAGGTGTAGTCCATTTAGATGTTGAACAATGAAACAGAACAGGCGATGTATTTCCTGCCGCCTGTTCTGTTTTAGTTTGTCCCGCTAGCCTTCCAACCTCCTCGGCAACAACAGCAAACCCATTTCCACTTTCACCTGCACGTGAAGCTTCAATCGCTGCATTCAGCGCGAGCATATTAGTCTGTTCAGAAATATCTTTGATGTTATCTGTGACTATTTGAGCAAGAACTAAACCAAGTCTAAGCTTCATTGAAACGGAAAGCGGCATCTGTCTCCCCTCCACCATTCTAAATCAAGCAGCGTTGGCACCATTTTTACGTTTTGTAAGTTTCCCAAGAATGAGAGGAACAAACAAAGATGCTAATGCGACCAGCAACAGCGCCAGAGATACAGGACGCTCGACAAAAATGCTGAGATTGCCATTGGAAATAGTCAACGCCTGTCGAAACGACTGCTCCATCATCCCACCAAGGATGAAAGCCAATATAAAGGGAGCGGCCGGGAATGAAAGGATACGCATTAAATAACCGATTACTCCAAAAATAATCAAGACATATAAGTCAAATTGGCTGAAGTTGACGCCATAAACACCGACCAGACAGAAAATCAATATTAAAGATATAAGCATCCCTTTTGGAATATAAAGAATTCTGGCTAAATACGGAATTAACGGTAAGTTCAAAACAAGGAGCATGATATTCCCAATATACATACTCGCAATGACACCCCAGAAAACATCGGGATGATCCGTTAATAGCATAGGTCCCGGCTGGACACCGACTACAAGCAAAGCCCCCAGCATAATGGCTGTTGTTCCTGATCCTGGAATACCCAATGTTAGCAATGGAACGAATGATCCGCCTGCCGCCGCGTTATTCGCTGATTCAGGAGCTGCCACCCCGACGATATTTCCTTTACCAAAGGAATCGGGATTTTTCGAGAGTTTTTTCTCAGTGATGTAGGCAAGGAAGGAAGCAATAGTGGCTCCGGCACCTGGTAAAACTCCAATGAAAAAACCCATTACCGATTGTCTTCCAACTGGAGCTGCCATTTCCTTAACTTCTTCCTTTGTAATCTTCAAACTGCCAATATTGCTGCCTTTTTGGAACAAGCTTTCCTTACGGCTAATAATGAGCGTGGTGACTTCGGCAAGTGCAAAGAGACCAAGTGCAATGACCAAGAAGTCAATGCCGTCTAGTAGTTTAGTTGCTCCAAATGTAAACCGCTGTGTACCCGTCTGACTGTCAATTCCAATTGTGGCAACCATAATTCCGACAGTAGCGGAAATAAAGGCCTTTACAGTGGAACCCTCTGACAGGGAAGCAATTGCAGTCAAGCCCAGCAACATCAGTGCGAAATATTCAGAAGGGCCAAATGACAGAGCCACCTTGGATAACTGCGGGGCAACCAGCATAAGACCGATTGTTGCAAACGTACCTCCGATAAAGGAGGCCACTGCAGCTGTGGCCAATGCCTTTCCCGCCTTTCCCTGCCTGGCGAGCGGATAGCCATCAAACGTAGTGGCGACTGTTGATGCAATCCCCGGTGCATTCAGCAAAACGGATGAAGTGGATCCTCCGAATATAGCTCCATAATACACACCAGCCATTAAAATTAATGCCGAAGAAGCCGGCATGCCATAGCTTAATGGAATCATTACTGCAATCGCACTGATTGGACCTAATCCGGGCAACATGCCGATTACAGTACCAGCCAGCACTCCTATAAAGACAAACATGATATTCTGCCAAGTAAGAGCTACTTCAAAACCATATAGTATGCTGTCGATTGTACTCATCTGTTAACTTCCTCTCTTTTTAAAATGGCAAAATTCCCTGCGGAAGAAAAATTTTCAATAAGTAGTTAAATGAAAGATAGAGAACGAAAGTAAAAACGAAGGACACGATTATATTACGCATCCAGTTCATGTACCCGTACATTCTCATCGTTAGTGAAAGAAACACGATAGTGGTAATGACAAAGCCTAAAAATTCTAAACAAAAGACATATAAAATAAGAGCAGCCAGCGTCACAAGCAACAGGTTGAGATCTTCCTTTTTTATCTTTCGCCTTTCCTTTTGCTCTTCCGTCTCAGGTTTGTTTTGAATGAATAGAATAACCGCCAGCCCTAACAAAAGATATCCCAATCCTAAAGGCAGTACATCTGCATCCACTTTAGTAAAGGCTAACTTTGGTAAACGATAGCTCAAAATCAAATAGAATATTGCCAAAGCCATAATGATCAAAGATACTTTCCGATCCATTGTCCGTAACATAAATACACTCCTTTTTATACGCGAAGTTTTTCGTCATGGAGGTTGTATAAGCCTTCATTTAAAAAATGAAGGATGGAGAAAGACCATCCTTCATCTAATCGTTCTTGTCTTATCTGAGTCCCATTTCTTCCATCAAAGATTTTATAGATTCATAGTCTTTATCCAGAAACGATTTGAATTCTTCGCTGCCCATCCAGTTACCATCCCATCCGTAACGCTCAAGTTCAGCTTTCCAGGCTTCCGTTTCAGACATTTCCTTTAAAGCGTTTTCATAGAAGGCTGCTGCTTCTTTACTCATGTTTTTCGGTCCCATAATACCGCGCCAAATAACGAATGAATCATCGATATCTTGTTCTTTTAATGTTGGGAACTCTGAAACCACATCTCCTTCAATCCGCTCTTCAGCAGTCACGGCAAGAACTTTTACATTGCCTGCTCTGTATTGCTCCACTGCCTCACCAACATCTGTAGAGTACACTTCCACCTGACCGCCGAGCAGCATGGTCATGCCAGCTGAATCTTGAGAGGATACGTACTTGACTGACTTCGCATCAACACCTGCTGCATGGACCGCTTTGACGAACTGCATGTGATCCATACTGCCCGGAGAAGAAGTACCCACTACTGAAATGGAAGTCGGATCTTTTTTCATCGCTTCCACAAGATCATTCATTGTGTCAAATGGCGAATCCGCTTTCACAAGAAACGCACCGTAATCTGCAGTAAGTGCTGCAATCGGGGTAAAATCCTGATGACCGAGGTCCGACTGATTATTCAACGGAACGAACATAATCGGCGGCGATGTTGCAAATAACAGATGGTCGTCCGTATCTTTGCTGTCAATATAAGACCAGCCAATCGCTCCTCCGCCACCCGGCTTATTCACTACCGCAAAACGCTGTTCAACTATTTTCTCTTCTTCCAAAACTTTTGAAGAGGCACGAGCTGTTGTATCCCACCCACCGCCAGCACCAGATGGAGCAATGAACTCGATTGGCTTCGTCGGTTTCCAGTCGCCTGCCGCAGCATCACTTCCACCAACAGCAGGCTTTTCTGCTTCTTTCCCGTCGCCACTGGAACACGCTGTTAAAATCGCTCCCAAAGTCAACAGCATAATAATTAAAAATAAATTCTTTTTTTGCTTCATATTTAATTCCCCCCCTGTAATTGTGTTGGTACAATATTCAGTATAATCACAAATGAATCGTACACAATATTTAGGCGGTAAAGAATTTACTGTTCTTTGATTCTTTATTGTTCATAAAGTTTTTGTCGAAATACCCTGGTGGTGCCTGTGTGCCACACAATTCAGACACAATTCTGACAACCGAACTAAAAAAAGAAAGAAAGACTTCTGATTTGTATCGATCAGAAGTCTTTCTTTCCTTTCATTTCAATAGTTCGAGGGGTGCCTGCGCACCATCTAGTTCGCACGCTATTCCGACAACGGCGTGAAGTCTGTATCGTCATCAGCAGCGCTGCACGATGAAAAAATTCATCAAGGAAGCTGAGGGAAGGATTCGATTTTTATCAGACGAAAAGCCATGATTTTACGGTCATTTCCGGCCGTTTCGAAAGAGGATCCTTAATTTCCGGAACATCCGGGCTGTATTTCACCGTAACAGGCTTAGAAAGCGATGAAGACTGTCCTTCAGATACCTTTGCTACTAATTTCAATTCTTGATTTTCTGATAGGTCTTTGTTCGGATCGACTGTTATTGGAGAAGTGTATGACGGTACTAGCACAGTAGCGAATGCGACAGTTCGTTTAATTTCCGAGCAGTTGTTTTCAGTAAGAACGTATAGTGATTCCGAATTTGGTATCGTAAACTGATTTTGTTCTTTTGTCAGTATCACTTCTTCAATCAGTTGATACTGTTTTTCATTCTCTACATAACGGATATTCAACAATACCTTAGAAGTAGAAGGCAAACCTTCCGTATTAGTTTTCAGTTGAATGTTTCCATTTTCCATTACTTGATTAAAATTTATCCATCCGCGATTAGCTGTACGCATGTACACTTCAGCATTTGTAAGTGTTCTGCCCTCTGCTCCCGGGAAGACCGTAATACTGTAATCATTTTGAGTCTGCAAACTCGCCATAACGTTTGCAGGTGCGATTGTTGTAAACAGCAATACAATGGCACAAAGCACCTTATAAAATATTGAATTCCCTTTCCTTATTGGGCGGCAATACATTGAATTAGGCTTTCGTAAACTTATAAAATGAACTTTCAATCGATATAGTGAGTGAAAATGAATTTTATTCCATTTCGATTTATATCGCCATATTTTGTGAATGGATGTTACCTATTCTGGTTGTTCGAGGATCCTGTAGCTAATCTTTAAAGCTCGCTCAGCCAAATGATACAGGCTATAGACTTCTAGAACTTCTTCCTGATGCATAGCTAGCAGGATGGATGCGAAGGAATAAGCCCCAAAATCAATGAAGATTTTCATTTATCTCCCAAACACAAGCCCGTTCAACTGCTTCTCAAATTGGTTATGAGTTGAAAACCCTGAATATTACATGTTTGCTTCTAATTTCAAATAACACAGGATGGAGTAAGTTCAAGACATTGACATCTACTGTTTGAGCAATAGTAAGTGTCCGTTCGAAGGGTTTCTCTTAACGCTATGTAAGATGGTACAAAAACTCTTCACTTCATGCTATCATACATACCGGACACAATAAGGACAGGTGACAACTATGACTAATCAAAATAAAGGGATTTTACTCATCTTACTCTCTGCGTTCGGCTTCTCTATCATGACGCTGTTCGTTAAATTATCTGGCGACGTGCCAACGCTACAAAAAACGATATTCCGGAACGGCGTGTCGATGATTATATCCTTCTTTTTCGTACTCCATTTCAAAGAACGTTTCTTTGGCAAACGGGAAAACCAGCCGCTCCTGCTGCTGCGGTCGACACTCGGCATGATCGGAATTATTCTGCTGTTTTATGCAATCGATCATCTCGTCATGGCAGACGCAGATATGCTCAATAAAATGAGTCCATTTTTCACGATCATATTTGCAGCCATTTTTTTAAAGGAAACTGTGAAACCGTACCAGATATACAGCATCATCGCTGCGTTTCTCGGTACGCTGTTTATTATCAAGCCTTCATTTTCGCTCGATATCGTACCCTACGCAGCAGGAATAATGTCCGCTGTCTTTGCCGGCGCCGCCTATACTGCGCTTCGTGCACTGGGCGACCGGGAGCAGTTTTATACAGTCGTCTTCTACTTTTCAGGATTCACGACGGTTGTGCTTTTGCCGTTCGTCATCTACAACTATGAGCCGATGACAATGCAGCAGACAGTGTATTTACTGCTCGGCGGGGTATTTGCGACCATCGGCCAGTTCGGTATCACACTCGCGTACAAATTTGCGCCCGCCAAGGACATTTCAGTATTCAACTACTTCACGGTCGTCTTCACCGCTCTGCTCGGCCTCTCTTTCCTTGGCCAAGTGCCTGATCTTTACAGCATCTTGGGCTATTTCATTATTTTCGGTGCTTCTTTTTATATGTTTTTGAAGAATAAGAAGCCTGCTTTGACCTGACACTGGATGATTCTGATGAGTATAAGCACTGTTTCTAAAATTCTATTTCAAACAAGTCTCTACACAATTATTTAAAAAAATTCATTATCGACTTTGCAGTATGCAGGACGCAAACATATCAATTCTTTCTGGAAAACCAGTTTGAGAGAATGATTAAATTAAAGTAACGGTTGTGATAAAATGAACATAAAAAACGGAGTGATTTACATGAAATGTACGATTTGCGGCATCGATGCGGTGCACGTACAGTACGACGGACAGCCACTTTGCATGGATTGCTATAATGCCATAATGGCGGAGAAACTTGACGTAGACCTGCCCGAGCTGCCTAATACATTTTCCGTTGCTGATACAAATGATACTCAGCGTATTTTCGAAGTGGAACGTCTGCTCATGGGAACGGCAATTCTGCTGACAGCCCGCGAACGATGGGAGCACGGCTATGAATTTGCAGTGGACGGAGAGTTAGATGCCGATCAGCACATACTGTTCGATAAGTTGAAAGCAAAGACCAAGAGAGGCCTATTGAAGACTTATCTTAAAACAGGAAAGTATTCAAACGGCCAGCCGTACACTGCTGTCAAAGAGCATCACTTAAAAGGCGTGCTTTCCTATAATGAAACCGACAGCGAAGCACCGCTCGTCATTATAGACGGTAAACCATATAACTGGGAAGAAGTCGGCGGCCTCCTGATGGCATTTGAAGGCTTTCAGGTGAAAATCGAAATGAAGGAGTTGGCGGAGGAGTATGATGGATAAGATGGTATACATAATACTCGTTCGCCTTGCCAAACTGAAGATGAGAACGGCTTAGAAATGCGCAAACAGCTTCATCCATCGCAGCGGCCTTCTGTTATATCCAGTTAGTTAGACATATGATTCAATTAAGGAATGTTCTTCGCATCAGCGGCAGTTGCTAGTGAGGCGATGATTATTCTACATGAATAAAAAAGCAACTCTCCTCTACTGGACGGCATTTAACAGTGGAGTTTCTCCTATGCCAAAACTATCGTAAGACTGGCCGACTATACTTCATGCGATGTCAGCAGTATCGACTGGTTGTTTACTGCACCCGGACTTTTCTTACTATATGCATACCACTACGATACAGAGAATGCCCATGTTTAATTGTGTGTGTATCTGGTACCATTCACAATCAAAAAGCTCTGCATAACCTGCAGAGCTTTTCGTATTCTATAACTGCTCAAGATGGAACAGTCATCAACTCCATCCCCCTGCACAAATACTCATCCAAAGGTATTTTTTCCGTAATCATTTTCGCTTCCACCTCTTGTGTAACAAAAGATCTTGTGAAGATTCAGAAAGAGCAAGAATATCTCCTGGCAGACCGAAAAGCGCAGTTGAAGTATCGTTCTTATGAAAATATATTAATGGAGGACGCTTATTTGTATGAAAGGCATAATAATCAATCCATTATTGATAAAAAGATATTAGAGATCAGTAGGATGAATCCCATTGGCAATTATACGAACCGCCAATATGAGGAAGCACTGGATGATTTCAATAAAAAACTTTCCGTGCTGAATGGAAAAATAGCAGACTTGTCTGGCGGGAATGATTATTACGCACAGAGATTAAAAAACAGTATGAAGAAGAACGACGTATTCTCTTTAGCCAAAAGGATGAATTACAGACAAGTAGATCAGCACAAATACGTATTCAGTCATTAGAAAACCAACGAATTAATCTAAGCAATAGCAATCCACCCTTGTGAAATCTTTATACACAAACAATCTGCAGGACTCGTAATCCTCTCTAGGTAAATAAGGAAGAATGTACTATTCACTGTGAGAATTATTTATTTTAACCTTAAAAAGTCATCCTTTTTTCTTTTGCATATTCCTAGTAAGCAGGAGTATGATTTAAGAGAGTAATAGATCATAATACAGGAGGAACAGACATGCGTCTACAACATAAATTAGGTATTTTTACCGCTCTATTTACTACAAGTATGATCTTCAGTCAATCATCATTGGCCGCAGAAATACAGCCGGCTGATCAGCAGCCAGTCATTACTGCAGATCAGCAGAATGAGCAAGTATTGAATAAAGATCAGAAAAAAGAACAGCTCAAAAAAGAAGAAGCTTTAAAGAAAGAACAGGCTAAAAAAGAAAAAGCGATTCAGAAAGAATTCAAGTCAATCGATAAACAGCTACTAAAAATAGAACAGAAAATCAATAAATATAACCACAAGTTTGCTAAATTAGATGAAGATGAAGATGATGATGATGATTCATCAGATGATCAGGAAAAGAAACAGCAGCGCCAGTTAAATAGCGAAGCCGGGCAGACTACACCTAAAACAGCTATCGATGAAAAACCTGCTGCCAGTACAGAATTTAACAAGTCAGAAAATGAAGACGCTGAAAAGTCTGATGAAACCAATGGTTCTTCTGAGGAAGGCATGCTAAACGACGACGAAGCAGAAGATCAAGCTGAAGCGGAAGAAGATTTAGCTGAAGAATTAGAAGAAGCAGTAGAAGAATACAATGATTACGTCGGTAAGTTTGGCGAGTTAGAAAAACGTCTTGCCGCTGTCGAATTACAACTTAACCGTCTGGCAGAAGCCGGAGCAGACGCAGCTATGATTAAAGAGCGTGCCGGCCGGATCGCAGAACTGAAAATGAAACTCGCTGCATCCCTTGAAGACTTAGGGCGCATCCAGACTTCCATCATGGACAAGATTAAAAACGATCATGAAGCTGAAATCAAAGAAGAACGCGAAGAAAAACTCACAACAAAAGAATGGGTCATCAAGTTCAATCAAAAGCTGGACGAGAAGACATTGTCTGAGCTATCTATCGTTGTATACGATGCAAATAATAACTTAATTGAAACTGCAATGGCATATGATGCTAATAAGCAAGCTATCATCGTAACACCATTGCAGGCCTATAAAACAAACAGCTTGTATACTCTGTATATCGGAAATGATATTTCCAGCCAGGATGGAAAAAAGTTAAAGAACTCTGTTAAAATGAGCTTCTGGATTAAGTAAAAATAACTCAAGAATCAAAACAAGCCCCTGCTGTCAATCAACAGCAGGGGCTTTTATGGTCATTTCCCTTATTTTACAGAAACCAACTCAGTATAAGCTGTTCCTTTACTGTCCGTACTCTTAATAATAACAATGCCCTTCGCCAAATATTCTCTAGCTCCGTTCGGGTATCGAAAAATGATGACATTGCGGAACGTGCCACCTTTTACTTTGATCGTTTTCGTCGTACTCTCAACCAGCACTCTGTAGTTGGCTTCGTAATCATAGACCGTGAAGTAGCTTCCTTGTTTCAAAGTCAGCTGCGCTTCTACGAAAAGATGGATAAAATCACGGAATTGTACAAGTCTCGCTGGGATGTTGAATTATTCATCATGAAACAACATTTAAATAACAAAAAGTGCTACGCCCAACGTCAGAAAGGTGTGTATAGTCAAGTATACATCGTGATGATCGTCGAATTCCTGAATGTCTTGGCTCAACAGCCTCCCAATTTTACGCGAACCTACATACAGATTAGTCGACAATAAAGCATCCTTATGGAAGTCTACAACATATCTGGCTTCGCAAAATCGAAGGAAAAAGCGTACCGTAATATTACTCTGTTAGTGTCTGTGACAGTAGTCAAAAGATAAGATAAAAAAAATGAAATCTTCCTGTCTTTTTTTACTTGTTGGCAGAAAAAAAGCAGACGAAACATTCCGAACTTATATATGCGACGCTAGTGATGCCATGTGTAAACTAGTTAAGATATAAGAAAAAATACACCAAATGCAAGAATATTACAATTAAAACCCATTTTTTTCATATTCTATCTAGAAACTATGGATTACTCTATTTTATTATTGTGAAATCCATCTTTATATTCTCTCTTAAAATCACCCCGTTGGCATTATATAAATCCCTAATCCATAATGTGATCGCTAATCAGCGACCAGTGTAGCAGAAACATGCCAGTAAGTTTGTCCAGTAGCTGAAATGGAACCGTTCCGTTCAGAAAGCGCTTGCCGTACCGTTCCGTCTGTAGAAGTCTCGCCTGACGTACTCTTTCTTTAATAGAATCAGAAGTTTCCGAGGACATGTCTTCCTGCAGACCGCTGCTTTTCAAAGACAACACAAAATCAAGGCGATCAAGGATTGGCCCCGACACTTTAAACTTCCATACGATCCCATAGTTATGATTTGTTCGTCCATTCTTTCACGCACCAATTGAACTAATCATCATACTTGTAGCTGATTATATTTACTTATTGAATGGCAGCAATTTAAAAGAAATCCCCTAACCAACTAGCTGTCGGTTAGGGGATTCTCTACCAAACACAATAGCAACTCATTTAAAAAGCTTACTTATTTTCTGTGTATCGCCTTAGCTTATCAAGGCTGCAATTGTACTACATATCATTACTCAATGACATTCAGTCCGTTCGATTACCTGTTATTCAACCTTATACATTTTTGTTTCTAAAGTTTTTTTATTGCTATCATACGCCTTAATGGTTACGGAAGCACCTGGCTTTACATTGTTAAAGCCACGAGAAAATTCATTCCAGCCTGTCAATGGCAATTCGACCCCGTTCACTTTGACAGTGTGAACATCTGACCTTGTCACAATTCTAAAATTAGTAATATCCTGATTCAAAACTGTTTCCGATGTATGCCAAATGGATTGAATAGCAGCTTTGTTATCCAAAACATCAAAGAGCTTCGTAGTCTTAGAATGGATAATTCCGCCTGTCGCAGACTTCATCGTGCCTGCTACCTCCAGCTTATACGATTTACCCGGTTCATACGGTGTTAGAGGAGTAATTTCCACTACAGATCCCCCGTTTAATAGTTTTAGGCTGGTTGAAATTTTTTTACTTCCATCTAAAATATAAATATTGTTCGCTGTTACGGAATTCGGGTCCACCGGCTGACTGAACTTGACCTTCCATGATTTTGTCAGATTTTCTATCGGTTCAGAAGGAAAAGTCTGTGCGAATGCAGTAGGGACAAGCGCAATAAGTAAAGTCAATGCCAGCATCCAAGTTAATGCGAATTTTTGATGCAATTTCACTATAAGTCACCATCCTTAATTCGATATCCCGATTTTCAAATCATCCAATGTATAATACTTCAAGATATTAGTGAGTAAGGATTTATCCGTTAATATCGTATAAAGTGAGTATGAACCATCAAGCGGATTTTTCGGGATTTCAGTTTCTACCTTTTTACCTTTTGCAATTTTTTTATACACCTTTTCAGGCTTCGTTTCACCATAAACCTTCGCTACTATTTCCAACGTACTGTTTTCATATACTTCATCATATACAAAAGTGAATACATTCGAACCATCGGCATTTTTCACCAATTCACCGTTTCCTGGTGATAAAGTAGCTTGGATGCTTTGCACTTTATTGCTTGTTTCAATCTCAATTGTAGAAATCTTTTTCTTATTGATTTCAGTAGTATTCATTGTAATGGAGTGAATGTGTTTCTCAGGAACTTTCACACGAATCGCGTCAAGGCCGTGCGTGTTAATCATATTAGTCAAATTGCTTAATTCATTCGAAAACGAAGTCAACGTACTATCATACATCTCTGGTACTTTCACCGTGAGCATGCTCGCCGGTATATCATACTTATAATCCACTAAAACACTTTTCGGTATCGTAACATTCACTTTTTGGTCACGAACAATTGCATAGTTTGGTGTAGCAGGTATTAAAATCGTTAGCGTACTTCCCGAAATACTGAAAGTCCCTTTATCTACAATCGAAGATACAGCAAGTGACCATTCTTTTGTTTGGTCTGTAACAGAAAAGCCTTTTAATAAAGCAGACTTTTTCGCTTTAGTTGTCGTAATAGCCGGATCCCATTTAGGTGAGTTCAGTGTTAACCGGATACTACTTCCACCTTTTTGAATATTCTTTTCGGTTAAAGTTCCACTTATTGTTGCACTGACTATCGCACCGAGTGATAGCTCACCAGCTTTTTTCTCACCTATGCCAGGTGCATCTTTAATGATCGAGTTAGGCACTTTAACATCATACTGATTTGTAGCGGTTGGACTATAGTTAGGCAAAGCAGGCAATTTAATAGTCATTTTATTTTTACTGATCGTAGCGTCTGGAATAACGCCAATTGAAGACCATACGTTGCCGGTTCCAAAGATCTGATTAAATGTTGGTTTTGCATCCGGCTTAAATTCCGCATTTTTCAGCGTAATGACAATGGTTTTTCCACCTTTTTGCACTTCTTGAGCATCAATGCCCTTACTGGCTGTTCCTGAAAAGTCCGCTTTTACAGCTGCCACTGTGAATGCAGATGGAACAGGAATAGAATTAATTGATGCAGTAAGCAAACTTGCCGGAATATCTATTTTAAACGCAGTGTCTTCTGCAAGCCCAAAACTAGTTTGTGCCGGCAATTTCAAATTGATTACTGTGTCACTTTTGCGCTCAACGGTCGCACCTGAAAGATTAATAGTTTTTCCGTTTCCGGTGATAGTAATTGCGGCAGGATTAAGATTCTTTGCCCACGCATCATTTTTCAATGTTAACGTGACTACTTTACCACCTGTTACAATATCAAATTCATTAGTATTGTCTTTTATCGTACCGGACACTGTCGGTATATCTGTATTGACACTTTCTATTAGGATAGCATCAAGTGGATTGACGACAAGAGCTCCTGCACCACTTGGAACAACTTCTAATTGTGAAGTACTAGGAGTAAACTGAATCTTATTCAAAACTTTCTCCGATATGCTAGGTAAAGTGATTACTACTGTTTTATCATTTGTGCGTTTTACACTACCTCGCGCTTTTACAGCATTACCCACTTCTGCGTTTGGCCAAGTGAATGCATCTAGTAAACTTTCTCTTGCCGTAGTATTTGTAGCAATGTTACCTTTCCACTCCGCTTTCACCAATGTTAAGATGATGGTTTTGCCGCCCTTCGAGAAATCAATTGGCGTCATGGATGTTGCGGTTCCAGAAATCAACATTTTAGGTTGTGCTGCAACTGTAAACTTCGCATCCGCTAGGTTTACATCACTCTCTAGAATTTGATGTGGTACTTTCAATGTAATCACTTGATCTTTTGTCAGTGAGTAAGAACTTTCTATCGCCGGATAGGTAATTGTTAACGTACTTTTGTTATCTACTGGGCTAACCCCCCAATTACCTGATTCATTAATTGTTGTAATTAAAGCTTTCTTTACTTTCTCCCACTCTTCAGGCTGATCCTTCGTCGAAAGGGAGTCGATTAATACTAACTTCTTTTGAGGTGTCCCAATATCCCACTTCGCGTTATTCAACGTTAACTTAAGCGTGTTTTGATCCGCTTTTAACTGATCTTCTCTGAAAGTGGTATCTATAGGGTCGACAACTAGTGAAGGTGTTCCAACGTTACTTATACCAAACTTTATATCGGTACCATCAATATTATGATCAGTTAATTCTTCACCGCCTACCATATCTACATAACCGTTAATATTCACTTTATCAATAATATAGAATGTAGTGTCTGGATTTAAACTACTTTTATTTAATTGAAAAAAAGCCTTCCCAACATGACTAATATCAGAATAAGCTGGTAGTTTAAGTTTTAAAGTTCGCATATCGTCCGAATAAGAAACGACTTTGTTCGGGTCAGTGTTCTTTAATTTATCGGCGACATCCCACTGTCCACTTCCATCTGTAAAACTTTTTAAAAATTCATTAAAATAGGTAATTTGAGATATTTTCGCTTCATCCCAAGTTGCATTTAACAAAGAAATTTCAATCATTTTTCCGCCTTTTTGCAGATCTTCTAAAGTAGTACCATTCGTAATGCTCCCCCCCAGTGAAATGCGAGGTGTTGCATGAATGATAAATTCTGCAGATTGTACTGTTCCAGGCCAATTCTCAATCAGGCTAGGAGAGAGATTGATAGTGATTTTTTGGTTGCCTGATATTTTATATTCTGTAGTTGGATTATTCGGTAGAACCAACGTTAAGGTTTCTCGAGTGCTATCCTCTATGTCACCGTCCTTCTCTTTAATATAGATGTCTTTTTTATACTTATTCCAAACGGAAGTTTCTATATCAGCACTCATGCCATCCAATATAAGCTGTTTCTTTGATAATACGTCACTCGCCCATTTTTCATCTGTCAGTTTTAATTCAACTTCTATACCTGTTGAAGCATCTTTAATCTTTTGCTCTGTAATAATTTTAGGATCTGGTCCTAGTCCTACCTTGGTCGTAATATTGACTTGTGTCTCTCCGCCGCCAATCGCCATTGCCAAACCTGGCATAGTCGTTGAGAAAATGATAATTGCCGCTAAAAGTGGATAAAGGATTGTTTTCCACCATTGCTTTTGACTGCCCGCTGATTTCATCTGTTTCTCTCCTTTTCTGTACAAAATAAGTAGACTTTTTCATGAGAAACTTTCTATAATTCCAAATATCACAATATAACCCATTTCAGTCCCCCTAGTTATATCGGCAGCGTGATGCATTTATTTAGCTAAATTACCCATATAGAAAAATAAGTTATTCCTACATACATCCCGTCTTTAGTATATGCTAATATAGGAGTAGAAAAGTAGAAAGGGTGTTTTACGAGTATGAAAAGCAAGTTATTAAAATCTATCACCGCTATTCTGTTTATTGGCGTTATGTCCACTTCTTCAATAGGAAGCGCACAGAGTAAAAATGTCCAATTTACAGATGTTCCTCAAAGTAAACCTTACTATGATGCGGTAAACAGTTTAGCTTCCCGTGGTTACATCAGTGGATTTCCAGATGGTACGTTTAAACCGGGTGCAAATGTAACACGTGGCCAAGCAACAAAAATTATAGCAAATGTCTTAAAACTTGATGTGAAAAACGTGAAAAATCCAGGATTTAAAGACATTTCTACGGCACATCAGTATTACGGCTATATTGCCGCTTTAGTTGAAGCGGGTGTAATTTCCGGTTTTGAAGATCAGACATTTAAACCAGGAGAACAGATGACAAGAGCTCATATGTCTAAAATGATTATTAAAGGGTTCGGTTTTAAGGAAGCGAGTCAAAACGTATCTTCACCATTTACCGACGTTACCAAAAAACATTGGTTTGCTCCTTATGTGGAGTCTTTACGTATAAACAATATTACAACAGGTACAACACCAACAACATTTTCACCAAGCCAGTTCGTGACACGCAGCCAATTAGCTGCATTTGTAACTAGAAGTGAAAGTGCTATTTCATCACCTTCAGTACCAACTGATCCGGATTTCGTTGTAGATTCGATTGAGTAGTTTGATTCTCAAATAATATAATCAAACCGCCTTGGTTCTTGGACCAAGGCGGTTTTTGTGTTTTTATTTAATTTAACTCATTTTTCTAGTAACTGCTCACCGTACCATGTTCAACGGCGTGATTTACAACCACCGACATGGAATGTATACAACATCTTATTTCGAAACATTAACTTTACCAGATAAGTTTTTTCAGAAATCTACATTTACAAATTACAATACTATATCAAGTGCCAACTTTTCTAAAGCAAGAGAAAAGCCCCTTGACCGATTTCTCGATCAAAGGACTCTCTCCATCTTTCAATATCCTAACACACTATTTGAGCATTATAAACATTTCATAATGCTCAGGCATCAATACTTAGAAAAAACCTACTAAATAGCCTAGCACTTATTTAAACGTGTCTTGATACAACACATCGCCATCTCTGCTCAAAATTATATCCACCGTACGTTCGGGATATTTCTCTTTTAGCTGATCAGCATACCCTTTAGCTGTTTCCTCACCTTTTACAAATTCTTTGAATTTAATATGTGCATTGACATATTTATTCTCTCCAACCGTCTCCAGCTGAATAATCGCATCTTCTACATTTTCGTCTTTAGAAATTTCATCCGCTGTCTCTTTTTCTACAGATAGCTCTGTCGTTCCTGATGCATCTGACTGCTCTGCTTCTTCATCTGGTTTGTCTGCATCATCCTGCTTCTCTGGTTTCACCTGCTCTGTCGAATCGTCTGCAGGTTTATCATTTGTTCCCTCATCTTTTTGATCATTAGCCGAACAGCCTATTAACAGTATGCTCAGAAATAGGCCCATACTTAGAATCTTTAGTTTCCCCATCCGAATCAATCCTTTCTGAATTTGTGATAGGTGTTAGTGTAACATGTTTGGGAAGGAAATACAGGCACCAAGTCCCCCACAATTCAGAAACAATTCTAGTAAGACTACTAAATACCTCAACGTTCTACAACGTACCTTCCTTTAATTCAGCCAGACAATTTTCGACATATGCCTTTATAGTTTTCTTCATGGGTGGAGGAAAAACTGTGGGAAGTGTATCGGTAGCGGGGAAAGCAAAATCAGCAGACGGCTGCTGTCCAGCGTAGATTGGAAATGAACTAAAAGGATGAACGGAACCGTTCCATTTCAGCTATTGGATAAGCTTGCTGGCATGTCTATGATTCAGCGGTCTTTGATCAGCGAGGTGTGCTTTGCGGAAAAGTGGAGCAACCGAACACAAGTGAAATTAATCCGCATTGCGAGAACGCTGTCAGACCTGCAGACGCTAGTGGGTGGTGCCTGTAGTGGGTGGTGCCTGTGTGCCACACAATTCAGACACAGTTCTGTGTGAAGTCCTCATTATAAGCTTCTTCACAGTTTGAAAGGACAATTGCACATTATCACGAAATGTCGATCCAGTTGTACTTATGATTCCAGTTGGATAGTAACAAGATATTCTGTATCTGCCTTATAATTTCTAATTAACTATTAATCACTTCACGCAAAAATTCTATCGCCCCCAATCAATTTGGTAAATAACACCAATATTTTGTTGAGAGGCAAAGATTCTATGATATTATTAACTATGGATAAATAGAAAAGGAGTATACGAACATGAAAAGTAAATTAATTAAATCACTCGTTGTTGTACTTATAGTCAGCGTTATATCCGTATCGTCTATTGGATACGTACAAAGCAAAAGCATCGAATTTACAGATGTACCAAAACACAGAGCATATTACGAGGCCGTTATCAGTTTATCTTCAAGAGGATATATCAGCGGTTATCCAGACGGCACCTTCCGCCCTGCAGCAAACGTGACACGCGGACAGGCAGCAAAAATCATAGCAAACGTTTTACAGCTGGATACTCAAAAAGTGAAAAATCCGGGATTTATAGATATTTCAACTGCTCACCAATACTATGGACATATTGCTGCTTTAGTAGAAGCCGGGGTAATCAGTGGCTATGAAGATCAGACTTTTAAACCGAATCAATCCATGACAAGAGCCCATATGTCAAAAATGATTATCAAAGGATTTAATTTTGAAGAAGCCGATAAAAATGCAATGTCGCCATTTACAGATGTGTCGAGTAAGCAATGGTTCGCCCCTTATGTTGAATCATTGCGGATTCTTAATATCACAACAGGCACTACACCGACAACATACTCTCCAGGCGAATTGGTTACCCGCAGCCAGCTTGCATCATTTGTCACCAGAAGTGAAAAAGTTAAGTCACCAGATACACCTGTAATACCTGAACCCTCCGAAGAACCTGATTTTGTAATTGATTCAATTAAATAAGATTTTACTAGGAAACTAACATCATAGTATTAGTGAAATTACGTTGACAATCTTAGCCTGACAGCAGACTACGATTGTTTTTACTAAATATTTTTTGTTCCACTCTTAAATCAAAATTGTCTTTAGGAGACTGTGCTATGAAAAATAAATTACACGCATTGCTATTTCTATCATTAGCTCTATTCTTATTACCGGCACCTACTTTTGCCAATCCTGATGTACTAAAAGAAGTCCGTCAGCTGATCACTACTGATTACGTAGATTCAGTTCCGGAAGACGTGCTGAATAAACCAGAGGTCTCCGAAATTCTAAAAGAATTGGATCCTTACACAGTCTATATGACAAAAAATGAATTCGAACAATTTATGAATGGCATTGAGCAACGCATTGTCGGTATCGGCGTAGTATTGGAAGAGCATGAGCTGGGAGTTCAGATTCTCTCAGTTGTGCCGGGTGCACCTGCTGAGCAGGCGGGAATTTTAGCAGGTGATATCATTACGCATGCGAATGGTGATTCACTCGCAGGAAAATCTGTGCAAGCCGCCATTCCTTTTATTAGCGGGCCGGCTGATACGTCAGTTACTTTAACACTCGTACGCCCTTCCGCAGATACATTCAAAAAAGTATTGAAGCGGCAAGAAATACAGCTTGTGAACGTGGAAAGTAGGATGCTCGGTGGCAATATAGGCTATATTCGTCTGCATAGCTTTTCGAACGATGCAGCACTGAATATACAAAAGGCTATTCAGCAAATGCCCAATGCTGACAGCTGGATCTTAGATTTACGCGATAATGGTGGCGGGTATGTCGGAGCTGCCCAGCAAGTGATGGGTTTATTTCCTCAAATGAAGCAGGCATTTCAACTGAGGTCACGGGATAAGACGGAAACCTTCCCAGTCATCAAACAGCCACACCAATTTCAAGCACCTGTTGCATTGCTCGTTAATGGCTACAGCGCTAGCGCATCAGAAATGGTAGCCGGCTCTGTGAAAGAACGCAAAGCTGCTACGCTGTTTGGTCAAACTACTTATGGAAAAGGCACAATGCAAACTATGTACCAACTTTCAGATGACAGCGTGTTGAAAATGACCATTGCCCGCTTTCTTACTCCCGGGGCAAGAACAATCGACCAAGTGGGCGTAGCTCCTGACGTGGTGACAGATGAAGGAGAAGAACTTCAAGCTGCACATAAACAGCAGCTCATTAATCGATTACCAGGCTATAAGAAATTGCCTGCATTGGAAAATGTACCAGTCACCAAGACTTTTCGTGTAGAAATGAATATGCCGATGCAGTCAGATTTGGTAAAAGATGCTGTACAGCTTATTGAATTAGGTGGAAAAGCACAAGCAATTACAGTAGAAAGAACAAACCAGTCAACAATTACAGTAAAGCCAGTACAATCTTTAAAACCCGGGGCTTCCTATACTTTAGTTATACATCCCACTTGGAAAAACTTGCAGTCAAAGCCATTGAAACAGGGTGTTTATGTAAACGTAACTGTTAGAAATTAATATACTAAACAATCCAGCCGGGATATTCTCCGGCTGGATTGTTTGCTTATAAAACTAGTATTTACGGATGCTCCAGCATTCTTTGTCTTGCAGTTTATAATAAAGATGTCAGACTAGAGCAATTCTACTGTGCGTAATAGTACATACCTGCCAAATCACCACCGTACAGTTATTACGAGAAATAATGAGCTACTGCATATCATTTTTCATATATACATCTGCACGTAAAAATAAATTAGGCCTCTTCACAAGATTCTACTGTAAAATGCTAAGATACTTCTCCTATTTATTGTTGATATCCTTTTCAATGAACAACTGACTAACGTATTATCATCCATCTCAAAATCCATTCCACTTATCACAGCCACTTGATTCACATGAATAGAATACTGCTCATTTGAACGTTCATACATATAGACTATCACCTGGATCATGGACGATATAATCTGATTTGAATCAATACTATAAATTTAGGTATCTCATAATATGATTCATTTAGATGCAGACAATACTCGCCAGAATACATCAGAACTTCTTATTTAAGTTCAGTTAGTTTTGCTGAGTCCATCCGTTTAAAGAAAGATGATATATGCGATCTTTTCAGACTGGATGAAGCATTATAGGATGACAGTGATGTTGCATTAGTTAATTGATGCTCTGCTAGGAAATTATAAGCACCGTTAAGATCTTTTGGTCCTCCTTGGCTCATAGACAGGACTTGTGCAACAGTCCCTCTTGAAATCGGATTACTGCGAGCATCTTTATTTTTATAACCGTTCAAAGGAAAGTTATACTTTTTCAAAGCAATATAAGCGCCTTCAAGATTAAAAACAGTTGAATTCTTATCCAATGACGTATTTAAGTTGAAGTATTTGGACAGAACTGAAACAAATTGTCCTTCTGTTAATGTACTTTCAGGCTTGAATGATCCACCTTCATAACCGCGAATCAAGCCTTTTTTAATTGCCCAAATTACTTCACTATGTGCTCCGTGACTAGTTTTCATATCGCTGATCACTGGAGTAAAACGATTAGATAAATTGTAAAACTGAATATTTTCTATTTCATCTACTCGTATATTTTCATTGCTTGTATAAAAAATACTCATTTGGCTAGTTCGCTTTGTTAATAGCTCAATTCCATCAATATAGAAATTGCCCCTGCCGCTATTACCCTTCCATTCAACATTGTGCGTCTTTCCAGACTCGAAGACTGCTGGCAACAAGGAAATGGATGTGAATTCATAATCTTCAAATCCATCAGTATATAAATCATTTAAAACAACAGATTGAATACTGGTTTGATAGGGTATAGTCAACTCACTCCAATAACGATACATGCTTAATGCTTTGTTGCTGTCTAAACTTGAAAAGTTAATGTAACTTGCCTTTTCAATAGTAGGTCCGACAAATTGTTTGACGGCTCGCTGAAGTTCACGAAAGTGCAGATTCTTTGTTGATTTATTTTCCGGAAAAATTGCTCCCGCTGAAACTTTAGGTGAATAAGATACAACAAGTCCATCACTTGTAACGAGAATATTTGTTGATCGTTCATCATATTCTCCTACAATGAAGTTTTTGTACTTTTCTTTTACAGTAAATTCCCCATTAACTTGCATGCTGAGATCAGCTTTAGTGTCAGCATATATATAGGCGGAAAATCCTGCATGATCTAATAAATAAGAATATACATAAGGACTTAATTCTGCTTCATTTTCTGACCACCAGTCTGTAGGTGAAGAAGCGTCAGCAACGTTCATACTTTGTATGGAAAACGTAAATAGTAATAAAACTGATAAAAACATTTTTTTCATTCATAACTCTCCTTTATACTTATATTTCTTACTAGTATAAAGTACATGAGTAATTACTTATAGAGGATAAAGCACTTTTTAGATTCTAAATTACTAGACGCTCGAGGTGTAAAGTCCTGATATTTGATAGGTAGAATTATTATACTTCATTGTTTTTCAAATTACGTAAAGTAATTACATAAAGTATGGAGCTTATTCGTCAATATTACAGAAAGTATAAAAAGAATACATTTCAATGACATTCTTCACAGTTTCACGAATCAAGTTTAAATTTATCTTTAGCGGTAATACTAGTAATATGGTTGGTTAGCCTTGAATATTTAATTATAAAATAGTATAAAAAAGGGTACTTGACAATCGACTGCCAAGTACCCTTCTCTTAATTTTCTACTGGTTTTCAATCCATTATATCGGAACATGGTACATTCTTTAGAACCAGCATATTCATAAATAATGTAGAAATATTTCTGTGCCTACTATTTTAATTCACAACATAGTTTTCATATGTTTTTTTACAGCACTCTATCTATTGAAAATATTTGCTTCATACATAAACTCTATAAATTCTTCTGAACTACTATTAGGATTATTACAATGGATAACAGCACAAAACTACGCCTATGTTAACTTGGCGTCCATCGGTTTTATGTATTGTCAATTATTGATGCTGCCGTCTGATATTAAGGTTTTTATAACAGATCAAGAAACTCTTTACGGTGCCTATGTCATGTTAGCTTAATGAAACGGTTTGGCATAGACTCTCTTTTTCTTTAACCTATTGAGCCCATCATTCAAGTGAATGGTGGGCTGCTGATTAAACGAAAACTGTTTGCTAATTATTACTGCGTATAACGTAACTACTCCACTTGCGGTCAAATTCTATCAAATTCCATGAAAGAAATATTTGTATGTTCGTTCTGACTGTATATCACTTTGCTGAGAAATCGCCCCCAATCTTATTGTTCATTTTTTCTCTGTCATTATAAATGAAGAAGTTACGTAGAAAAAAAAGAATCCCCCGACCGATTTCTCGATCAGAAGACTCTCCTCTTTAATTAGTCGGAATAGCGTGCGGATTTTGCACTTCACAGGAATCTATTATTTTTTGATTTTTATTCAAATACTCCTTGATACAACACATCACCGTTCCTGCTTAAAATAATATCGACTATACGATCAGGATATTGTTCTTTGAGTTGATCAGCGTATTCTTCTGCTGTTTCCTCGCCTTTGACAACTTCCTTAAATTTTATATGTGCATTCACATATTCATTCTCTCCAACCGTTTCCAGCTGAATAATTGCATCCTCTACATTATCATCTTTAGCAATTTCATCAGCTGTTTCTTTTTCCACAGATAACTCTGTCGTTCCTGATTCATCTGATTTCTTCTCATCTTTTTCATTTGATTTTTCCTTCTCGTCTTTCGATTCTGGTGTCACCTGCTCAGTCGAACCTTCCTCCAATTCATCATTTTTCTCTTCATATTTTTGATTATCAGAAGCACAGCCAATTAAGAGTATACTCATAAATAAGACCATACTAAGAATCCTGAATTTACCCAAATTAATCAATCCTTTCTATCATTGTAATAGGGGTTATCGTATCATATTTTCAGCGTATCCGCATTTATATTGGTAAGTATATAGCCGTAGCTATCAGTAATAATTCACTTAGTACTTGGTATCAGCACGAACATAATTTAACAAACAGAAAAAGAGCCTCTTGATCAATTTCCCGATCAAAAGGCCCTTTATTTCGTCCCAAGCTCCGTTTTAAGAATTGAATTTAAATTGTTTGGCAGCCAGGTGGTGTTTTACATACATCTTGATTAAAGATGTTTATACACATTTTCTATCGAATAATCTTCAAAACTTTCATACCAATCCTGGATAAAACCAGGGATAGAATTCTTGTATGACGGATCATCAGTATAAAACTTAATTCTCATATCCCCTACAACAGTTGCCACATATAAATGGCCTTTCGGGTTCCATCCGATTACGCTGTTTACATCCCAATACATGCCACGTAAAAACCCTTGCTTCCCCCAGATATCACCTATGTTATAATCACCGCTTACAATGTGCATACTTTCTACAATTACGGCATAATCTTCACCAGTTAGTCTCTTTATTTTCATATCTAAATCAGACGATACAATTTCAAGAGAGCTCAGGTCTTTTGGCGGGAATTTCGAAATTTCAGTATCATTTAGATATTCGCCGCCGAATGATACTCCTGCCCCACCATGAATAGAACAGCCCGGACTTTGTGTAATCTGTAATTTTTGTTCTGAAAGTGTCATCTCCAGCTTACACAACTCACCGTATTCAGTCGTAGAGAATTTCGCTTTATTACCGGAAATCAATGCTTTTCCTTCGATAAAACCTGCTCTTGTTCCACTGCTAGCAGTCAAAGAAAATTCAAAGGAGTTATTACGAACACTTTCAATTGTAAGATATCCCTTTTCATTGTGTATAGTTCTTTCCCAGTTGCCTGACCAGACAAGCGGCTTATTGACTTCTCCCGGTCTCTTGGACGGGTCTATTGCGCGGACTAAGAATGATGCGAAATGTGAACGTGTTACAGACTGCTTCGGCTTAAAAGAACCGTCACTGAAGCCTGTAGTAATCTGATTTGCCGCTAAACTGTCTATGTATGCGTATGCCCAATATGAAGCAGTTACATCCGTAAAGTCTGTTTTTTTATTTCCTTTCAGATCAAATGCATTCGTCAAAGCCCGTGCCATTGATTCCCGGGTAATATAACTGCCGGGATTAAAGTGCCCGCCTACAGGAAATAGTCCAGCATTTGCGGCAATCGCTATTTCCCTGTACGCTCCATCTTTTTCAGGTACGTCCTGATACCCCGGATGAACCGTTGCCCCTTCAGTCAATCCCAGCGCACGCACCAACATCACAGCAGCCTGCCGGTTAGTTACCGGATTATTAGGGCCGAATGTTCCGTCCTCATATCCTTTAATAATCTGCAAGTCAACTAAATAATTGATGTTCCCATAATTACTATGGTTGTAGGGTACATCCTTAAACGATGCCGCATTTACTGTTGGGACAATAAGCAGAGCTAGTGCAAACAAAGTAATCATGGATAGTAATAATCGCTTATACATAAAACTCACTCCTTTTTACTTATCATACCACAGATATGGGTAATAAGAACTCCTTTTTTCAAAAAATCAACAACTGGAACGGCTCCTATTCAGAAACTATTGCCTTATACTGTCGTCAAATCAAACACCAGGTCCTAATTGTGTGGGAACGCGGTGCCTGCATTCAGTGTATCATCAGGATGATTGGAAATGGCTTCGCGTTGTAAGTTCCGTATTTGATGGATATTCCGTAAGAGTGGTCTCTTGCAAATACGACTTTTCCAGATTCTATAGCATTGTTAGCATCTGCTATGAAATCGTCGAGCGACATTCCTGATTTGTGAGCTTTTAACATATTACCGACCGCACTCCGGTTTTGTTCGTTTCGAAGAATGAGAATTCGTAACCTGTTTTAATGAAGGTACCGACGTTGTAAAAGCTGTGCTCTAACTAAAATAGTAATTTTATAAACTACTTTGTATTCAAATTTTCCTTCTTTTCGTTTTTTTTAGATAGTATATTTAATTGCGAGAGGACCTGGTGTATTCGGTATTTAGTAACAAATGAAAAAAAGACTCCTGACCGATTTCTCGATCAGAAGACTCATGCTAGTTTTTTAATTGTGCTGGATCTTGTACTAGTTCCGCTAAACAGCTCAAATTCCCCACTCAATTGGCCGAACTATTTACCTGTAACTTCCTTTATATTGTTAGCACCCGCCATTTTAAATCCTCCACTAATATAATCGTAATAAATAAAGAATAATGTGCCATCATATATTTCCCCTGTTTTAATGGTCCAGTCTAGTATCTTAACAAATTCTTCTGAAGTTACGTTTATCATCTTTGCCCTATTTTCAAAAAACTGTTGATTATCGTCATCAACACCCATTGTTCCGCGTAAACCCATTCCTGTAACATATCCACCCAATTTCTTTTCTTTTAACATGGCATTTACTAGCTTATAAAGTTGTTCCTTATTATTTTTCTCATGTACTTTCGCCACATATCCCGGTGGTCTTGGTACATCTTCGGCCGGGATATCATGGTAACTAACCGGATTTATCCAAATGGGTCTGGCTATATGGTTAATATCTAAGTTCATCGCTCTGTGCATAAATACAGCATAGTGTTCCCTAGATAGATCTTCTTCCGGCTTAAAATTACCTTTATCTCCAGTTGTTACACCATTGGAATACAAAGCCCGAATATCATCCTTATAAGGATGGCTTGGAGGTACATCTTTAAAGTCGTATTTCGCTTTCACTTTTAAATCGAAAGCAACCACTAAAATTCTTGCCATTTCTGCTCTTGTTAATGCTTTATTCGGATTAAAGTTTCCCCTACTGTCTGGCATAAATAAACCAGCTTGCTGTAACTTTTTCACATCATCAAAGCTTGGATTACTTTTCGGCATATCTTTAAATTCATAGAATTCATAGGTAGTTGGCAACGAATCTCCTTGTAACCGACTAATCAATGCTGCCGCATGTTTACGTGTAATTTTTACGTGCGGCTTAAACGTTCCATCTTGATAGCCATTAATGATACCTTTACTGGCCATATTATTGATGATATCATAATAAAAATTGTATTCTGTTACATCACTAAATACATTGTCTTGTGAACGCTCAACAGCAGAAACAGGTATGGATGATGTAACTACTAGTGCGATAGTAATTACTGCTGAATAAAGTAGTAATAGTATTTTCCTCATATTAGTTTCTCTCCTTTTATAGTTCATACATACTGTTCATACTACTTGAAAAATATTATTTGTCTACCCTAATTTGAATGGAGTACCAGGTCCCCGTACAATTCGGCATCTATTCCAACTGCCTGCCACAAAATTCATCCCCAAAAATCCCATCAACTTGCTCATCCATACAAAATTTCACATAGGCATCTGCTGACTTCTCCATTGGCGGAGGAAGTAGCTCAGGAAGCATACCTGTTTTAAGAAAAGGTAAATCTGTTGCTGGGCGCTTTTGGGCATATACGGGAAATGAACTGAAGTAATAGTCAGCAAGGTCTGTTACCATAGGGGTATTTGTTTCAATAGGATTTCTGTGGATGTAGCGGCTGATATAGAGAAGGCTGTGTGGATCTTCAGCTGATTTGGAAAAATAGCGCTGCTGATAGATAGTTCCGACATAGCGATAGCGTTTGCAATAGTAATCACTGTATCTTCGGTTGATCTGCCGCATAATTCTTGCCAGTTCATCTTCTGATTGAATAAGAAGATGATAATGATTAGACATGATACAAAATGCTGCGACGGAAAAGCGGAAATCTTGTAAAGCCTGGCTGATGATACGTATTAAGTGATACATATCCTCATCCGTCTTAAATATATAATGTCGATTATTGCCACGCATAACAACGTGGTAGTATACATTCGGCCGCCAATCACGCTTTCTTCTCGGCAATTTCATTCACCTCCTGAAAAAACTTGTTCCTGAAGCCCGGTCGGCATCCGCTTCCAGCTGATTGCTTCAGCAATAGCTGAATCAGTCATTTCTCTGCTTCCCTGCAGATCTGAAAGCGTTCTTGCAATGCGGATTAACTTTACCTGCGTTCGGTTGCTCCACTTCTGTGAAAAACATACATTGCTGACCAATTTCCTCTGATCCGAAGACATCTCTGCCAGGCTATCCAACAGCTGAAAAGAAACAGAGCCGTTTAGAAAGTGCCTGCCATAGCGTTCCTTCTGTAACAATCTTGCTCCGCGCACTCTTTCTTTAATATCGGCAGAAGTTTCCAATGATGCATTTTCCTGCAGGCCGCTGCTTTTCAGTGACAGCACAAAGTCCAGGCGGTCAAGAATCGGTCCAGACACTTTCAGCTGATAGTTGCGGACTTGTTTTGGTGAGCAGGTACAATAGCGTTCATGAGAACCAAAATATCCACACGGGCAGGGATTCGTCGCTGCAATGAATAGAAAAGAAGAAGGATAGCTGACCGTTTGCTTCACCCGGCTGATCGTCACCTCGCCCCTTTCCATAGGCTGCCGCAGCATATCAAGCGTCTTACGGGAAAACTCGCCCAGCTCGTCCAAAAACAGAATGCCGTGGTGTGCCAAAGAGATTTCTCCGGGCTTAGGATACGTTCCACCTCCAATCAATGAAATGGCAGAAGAGGAATGATGCGGCTGGCGATACGGTGGCCGCAACGACAGTCCTTGCTTCTCCCGGGCAAGATGAAAGAGACTGTAAACTTCAAGCGCGTCTTCTTGAGTCATATCAGGCAGAATTGAAGAAAATGCACTTGCAAGCATACTCTTCCCGCAACCTGGCGGACCAACCAGCAGCGTATGATGACCTCCAGCCGCTGCAATCTCCAATGCACGTTTTGCCTGCTGCTGACCGCGAATAGTGGAAAATTCTATTTCTGGCATCTCCTCCTGTGACCCTGCTTCCTCAATTAGTGGGCTCAAAGAAGATTCAATCAGTAAGGATGTCTGGCCGCGAAGATGGTCAATCAATGTTTTCACAGTCGGCAACGGAATCAATTCCACTCCTTTTGTATAGTGAAGAAACGAAACATCAACCGGCGGAAGATAAATGCATTTAAACCCGAGCTTCAGCGCCTGTTGAATTGCTGGCAATATCCCGTGAAACGGCACCAATTCACCATGCAGTGAAAGTGAAGCAATAATACATATATCATCCGTGAGCAGCAACGGCTCGTCCGACAGCTCTTGATAAACTGCCAGCAGCATCGCTCCGTCGAATCCCGTGCCGCTTTTCCGCATATCTGCAGGCGAGAGGTGAATCGTGACCTTTTTCATCGACAAATCAAAATTCATTTGATGCAGACAACTCAACACTCGCTCCTTTGACTCTTTAATACTCAGATCAGGTAACCCTATGATGACACACTGCTCTTTATCCACGCGTACATCAGCCTCTACACGAATCCGTTCTCCTTTAAGACCCTGTAAGCCTACACTCATTACCGATGAAGACATGTAATCACATCCGATTCTTATGGTACATTCATCATAAGAAGATACAATGGGAACGTCAAAACAGTAAAAATGAATTTTGACTTGTGAACTATCTTTATATACCGGTAAATGATGGTTTTTAAAATGGTTTTTCAGTCTTATAGCGGATTAAAACTTATTTTTAGATATATTATCATGATAGCCAAAAAAGTTAAATTTAAAATCCCGAATTTTACTAACTACCTTTTAATAATAAAGAAAATAGTTTCTTATAATTACTATATTTTCCAACAAAATAGGATCCGCTCTCGAATGTCAAAACTTAAAAAGCCCTCGATCGATTACTCGATCAAAGGACTCATCTATGTTTCACTATCAAAGAGAATCATCTTAGTAGTATTTGGTTTTTGTAGCGCAACCGCGTCGTTTCTCACATTTCCATGACTCGATATAAAAATGTTGAGAGAGCCGCACGGGAAATTTCTTTCTTAGGTCCAAAATCTTTCAACTGATCAGTAATTCCAAGGTTTGCCAATACTTGAACGTTTGGCTGATGATCTCTTGATACATTTTTAAGATTGATGGACACGTGATCCATCTCTAACGAATCTAAGCCATATGCTCGTACTAATACACTTGCCATCTGCTCGCGATTAGTATATTTAGATGTGCCAAATTGTCTCTTATTGCTTCCTGGAATCGCACTCCCATTAAAGATTCCTGCCTTTGTTGCGGTTGCAATGTAAGGTGCGAATGAATGGTCTTTCGATACGTCCGCATAGATGCTGATAATTGATTCCATTTCCGTCCCGCTGACGAGTTCTAAGCCCCGTGCATTGACAATCATTTTTGCAATGTGCCCACGGCTTGCAGATTTCCATGGTGAAAAGTATCCATCAAATCCGCTGACAATATTATGGTCCACCATATACTTGATACCATCATAATGTCCCATACCTTCTTTGACATCCTTAAATAAAAGATTTACCTTTTTTGTACTTTTACCTTGTCTGTCAAATTTTACTTTCCACTCACCCGCCTGACCGTAAAATTTATCCGCATCTTTTTGGATGTTAATTGGAAGGATCAATTCTTTTAGTAATGTTGGGATTGTTACTTTGAGTGTGTATTCTCCATTGGTAATAGGATAATGAATAGTTTGATAGACATGCTGATAAGTATATCCATCTATTATTTCTTTCTCTCTGTTACTTGTAAGAAATACTTTCCCATCTTTTTCTAACTCTATTTGATAATCGAAGTCTTTGTCATTATTAAATTCTACTACTAAATTACTATCGTCTTCATAGGCGATGAAATATACATCTGTAACGTCTACTTCTTCCATTGTGGTAAATGACCATTCTCTAGAAATATCTTCTTGAAGTCCTTTAACGTTCGCATATGCATCTACTGTTACATTATAAGTTTGACGCAGTTCCAACTCTTCTTTTGGAATGATAAAAAGCAAGTTATGGTTTGGATCCAACTCTGGTGTGACATTATAAGAAGGGATCACTTTTCCTGATGCATCCTTAAGTACAGCTTTTTCTACGACCAAATCGCCTTTACCAAAGTAAAGATAACTAATTGGGTAGCCCACTGTTGCAAATGATGAATTGGAGATGTTCCAAAAACGAAGCGGATTCGGAGTTTCCAGAGCCAGCCAGCTCGTTTTAGTATTTTTTTGGTTTGGATATGGATACGTCACCACTTCATGTTCTTTTGCGACAACTGGAGTCATTGCTTTGTCCGCATAATTCACCACTAAGTGTCCATTGGGATTATATCCGGTTCCCGTTTCTGTATAGATAGGACTTATAATTGGAATTCGATGATAAGGGGCGTCAAACAATGAATTAATCCCATCGATGCCTGTTTGCGCACCGAAAGTAATTCCTTCAGCATAACTGTACCCTTTATACCCAAAGTATCTGCCTCTGTCCCCTGGTCTTACCCCAGTATAGCCAATTCCATTTTCATTTTGACCATGACCGAGTTCCTTATTTAAATAAAGATAATTCGCATGTGATTGGCTTGCTCTTTGAAGAAGGATATTTTTATCGAAAAGAGGTAATCCTACCTTCGATCGATACTCATTCATTTTCCACATTGCATCATCTTGTACCTGGTTCATCGTATTATTGAGTTCTGGTAATTTTATAACCTTTTCTTCATTATTTGCAAAAACAATTTGCACGGACAGCAAAGAGTACAGTAATACAGTAACTACTGGAACAAACACAAACCTTTTCATTATTCACACTCCCAATTCCTAGTTATCAAACTTCATTCAATAGGATTATTTCCGTTTTTCAATCGCGATCTCTTCTGACTAAACAAAGAGGTTTGTCTTTTCATCCTCTCCTATGAACGCCGTCCCTGTCTATTAATCAAAAGACGATTCCATTTAATCTCTTTCAATCATATACTTTTATTCATTATACGTATACTACATAAGTAACAACAAATCAATAAATTATTCAATAACTGTCACGATAATCATATTTCTCTCTTCACTCATTAAACTCGATTAAACAACAAAACAAATATTAGGAGAAACGTTTATTCCTATAATTAAAAATATCAACCTAGGCTTGCTAGCTCAATTTGATAGCTGCATTTCATTTCTAAAAAAACAGAAAAGAGCCTCCCGACCAATTTCTCGATCAGAAGACCCTCTCCTTCGTTCCTCACTCATTCATCAGAATTGTATCTGAATTGTGTGAGGACCTGGTACCTGCCCTTAACTTGCTAGCTGCATTTCATTTCTAAAAAACAGAAAAGAGCCTCCCGACCGATTTCTCGATCAGAAGACTCTCTCCGTCGTTCCTCACTCACTTGTCAGAATTGTATCTGAATTGTGCGGGGACCTGGTACCTGTACTTTTCACCCGTTTGGCAGGTTGTTGTTTCTTCTCTCAGACTTCCTCCTTCACCATCGACCATGTCAACTGCTCTGTTTTCTTTCCATACTGATTCTTCATAGATTAACCGTCCAATAGAAATAGCCCTACCTCTGTTTGTAGAAGTAGGGCTTTGATGATTGGTATTCAGGATTATAATAATGGTTCAACGTCAAATGTTGGGGTGACAACTATTCTATCACGTCACCCTAAGTGAACCCCGATTTCTTGATACTTGATACTTGATATTTAATAAGATTTTAGCCCGAAAGTGATCGAAGCGGCGATAGCCATAGGCATTGCGCTTCATCACTTTTGTTTTATTATTAATGCCTTCCAAAAAGCCATTTGAGTAGGGAAAAATAAAGCTGTTAAGAATCTCTACCTGCCAATTCTTAAAGGTCTTCATGGCTTTCTGAAAAGCAGGAATCTGACTGCTTTCTACCTGTTGATAAAAGGCTTCCAGCCTTCTTTTCACTTCTGCAACATCTTCTGTCTTCTTCGCCTGATCAAACCACTCGCAGTAGGCTTCCTTTAGTTCATATGCTTTCCGCAGCTCTTCTGACATGCTTAGATACCGATCACGATACCAGCGCTCCCGATCTGTCAGTTTCTCTGCACGCTTATACAAAACGTGACGCATTCGTTTACACTTTTTCCGATCATATGGATGCCATTCCTTTTGTACGTCTCTTCGAACTGCATCGAGCGCCCAATAAACATAACGGCAGTAATGGAAACGGTCAGCCACGATCACTGGTCGTCCCAAGGCTTTCTTCACAGCGGCTTTGAAACTGTGATTCATATCCATGACAACCAACTCTACCTCATCACCATGTTGGCGCAGATAGTCGACAATTGTTTCTTTTTTACGATTCGGTAAAATATCAAGCGGCTCACGCGTCTTGGCATCCGCGATAATGAGCTGAAACTTCCCTGCATCTGTATCGCCTTTATATTCATCAATCGCAATGGCTTTTGGCAGTCTCACTCCCTGGACCATTTGTTCTCTCGCAACCCGCTGAAAACGCCGAATGATCGTTGAACTGGAAGTTCCTAATGTTTCTCCTGCTTCTTTAAAAGTTTTTGCCTTGATGGATCGGATTTGGGCTACTTGATTCCACTCTTTTGAATAGCGCTGATATTTTTCAATAAATGAAGCCTTCTCAGAAAAGCGTTTTCCACAAGCACATGCATAACGGCGGCGCTTGTAAAAGAGACAGGTTAATCGCTCGAACCACTTTAAATGCTTAATTTTCTGCAGGCGATAATCATGTACTTTCTCTGTGAAAGACCCGCAACTTGGACACCGATGACGCTTTTTAGGAAGAGAGATATGTAGAATCGTGCGGTCCCCCTGTTCCTCCACTTTTTCAATGAGTACATCTTTTAATCCTGGAATATTCATGGTAAAATTCATATGCACGTATCACCTTTCACTTTTACTTGTTTATAGACAATTCAAGTATAAAAGAAATCGGTGATCACGTGCATTTTTTATGCAAATTGTTTGGATACCCCAACAAATATTATAGAACCATAATATATAGCTGAAAGTGAAGTAAATACGGAGAAAAGGAAAAAAGCCTCCCGACCGATTTCTCGATCAGAAGACTCTCTCCGTCGTTCCTCACTCACTTGTCAGAATCGTATCTGAATTGTGTGGCGACCTGGTAATTGTTTTTAACTTTTAAATTAGTTAGTTACTGTAATTCCTGCTGTTACTCCAGAAGCAGGGTCTGCTGCTGTTACAGCTGGAATATTAAGTGTTAATGTCTTATCAGCTGATTTAGCTACTGCAATTTTAATAGCAGAAGTTTTAGCAGCTTCTGAATTTGTAGCAGTACCACTTGTAGCTGTTACTGTATATACGCCACTTGATTCTGCAACAGTATAAGTGATGCCATTAATAACTACTGTTGATTGTACACCACTAGTTACTGGATCTAAATCTACATCGCCAATAGCTGCTGTATGATTGAAGTTATTTGTCAAAGTAAACTTATTATCAGCAGGAGTGTTTGTAGTTGCTGTTACAACTTCATCTACAGCAATAAATTTAGCAGTTGTAGATTGGTTAGTTGTTACACCATTCAATCCACCGTTATAAACAGTGACTGTTGAAGCAACATCAGCATCAAAGTCAGCTGAACCAGTGATAGCAATTGTAGCTTGTGTGTTAGAAACACGTGTAACTGTCCCTACTGTATAACCAGTTGGTAGACCACTAACATCGATAAAGTCTTCTGCATTAGGTGTGAAAATTGTACCTGTAGCAGTTAGTGTTAACGTTGTAGTTGCACCTTCAGTAACATCTGCTACTGATAGATACTGCGATTGGCCAGTTCCTCCCGGATTTCCTGGAGTAGCTGTCTTATCTTGATTCTTCGTAATAACAATCGTATCAGCATAAGCCGTATTACCTTCAAGGTAAGAAACCATTAATGCGTTGTCCGACTTAATATTCTGAAGACCAGAGATTCCAACGTTTTTAACTTCAATTACTTGACCAAGCTCATCTTTGATAACTTCATAAACTGTTAAGCCAGTTGCTGGTACTTTAACTTTCGTATCGTCAGCAAATGTGATTGTGTTTCCATCAACTGATTTTTCATTAGTAGTGTCGATTGATTTAGCAACTGCTGCATTTTCCTTAGCGATTGTAACTACTTCATCATTTTCTTTATTAAGCGTTACTGTTACGATGTCGCCTTCAGTTACGCCTGCTGCAGTAATGTTAGCTTTACTCAATACGTAAGATTTAGCAACTCCACCTTCAGTTGTAGATGCTAATTTAATATCAGCTACATATAAAGAATTATCTTTATTCCAGTTGATTTCTTGAACAACCATCTCAGCAGTTTTGGTTTCAGGAGATGTCTTGACATCAGCTTTATCCACTACAACATAAGCTACGTCTGCATTATTGTAATAGAAATCATACTTTGAAATTTCAGTTGCTGACTTAGTTACCTCACCCCAAGTTGATGCTTTAACATCATCTCCATCTACGATAAATACAGGAGTGCTTGACTTCACTTGTTTACTTCCATTTGCAGCAGTTGGAAGTGTTTTAACTGTCATATCTTTCAAAGCTGTTGCCACAACTTCTTTGGTAGCTGGGGCATGATTAATACCAATTACATTACCATCTTTATCACGTGTCAATGAAATCACAGTATCTTTAAGAATTACTTCCGATCCGTCATCAACACCTGGCGTTGTATCATCGAAGTCATAACTAGAGATTTTATGATCCGTTACTACTCCTGTAGCTGCTGCTTTCGTAGTATAGAATAATTCTCCGTCTCCATTAATTTTGAAACCTGTTACTGCTACATTATCAGTAGAATTAATTGCAGATGCTAAAGTTCCAACTGCATGTGGATCTTTACCTACTGTATAAACTTGACCACCGTGTACAACAGTCTGTAATTTAGATGCATTAATTTTAGCTTCTTTTGTTTCACCTTTATCATTAATTGTCTTGACATAACCCAATGTGTTAACAGTTTCTTTGAACGTATCAGAGTTAGTCAATGCATAATCATAAGTAGTGAATTTTTGAACTTCTGCCACATCACCTGTTACTACACGTAAAGTACCTGTACGGTCAACATGCAAAGTAACAGGCTTTTTAGAGGCCTGGAATGCTTCCAATGCGTCTTTGTCAAGATCAGCATAAACATTTCCTACTACATATTTACCAGCGATAGGATAGTTTTTACCGTTAACTTTAAATGCATTAGAATAAATATTCGTAATTTCACCTGTTACCGTGCCATTGTAAACTTCTGCATACTTATAACCGTTGTTGTAGTAAACTACATCATCCGCTTTAAGATCAGCTACAGTGATAGTTTTGCCATTCTTTACAAGTGTGTAATCTTTAAGATTATACTCTGAAGCATTTCCTTTTACTACATTACCTTCTACTGATTTAACAACAATCGGTGCAGCGAATGTATCAACTACTACAATATTGCGTACTTGACTTTGAGCATCTAGTACAACTTTAGCTGATGCATATGTTTGACCATCTGTTAACTCAGATACCTTTACATAACCAGCGCTAGTCAACACAACTTGGTTAACATCGCGGTCAGCGATTCGGTATTCTTTATCTTCACTAAGTAGTTTTACAAATGTACCTGTAGTTCGCTTTTCAATCTTTACAGCATCGTATTTAGTTGTTAATTCAACAGCTTCAATACGTGTGATTTTTCCATCTTTATCAGACCAAACGTTCACGTCCTGACCAACTAAAGATTCGAAATCAATCGCGATTGATTCTGGAACCACTAGTGTTGCAGCGCCGTTAAATGTTAATGTACGAGCTGCTTTATTGTAACCTGTTACAGCAACAGCTTCACTAAAGTTGGGAACTTGGAAGTTAGCAGAAACAACTTTTCCGCCTTGAGTAACTGATAAAGTATACTCTCTACCTGGAGTTAAGATATTTGTTGTAGAAGCATCACCAAGCAATGTTACTTGTGCAGACATACCATCAGCTGACAGACGAACACTTTCTACGCCGTAAGCTTGTTGAGATGCAGTTGCGCGAACTGTGATTTCTGATGGGTCTAGTGAAGTTACTTTTTTACTGAATTGAACATTGATGTACTTACCTTTCAAATCAATAGTCTCAACTTTAGTAACTGCAAACTCTGCTACATAGTTCACACCGTTAACTGTCCAAGCATCTGTTGCATTAACTGTTAATGGAGTCTTGAATGTGAATGTTGCTGAAGTAGCACCTTTTTTGACAGTAGTCGGATTTACTTCATAAGTATTACCAGCACCATCTTTAACAGTTACTGTTTGATCTTCTAAATCAGTATCTGCTTCTTTAATTCCAACCGTAACATCTGTAGCAGTAATCGCCGTTACCGACTCAACCTTTACATCCGTAACTCCAGGTACTTCAGGCTTAGATGGGAACTTGTCTCCAAGAACAACCATAGTGTTATGAAGGAATGTAGCGAAATGAACACGTTGAACGTTGTTCTTCGGCTTGAATTCGTTAACTGTAGAAATTTCCAAAGCATTCAAAGCTTTGATTGCTTCTTGTGCTTCAGTCTTAGCATTTGCAATATCAGATACAGAGTCTGATTTTCCGCCAGCTAATTCTACTAACGTTTTATCGCCCATTGCTTTAGCAGCACGGTCTAGTACTAGTGCCATGTTCTCACGAGTGATCTTACCTGCTGAGTTCAATACACCTTCATTTCCTTTGAATACGCCAGCGTCATAAACTACTGCTGCGTTTTTCAAAAGGTCGTTGTCAGGGAATGAAACAGGAAGGTCTGAGAAACGCTTCTTTTTATTCCAGTCTGCCGGGTAGCTTGCTTTACCAGACTCTACTAGGTAACGTCCTAGTAATTTAACTACTTGACCGCGAGTGATGCTTGCACCCGGATCGAATTTCGTATCAGAAACGCCATTGATGATGCCTCTGTCTACTAGTGCTGCTACTTGCTCCTGTGTGTGCTGATCGTAGCCTTTCATGTCCGTGAATTTGTTATCTGCCGCGAATGCAACTGGTGCTACTGCTGATGCTACTAGTGCAGCTGAAGCAGCCCCTACTACAAACTTGCGATATTTCGTTGGTTGGTTAGCCATTGAATAATTTCCTCCTCTTAGGTATCTCTGTTTTGTGCCGATTTACTACCTATGTATGAAAGTAGTAGGCATTACACAGTAAATTATAGATAATACTGTTCTGAATGTCAATCAAATTTCAAAAAGTTTGCTAGTTTTACAGCAAACCTCGACAAAACCTTTTTTGCCGCAACTTCTATTCTACTGATATTTTCTGAAGATGCAAGTATTTGGTAATGAATTTTTGAAATAGGGTATTTTGTCTTCTTTGGAAAAGAAGACAAAAAAAGACTTGAACAGATGGGAACTGTTCAAGCCTTTTTTGTGCGGTCAACCAACCGTAACGCTTCGCGTGGCATTTGCTATATACTAAGAGAAAACTATCCTTACACTTCCGTATTTTATCATTAAGTTTACTAGATTTCAAGATGCGATTAGTAGATTATTTTTAATATTGAACTTTATTTTTTCTTATATACTTCAATTAGAAACTTTGGCAAGTTCATCTGGCGTTTGATCCGGCTCGGTTCAAGCAGTAAACGGTATAGCCACTCGGCTCCGGCTTTTTGAAATGCAGCCGGGGCACGTTTAATGTTGCCCGCCAGCACATCGAATGATCCACCCACTCCCTGATAAAGTATCGGATGCAGTTGATCACGATGTTTCTCAATCCATTGTTCTTGTTTTGGCGATCCCATTGCTACGAAAAGAATATCCGGCTGTGCGTGATTAATAGCATCCAGCACTACTTGCATATCTTTTTCATAACCGTGCTGCACGCCCGCAATTTTGATAGCCGGATGAAGTTCCTGCAATTTCGCTGCCGCCGCATCCGCCACTCCAGGTTTCGCACCGTAGAGGAAAATCCTTTTACCTCTTACCGCCGCTTCCTTGACGATACGGTCCATCATATCAATTCCAGTTACTCTTGATTTAATTTCACCTTTACTGAGTTTCGATGCGAGGATTACGCCTATGCCATCAGGGATTTGGAATTCGGCTCTGTTGAGCAGAGCTTTCAGTTCCGCATCTTCTTTTGCTTTCATCAGCTTCTCCGGGTTGATGGCAACTACCAGTGATTTTTTGCCTTCTTCTATATTGGCGAATACTTTGGGAATTAATTCATCGTAGTTTTCTGTGTTAACGGCAACACCCAATATTTCTTCTTTCATTTCTGCAGCTTTCCTTCTTTTTTGCCGTCTCCAAGTTTAAAGAATGGATATTCTGCCTGTTCCCACTTATCAGGATTCAGTGCGTTTTTCGTATCGAGCATAATCGGTCTTGGCTGTTTTGTTGGCAGTCCAGTCGGGTTCAGCTGTTTAAACTCATCATGATCGGTAGTTAATAGAAGCAAGTCAGCATTTTCGATTGCTTCTTCGATTGTCGCTGTCTGTGTCGGATGCTGAAGTTCCTTGATATGCGGATCAAAGGATGTTACTTCTATGCCTAGTTGCTGCAGTGACTCAATTACTTTCGTTGAGGGACTTTCACGCATATCATCGACGTTACCTTTGAATGCCAGTCCGAGTACCGCCACTTTGCCATTCTCAATACCAAACTGTGACAGCAGCTTCTGCGCTCTCTCTGCCGTGTACATCGGCATGCCGTCATTTGTCACCCGTGCCTTTTTGATAATATCTGCTTTCTCCGGTGCCAGTTCTACTAGGAACCATGGATCAACCGCGATACAGTGTCCGCCTACACCAGGTCCTGGCGTGTGGATGTTGACACGTGGATGGAAGTTTGCAAACTTGATGGCTTCCCAAATATCTACGTCGATTCCTTCTGCAATTTTAGCAAGTTCATTGGCAAATGCGATATTGACATCACGATAGGTGTTTTCCATCACCTTAACGAGTTCTGCTGTTGTTGCATCTGTTAAGTGGATAGTTCCTTGTACGAAAGACTGGTACAGTTCCTTTGTCATTTCAGCTGACTTCGGATTAATACCGCCTACAATCCGATCATTATTAACGAGTTCTTCAAAAATCTTACCCGGGATGACACGTTCAGGCGAATGCGAAACAAATAGTTCTTCTCCTAAAATGAGATCGGTCTTACGCAGTTCAGGAAGCATAATGTTTTCCACTGTCTTCGGTGGGACTGTGGATTCTAAAATTACGAGTGCTCCTTTTTTTACATAAGGAACGATGGATGCCGTAGCCTGACGAATAAATTCCAGATTGGCCGTGTTATCCGGATTGATCGGCGACGGTACTGCAATGATGAACACATCTGCTTCGACCGGTGTCAGTGAGGCTGTGAAGTGTCCTTCGTCAACTGCCTGTTCCAAACGTTGCTGCAGACCGTTCTCTTCTATATGAAGCTGTTTATTATTGATCATGTTGACTGCCCGTTCGTTCTTATCGACACCATGTACCTGCAGTCCGCTGTTCGCAAACATTACAGCAGTGGGGAGGCCAATGTAGCCGAGTCCTACAACGCATAATTTCTTTTGCATAATAGTTTACCTTCTCTTCCTGTTTATATATTGACATCTATATACTATATCAAGTTATTTAGCTTCAGGCTAATTTTATTTTGTTTTCGCCGGTTGTACTTTATAGGTTGTAAACGTTCCATATTTTACGCTCGGTCCTTTGACACTCTGAATGCCAGGATGAATGACCAGCATATACTCTGCATCCGGCTGCATAAGCTTAACAGGATGAATCATCATCGTTTTATCATTTACTTGTTTTTTCGTTACAGGTATTGAGACGCCGCCAAATTTAATAAGTTCCATTTTATCAAAACTTTTTGCTGAGCCGAAGTCCATTGGCTGTGTGAAGCGCACATTGAATACTTTTTGTTTTGACACATTGGAAGGCCCTTTAAGCTGTCTATAACTTTTCGATGTCAGTTCGTCGGTGATCAAACGCTTATGTAACCCTGTCAGCTCTGTGCCCGGTCTCATTTGAACTGAAGGCTCCACACCCTTATGGTGCACTGGTGTCCCCTTAGGGCCGGTATAGTGACCTGTCGTAAGCTTCAGAGCGCCTCCGTTTTCCAATTCAAATAACGATTGGACACTGCCTTTGCCCTTGGTCTTCTCCCCTACCACAACAGCGGCTTTCTGATCCATTACACTGACTGCAACAATTTCAGATGCTGATGCAGAAAAACGATTCACAAGTACGTATGTTTTATCAGGGAATTTATTCTTGGCGGGAATAGCCTGGGCAGATTCTATGCCTGTTCTTGTTTTTAATTTATAGGCATCCTTTACTTTCGGAAAGAAGCCTAACAGCTGTTCCGCACTTTCGACATAGCCGCCTCCATTAAAACGCAAATCAACAACCAATTTCTGTGCACCTTGCGCTTTCAGCTTACCCCAATGGTCTGTGACATCTTCCAGTAGGTGAGCTGAAAACGTCTTAATCTTTAAATAGCCGGTATTCCCGTACATCATATGTGACTGAACATTTTTGCCGTTGTCTACCGGCGGAACTGTAGAAGCAACTTGTCTGACCGTTCCCGCGCTTGCGTACTGCTCTAAATACTCCTTGTATTCTGCAGGCGTCATGTAGACGGAGTATTCATCGAGCTGTCTAATAATTTCATCGATCGTGCGGGCTTTCTGAATCGTAGCAGGTTTTTCACCATAATAATAGAGTGCAACGAGTTCCTTTACTTCGTCAAGTGTAGCTGCTTCGGTAACAGGCGCCATACAAAGACAAGCGATAACCGTTACTGCGACGATGATGATTTTTTTCATTGCTCTTCCTCCCCTTCGCTGTCTGTACGTGATATGTATCTTCCCACTATACCCCAAACGTCCGTGTTTAAGCGGAGAGGTCTCGATTTATTTTTTCGAAAACAGGTTCACCCAATACACTGTGCCGTTCTTATCCGTCGCTGTCCCCGCCCCCATATGAGTGAATACCGGACTTAATAGATTTTCTGCGTGGCCGGCTGATTCGAGCCATGCCTTCGTCACACCATCAGCTGTCTTATAACCTACGGCAATATTTTCCCCGTAAGCCTTCCATTTGTAATTAAACTTCGCCAACATCTGTTCCACATTTCCGTATGTAGTTGATGTGTGAGAAAGATTTTCATACTTTGCCATATCTACTGCCTTGGCTGTTGCGATTTTATTCAGTGCCTCATCCGTCTGCAGCGGCTTCACTTTAGCTGCTGTCCGCGATTTATTTACATTTTTAATAGTCTGATCTGCAAGTGACGGCTGCGGAACTGCCGGTGGTTCCGGTTTAGGCTTTGGCGGAACCGGTTTTTCCGGTTCAGGTGCCGGCGGCTTTATGGGCACTTTATGATCAACGTACATTTTCTTTTCATGGTCGTATGTGATGAAGCCATTCTTGCGTTTCTTATCAAACTCAATCGTCCGGTAAAGGAACGCCGCCATCTGCGCACGCGTGACAGGTTCATTTGGATTAAAGTTACCTCCAGGACGCGTAGTGGTGATATTCAATTCCGCAATAGCGATGATGTACGCATAGGCCCCGTACGCTTTCGTGACATCTGAAAAACGAATAAAGTCATTGTCATCTGTAATAATCCGGTATCCAAGAACCAGAAGTTTTGCCATCTGTCCACGGGTAAGCGGACCATTAGGATTAAATTCCGCTTGATTGATAAACAAGCCTTTCTCAGTCAACGCGCGGATATAGTCATACGATCCATGTGTTAGTTTGACATCCGTGAATTTCGGCTGGAAACCGTCACTGGCTTTTGCATTAATAGCCAGTGCGATCATTTTAGCGGCTTGCGCGCGCGTTACAGGCTGATTCAAACGGTATGTATTGTCGGGATAGCCGTTAATGATCTTATTTGCCGCCATATAGGTAATCGCCTCATATGCGTAATGATCTTCCGGTACATCGGTAAATGCCGTCGCTGACGCGGACGGTGAATATGCAGCAGCCGCAACGAATGTCACTGCAGTCGTGCCAAGGAAAAGTTTCTGAGTAGTTGAAAGTTTCATAGATTCCGCCTCCTTTTTAACAGTATACTGGAATGTCCAGGTGATTTGCAGAGTTTTCCGCAGAAAGCATTTTCCAGACGGAGCTTGGGAATACATAAAAAAACTGCCGCAGGGGCAGTTTTCAGTGTTTGATTAAATAGCGCACGTAGTTCTTCCAATGTGTGCCTTTCCACTTGTTCCAATCAGGAAGATACAAAGGTAACGGGTGGAAGACAGATTGGTGGTCCAGACTGTCGTCCAGAGTTTCGTTATGCAAAGCGACTGAACCGGCCTCAACTCCACTCACTAGAATCGAACGATCAAGCCATGTAAACGGCGTTTCTACCACAGTCTGCACTGCGCGACCATTGCTGTCGAGCGTCCAGACTTTCGCTGTATCATTATGCTTGTCGACCAGCCAGCTATTTTTAATACTCGTCGCCTGGTTTGCTTCATTGGTCTGAATGAACGTGTTGACGTTCGTGCCGAATGGCAATTCCAGCTGCTCATCGTACGGCGCAATGCGTACTTCGTAATACGCCAACGGATTTTCTTTCTGTGTATTGCCAAGAGCCTTATAAGCTTTCAGCCACTTATCATCCTGAGCCGGCACTTTAGAAACAGAAACGACTGTACCGCTAAGTGTTGAAATTTCTTTCGGATAATCAGGTTTAATGCGTTCCTTGATATCCGCAAGTCTTTTCTCTTCTTTAGTAATCTCAGGTTGACTATCAGGCATTTCAATGATGCCGTCTTCAAGTGGAAGTTCATTCTCTATATCATTTGGATCAACTGTTTCATTATCCGGTTCTTCAATCGTGCTGTTTGGCTCCTCGAATTCATCAGTTGAATTATCTATTGAGTCATCCGGATTATCAAGCGTGCCGTCTGGATTATCATCACTATTGACATCCATATTAGGATCTCCGATATCCGTATTTTCAGAATCTGTGTCCTTATCAAAATCCTGTAGATCTGCGTCACTTCCACCTGTTTTCGAACTGTCACCATCATGATTCAAACCGTCGTTAAATTCGATTTCCTCAATTATAGGAGGCGTACCGTCAGCTGACATAGCCGCTACCGCGTTACCTTCCGTACTGCTTACCGGTGTTTCTTCAGGCACTTCTTTCGGAACGAACGGCGTGCGAATCGCTTCATGCTGGATCGTCACAAAACTTCCCGGCTCAATATCCTGCCATTCATTATGCAACACATACGTCACAATCGTCTGGTCCGTACTATAGATATCAATCGAAGGCGAGACACTGTCACGGTTAATTTTCACGACATAGCCGTTCACCGGACTCTTCATCGCGGCGTCCGTCGGTAGCTGATCAATCTTCGAATCCAATGTCTCAATCTGACGCTGCACAGAAGCCAGGTCACGTTCTGCATCCGCAATCGCCTGCGCAAAAGTGCCTTCTCCTACAACATCAACGCCTACGTCAATATTCACTTGTACTTTTTTATCATCATTCGAATCATAAGAATCGCTGTTGCCGCGTGAACCGTTGCTGCTCTTCTGCTCATACTCAAGATCACTGATCGTCTGACGGATCGTAGACACCTGATTTTGCAAAGCCGTACGTTCCGCGTTCAATTGGCTGCGTTGTTCGTCAATATGGTCTGTTTTCAAGGAAGCGAGCTCTGTCCCAAAATCAACAGTCTCTCCTTCATTCACAAGCCACGAGTCAATCGTCTGATCATCCTTCAAATACACTGTATGCAAATCTTTCGGCGCAATGAAGCCTTCCTTATCAAGCTCTTTCGTGTAATCATCCACCGCCAGCCGCTCATAGCCGTTGACGTAGAATGATTTCGGAATGACGCTTTTCTCAGAGAATACAAGATAACTGTTGAGTGCAATAAAAGCTGTCATGAGGACCGCCACGATGAGATTACGTGATTTCATCATTTATAGTCCCCCAATCATAAGTAAATTCAGCACTTTTTCAATCGGAACAAAGCCGACTGCTGCTGTAATGAGTGCAAACAGAACCTGTAATCCAATCAACAGCCAAATTACATTTTTGCGAACTCCTTCGCCATCCACTTCATAGAAGCGAATGAATCGGTACTGCACTGCCACAACCAGCGCGGAGAAAATCGTTAGCTGATTGACGAAGAAGATAATGTACCAGTTTTCCAGAAACGTCATCGCCAGCGGCCCGAATGAAAGAATCGACACGCTTGCCGCTTTACCTGCTAGCGCAAACACTACGAAGTTGATGAGTTTCTCTATTAATAGCAATCCGACTACCACCAATTGCGGTTTTAGCAATGGTTTAAACGAAATGCCTGTGATCATACTCAAAATCCATGCTACGCCCCAGAAATGAAACGCCATGTAAATAACGGACCAAATAATCGATCCAACTAATGCTGCATAGCGGCCGATCGTGTAGTCATCGATTGTACCGTTTGCCAGAATATACGTCATCGTCTCCGTGTTCATTCCCCACATATCGCGGAGCACGAACAAGATGATGCCTAAAATGAACACACCAAACACGCGGCGCTTAAACCCTGCCATCGCCCCTTGCCCTAATTCCCCAGCAAGCCGGTCTGGATATACTAATGAACGCCAATAACTGTAGTTAGAATACATATGTACTTCTCCTTTGCCTCCAACTTGTTCGTTCGAATTTTCTCAGAATCTATCTCTCTTACTTTATCAAAAAATGGTGAATTTGCAACGATTGTCTCGTTTTGGAATGGAATTTGATAGGATTGACTTGGTTTCGGGGATGAGGTGGAGTTGTAAATTAATACGTATTACTTTTTATGCAGACGCGGATGAGGTTGAAATAGGTTTACAAGAGCAGCTGAGATTTCATTTATGTACATTTATTCGCAAGTACTTGGATAACTTTACTACTGGTATTATTTTAAAATATCCCAAGATAAATTACAGCCTGCCAAAGTGAAAGCTCAAAAATGAGTTACATATCATTTTCAAAGAACCTTCTAAGTCTCTCTACTAGAAAATAGGATTGTAGCGTTGGGAGCACATTTTTGCGTTAAATCCCCACCTACCATCCAAACTAACTTCCCCCTCCTTAGTCCCCAGACCCATTTATCCAAAATCCCCTAGTCCATACTATTCATTTAATAGTCTGAATGTTTGATAATCCGTAATATAGGTTACAATAGGTATATCGCGGGTATGTCAAGTATTATGGGCAGACACCCACGACAATACACAAAGGAGTGATGGGCGATGAACATTGAAAAGACGATTGAGTTTACATGGCAGGACTTTGCACTCGGCTTAGGCGGATCTGGACTTTTCGTAGTCGCGCTCCATTTCCTTACACTATGAGGACATGGTCGCTGCAATTTCAGTCAACATAAAAACACCTCGGTTTTGACGCATACAGGATGCGGTTCAACAGAGGTGTTTTTTAATTGGCAATAGTCATCAAATCATTCGCAGTCCTTCCGTCAACTCCTTAAACAAGAGCCGGTTTTTCGTTTCAAGCGCATAATCTACCATGCGTTCCCAATTTTCTCTCTCCAATTGCTCTACCAATCCTTCTGCTTCCCGCATACTTTCCTCTTTTAGATGGCCTTCCACTTCCATCGCTCCTTCGAGTATAGTCGACAAATGCATATGCAAATCGGAAACTAGCAATAATTGATAAAGTGGGATCCTGATAAATCGACTCCCCCGCTGAAAGACAAATACCTCTCCTAAGTTCTCAATTTGTAAACTTTTTGTATTAATAATAATCTCTTTACCTTCCGCCGGAACAAACTGGAATACCTCGTCATTTTTTTTGATTGAGAAATACTGATAGGCGAATACAAGGCGCAAGTTGAACTCTTCCTGACTGGTGAAAAATGGCTTGATTCGCTGGATAAGCAACATACTGTCTCCCTCCTTATATATTTAATGAATATTCCGATTATTAATAATATATCACAATTAGAAGGGTTTTGTGAATGATATGTGTCTAGTTCCATCAAATATGTCAAGAGAATTTATTGTTGCACTAAATTCTTTGCCTAGCAACTTGTCCAGTAAGTATTGCAGGAATTGTCTTGCAGTTTAGCAACACTTCGGCGCCGGGGTGGAGAAAGTTAGAAATTCGCTGTTTTAACTAAATTCATCAGTTGGCTGGTAGGTCAAGCACATGTTTTGAGAAGTAACCTATTAAAAAAATTTGCAACAGCTTGAAGAATATGAATTGAAACTCATGACGAATACTTATACTGCTGTTTACATAAACCGTCCTGAAACACCATCCAGTGTACCTAAGTGCAAGGCGGCGACTCGGGGAGGATCAGCCCGACAGGTGAGACGACTTGCGGGAGCTTGCGACCAAGTTGGCTCACCGCGGGCCCTCCCGAACGCGTCCGCCTGGAACGCAGGGAAACGATATCCTTCCGCTTACCAGCATAGAACAGCCTATAACAAGCACGCGCCATGCTGATAGATCAGGACTTTTTATTTTACCAAAAATGATTTTTGTAGCGGTTTAAACGGGATCTTAAATTGGTTCAATCGGCTTGTGATCATTTCGCTGATGTCGGTACATGAGGAGTTGTATAAGAGGACAATCTGATTGCGTGTGTAATAAATGGCTACCGCCTGGAAAGCCATTTGACAGAGGAAGAGGTCTTTCAAATAATAGGCATCGCGTTGCACATCATGCGTCATATGGCGCGCGCATCGTTCAAGCACATGAAGAAACGGAGCCTCCTCATTGAACAGTGTCCTATCTGATTGTAAATGGTACTGCAATTGAGGAATATGTAAGATCAATCTCATTCTTTCGATAGCTTCCGCCGCCTTTCCATATAATATTCCAATTTTCTCACAACAGCATCTAAAAGTACGTTATTTGCCAATTTGTCATGACATGTTGCTTTATTGGCAATTATCAAGAATCAACCTGAACTTTCTTATACGATTGCGAGAAAAACGGGTGATAGAAATGAGTTTTGGTACGCAATTACGGGAATATCGGGAAGAATATTTGAAAATTACACAGAAGCAAATGGCGGAAGATCTCGGTGTGAATGCCGCAACAATTTCACGTTACGAATCCGACCAGCGGGAATTTCCTGTCGAGCAGCTGCCGCTGATGAAAAAGCTATACAATATTTCGGACGAAGTGTTCCTCGCCATCATTTTGGACCGTCCATTGAAAACCGTGCTCTCATTTAAGGATATGTACACGCTCGATCATACAAGCAACTATGCAAACAGTTTTCTGCCACAATACGCAGATTTAATAGAAAACGAGCCGGATCTGAAAGGCCTGATCGCTACTCTGGCACGTCTGGAAGATGAAGAAAGAAAAATGCTTCTATCGGGAATACGGAGCATATTACACGCGCTTCAAAATTGAATCTTCCCCGCGTTCTCAAGCAGTGGCAAACAACTCCGAAAAACGCTATAATGGAAAGAATGCTTTTTCTGCGGTCTCACTCCGGAAAAAGTGCTTTGACTTTTAAAACTGTTAGTATACGGGATACTTAGTTGATTGTAGTGCAAGGCGGCGACTCCGGGAGGATCAGCCCGACAGGTGATGACAACTTAGGGGAGCGTAGCGACCAAGTTGGCTCACCGCGGGCCCTCCGGAACGCGTCCGCCTGGAACGCAGGGAAACGGTATTTTTAACACTCACAATCCCTTATCACGCAAACTGTAAAAGACTTCATCTAAACTTCTCATCCACGAAACTAACTAATCTTTAACTTTGCACAACCCACAACCAATAACTTTACCAAGCATAGCATTCCATCTTGATTCATCACTATTCCTTCTATAGTATTAACTACAACCAAACCAAGAGGTGAACCCAATGAAATTCAAATTCTACACAAGACCCAACTGCAGCCTGTGCGAAGAAGCGGAACTCATGCTAAAGCTAGTAGCTGAAGACCATCCAATCGAATGGCAGACCATTAATATAGAAGAAGACGAAGCAATCCACGAAAAATACATGCTAATGATCCCCGTACTAGAGCAAAATGGGGAAGTCATAAAATACGGAAACATCGGTTATATCGACATTTTAGAAATAATCAAATAATGAAAACGCTTCCTTCCTTGATTTCGAAAAATAAAGATGTTATACTCAACGTATAATATTTTTTTAATCTAGGTGGGACGTTATTTTAGTATAGGGAACGCAAATGACCCATCGGAAAAGAGTGATGTGATTGAGTTTATCATTTATCGATGCCCAGCTTGCTTTAGTACCTGAAATTTCATCGTTAATTGAACAACGGTATCACTTGCTGAAACTCATTAAACTATCAGGGCCTGTCGGCAGGAGACCATTAAGTTCCATGTCTGGCTACTCTGAACGAGAAATTCGAACCATGCTTGAATCAATGAAAGAGCAAGAGTTGGTGGAGATTGCAAAAGATGGTGTATCGATTACACCTAAAGGAGCAGAAGTACTGTTCGTATTGCATGACTCCATCGAAGAAAGATCAGGCAGACGGCAGCTGGCAGCCAAATTAAAAGAACAGCTGGCGATCAAGCAAGTCTATATCGCTGAAGGTGACTCGGATGATTCTGAGCTTACGAAGAAATTACTGGCTATGCACACAGCGAAGCAATTCAGGTCTCATATTAATGGCCATAAAATTGTAGCTGTGACTGGCGGCAGTACCGTAGCTGCCATCCCTGCATTCATGCACAATGAAGAACTCTCTGATCTATTATTCATTGCGGCAAGAGGCGGTGTTGGGGAAGAGCTTGGACTGCAGGCAAACATGATTTCCGCTTCTTTTGCGGAAGCCTGCCATGCATCGTACAAAGCATTTTATTATCCTGATACGCTCAGCGAAGAAGCACATGCAGTGTTTCAACATGAGCCCGCGGCAAAAGAGATGCTGGAACTTTACAGCAAGACAGAATGTGTCATTCACGGAGTGGGCGATGCGTCGAAAATGGCGCTGCTTCGAAATTCTCCGGAAGATGAAAGACAAATCCTGATCGATCGTAAAGCTAAAGGAGAGGCATTTGGTTTCTACTTTAATCGGGAAGGTGAGATTGTTCACCGTATCCGAACGGTCGGCATTCAGGTTGAACAGCTGCAGGAAGTTCCTTTACTGTTTGCAGTTGCCGGCGGAGAGAGCAAGGCGGAAGCTTTATTGTCTTATCTCGCAAGTGCACCGCCCCAGACAATGTTAATTACGGACGAAGGGGCAGCGAATAAAATGCTGTCACTTATGTGAAAAATGGTTATGATCTGCCTAAACGGGCAAACAATAGAGTAACTACTTATAATGGAGGAGATTTATTATGACATTGAAATTAGCGATTAACGGATTCGGACGTATTGGGCGAGTAGTGCTTCGTGAAACTTTATTGCAGAACGACGTAGAAGTGGTGGCAATCAATGATTTGACAGACGCTGCTATGCTTGCACACTTATTGAAGTACGATTCTGTACACGGTGTTTTGAATGCAGAAGTGAAATCAGATGAATCTGCAATTATAGTAGACGGTAAGAAAGTTAAAGTGTTTGCTGAAAAAGACCCGGCGAACTTGCCATGGGGCGATCTTGGCGTAGATATCGTAATAGACTGTACTGGTGTATTCCGTACAACGGAAGCATTGCAGAAGCACATCGATGCAGGCGCGAAGAAAGTTATCCTTTCTGCTCCAGCTCAAGGTGCAATGACAACTCTTGTAATGGGTGTCAATGAAGAAATTTATGACGCAGCGAATGACAATATCGTTTCTAATGCTTCTTGTACAACTAACTGTTTAGCGCCTGTAGTAAAAGTATTGAACGATACATTTGGTGTCAAACGTGGAATGATGACTACCATTCACTCGTACACAAACGATCAGCGTATCTTGGATTTGCCGCACTCCGACTACCGTCGTGCGCGTGCTGCTGCTGAATCCATGATTCCGACTTCTACGGGTGCAGCTTCTGCAGTAACAAAAGTTATTCCTGAATTAAAAGGAAAACTGGATGGAATGGCGGTACGTGTACCGACTCCAAACGTATCACTTGTCGATTTCGTAGCGGAACTGGATAAAGACGTGACAGTTGAGCAAGTCAACGATGCACTGAAAAAAGCGTCTGAAAATGAATTAAAAGGGTATCTGTACTTCAGCGAATTGCCACTAGTTTCTATTGACTATAACGGCAATACAGCATCTTCCACTGTCGATGCATTATCCACTATGGTGATGGAGAATAATATGGTGAAAGTTATTTCTTGGTATGACAATGAATCAGGTTACTCTGCACGTTGTATCGACTTAGCTCGTCACATGCAAAAACAAGGATTGTAAGCTTGAATTAAGCCCAATCTTTTATAAATCGTAGCCATTCTAATGGTGAATGATTATAATGAATATGGGTGAGAGGAACGGAGAAACCCGTTCCTCTTTTATATATACACAAAAGCGAAAAGCGCCGTAAGCCTCGACAGGCACTGGAGGGCTTAAAATAAAGGTGGCTCTTTACCTTTATCTTTAAGACCGAAGTGATCCGAGAGGCTGGCGCTAGCAGCTGGATATTTCTAAAGCGGAGACGGCTGTCCAGCTCCGACAGGCACTGGAGGACTTAAAAGAAAGGCGCACTTTGCCTTTCCTTTAAGTCTGAAGTGACCCGAGGAGCTAGCCGTCGCAGCTGGATGACCACAATCAGGTAAAATGCAGAGGAGGACTTTCATCCATGAAGATGAAAAAAACAATCAGAGATATCGAATTGAACGGTCAGCGCGTCTTTTGCCGTGTGGATTTCAACGTACCAATGGAAGAGGGAAAAGTAACGGATGATACACGGATCCGTGCTGCAGTTCCAACGATTGAGTATATGGTGAAAGCCGGAGCAAAAGTCATCTTGGCCAGCCACTTAGGACGTCCTAAAGGTGAAGTGAAAGAGGACATGCGTCTGACATCTGCAGGAGAGAAGCTGTCAGAACTCCTTGGCAAACCAGTTCGTAAACTTGATGTTTCGACAGGAGAAGAAGTGGAGAAAGCAATTGCTGATATGAAAGACGGCGATGTCATGCTTCTCGAAAACGTCCGTTTCCATGCAGGCGAAGAGAAAAATGATCCGGAACTGGCAAAACAATTTGCGGATCTTGCAGATGTATTTGTCAATGATGCGTTCGGTACGGCTCACCGCGCACACGCTTCAACCGCAGGAATCGCACAATATATTCCGGGTGTACTCGGCTTCTTATTAGAGAAAGAACTGGATGTACTAGGCAAAGCACTGTCTCATCCAGAACGTCCTTTCACGGCGATTATTGGCGGAGCAAAAGTAAAAGATAAAATTGGTGTCATCGATAACTTGCTGGATAAAGTAGATAATTTATTGATTGGCGGCGGACTTTCCTACACGTTTACACGGGCACAGGGCTATGAAACTGGCAGCTCACTGGTAGAGGAAGACAAAGTGGATTTGGCGAAGTCTTTCATTGAAAAGGCGAAGGAGAAAAACGTCAACTTATACTTGCCGACAGATGCTGTTGTGGCGGACGCTTTTTCAGCAGATGCACAGAAGAAAACAGTTTCAGTCGATACGATTTCGGAAGGCTGGATGGGTCTGGATATTGGACCTGAAACAGCGGAAACATATAAAGAAATTATTAAGAACTCTAAATTTGTTATTTGGAACGGACCAATGGGTGTATTCGAGATGGAGCCTTTCGCAAACGGTACGAAAACGGTGGCGGATGCAATGGCAGAAACGGCAGCTTACACGGTAATCGGCGGAGGAGACTCGGCGGCAGCGGTTGAAAAATTCGAGGTAGCTGAGAAGATGGATCATGTTTCCACTGGCGGTGGCGCGTCACTCGAATTCATGGAAGGTAAAGAGTTACCTGGAGTTGCAGTATTGGAAGATAAAGAATAGGAGGGATTCTTTTGAGAAAACGAATTATTGCAGGCAACTGGAAAATGTACAAGACGTCTATAGAAGCTGCGGATTTTGCGGATAAAATCAAAGATCGGATCAAAACTTCTGAACATGTGGAAGCTGTGATCTGCCCGCCTGCTATCTATTTAGGCGATCTCATGCAGCGTTTTGAGACAAGCGCTGTCAAAGTGGGAGCGCAAACGATGCACGATACAGACGAAGGAGCGTTTACGGGCGAAGTGAGCCCGGCAATGCTTGAAGATCTTGGCGTACAATACGTGATTATTGGACACTCTGAGCGACGTCAGTATTTCAATGAAACCGATGAAACGGTGAATAAAAAAGTCCATGCGGCATTCCAGCATCACCTGGTACCGATGATTTGTGTAGGGGAAACGTTGGAACAGCGTGAATCGATGGAAACTGTTTCGGTTGTTTCGGAACAAGTGGAAAAAGCGTTTGCTGATTTGTCCGCTGATCTTGCGAAGCAGGCAGTCATCGCGTACGAGCCTATCTGGGCGATCGGCACAGGCAAAACAGCGACAGCTGAAGATGCCAATGAAGTGTGTGGCGCGATCCGTCATAAAATTGAAACGATCTATTCGAAAGACGTGGCAGATGCAGTCCGCATTCAGTACGGGGGCAGCGTTAAGCCTGAAAATATCGAAGAACTGTTGAGTAAAGAGCATATTGATGGCGCACTTGTCGGCGGTGCGAGTCTAGATCCAGAGGCTTTCATTAAGCTCGCGGAGGCGGGGACTCATGTCGAATAATCCAGTCGCGCTCATTATCTTGGATGGATTCGGTTTGCGGGATGAAAAATACGGCAATGCTGTAGCACATTCCAACATTCCCAATTTCGATTTGCTGTGGAAGAACTTCCCGCATGCTACGCTGACGGCTTGCGGCGAAGCGGTCGGCCTGCCTGAAGGACAAATGGGAAACTCGGAAGTCGGACACCTGAATATTGGTGCTGGCCGTATTGTCTATCAGAGTCTGACGCGAATCAATAAGTCCATTCGAGAAGGCGACTTTTTCGAAAATGCCGCACTTCTTGAGACGATGGAGCATGTGAAAACGAAACAGTCTGCGCTGCATGTGATGGGACTGCTATCTGACGGCGGTGTCCACAGTCACTATGAGCATTTATTCGCTTTGCTGAAACTGGCGAAGGAACACGGAGTCGAACGTGTTTATCTGCATGCATTCCTTGACGGGCGTGATGTGGGTCCAACTACCGCACTTCCTTATTTAAAACGCACAGAAGAAGAAATGAAAAATATCGGTGTCGGTGAAATCGCTACGGTTTCCGGAAGATATTTTGCGATGGACCGCGATAAGCGCTGGGACCGAGTACAGAAAACGTATGACGCAATGGTTTACGGAATCGGTAAACAGGCAGATTCTGCAGAAGAAGGAGTTAGAGCTTCTTATACCGAAGAAGTACATGATGAGTTCGTAGAGCCCTTTGTCGTGCAGAAAGACGGTAAACCGGTGGCAACGATTGAGAACGGCGATGCAGTCGTTTTCTTCAACTTCCGTCCTGACCGTGCGATCCAGCTGTCACGTGCATTAACACAGCCTGGATTCGACTGTTTCGATAAAGGTGTAAAAAAACTTTCGGACCTTCATTTTGTCGGCTTTACGCATTATAATGATGAGGTAGTCGGGGATATCGTGTACCATAACGTGAACCTGACGAAAACGATTGGCGAAGTGCTGGAAGACCGCGGCAAACGCCAATTGCGCATTGCGGAAACAGAAAAGTACCCGCATGTCACATTTTTCATGAGTGGCGGACGCGAAAAAGAGTTTGAAGGGGAGACCCGGATTCTCATTAATTCGCCGAAAGTCGCGACGTATGATCTGAAGCCTGAAATGAGTGCTTACGAAGTGACGTCTGCATTGGTAAAAGAGATAGAAGAAGAGCGTCAGGACGCAATCATTCTGAACTTTGCCAATCCGGATATGGTCGGCCACAGTGGAATGCTCGAGCCGACTGTCAAAGCAATTGAAACGGTAGACGAATGTCTTGGCCGGATCATCGATGCTTTATTTGCTAAAGGTGGTTCTGCTATCATTACGGCAGACCACGGAAATGCCGATGAAGTCATCACAATTGGCGGACAGCCGATGACGGCGCATACGACAAATCCAGTGCCTGTGATCGTTACACAGTCTGACTTGACGTTGCGCACGGACGGTATACTTGCCGACCTAGCTCCGACCATGTTGAAAATGCTAGGAATTCCTCAACCGGTTGAAATGACCGGAAAACCATTATTCTAAGGAGAGATCTTCATGCCAATCATTACACACATTCAAGCTAGAGAAGTACTGGATTCACGAGGTAATCCAACTGTAGAAGTAGAAGTATTCACGGAAAGCGGTGCGTTTGGACGTGCGATCGTTCCATCCGGTGCATCCACTGGTGAATATGAAGCGGTTGAACTGCGTGACGGCGACCAAAATCGCTATAACGGCAAAGGTGTACTGAAAGCTGTTGACCATGTCAATGAAGTAATCTCTTCAGAACTTGAAGATATGTATTCGGTGCTTGATCAAGTGGTCATCGACCGCGCATTGATTGAACTGGACGGCACTTCAAATAAAGGCAAACTCGGTGCGAACGCAATCCTTGGTGTATCTATGGCCGTTGCACACGCAGCAGCAGATTACCTGGATGTTCCTCTTTATCAGTATTTAGGCGGCTTCAACGCGAAGCAATTGCCGGTACCGATGATGAATATCCTAAACGGCGGAGAGCACGCGGACAATAACGTGGATATCCAAGAATTCATGATCATGCCTGTAGGCGCTGAATCATTCCGTCATGCAGTGCGTATCGGTGCGGAAATTTTCCACAGCCTGAAATCTGTACTTCATGAAAAAGGTTTGAATACGGCAGTTGGCGACGAAGGCGGATTCGCTCCGAACCTGGCTTCCAATGAAGAAGCGTTGACAACAATCCTTGAAGCGATCGAAAAAGCAGGTTACAAACCAGGCGAAGAAGTATTGCTGGCAATGGACGTAGCATCTTCTGAGTTCTACGATAAAGAGCAAAAGAATTACTACTTGGCAGGCGAAGACGTACGTAAGACGTCGGAAGAAATGGTTGCCTGGTACGAAGAACTTTGCGAAAAATATCCGATTGTGTCTATTGAAGACGGTCTGGATGAAAACGACTGGGACGGCCATAAGCTGTTAACAGATCGTCTTGGCAGCAAAGTACAGCTTGTAGGAGACGACTTGTTCGTTACGAATACAGACAAGCTGTCACGCGGAATCAAAGAAGGAATCGGCAACTCGATCCTGATCAAAGTGAATCAGATTGGTACATTGACAGAAACTTTCGATGCAATTGAAATGGCGAAGCGTGCAGGCTATACAGCTGTCATCTCTCACCGTTCAGGCGAGTCTGAAGACGTAACTATTGCGGATATTGCAGTTGCAACAAATGCAGGACAGATTAAAACAGGCGCACCATCGCGCACGGACCGCGTAGCAAAGTACAATCAGCTTCTTCGCATCGAAGATCAGTTGTTTGAAACAGCTCAATACTTGGGCAAAGAAACGTTCTATAATCTAAATAAATAATCGCTTCGGCACCTGTCACCGACAGAATTTGCAACTAAAGGTTGTGTCGGTGGCATTGCTTTGTTAAAATAGAACTGTTGTGACTTGCTATTTTTTGGAGGTGGAAAAACATGCATGCCGTTTTAACAGCATCGCTTGTAGTCGTAGCTATAGCATTGATCGTTGTCGTATTATTGCAATCCGGTAAAAGTGCAGGACTGTCAGGAGCCATCTCCGGAGGGGCAGAACAACTTTTCGGTAAACAAAAAGCACGCGGATTGGACCTGGTTCTTCAAAGAACAACCATCGTTCTGTCTGTATTATTTTTTGTCTTAACAATCGCGATCATGAAAATATAACAAGCTAGCGCCTGACCACGTTTGAACGGTCAGGCGCTTTTCGTAGAAAGGATCGAAAGACATGCGAATTGCGCAACCTAAACCGTTTTTCTTTGAGCATGGCAAACGAGCGGTACTTCTACTGCACGGCTTCACCGGTACATCCGCGGATGTTCGGATGCTTGGCCGATTCCTTGAAAAACATGACTATACTTCATTGGCGCCTCATTACAGAGGACATGGTGTACCGCCGGAACAATTGATCCAGACGAACCCGGATCAATGGTGGGAAGATGTCTTAGCTGCTTATCAACAGCTTCAAGATGCAGGCTATAGGGAAATTGCAGTGGCGGGACTCTCTCTTGGCGGCGTGTTTTCATTGAAATTGGCGGCGGAATTTCCGCTCAAAGGCGTTGTGACCATGTGTGCACCAATGACAATGAAAACGACGGATTTGATGTATCAGGGTGTTTTGAAATATGCCCGCGATTATAAAAAGTTTGCAGGCTTGGAAGTAGAGCAAATTGAGCAAGAAATGGACGAGCTGAAAACGAAAACCATGCCTGGACTGAATGATTTGCGTACAATGGTAGAAGGTGTGCGTAAAGAAGTCAGCCAGATCTATACGCCGCTGCTCGTCGTCCAGGCAAGACATGACGAAGTGATTGATCCAAATTCAGCGCAGATCATTTACGATGAAGCTGAATCAACGGATAAAGAACTGCAGTGGTATGAAGAATCGAGCCATGTCATTACGCTCGGCCCTGAAAAAGCACAACTGCATGAAAATGTGTTGCAATTTCTAGAATCACTTGATTGGCAGGAGTAAAAATAGGGGAAGATACAAATAGTAGGAAAAGAAGGAGGAGATGATTGTTTGGATACATTTGAAAAAGAGTTACAAGAACGGATACTGTCCTTATTAAAGGAAGAATCCTATCAGCCGCTCACCGTTCACGAAATTCAAGAAAAGTTCGGAATGGAGCAGGCAGCAGAATTTAAGGAATTAGTAAAAATGCTCGTACAGCTAGAGCAAATGGGTAAAATCGTACGTTCAAGAACCAACCGATATGGATTGCCCGAACAAATGAATTTGCTGCGGGGGAAATTTATTGGACATGCGAAAGGGTTCGGATTTGTCGTGCCTGAAGGAGTGGAAGGTGACGATGTCTTCATTCCACCGCATGAAGTCAACAGTGCGATGAACGGAGATACTGTGCTTGTGCGCGTATCGGGAAATTCACAGGGTGACCGCCGCGAAGGAGTCATCACGAAAGTTGTGGACCGCAAGACAGCAACGGTTGTCGGAACGTACACTCAACATGACGGCTACGGGTTTGTTATGCCGGACGATAAGAAACTGCCGATGGATATATACATCGAAAAAGGACATTCCCTTGAAGCGGTGGATGGTCAGAAAGTGATTGTCGAAATCACCGCATGGCCAAGCGATACAAAATCCGCAATAGGAATGATCACGCAGATTTTGGGGCATAAAAACGATCCGGGCGTCGATATCTTATCGATCATCCACAAGCACGGCATTACGGTTGAATTCCCGCAAGAAGTTATCGATCACGCCATGCGTGTGCCAACGACTGTGCAGGAAGAGGACTTCGCGAATCGCAGAGATTTGCGCGATGATCTGACGGTTACCATTGACGGCGCAGATGCGAAAGATTTGGACGATGCTATCTCTCTTGTGAAGGATGAAGACGGAAGCTACCGCCTGTTTGTCCATATTTCTGACGTCAGTTATTATGTAACGGAAAACTCTCCGATGGACGCAGAAGCAGCAGACCGCGGCACGAGTGTCTACTTAACGGACCGAGTCATACCGATGCTTCCACACCGTCTATCGAACGGGATTTGTTCATTGAATCCTGGGGAAGACCGCCTGACACTGACATGCGAGATGAAAGTGGATCTTAACGGCAAAGTGATCGAACATGAAATTTATCCGAGTGTTATTAATTCGAATTATCGTATGACGTACACAGATGTCTATGAAATTGTAGATCATCAGGATGAAGAATTATCGAAAAAGTATGAAGAGATCGTACCGATGCTGAACGGTATGGCGAAGCTGGCAGCGATTTTCCGTCAGAAACGACAGGACCGCGGCGCGATTGATTTTGATTTCAAAGAATCTAAAATCTTAGTCGATGAAGAAGGATGGCCGACGGATGTTGTCATCATTGAACGTACAGTTTCTGAGAAAATGATTGAAGAATTCATGCTGATTGCCAATGAAACTGTCGCAGAGCATTTCCACTGGCTGCAAGTGCCGTTTTTGTACCGTATTCACGAAGACCCAAAAGAAGAGAAATTACAGCGTTTCTTTGAGTTCCTGACCACTTTCGGTATCGTCGTCAAAGGATCAGGAAACCAAGTTCATCCGCGTGCATTGCAAGAAATCGTGGAATCGATTGAAGGATTGCCTGAGCAGTCGGTCATTTCGACGATGTTGCTTCGATCAATGCAACAGGCGAAATACCATCACGAAAGTTTAGGACACTTCGGTTTGTCGACGGATTTCTATACGCATTTCACAGCGCCGATCCGCCGCTATCCTGACTTGATCGTCCACCGTTTAATCCGGACGTATCTGTTTGAAAAAGATCTGTCACAGGCAACGGTCGCACACTGGTCAGCACGTCTGCCGGAGATTGCGCAGCACACGTCTGAACGCGAACGCCGTGCAGTGGATGCAGAGCGTGATACGAACGCGCTGAAGAAAGCGCAGTTTATGATGGATAAAATCGGGGAAGAATTTGAAGGTGTCGTTTCTTCTGTAACGAACTTCGGTATATTCGTGGAGCTTGAGAATACAGTAGAAGGTCTCGTTCACGTTCAGAATATGAACGACGACTATTACCGTTTCGACGACCGTCAGATGATGATGATCGGCGAACGGACAGGCAAGCAGTTCCGTATAGGCGATGAAGTGACTGTGCGTGTCGTGTCAGTTAAACCGGAAGAACAGGCAGTCGATTTCGAAATCGTCGGCATGAAACAGAACTTCCGCAGATCACGCCGAGAGACGCCGAAAGTGATTCAGTCCGGTGCCAAAGGAAAAGGCAATGGCCAGGGCAGAAAACAAGGTGCTGGCGGACAAGGCAAGAGCGGAGATAAGCGCAATAAGAAGTACGAGAAGCCGAAAAGAAAGTTCTATGAAGGCGTCGCAAAGAAATCAAAAAAGAGACCTAAGAAAAAATAAGACTGGAGATCATGGCTCCAGTCTTCATCTGAATTCAGCTTCTGTTGAATTCAGATGCAATCACGCAATTGCGAGATTGATCATATAGGGAGGAATGAAACATGGCCAAAGGATCCGGTAAAGTACTAGCCGTTAATAAGAAAGCCAATCATGATTATGCAATCGAAGATACGATTGAGGCAGGTATTGTCTTAAAAGGTACGGAGATTAAATCCGTCCGCAAAGGGAAAGTGCAACTGCGTGACGCATTTGTGCTCATCCGAAATAACGAAGCATGGATTTCCAATATGCACATCAGTCCGTATGATCAGGGGAATATCCATAACCATGATCCGATCCGTTCACGAAAACTGCTGCTGCACAAAAAGCAGATCAGTAATCTGATAGGGCAGATCAAGCAGGACGGCTATTCAATCGTGCCACTGAAAATGTATGTCAAAGACGGCTTTGCAAAAGTACTGATCGGTGTTGGTAAAGGGAAGAAACTTTACGACAAACGACAGGACCTGAAAGAAAAAGAACATAAGCGCGACATGCAGCGTGCATTCAAATCAAGGCAACAAGATTGATTCATAGGTGGAATTATTATATACTATAAGAAGTTTCAAGTACGACCCTTCATTCGAAAGTGACGAATGTACACGGGTTCCGGACTTTCCTTCGGGGACGTTACGGATTCGACAGGGGTGGTCTGGGCTTGAGTTGCGCGTCGGAGGGATCGTCTCCGTCAGAAACGACAGTTAATAATAACTGGCAAAACAAACAACAACCTAGCATTCGCAGCGTAAGCTGTTGAATCTACCTTTCGTTTCCATCGCTCATGTGGAGGCGTAAGGTTCACTTATTAGTGAGCTACGATGACATCTGCATTCTGAGGGTGTCAGAAGAGATTCCCGGAATAGCGCACAGGAAGCCCTGATTGATGGCATAATGTTTGCGCGAAACCAAGTAGTCAATCTACACGCGTAGACGCTGAAGTAGCAGAGCCTTTGGACGTGGGTTCGACTCCCACCGTCTCCATAAGAGATTTAAGGTGTTTTCTTAAAGGATATTTGATTTAGCTGTATAACTGGCTGATCAGGTATCCTTTTTAGTTTAAGAATTTCAGGAGAGGAGGACGCTTGTGAAGATTCAAAACCCGCATGATAAGTTTTTTAAAGAAAGCATGGGTAATACCGAAGTTGCCAAAGACTTTCTTGCAAACTATTTACCGGCGTCGGTGATGCGGGTTATTGAACTTGCCACACTGCAACCGGAAAAAGACAGTTTTATCAACACAAGTCTTGAAGAAAACTTCTCAGATTTGCTTTTCAGTGCTGACATTGGCGGCAGA
>NZ_JARICI010000087.1 GCF_029257255.1 Sporosarcina sp. | reverse complement strand
CATAATACGTAAAGTCATGTATATTTAGGGAACACATACTACAGATACATCCGAAAAAAATATTTTTTGGTCTTACTCAGAACGCGATAAACCTTGTCACTATCGTATTTCCAAGAGGGAGTCGCCGGCTTCCGCTCCGATCAACTAAGTGACTGTAATTAAACCATCTTCCACAATCTGAACCCGTTAGTTGTATAAGTACCTTATCTTTTATTACACATTATATTCGTACTGCTACATTATTCTGTCGCTAGTACTAATTTATCATGAACTACTTTCAATACAGGACTTTCAAATGCTTTACGCATATACCCGTAATCATCTTTTAATTCATCTAATGATTCGGCAGGCATTATTTCACCCCACATATGAGGCTTATCGTTTTCATCATAATGAACTTCGCAAATCTCAAAGTAAGGTTTGTTCTGTTTATTGGTAAATTCCACAACTCTATAATTCCAGTACATAATAATCTCCTTCCGTGCTACGCCTTATGTGCCAAATGCGACATAAAAACTCCCATTTTCATCTTCAACTAAAATGGCCCGATTACTGAATATACATATTTCTCAAGCCATTGTAACATTCCTTCATTAATTGGTAAATTATTTGTAAAGGTAAAGCTGTATTATATCCATTCAACTATTTCTTCCAATGAACGGCGCGTTTTTGGACGCCGGGGTTCTTCTTTTCTGTAACCGAATGCGGCCAGCACGGCAGGTCTGAATTCTCCGTCTCCGAGCAAACCTTCTTCGGCAAGCAGCTTTTCAAGTTCTGCAGCATTAAAGCCTTCCATAGGAGTCGAATCAATTCCGATCAGTGCCGCGGCAGTCAGCATATTACCAAGCGCGATATAGGTCTGCTTCGATGACCAGTCCGACAGTGTGCGTTCATTATCCAATAAGTGATTCATCTCCTGGAAGCTCTGATAGTGACCGGTAACGGTTTCGATTACTGCTTCAGGCATCTGCTGGACATCTTTCATCTGGCTGATCATGTATTCGGAATCATAGCGCACATTTTTTCTGGCCAGCAGGATGACGAAATGGCTGGCAGTTCTAAGCTTTTCAACTGCACCTGAGCATACGGGCATCAGTTTATCGCGCATCGCCGGATCTTGTATGACGAGAAACTTCCATGGTTCGGAACCTAGTGAGCTCGGGGACAGTCTGCCGGCTTCCAAAATATATTCAAAGTCTTCCTCTGAAATCAGTTTCGTTGCATCGTAAAGTTTTGTCGCATGTCTAAAACGGAATGCATCCAATACCTGCTGCTTAATTTGTTCTTTTTGATTTTCCACTGCAATCGCTCCTTTTAGATACTCTAGTCATTTTAAGAATAGGGGAGTGCAAACTCAAATGAATCGTTTGCAATAAAAAAGCCAGCCGGAGAAATAATTTCCCCGACCGGCCTGGTCTGATTAAAATACTTTATCGCCGTTGAAAATAGAGTTCTTCACGATGACATAGTCTACGTTGCGGATAGAGCTCAACGTTTTACCGCCTGAATACGAAATAGCGGACTGCAGATCCTGCTCCATTTCGATCAATGTATCTTTCAGCGGTCCTTTATATTCAACGAACATCTTCTTGCCCTCAACGTTTTTCTTCTCACCTTTTTGGAATTCAGATGCAGAACCGAAGTACTCTTTATATTTCTGACCATCTTTTTCCACCGTTTGACCCGGCGATTCTTCATGTCCGGCAAACAATGAGCCGACCATTACCATGCTTGCGCCAAAGCGCACAGATTTTGCGATATCACCGTGCGTACGGATTCCGCCGTCTGCAATGATTGGCTTGGAAGCTGCTTTCGCACATAAACGAACTGCAGCCAATTGCCAGCCCCCAGTACCAAAACCGGTCTTCAGTTTCGTGATACATACTTTTCCGGGTCCGATCCCTACTTTAGTAGCGTCAGCTCCGGCATTTTCCAGCTCACGCACTGCTTCAGGCGTACCCACATTTCCTGCAATGACAAAGCTCATCGGCAAATGATTTTTGATGTGCTGGATCATGCGGATGACTTGATTGGAATGACCATGTGCAATATCGATTGTGATAAATTCAGGAACAAGCGCATCGACAGCAAGCTGTTCAACAAAGCCGTATTCCTCATCTTTCACGCCTACACTAATTGAAGCAATCAACCCGCGTGCGTGCATATCTTGAATGAAATCTACACGTTTTTCAGGATTGAAGCGATGCATTATATAGAAATAGCCTTCCTCTGCTAGTTGAATCGCGATCTTTTCATCAATAATCGTTTGCATATTAGCAGGTACAACAGGTAAACGGAAAGTATGTCCGCCAAGCGTAACCGATGTATCACATTCCGAACGGCTTTCCACTATACATTTTGCAGGGACTAGCTGTATATCTTCGTAATCAAATACTGTGTCCATTACTTTCACCTCTATAAACGAATGTTTTCTATATATTAATTTTGATTGTTCGACATTTAGTAATTTACACGAATTTATAATGATTGTCAACGTTTACATTTTGAAATTTAACGAACGTTTATAAAAGCTTTTTCTTGAAGTGCAACACAGTCAGCCAGACAAAACATCCTGCCAAACCGAGGGAAAGCACGTACGGAATCCATATGTCTGATGGAGCAGCTTCGCCAGTCAGCAATTTGGCGGGCACAGTAAATAATTCAAGCGGATTCCATGCAACGTCTGTTGGGAAAATAGAGGCCGCGAATAAAACAATGATCGCAATGAATGTAACTAAAATTCCTCCATAAGAAGAAGCAAAATACGTGTTGCCCCACAGCGTAACAGCCAGCAGCAGAATACCGAATATATATAGGCAGCTAGCTGCAAAAAGAAGATGCTGCAAACCACTTTGATCCCAATAAAATGCCGTATACATATACGTAATGAGGAAAGCGGCGGTCAGTGCGAGCGTCCAATAGCTAAGTGCCAGGCAAAACTTCGCAGTGATGACGGTGCTGCGGCGCAAGCCTTTTGTGAGCAGAATGATCAGCGTCCCTTTCTCCAGCTCTTTTGACATCATCGTACTGAACAGCAAGATGAATACAACGAGACCTAGCTGCGGCACGTTTTTATAAAACTGCATCCAGGAATCAAGCGCGGAAGGATCAGGCAGATTGAGGATAGTGCCTTCGGGCATTAAATTTTCCATTAAAGCAGGAGTAATTTTGGCAGTGAAAGGATTCAGCACGCCAAGAAACCCAAAGATGCAAAGCACCAATAGCAGTTTATAGGTTTTCACACTTTCAAACCATTCTTTCTTGAAAAATCCGATCCACTGATTCATCTGAGCACCTCCAGTACTAGCTGTTCGAGCTGACTGGCCTGCGGATGCATCGATTCCATAATGAGAGCGTTCTTTGTCAGTTCAGTCATGAATGCAAGCCGTTGTGTGTCATTAGGAAGATAGACAATCAGTTCATCATCGCTGCATTCCATTTGAAAAGCAGTATGCTGTAGCCGGTTTTTCGCCTGCTGTACAGGAATTGTAAAGCGATAAATAAATTGATCCTGAAATTGCTGTTGCAGTGTTCGCAGGTCATCTTGAAAAATAATCTTTCCTTCATGCAGCATCGCGACATGATCACAGATCTGCTCGGCGTCAGACAGAATATGAGTTGAGAAGAAAACCGTTGTTTCTTCTTTCGCTTTTTGCAGAATCGACAGTATTTGTGCACGTCCTGCCGGGTCTAAAGCAGATGTCGGTTCATCGCAAATCAGCAGTTTAGGCCGGTTGAGAAGTGCCTGGGCAATGCCAAGACGCTGTTTCATGCCTCTGGAATACGTGCTGATAGAAGAAGAGGTATCCGCTAATCCGACCAAAGTTAGTAATTCATCGATTCGCGGCTTCTGCTCTTTCCTCGGCATGCCGGTAATAACCGCGCACAGTTCAAGGTACTGCTGCGCTGTGTAAAACGGATAGAACTCAGGGACGTCAGGTAAGTATCCGATGTATTGATTGGATGGGGTTTCACCGAATGTCACTCGTTCTCCGGCGACGGTGATAGTTCCCTGATTCAACGGCAGCAAACCGAGCATACATTTCATCAGTGTAGTCTTACCGGCCCCGTTTGCCCCTACAAATCCGTATATGGAATGGGAGGGAATATGCAGATCAATATCCCGTAACACCGTGCGGTTCCCAAATCGTTTCGTTACATTTTCAATTCGTACGACCATTGCCGTCACCCCTTCCAAATACGAAATAAATCAAGGGTCCAATAAATTGGAGAAACAGCACAATCAACAGCCACATCACCTGATTTCCAAACCGGTAGTGGGGGTGCCGGATTACATGGATCGCTGAAAAAATGGCGAGTCCGATTTGCAGTAAAATAAGTGGAATTAAAAAAGGGAGATATTCCATCAACATATCCAGATTTGTATTCATCTTTTTTCCTCCAATCCCCAGCGCAGCTGGTCGCGCAGTTCCTGCATTTCTTTATCTTCATTAAACGGTTGGAAAAACGGTGCATTCATTGAATCAATGGCCGACTGCTTGATGATTTCAATATTTCGGGGTGCGTTCGTTCCTAAATCCAGCTGCTCAAGCCATTCTTCCAACAGATCAAAGTATTCATCGCCTCGTAGCGAAAAAGGAAACAGATTGTTCGTGCAGACGTCTACATACTTTGTCAGATAGGCATACATCAATTCACTGTCGTGGTTGATGGCTGCGGACTGGGCTACACCGAAATAAAACTGCAGACATATATTTGGATGAAGCCTTTTTAAAGAATATAAATCGATTAACCCATTCATACGCTCAATTGTTTCATTGAAGACCTGTGAATTATGAGCAGTCAGACGCAAGTAAAGTGGGCTGCTGCCGACAAGATAAATGACATTTTGGTACATCATAACCTGGATTACACGTCTGGCCTGTTCTTTGTCATCCAGCTGTTCATACGCAGTAGCCAGTATAATTTCATCTCCGAGGGAGGGTTTGATGACGCCCCCAAGTAGCTCCAGGGTCGTCTCGGGATCTGCCTGCATAAGCGCTGTCGTCGCCCGTAAAGAATTCGCCTGACGCAGCACCCAGATATCTTCACTCAATTGGGTGATCCGCACTAGCCATTGTTTTGTCTTTTCTAGAACAGCGGGTGCGTCAGTGCTGAGCATATGATGGTTAAGCAATAAAACACTCATTTGCAACAAGAATGCAGGATCATGATAATACTCTTTCACCTGTTCCTCAATTTCCTCAAACAACTCTTCAAACGGCTCTTTGCCGAACCGTTGAGCAAATCTCAAATAACGTTTCTGTATCTCTTCTTTCGAGAGCTGCCGCTCATAACCGAGCAGTTCATCCACCGTCAAATCAAAATACGAAGCAATTTTCGGCAGTAGCGTAATATCAGGGTAACTCTGACCCTTTTCCCATTTGGAAACAGATGCCTTTGATACCTGGCAATAGGCAGCCAGCGTATCTTGTGTAACTTGCATCCGTTTACGCTCTCGCTGGATAATTGAACCAATCCTCAGCATTCCCTCACGACCTTTCTGTTAGATTAAGTGTAAGGTGTAATGCAGGTTGATTCAATCAACTAAAAAGAAACTATCTGGCGATTAAATCAACTTGCAGTCAACAAGGTTAATAGGTAATAGGATAAAACGGCATACAAAAAAGCCGGTCTATACAAGACCGGCTTCCCGTCATACGCTTACTGTTTCAAATGGCTCTAAAATATTTTCTTTTTGCTGTTTGTCATAGCTGAGAACCTGTTCAGTCGGTTCGTATGATTTTCCATAGAAATCTTGGTCTTTGTAGGTGTGGATTTCTTCGTAGGTGGTCTTCATTGCGTCAAACACTTCTTTTTCGTCTGCCTTAGCAGTTGAAGAAGCAGGGGGTGCCCAATAAAGAATTTCGAGGCTGTTTTTCTCGCCGGTCGCAAGTGAACGTCGGTTATAAGCGATTTTCTGTGCGTGAGAAAATTCTTCTCTTGCATAGAATTTCAGACGTTTAGCCGTATCAGGTTCATCTTCGATAGCAGGCTCCACTTCCAATAAAATTGGTTTGTTTTTGGTTTTCAACGAATCCAGCAGTTTTTTTCCGAGACCTTCACCGCGTGCGGCTGAAGATACGAAAAGATAGTCGACAAACACGAAGTCCTCCGTTTCTACGTACATTAAAACGTGTTTAAGTCCTTCTTCTTTATGATAGACATTCCCTTTGTCGACTAGTAATGTCTCCATATGTTCTTTTGACTTCATTTCTTCAATCGGAAAATACTCGTTTAATTTGTTGTACCAATGCATGTGTTAAATTCTCCTCCATAGGTAATGTGGTGTACCTGGAGCTTTTTGTTTGGGGATCAAACATTGAGAGGAAAAAAGAGGTCAGAAAAAAATCCTCACTACTAGTATACTCCTTTTCATAAGAAAATAAACCAATTTAATTAAAAAACTTTATTTTTTTATTCAAAAACGAATGAAAAAACTGACAGCATTCAAGCTGTCAGCATGCCGTGAACCTCTTTATCTAGCCGCTCTTCCGCGTGAGTATACTTCTTTTTTCTTCTTTTCATTCATAATCTTTCTAACAACAGGGTATAGCAAAGGACCCCATTTTATAACGGTTTTTATTAATCTTTTCATATGCAGTTCTTCCTCTCATCGTGGAGTTGTTACTGTTAATTTCCCCCGTTCGCCTTCTGTCTAAACTTTTTATTCTAGATATTGAGGCACTTCCTTTGGTCGTTCAATTTCCGTGAAGAGATTAGATTGTTCAGGAATAGGAAGAGGTTTTGGTTCTGAATTTAGGGGAATCTGCAGTTGCCGGCTCATTTCTTCCAGAGAGAGTTGAATCCGGTCAATGTCTTCTTTCGTTGCATATTTTTTGCGGTCTATCAAAGAATAGCCGAGCTGACCGCTCGTTTCAATTGTAGCCCATTTGATATCATCTATCTTTTCAATGCCGGATTGCCGTAAATGCATTTCCAATTCATCCACTGTCAGCCGCAACTTCCGCATATTTCGGATGTTCAGCACGCCATCTTGCACCACGACTTTTGAACTTCCGCGGACAAGTCCTTCAAAAAAGTTCCACTTCAAAGCAATCAATTCAAATGAAAGAAGAGTTAACACGAGAACGAGCGAGAGCAACAGAGTCTGCCATAGACTTTTACTGGCAACCGGCTGAATGAGCAGCGTACCGACGGCTATCATTAAAACCGTCTGCCCCACCGTCATTTGAGATATCGATTTTCTTCCTGAAATATGCAAAAGTACAATGCCCGCTATAATAATTAGCACGGCTTCCCAAATTGAATTAAAATCCATAAATCGGCCACCGCCTTATAAAGATTATATAAGGAGTATGAGCCGATTCAGGTAATATATGTGTTTTGCCGCTTAGATACGTGTAAGTGTCTTTCCTAAATAGCCAAAAAGTACCGTCAGAATAGGACTCAGCAGACAGAAGAACGCAAAAGGCAGATACGCGAGCGTCGGCACATCCAGCGCCTGCGTAATGAATATTCCTGCGACACTCCAAGGTACGAGCGGATTGATGACTGTACCGGCATCTTCCATTACGCGGCTTAAGTTTTTATTGGCAAGACCTACTCTCTCGTAGGATGACTGGAATGCCTGGCCGGTTAATAAAATCGATAGATACTGTTCGCCAATCAGCACGTTAATGCCGATTGCGGTCAAGGCTGATGTCAAAATGACGGAAGAAACTTTGCGCAACAAGCTCTCGATTTTTGCGAGCAGGCATTGGACGATGCCGAGCGTGAAAAGCATACCGCCCATACTGAGTGCGAGCAGTACGAGTGAAATCGTGAACATCATGCCTTCCATACCTTTTCCCTTAGAAAGCAATTCATCCACAGCCTGAACACCTGTAGCTCCTTCATAGCCGCTGAATAAAATCGTCATTACTTCAGAAATGGAGTAGAACGTATGGAAGTAAGCTACTAGAATTGCCGCCAGCGAACTGATAGCGAGCGTCAAAATAGCTGGGACTTTCACGAACGTCAAGATAATCAACACTGCTACCGGAATCAGTGTGTACCAGTGAATCAGATTGGTGCCGGACAATGCGTTGCTGAACGTCTCGACTGTTTTGAAATCTCCCGCCGTTACGTCTGGAGAAAGCACACCAAACAGGATCAGCGAAATAAAGAAGGCAGGAATTGTTGTCCAGCCCATATTGCGAATATGTTCGAATAAATCAACGCCGACAATGGATGATGCCAGGTTCGTCGTGTCGGACAACGGAGACATTTTATCGCCGAAAAATGCACCCGATACAATAGCGCCTGCTGCAAGAGGCAGCGACAGTTCGAGAACATGCGCCATGCTAATGAATGCCACACCGATTGTGGCGACAGTTGTCAGTGAGCTGCCGACTGCGAGGCCGATAATGGCTGTGACGACAAAAACAATTGCATAGAAAAAGGCAGGCGTAATTAATTGAAGCCCTGCATAAATGATGGTCGGGATCGTTCCGCTCATCATCCAGCTGCTGACAAGAATACCGATGAAGAAAAACAGGAATACTGCACTCATTCCGGCACTCGCGCCATCGACTAATCCTTTTTCGAGCTGTTTGTATGTGAGCTTCTTCCATAATCCATACCCAAACAGCAGTAAAATGGCGAATAAAATCGGTACATGCGGTACAGAACCGAACTCGACGATACTGACACTGATCATAGCTACAATAAGAACCGTCAAAAACACTGAAGCTTTAACGGTAGGTGTATGAATTGCTTTAATGGGAAACATGCTGACTACCTCCAGTTGAGTTAAATAAAAAAACTCCCCCATCCCTGTTGTAACAGGGACGAAGAAGTTCTCCGCGATACCACCCTAATTGACAGCCATACTGACTGTCCTCTTCATTGCATGTGAAGGAAAATTGCTGGTGTAATTCATTTCATCCGTTGCCTGAACTTGCACTTACCGTTCAGTCTCTTTTTGCTGCCGCGAATGAAATTACTGAGTACAGCACTTCACTATATATAAGTTCTAATTAAGTTTACAGAAAGATATATCTTTTTGAATGTTACCATGTTCAGCAGATAAGTCAATAGCTGAATGAGCCGATTACTTCCAAGTTGAAAAGGGTAGAGCAGGAGAAAGCAAAAGAAAAGGAGTGGCAGCAAGTGAGAGAAATGAAACCAATGCCCAAGCTTGAAGGAAAAGATTATACCGCCAGCTTGATGAGAGAAGGGTATCAATTTTTGCCTAACCGTAGAAAAGGGCTGCAATCAGACGTGTTTGAGACGCACTTACTTGGAGAGAGGGTTATTACGCTGTCTGGTGAAAAGGCCGCTGAGTTGTTTTACGATATGGACAAATTTGTATGGTCTTTTCGGGACATGCGTTGATTCAGTACCCTGAAGAAGCGAAAAAGCTTTCATCCGGAAAAGAAAAAGAGCTGCAGGATTTCGTACAGGAAGTGCGCCGTGTGTATCCGTTCTTTCCGTTTAACGCTGCGCGTGTAAAAGAGGATTTCGAGTGGAATGGTTATGCATTTAAAAAAGACACACTTACGATTCTGGACTTTTATGGAACGAACCATGACCCAAAACTATGGAATAATCCAGATGTTTTTAATTCGTCAAGATTCAAGGATGAGCCGATTACGCCGTATAATCTAATCCCGCAGGGCGGCGGGGAGTATATTGAAAATCATCGCTGTGCAGGAGAATGGGTAATGCTCGAAGTCATGAAAGTCAGTCTGGATTACTTGAAGAATCGAATGACATTTGATGTACCGGAACAGGATTTAAGTTTCAGTCTGGTAGATATACCGAGCATCCCGAAAAGTGAAGTGATCTTGCAGAATATAAAACGTAAAAATTAATGAATGCTGAGTATCCTGGATTCCTGGCTTTTTTGTCAATCAAGTAAAAAAATGTTACTATTTGGTTAGATAGAGTAGTAGTTTGAGTGAAACAGTAAAGAAAGGAATGAATGCGTGTGACAACAACTGAAGAAACTGCTCCGCAGCCAAAAGAGAAGCGGAATCTGAAAGGGTTATGGATTGTATTGGCTTTTGCCGTACTTATTGTAATTGTTCTGCTTCCAAATCCTGCAGATCTTCCTGTGACAGGGCAGCGGGCATTGGCAATCTTAGCATTCGCAGTCATCCTGTGGGTGACAGAAGCTGTACCTTATCCAGTCAGTGCGGCGATGATTCTAGGGCTGGCTGCCGTCTTACTGGGACTGGCACCTATTATGGAAAACCCCGATGAAATGCTTGGAACAAAAGGGGCGCTGAAGATGGCGCTGACCGGGTTTTCAAGTCCTGCTGTAGCGCTTGTAGCCGCTGCTCTGTTCCTGGCGACCGCGATGCAGACAACCAATTTACATAAGCGACTGGCACTTTATATTTTATCAAAAGTCGGTGTGAAAACAGGTGCCATCATATTTGGATCAATTTTAGTATCCCTCGTACTGGCATTTTTTGTACCGAGTGCAACAGCAAGAGCCGGAGCGGTCGTGCCAATCCTACTGGGGATGGTGGCGGCATTCGGCTTGCCGACAAATAGCCGTCTGGGTGCGCTACTAGTCATTACAGCTGTGCAGTCTGTTTCTATCTGGAACGTCGGAATTAAGACGGGTGCCGCGCAGAACATGGTGGCTCTCGGCTTCATTGAAAAGGAGTTCGGTGTATCAGTCGCCTGGAGTTCATGGTTCTTATACGCTGCGCCTTGGTCAATCCTGATGTCCATCGCTTTGTACTTTATTATGAAAATGATCATCAAACCTGAAACAAAAGTGGTTGAAGGCGGCAAGGAATTAATTCAGAGCCAGTTAGGTAAACTGGGCAAAATGAAGCCTACCGAGCTTAGACTGATCATCGTGGCTCTTGCATTACTGTTCTTATGGGCGACAGAGGAAAAATTGCACCCGTTTGATACGACGACGGTGACCATTGTCGCCATCGCGATTCTTCTGACACCTAAAATTGGAGTATATGATTGGAAAACGGTGCAAAACATGATTCCGTGGGGAACAATCCTCGTGTTCGCAGTCGGTATTTCACTTGGAACGATCCTGCTTGATACAACAGGTGCACAGTGGCTGTCCGATAAAGTATTCGGCGCAATGGGCTTAGATAATATGCCGTTGCTGGCGACGATTGCCTTATTGTCGCTGTTTAATATTCTGATCCACTTAGGATTCGCGAGTGCGACGAGTTTGTCGTCCGCACTGATCCCGATTTTTATTGCGCTGACGACGACTATTTCTTTGGATGTCAATGAAGTCGGTTTCGTCTTGATTCAGCAATTCGTCATCAGTTTCGGATTCTTGCTTCCGGTAAGTGCGCCGCAAAACATGCTCGCTTACGGAACAGGCGCTTTTACGGTGAAGGATTTCCTGAAATCAGGTGTACCGCTGACAATTGTCGGCTACTTGCTGATCCTGCTTTTCAGTGCGACGTATTGGAAATGGATTGGATTGTTGTAAAGTGGACTGATGGAAAGTATTGGCGCGATGTGAAACCCGAATGCTGCGTGCAGTGAATGGTTTGGTGCTTTACCGCGACAGTACTGTTCGGCCGAAGCTGTTTTTTGTTCGTTTCGCCGCATCTTTGGAGCGCTCTGGTCAATCACATGAAAAAGCTGTGTTGGAAAAGTCTTTTGACTTTCTCCAGCACAGCCTTTTTTGTTATGACAGCGGGGATAGGGCGGTGGAACGGGCGGAGCAATCATCTCTTCAGGCGTTTCACCCCAGCTACTGCCGGCAATTACGGTTCCTTCAAAGGTGCCGAATCCGACTGCAGGTTTTTCTTTCCCGTATTGTTCCCCTATCATAACGATTTGGGCGTCGCCTGCTTCCTGCAGCAGCCGATCGAAAGCGGATGGATCATCCAGCGGAATGGATTGTTCACGAATTGCTGCTACTACCTTTCTGAACATGAAAAAACTCCTTTCCCGTTTTGCCCTTAGTATACCTAAGGTGAGTGCCGAGATAACGGCGGGGAAAGGAGTACAGTTTATGGTCTTGCCGTGCCGTCAATCGGAATCTCATCGTCTTCATCAGAGTCGTCAGCTATTTCCATGACTTCAGATTCAATCGACTTGCCGAGAACATAATACTCGGTTTCTTCTTGAGATAAGCTGTTGTATCGTTTTTGAATGATCATATAGAACGCAATACCAACCACTCCCCAAAGTAACAACAAAATGTAAGACGGTGTAGAAAGTGAAGCAGGAGATGTCGGTACGAGCAATAAGGCAAGAAACGCACCGCTCGCAATCATTCCCAGCAACGCAAGAAACTTTTTCATTGGAGCAATTTCGCGTCCCATCTTCTCCCGGCCCCAGGCCAGCACTTTATAGGCAGCTAGACAAGTGAAGAAGTAGGCAACGGAAACGCCTGTTGAAGACATATCGACAATCCAAGTCAATGCCTGTCGCCCGAACCAAGGTGTCGGCAGCGTAATGAATGCGACAAACCAAATACCCCATACCGGCGTCTGTTTTTCTTTCGTGATCTTCCGGAAGAAGTTTGGTAATGCACGTGCGCGAGCCATGGAAAACAGCAGACGGCTTGATGACATGAAAAATCCGTTCAGTCCTGTGAATATACCCATGACGATGGCGACGGCCATAACGGCAAGTCCACCCATTCCAAGTGCAGACCGGACAACTTCACCGGTAATCCACAAGTCCCCGCTGCCTACCGACATAGAAGGGAACGTCCAGCCTGTCAGTCCAATCATAATCGCGTAGATTAAGAAAGAAGTGAATAGAGAAGCGACAATAAGCATCGTAGCTTTTCGCGGCGAGAAGTTGAATTCTTCAGCAGCCTGAGGGACATTGTCAAATCCGACGTAAGCCCAAGGCGCAATGGCCAGAATGACGAGAATCGATGTCAGAATTGATTGATTGCCTTTAAAGAATGGCTGCAGATTGGTAAACGGCTGATCAGCGACGCCGTATGTAAAGACGCCGAGCAGTACAACACCTGCTACCAGCAATACACTAAAATAAAATTGAATTTGTCCAGAGACACTAGTCCCTGTCGTGTTAATGAGTGCGAACAGTAAAATGATTACACTGGCAATAATGACTTCCGGCAGATAGACATCCCAGCCGGCCACTGTATATAAAAAGCCTTGTTTCATGAAGCCTGGTGCCAGAAACTTCAACAATAATGTCAGTGCAGATGCGTTTAAGGCAACAATTGAGATATACCCAAGTGATAAGAACCAGCCGCAAATGAAGGCCCATATTTTACCTGCCGCGACAAAAGCATATGTAAATCCGCCTCCGGATACCGGAAACTTCTTAATCATAACTCCGTAGCTGGAGGCAATGATCATCATAATGAGAGCGCCTATGCCCAGTCCGATTACTGCTCCAAGCGGTCCGGAATCACGAATCCAGTCTCCAGGCAGTATGAAAGCGCCCCAGCCCACTGACGAACCGAGTGCGATCGCAAACACCCAAGACGGTTTTAATGTTTTATTCAGTTTCCTTCGTACATTCTCAGATTCTTGTTCCATATGTATGCAGCCCCTAGTTAGTAGTATAGCGATTGTCTGCCCGTTTCTATTCAAGTTCAAACTTCCAAATATGATTCTGTTATTCCAAACATGTATATTCATAAACGGCGTGGTCCCGGTTTCTCGACTTTGCAGGAGATCTGAAATAGGTGTGAGTTTGAAGTTTGAACCCGTTTCGGCGCTGGTGGATTGCCTTTCGCTGTAAGCCAGCTGGCAAGGTGCGTGCATCACTGCCTTAATTCTGCAATGGCCGACCCCGCAGTTGCGCCTCGCTGGTGTGGGGGATGGGCATCGTGTTACTTTAGGTAGAGTATGATCCTTTCCCTTACCAGCGTAAAAGATAAAAAATCCTAGTATGGAACGGGGATGAAAAGCTCAACATGTTGACAGAGTCTCTTCAATCTTCTATGATTCTAATCAACAAATACTTATTCGAATAGTGGGGTTTGAAATATGAAAAAATTACTATTTCCATTTCTATTGATTTTACTAGCAGCTGCATTGGTTGCTTGCGGTACGAAAGATGGAGATAAGTCCAATAGTTCCAATGGTAAACCGACAGAAGAGTCGTCAGGCGATACGGCTGCAAAAAATGGTTTGCTGGATGAAGTGTTGGAAAAAGGTGTGCTGAATGTAGGAACTGAAGGAACGTATGCCCCATTCTCTTTCCATGATGAATCGGGAAAATTAACAGGTTATGATGTGGAAGTGACTGAAGAGGTTGCTACGCGTTTAGGGGTAGAAGCCAAATTTTTTGAAACACAGTGGGATGCGATCTTCGCCGGCTTGGATGCGAAACGCTTTGATGTGATTGCCAACCAGGTCGGAATCAATGACAAGCACAAGTCGAAATACGAGTTCTCACAGCCCTACACACGCTCTCATTCCGTATTGGTCGTTCGTTCAGAAGATGATATTGCTTTTGATGGAATGAAAGGGAAGAAAGCTGCCCAGACATTGACAAGTAATTATGGTGAGTTAGCAAAATCAAAAGGTGCGGAAATCATCAAAGTAGACAGTTTTAATCAGGCGGTCGATTTGGTTATCTCGAAACGGGCGGATGGCACGTACAATGATAAAATTTCAGCTCTTGACTTCTTGAAACAAAAACCGGATGCGCCGATTCAAATTGTGGAAGAGGAAAATATATCAGCTGAAAATGAATCAGAAAACGCATTTTTATTCAGACAAGGAAATGAAGATCTAATAAATGAAGTGAATCAAGCATTAGATGCGATGCGTGAAGATGGTACGTTAAAAGAGATCTCCGAAAAATGGTTCGGCGAAGATGTATCTTAATAGTGTTTTCTTGAGCCCCGACCGGATACAAAGACTTCAGGAAATCGCATCGACATCCATCGGGCCTTTAATTGAAGGGGCTATTAAGTTCACCATACCTTTGGCGCTCATCACATTCATCATCGGTCTCGTTATTGCGATATTTACGGCTCTGGCACGAATTTCTTCCAGTAAGGTGTTACGGGGAATTGCGAGGATATATGTCTCCATCATTCGTGGAACTCCACTGTTGGTACAATTATTTATTATCTTCTATGGACTGCCTACAATGGGGATTGTTATAGATCCTTTCCCTTCGGCCGTCATAGGATTTTCATTGAACGTAGGGGCTTATGCTTCTGAAATCATTCGGGCAGCTATTTTGTCCATCCCGAAAGGTCAATGGGAAGCGGCCTATTCAATCGGCATGAATTATTCCCAGGCTCTGCGTAGGATTGTGCTGCCTCAAGCTGCACGAGTCTCTGTTCCGCCACTGTCGAATTCCTTTATCGGTTTGGTGAAGGATACTTCATTGGCAGCAACGATCTTAGTGGCGGAGACGTTTAGACGAGCACAGGAAATTGCGTCAATGAATTATGAATTTTTATTCGTCTACAGTATGGCAGCACTCGTCTATTGGGTGATCAGTTTCATTCTTTCGATCATACAAGGCAGAATTGAAGTGCGGCTCGATCGGTTCGTTGGCAAGTCAGGAGGGCTCTCATGATTTCGATACAAGGATTGAAAAAGTCATTTGGACCATTGGAAGTTATTAAAAATGCAGATTTGAATATCGAGCAAGGAAAAGTGGTTGTGATCATCGGGCCTTCCGGATCAGGAAAATCTACTTTATTGCGGTGTCTCAATGTATTGGAAACTCCGGACAGCGGAATGATCTCCATTGACGGTCAGCAATTGGATTTCAACCAGCGGGTTTCTAAAAAAGCAGTTGGTGCATTTCGCCAGCTAACAGGCATGGTATTTCAAAGTTATAATCTGTTCCCGCACTTAACAGCAAAAGGAAACGTTACGGAAGGGTTGACGACAGTCAAAGGCGTATCCAAAAAAGATGCGGATGAAATTGCGGAACGGCTGTTGGCAAAAGTAGGATTGGCGGATCATATGGATAAATATCCACATCAGCTGTCGGGTGGTCAGGAGCAGCGTGTAGCGATTGCACGGGCTCTTGCGATGGACCCGAAAGTCATGCTTTTTGATGAACCGACATCGGCATTAGATCCTGAGTTAGTCATTGAAGTGTTACGTGTCATGAAGGACTTGGCGCAGGAAGGGATGACGATGGCAGTCGTGACACATGAAATGCGTTTTGCGCAAGAAGTGGCGGATGAAGTCATTTTCATTGATGGCGGAGTCATTGTGGAAAGAGGTGCGCCTGCACAAATTTTCACAAATCCGCAGCATGAGAGAACGAAGAAGTTTTTGAGTTTATTACAGTGACAGTAAAAAATGCTTGGCGGAGATTCATCCGACCGAGCATTTTTTTATTTCTAAAAGCTCAAGGTAGCATAGGTGGATGCCAGCGATAAGTCTCGAGTGCAATGCGCCCATGTGCGTCAAATTGAACACCTTCAGATTCTAAACGCTGCCGTTGTGTTTCCCCTTTGAGTTGTGCATTCTCAGGAGTGGAAATACCGCCCTTAGCATTGATAATCCGGTGCCACGGCAGCTCATATTTTGCACTCATCGAATGGAGCACGCGGGTCACTTGCCGGGCGCCGCGGGGGTTGCCTGCTTCAGCTGCCACCTGCCCATACGTCATGACGTAACCGGGAGGAATCTGTCGGATGACCTGTACTGCGCGTTCTGTAAATGTCTCCATTTTGTATCCTCTCCTTTTTTACAAAGCGTAGCACGGAACAGCAGGGAAGTCACATTGACTGTAAGCGCTTTTATAACTCTCTAATTATGCTATTATTTAACTACAGACAGAAAGGAGAATGTATATGAACTCCCATACACTTGCGTACGCAAAAACACTTGATGAAAAGGATCGGCTGGCTTCATACCGAGATGAATTTTATTTGCTGGAAAACAAAATTTACATGGATGGAAATTCACTTGGACTGTTGTCAAAGCGGGCAGAAAAGACCTTATTGCAACTGCTTGATTCATGGAAAACCCTTGGAATTGACGGCTGGACGGAAGGTGAACATCCGTGGTTTTATATGGCGGAGCAGCTGGGTGAACGCATGGCGCCACTGGTTGGCGGGAAGAAGGGGGAAATAATCGCGACAGGTTCGACGACATCGAATTTGCATCAGCTGGCAGCGACATTTTACCGGCCTTCAGGCAAGAGAACTAAAATACTCGCGGATGAATTGAACTTTCCTTCGGATATTTATGCGCTGAAAAGCCAGATACGGCTACACGGTCTTGATCCCGAAGAACAGCTGATTCGCGTAAAGAGTGATGATGGACTGACACTTCGTGAAGAACGAATTATTGACGCGATGACAGAAGAAGTGGCGCTGATCGTACTGCCTGCCGTTCTCTATCGCAGCGGACAGATACTGGATATGCAGATGCTCGCGAAAGTAGCGAATGAAAAAGGCATCGCGATCGGCTTTGATCTGTGTCACTCCATCGGATCGATTCCGCATGAACTACATGACTGGGGTGCTGATTTTGCGTTTTGGTGTACATATAAACATCTGAACGGCGGACCGGGTTCTGTTGGCGGACTGTTCATCAATGAACGCCATTTCGGCAAAGAAGCCGGCCTTGCCGGATGGTTTGGATCGGATAAGTCAAAGCAGTTTGATATGGATCATACGATGACAGCTGCAACTGACGCCGGTGCATACCAAATCGGTACGCCGCATGTGCTGAGTGCGGCACCTTTGATTGGTTCATTGGAAATGTTTGAAGAAATCGGTATAGAGAAGGTCCGTGAAAAATCACTAGGGCTTACACAGTTCATGCTGGACTGTATAGATGAAGAATTAAAAGACTTTTCATTTAGCATCGGCAATCCGACAGATACTTCGCGCGGCGGGCATTTGCTACTGCAGCATGAAGAGGCGGCGAGGATTTGCCAGGCACTGAAAGCGGCGGGTGTGATTCCGGACTTCAGAACACCGGACGGTATCCGGTTGGCGCCGGTTGCGCTGTACAATTCATTTGAAGATGTATGGCAGACGGTGCAGATTCTGAAACGCATCATGACCGATGAAACGTATAAACACTTTAAGAATGAACGGGGTGTGGTCGCATGACGAATGAATGGATTGATATTACACAGCCGCTGTCCAGTAAAATTGCAGAGTGGCCCGGAGATACGCCGTTTTCTTATGAAGTGGCAGTTTCAAAGGAGCAGTCGGGTTCTGTCAATATCGGAAAACTGACGATGAGCACGCATATCGGAACGCATACCGACGCGCCGTTTCATTATGACAATGAAGGAAAGCGTATTTTGGAATTGCCGATTGATCTCTATATCGGCCGTGCCTGCCTCGTCGATGTGACAGGTTTGAAATGTGTAACGAGAGCGGATCTGGAGGCAATAGATTTTGAGGGGGCGGAGCGTGTTTTATTAAAGACAGGCAGTCATCCGTCATCTGAAATGTTTCCTGAAAACTACACAGTGATCGGTGAAGATGTAGGACCGTTATTGAAAGAACGTGGCGTACGTCTGATTGGTACCGATGCACCTTCAGTTGACGCAGAAGACAGCAAAGAGCTGCTTGGACATCATTCGCTGTACCGCAATGATGTGATCATTATCGAAAATTTAGTACTGCAGACACTGGAGCCCGGTCAGTATGAGCTGATTGCGCTGCCGCTCGCGCTGAAAGAAGCAGACGGCAGTCCCGTGCGAGCAGTAATCAGGAGGTGGCAGGCATGACCGAAAAAGGAATTCATACGGACTTTCGCGAGTCGATGACGTATGGCGAGTATTTAGATCTGGACAAGATGCTGTCGAGCCAGAATCGGCTGTCAGGGCATCATGACGAGATGCTGTTTATTATCATTCATCAGGTCAGTGAGCTGTGGATGAAGCTGATTTTGCATGAATTGCAGACGGCGATTGATTCAATTGAAGAAGATGAACTGCCGGAAGCATTTAAAATGCTGGCACGTGTTTCGAAAGTACAGGCACAGATTATTCAGGCATGGGATGTACTGGCTACGATGACGCCTGCTGAATATATGGAATTCCGTGACAGCCTGGGTCGGGCATCAGGCTTCCAATCGTATCAGAACCGCCTGATTGAGTTTGCGCTCGGCTATAAGCAGCCGCAGATTATTAAGATTTACGAGAAAGATCCTGCGCTGTCGGAAATGCTTGAAAAGGCTTATCATGCACCGGGAATTTATGATGTGGCCATTCAGGCTCTGTCCCGTGCGGGCTTCCCAATTAATCCGGAATTGCTGAATCGTGATTTCTCCGTCACCTATGAAGGAGATGAAAGTGTGGCGGATGCCTGGCTGGAAGTGTACCGAGATGTTGACCGCTATTGGGATTTGTATCAGTTGGCAGAAAAATTGGTGGACATTGAAGACAGCCATCAGCAATGGAGATTCCGCCATATGAAAACGGTCGAACGAATTATTGGATTCAAGACAGGAACTGGCGGATCGTCAGGCGTAAACTACTTAAAATCCGTGCTCGATCACCGCTTCTTTCCGGAGTTATGGGATGTCCGTACTAAAATTTGACAGTCTGGCAATCTAGCTATTATGATTATATTTAGAATAATAAGATAAGGTAGGTGTGGTTTTGAAAAACAGGAGAATCAGTCATTTATTGCTGGCATTTGCTTTGTTGCTGCAGCTGGCTGTATTGCCTTTGCAGACTGCTGCCGCAGAGCCGGACAAGTCACCGACATGGATAGCGCCTATTAATTATTTAGCACTTGGGGATTCATTGGCATTCGGAATTAATTCGGATGGAAAACCGGGTAAAGGGTATGCGGACTTTTTAACGGAAGAACTGATGAAACAGGAAGTTCTTCAAACGAGTAATAAAGGATTTTCGTATCCCGGTTATACGTCAGGTAACGTGCTGAAAGACTTACAGACCAACGTGACAAAGCCAGTTCTCGGCACAGGGGCTCAAGACAGTACGGCAACTCTCCATCAGTCAATTCAGGAAGCCAACCTGATTACATTGAGCGCAGGAGCGAATGACATTCTCCCTTATTTCAAGATTGATGAAAAGACCGGGAAGCCGTCGTTCAATCTGGAAGAAATTCAAGCTGCTCTGATGCAGACAGGAAAAAACACGCAGCAGATTTTAGCAAAAATTTATGAATTGAATCCAAAAGCACAGGTGTATGTAATGGGATATTATAATTCCTTCCCGCAGCTGCCTGTAGAATTCCAGCCGCAGATAGCACAGCTGGTAGCAGGACTGAATGGTGTGATTCAAAGTGGAATGCAGGGTACGCCTGCTCATTTCGTGAAAACAGACGAACTGATTGCTAAAGACTTTCCCACGTATGTCCCAAATCCCGCTAATATTCATTTGAGTGAAGCGGGTTACCGGGTGGTTGCAGATGCTTTCCGTGAAGCGCTGACCGCTAACTATCCATGGTATGCCAAAGATACACTGACTGCAGAAAAGAGAGATGATTCCACAGTCGTTTTAAATTGGAAGCCTGTCTTGGATACAGGAATGATTATGACATATAAAGTATATAATGGCGATAAAATGGTCGGAGAAGTCATGAGTCCGGTACTGACTTATGAAATCACAGATCTCCTGCCGAACCAAGAATACAAATTTACTGTTGAAGCAATAGATCAGTACGGCAAGAAGAGCGTGCACAACTTGTCGACAGTGTATATGCTTGCGAAAGAGCATGCAGAGCCTTCTGTTATGTTTACGGATATTCAGGACAGCTGGGCCAAGGATTTCATTGAAGCAGCTGCGATGAAGGGCATCATGGGCGGTTATCAGGATCATACCTTCCGTCCGGGTAAATCATTGACGCGTGCACAGGCAACTTCTGTCGTCGTACGTGCTTTAGAGCTAAAGCCGAAAAGCAACAGTATGAAGTTTGATGATGTAGCATACTACGCAGACAGTACAAAGGCGGATATTCAGGCTGCACATGATTATGGTTTAATGAAAGGCGTGAACGGACACTTTATGCCGAATAAGCCGATCACCCGTGCACAGCTTGCTTTATTGCTCAGCCGTGCGTACGAGACTGCAAAAGGAACACCTTATAAACCCGCAGCAGCTGCACCTTTCAAAGATATCCAGAATTTCTCGAAGGATACTCAGTGGGCAATCGCAGGTTTATATGAAATGAACATTGCAGCAGGGGACAAAGGAAACTTCATGCCGAATGATCCGACTACCCGTGCACATGCAGCAAAAATGATTATTCAGTCGATGAAAGCAATAGGACAGTAAAAAGAATAAAGAAGGACTTGGGGAAAAATTTTCCACAGTCCTTCTTTTTTATGAAGCAAATTTCTTCGGCGGTGTTTTTTTGTCAACTACTGCTGCTCCGACAATATCACCCATTACGTTGGATGCAGTGCCTGCCATGCCGATTAATGCATCAACGCCAGCAATGAGCGCTACAATCTCAAGAGGAAGATTGAAAAGTGTCAGTACGGCAGCCAGTGTAACTAATCCGGCAGCGGGAACACCTGCGGTACCGATGGACAGCAGTGTACCGATCGCTACAATAACGAAGAAATCAGTCGGTGATAAGTTTAAATTCGTGATATTTGCTGCGAAAACGATGGAAATGCCCATTCGCAGCGCTCCGCCATCGGAATTAAACACAGCACCTAAAGGCAAAGCAAAGTTTGCTGTATTTTCCGATACACCCGCTTTTTTAGCGGATTCAATTGCAATCGGCAACGTAGCGATACTGCTTGAAGTAAAGAATGCCGTTGTATAAGCATCTTTCGTATTGCGGTAAAATGCCAGTACAGGATTACCGAACAGTTTCAGGAATCCGCTGTATACAAACAGCCAGAGAATGATGACACCGAGATAAAAGACTCCGACAAATGACAGCAGCCCAACAAACGTTTGCCAGCCTTGTTCTCCAAAAGCTGTGGCACTGATAGCAAAGATACCTATCGGTGCGTACAGCAACACTCCGGACAGAATTTTATAGAACATGGTATTGAGTGCATTAAAGAAACGATCGAGTAAATCGCCCATTTCGGTAAGCTTAGCATCTGTAGAGAATTTCATAGAAGAAGTCGCCATGCCGATAATGACTGCAACAAACAGAATCGCCATCAGATCTCCGGTTGTAAAAGCTTCGAAAATATTTTTAGGGACAATTTGCAGTAAGATTTCCGAAAATCCGGGTGCGTGCGGGGGCTCGACAACTGCATCGGTCGGCAATGACAGATGTTTGCCGGGTTTTAGCCAGAGTGCCAGTGATAGTCCAATTAATACCGCAGAGGCTGTCGTAGCCATGTAGTATAACAGTAGTTTTCCGCCCATTTTACCAAGCTGCACTAGATTCATTTGATTGACTGCCAGCACAACGGTTAAAAAGATGACAGGAATTGCGATTAAACTTAATAAGTTCAATAATAATGTTCCGAAAGGCTTTAAGAAGCCTGTATAATCACTGAAAAAGATTCCAAGTAAAGTTCCGGCAATAAAACCAATTGTGATTTTGACAATGAACGGCGTGTTCTTATACTTAGTCCAAATGGGATTCACTCTCCTAATAGTCTTGATCTTTGCAATGAGTCTGCTCAACGAAAGAACATTACATTATTTTATCATATCAAGTTGTTTGTACCAAAGTTTGTATACTATACGTCCGTCCTGGTTTGGACAGGCGAGTAAAGCGCATTGATTTGACGGAAATCGGGCATCATACAGTAGAAATGATAATGGCGCAGTTGAAAACGATGTATAGCGAAATATTGAACGGAGTATCTGGCGAGGATATGGACGAGGGCTTTTAGCATTGAGTATATGTTGTGCAGGTATGTTCTTCTTTGTTAAGAAAACTGCTGCAGTCATGCCTAAAAAGGAAATTCAATCTTCTATTGAAAAATCTGGCAAAGAAGACAGAACGAAGCCCCTGCAGCAGCTGAAGAAAAGTTACAAAAAGACACTGCAAATCTGCAGTGTCTTTTATAATGCCGTCAGCTGATTGCGGCCGTTCTTTTTAGAGGCGTATTGGGCCTCGTCTGCGCGTACATAAATGTGACTGGCTTTGTCGCCTTCTTGGAAGTGTGTTATACCTATGCTGACAGTGATAGCTGTGCTGCTCCACTCGGACTTCTCTAGATAGACTCGAAGGTTTTCCGCTTTTTTGCAATTGTTCTGGTGATCAGGGTCATCAAAGATCACAGCGAATTCTTCTCCGCCAATCCGTGCAACGAGGTCGGGTGCGTTAATGACTTGTTCCAGTTTGCGGGCAAGCTCCTTTAGCACATCGTCACCTGCCAGATGACCGTACGTATCGTTAACACATTTAAAATGGTCAATATCAAACAATAAAAGGGAAAATGAGCGTGTGCTGAAGTGTTCAGCGCGGTCAATCGCTGCATCCAAACTTCTGTGGAAGACCCGCCGGTTATAAAGACCGGTCAGTTCATCGCGTGTAGCCAATTCCTGCAGTTCTCCGTTCAGTTCCAGCAGCTGTTTTTGTTTACTTTCGACTTCTTGCAATAAGTTAAGCAGCTTGTTGTATGCAACATCCGTCTGTTTTTGGATTCGTTCCGCAACTTTTTTTGACTGCAGCAGCTGACTTTCATATTCGTCGCGCACCTTAATTTGAATGATGATTCCTTCAAACCGACCATTGCGTTCATTGACGTTCATCAGGACGGGAAGCGGACGTTTATTTACTTTGAAATTCAGATACATTTCCTGGATTTCTCCATGAACAGACATGGCAGGCACATAGTACGTCTGAAAATATATTTTGGAAGGGACGGTTAGAACATCATGCATATGCCGAGGCATTTCATCAATTTGCAATATATTTTTCATCGTTTGATTCATATCGATAAATTCCCAATCGCTCGATAAGACGAAATAACCGCAAGGCAAAACGTTCAGTTGTTCATCCAATTATTATGCGCCCCTGTCCTCAGTGATAAAACGCTTAATTTCTTCGGTTGTTTCTTCAGGATGACTGATATGCGGGTTATGTCCTTTTGCTTTCATGATGACGAGTTCGCTGTCAGGAATACGTTTTTGCATATATTCGCCCACTTCAACAGGAGCAATTGCATCCTCAATAGTTTGCAAAATTAGCGTTTCAGCAGGTACGCTTGACAGTTCTGCCCGGAAGTCAGATGTGAATGTGGCTTCAGCAAATTGACGTGCTATCGTAGGATCATTCGTATACAGCATATGCTCGAAATCTTCGGAAAGATGCGGACGGTCTTCGTTCATCATGGCAATAGGAGCCAAATACTTCGCCCACTCTTTATAATTCATTTCCATCATATCAAGCAGTTCGTCGATATCTTCACGATCGAATCCGCCGTGATAATCAGGTTCATTGATATAATGCGGGGATGGTCCGATCATGATGAGCTTTTTCATTAAGTCAGGACGCTGGATGGAAGCGAGTGCACCGATCATGCCGCTGACAGAGTGTCCAACATACAAGATGCTATGCAAATCCAGCGCATCACAAACCTCAATGACGTCCTGCGCATAGCCGTGCAGAGTGTTATACCGTTCGGTAGAATAAGCAAGTTTATCGCTGCTGCCGGAACCCACATAATCAAACAGCACAACCCGGTACTCTTTCTCAAATGAAGGCGTGATATTTTTCCAGACTGTTTGATCGCAGCCAAAGCCGTGCGCAAATACGATTGTTTTCTCGCCCGAACCGATGATGTGAACGTTGTTGCGCTTGATAACATCGTTTGTCATAGACACAAATCCTTTCTAAATTGAAAAAGTAAACTAGTCTCATTGTAGCATGTGAATAGAGGCTATTTACAGAATAAAGGGTTAAAGGAAAAATCGTGCATGAGTTTTCAGCTCATGCACGATCAGAATTAATTCGTATAGTTGTCGAAATAGCCTTGAATGAACACAATCGGTGTTCCTTTGTCGCCGCTACCTGAAGTTAAGTCAGATAAAGAGCCGATTAGATCTGTCAGCTTACGCGGAGTGGTACCTTGTGAAGCCATAGAACCCATTAAATCTGTATCTTTCTTCTCGATATATTCGGAAACAGCCTTTTTCAATTCATCTCCGCGTAAATCAGAGAAGTCATTATCCGCCAAATACTTCAATTTTACTTCATTCGGAATTCCGTCAAGACCGTCTGTGTAAGCCGGGGAGACAACCGGGTCTGCCAGTTCCCAAATCTTACCAACCGGATCCTTGAACGCACCGTCGCCGTAAATCATGACTTCGATATGTTTGCCGGTTTCTTTTTTCAGCATTTCCTGAATTTGATCCACGACTGGCTGACAGTTGTGAGGGAACAACTTGATGCTGTCCTCTTGTGCTTTGTTGGCACCCAGCAAACCAAATTGTTCATTGAAGCCGCTGCCGTCGATGGAATGTGTAAGGATATCATCCAAGCTGTAGATCTTTTCAGCGCCGTTTGCCTCAAGAATTCGCTTAGTTCTGAAGCATGTATGAATATCGCATGTCAAAACTGTTTTTGTATAGTCTAAAATGGTTCTTGCATTATTGGAGAAAATGACTTCGTGCTCAACACCGAATTCGTCCATTAATGATTTATAGTATTCAATATAATCTACACCGGTAAACGGATGTTTGTTATCGCCGAAATGCCCACGGAATTCAGTTTCCGTCAAGACATCGGTCCAAGGATTGACACCTTTTTCATCGAGACGGTCCAGCTCCACTAAATGATTGCCGACCTCATCGGAAGGATAGCTGAGCATCAAAACAATCTTCTTAGAACCCTTTGCAATTCCGCGCAGAATATTTCCAAAACGATTTCGGCTCAGTATAGGAAAAATGACACCAATCGTATCGTCACCAAATTTTTCTTCGATGTCTGTTGCAATATTACCGATCGTAGCGTAATTACCTTGCGCTCGCGCTACGATTGATTCTGTAATGGAGACAACATCTTTATCTTGAAATACTATATTTTCAACTCTGGAAGCTTCCAACACACTGTCTACTACGATTTGCTCAATATTATCGCCTTCATTGATGATCGGACAACGCAACCCTCTGACAACGGTACCTACTACTCTTTCCAAATGAATCGCTCCTTAGTGAAACTCAATTTGATCACTCTTCTTTGTATTATAACGTGTGTTCATGGTATAAGTAAAATTAATATATTGAATAGGGGATATAAGGGGTAGTTATATGTCGATCAATCTTGAATGGTATAAAGTCTTCCGTACAGTCGTTCGAAATGAAAGTTTTTCCAAAGCGGCGCGTCAGCTGTTCATGTCGCAGCCAGCAGTCAGCCAAATCATCTCCCAGCTGGAACGCGAATTGGACACGCGCTTGTTTAATAGGACGTCAAAAGGTGTGTATTTGACAGAAGAAGGATCATTGTTGTTTGAATATGTGAATTCGGCACTGAATTTAATCGACGCAGGCAATGAAAAATTGCAGGAAATGAAGAATCTGTCCGTGGGCGAACTGAAAATTGGAGTCGGCGATACGATCTCCCGTTATTATTTATTGCCCTTCTTAGAAGCATTCCATACCAATTATCCAAGTATTCGTTTTAAAATTATTAACGGAACGACTTTGGAGCTTATTGCGGCGCTTAAATCGGGCGAAGCAGATATCGCAGTCTGTAATTTTCCCGTAGAAGATGAAGCGCTTGAAAAACGGGTATGTTTTGAAGTACAGGACACGTTCGTTTATGGTGAACGCTTTAAGAAGCTGTTTTTGAAACCCGTACCTTGGCAGGAGCTGACGAAACTGCCGCTGATTCTGCTGGAATCAAAGTCGAATTCCCGCCAATATGTAGAGGATTTCCTGTTGGATAAAGGTGTGAAAATCCACGCGGAATTTGAATTGGGGTCACATGAACTGCTGCTGGAGTTTGCGCAGATTAACTTTGGCATCGCCTGTGTGGTGAAGGAGTTTTCGACAGACTACCTGGACCGCGGTTTGCTGCATGAAGTGGAGTTTCTTGAACAGATTCCGAAACGCAGCATCGGTGTGTGTCATTTAAAAGATGTGTCACTGTCGCCGGCGGCATCGAAGTTTATTGAGATATTGGGCAGATCGTAGGCTAGATGATCATGAAAGTCCTGCAGGCGCTCATAGATGTCCGTCCGCCGCTCAAATCCAATCCGTGTGCGCTCATAGCAACCGGTCAAACGCTCATACCGCGTCTGTCGATGCTCATAGCAGCTCGAAACGTGCTCCTACACTTACAAAAAGCCTTGCAGGAGCAAAATTCTCCCACAAGGCTCATTTTAATCAGCTATAAATATCTCGGTCCCAGAAGCGGTGCGCTGCAACAGCTTCTGTCCATTTCTGTCCGTCGTCTGAAATCGTCAAGTCAGTCAGGATACCCGGTCCCGGCTTCACTTTTGTTTGATCTAGTAACGCTTTGGTACCTGGCGCAGCGCCGATCGGTTTAAAGTGCATATACGCTTCATTGACGAAATCAGCCAGGTCAGCTTCGAACTTCTTCTGTTGCTGTGCCTGTCCGCCCGCGATATACAATGCATCATACAGAACCGAATGCATCGTCAGGAATGTCTCATCCACTTCAACGGTCGCTCCGTTTTTACCGGTAAGTTTGCCGAATGTCTCACTGACAATATCAATTGACATGCCAGCGTCCAATGAAGCTTTTAAAAATGGCTCTAGCGCTGAGTCGTCAAATTGATCTGCAATGAGTACCGCTACTTTGCGGGTATCCGGTAGTTTTGCTTTCTTTTCCTGGCTCAGTGCAGGGGAAGACTTCGTTACATCGGACTGCTTGGCATTTTTCGGGGCTTCTACACCGACTGCTTTTGCCACCTGCGTCATCATGTCAATATCAACATTTGCAAACATATCGACGACCTGCTGCCTCACATTCATATCTTTTACTTTACCCACTTCAAAACTGAAGGCATCGATAATATGCTGTTTTTCGGGATCCGTCATACTGTTCCAGAATAAACGCGCCTGTGAGAAGTGGTCTTTGAATGAATCGCTACGGGCCTGGACTTTTCGGCCCTCCACTTTCTCCTGATAGTGTACATAGCCGCCGTCTTCTTCAGAAGAGGTATCGGGCTTATTATTTGCAAGTGAATTGTTATGGTAGTGTACTTGTCCAACATTAATCGTCTGTCTACCATAGCCGTCTCGCTGGTTGTTATGGAACGGGCAGACAGGGCGGTTAATCGGCAGTTCATGGAAGTTTGGACCACCGAGACGGATCAACTGGGTATCTGTATAGGAGAACAATCTTCCCTGCAGCAGCGGGTCATTGGAGAAGTCGATTCCAGGAACTACGCTTCCCGGATGAAACGCAACTTGCTCCATTTCCGCAAAAACATTATCGACGTTACGGTTCAACGTCATTTTCCCGATAATCTTAACGGGAATATCTTCTTCTGGCCAAATTTTCGTTGGATCCAGGATGTCGAAGTCAAACTTGAACTCATCCTTTTCTTCGAGCAGCTGAACGCCCAGTTCGAATTCCACAAAGTCTCCATTTTCAATCGCTTCCCACAAATCACGGCGGTGGTAATCAGGATCTTTCCCGCTGATTTTCTGCGCTTCATCCCAAACTAGTGAATGAACACCAAGTTTCGGCTTCCAATGAAACTTCACAAAATGCGCTTCACCCTGTTCGTTAACGAATCGATAGGTGTGAACGCCGAATCCTTCCATCATCCGAAAGCTGCGGGGAATCGCCCGGTCAGACATATGCCACATGATCATGTGCGCAGACTCCTGGTTATTCGCAACGAAATCCCAGAACGTATCATGTGCTGAAGCAGCCTGTGGCATTTCATTATGCGGCTCGGGTTTGACGGCATGCACGAGGTCCGGGAATTTGATGGCGTCCTGAATGAAGAAAACAGGCATATTGTTGCCGACCAGATCATAGTTGCCTTCATCTGTATAGAATTTCACTGCAAAACCGCGCACGTCGCGTACCGTTTCGGCTGAGCCCTTGCTTCCTGCCACTGTAGAAAAACGTGTGAATACAGGCGTCTTGGAACCCGGCTCCTGCAGGAATCCCGCTTTCGTATACTTTTTCATTGATTCATATAACTCGAACTCACCATGAGCCGCATATCCGCGTGCGTGAACGACGCGCTCGGGTATCCGTTCATGGTCAAAATGCGTCATCTTCTCGCGGAAATGAAAGTCTTCCATCAGTGTTGGTCCGCGTGTGCCGGCTTTTAACGAATGCTCGTCCTCAGACACCTTCAGTCCTTGATTCGTTGTCATCGGGTTTTCATTGTCATGGGCCCGGAACGTTTCCAGTTGCTTATCTTTGCTATGTTCATTTACTTGGCGGTCATTTTTCATAGTAAATCCTCCCTCGTAAAATAGTTGTCTGTGCATCTATTCCCGAATATAAGAGGAGTAAACGACTGTCAGATCCTTCCTGAACGCACAATGGAAAACAGCAGATAGGCAAACATCAGTGCAGCAATAATCGAACCGACTTCGATCAGCGGAAGACGGAAAAACATAGCTGTTTGTCCGGCAATCGCAGACCCGACAACGAGGCCGACCATTAATATACTGAAAGCAAGCAGTACGATACTGAAAGACAGCCTGTTGGCAATTTTGTCAAAGCGCCGGAAAATAACAGTTGTATCTTTCAGACCAATATCCAAATCCACTTTGCCTTTTTCAATTGTCTTAATCGCTCTTTTGATATCTGTTGGAAGTTCAGCGGCAATTTCAGCGTTCTTTGCGATCGTATGCCAGCTGTTCTCCAGCAGACGGCGCGGATCGAACTGCTTCAGGAACACTTTTTTGCTGTAGGGTTCGATAGCTTTCATGATGCTTAATGAAGGATCAAGTCTACCGATTACTCCTTCCAGCGTGATGATGACTTTTGATAGGATTGCCATTTCGCTTGGAAGTCGGATGCGATGGCGGTATGCGATGGCGAAAATCTCCATAAAGACATCACTGAGTTGTAAGTCTGTTAAAGAGGTTTCATAGTATTTTCTTTCGATTAACTGTAAATCACGATAAAGAGCGTCGGTGTTGGTCTCTTCATCCAAGATGTCCATGGCTGAAAAGACATCAATCATCCGCTCGATGTTTCCTTTTTGCAATGCCAACATGAGAGAAATGAAGTGATAGGTCATGTCTTTGCTCAGTTGTCCGATCATTCCAAAGTCAATAAAATAAATAGTATTGCCAGGCGTAATGAAGATGTTGCCTGGATGAGGATCGCCATGGAAAAATCCGTGCTCCATCACTTGAGACAGCATGGAGTCAGCTATGCGCTGTGCCAGAATCTCCCGGTCGTAGCCTTCTTCATCGAGCTGTTTAGTATTACTCACTTTTATTCCGGTAATCAGTTCGGTTGTCAACAAAACACGTGTAGAATACTCATCGTACACACGGGGCACCTGAATTTCAGAAGTCTTTTCGAACTGACGGCCAATCCTTTCTGCATTGCGTGCTTCAAGTTGATAATCCAGCTCTTCCCGCAATGAATGAGAGAACTCATAAATTAGATCTCGCAGACGATAAGCTTTCGCCCAGCCCATATTCTTTTCCAAAAAGCCGGCTAAATCATGCAAAATGGCCAGGTCCGTTTCTACTTGCTGCTGGATATTCGGCCGCTGAATTTTTACCGCCACTAAATCCCCACTGATTAGGCGGGCTTTATGTACTTGACCGATAGAGGCAGAAGCGAGCGGCTCTTCATCAAATTCCTGAAATAACTCTTCTAAAGTGCCTTCCAGCTGATTTTCAACAATACTGCGCACTTCTTCAAAAGGAAAAGCGACTACATGATCCTGCAGTTTTTCCAGTTCTTCCGCGATCTCTTCCGGCACTAAATCCCGGCGACCGCTGGCAATTTGACCGAGCTTCACAAAAGTAGGTCCTAGCTGTTCCAAAGCCGTTCGTAATTTCTTGCCTACATGATATAAATTCAAATCTGCTGCTTCATCTGTGGTAGAAAATTTTCGGTCGGTCAGTCCCAGACGGAACAAGATATGACTGAAGCCATTTCTTAAAAATACATTTATGATTTCTTGAGAACGCTGTGCATTCCTCATCTTCCGTTTCAACATGCAGGTCACCTCCGTGAACTATCCTATTTTAAAAGATACCATTGAATGTCCATTCCTAAACAATAAAAGAAGCCTTACCTTCCAAATTGAAGGAAGTAAGGCTCCAGCCGGCACATCTATCAGAAAATCTTTTTGCGGTCGCGTTCTTCTTTTAATACTTCCACAGCTTCACGGAAACGCAGCGAGTGGACGTTTTCCCGTTCCCTTAAAAATTTCAGTGAGTCGTTAATTAAAGGATCATCCGATACATCGATAATCCATTGATACGTAGCACGGGCTTTTTCCTCTGCTGCAATATCTTCATATAAATCAGCAATTGGATCACCTTTGGCTTGGATATAAGTTGTAGTGAATGGAACGCCGCCCGCATTTTCGTAAAATAATGCGCTTCCGTGGTTAACAAAATGAGCACCGAGGCCCGCTTCCTCCAATTCCTGTGGTGTCGAATCTTTTGTTAATTTATAAATCATAGTGGCAAGCATTTCCAGATGTGAAAACTCTTCTGTGGAGATATCATTGAGCAGGCCGATAATCTTATCAGGAACCGTATACCGTTGATTCATATAACGTAGAGCTGCCGCGAGTTCGCCGTCAGCGCCTCCGTACTGTTCGGCAATATACTTAGCCAGCCTCGGATTACATTCACTTACCTCCACTGGATACAGTAATTTCTTTTCGTACACCCACATCTTCGTTCCTCCTTGTAAAATCATCCTGTTTGAATGTCATTACATCTGCCATGGCCACGGTGGCTGATTCCAGCGCCAGCCCATGTCAATGGCCTGTTCTGAAGGGACCGAATAGAGAGAAAGAGGTCCATAACGCTTTTCATATGCTTTTCGTGTTTTGGAGGCTTCCTTGATGGCCATCCGCCACTGCTCTAGTGCTTCCTTGTCATGCCGGTGCGTATCTGTGTAGAGTGTCAGTTCGACGACAACAAAATCTGCTTGCTGCACCAGCTTCAGCATCTCTCTTTGTTCCGCAGCATCCATTAGAAAATTCCCTCCTTTTTGGAGAAACCATCTACCAGGGCCGGCCAGAGTGAACCTTGGCGTAATGCTTCCGCCGGAGAATACTGTGGAAGTCCAGGAGGCTGTACATTCATAAAGAGCTGCGGCGGCAATACAAATGTCTTCACTTTTATAGGGGGACACGGGTCAAAAGGCGATACGTAAGGCTCGAAAGTACCCCTAAACATCTTGTGTTCCAGCTGTCATCACTCCTCTGTGTAAAGTATGCAAAGAAATTGCGAAGTATGAGAATGAAAAAGAGTAGTTATTTCTAATTATCACATTTCTATATTTCTACCCATCGAGTACAATAGAGGGGGAAAGATTGAGTTAATAAAATAAAATTAGTAAATACGCATAGTTTCTAGTTCTCTTGAAGGGAGCTAGTTGAAAAGTGGAGAGAATTATCTTTATTCACACATTGAAATGGAGTAATTTATGCAAAAACATATAGAGAGAATGATGAAGACTAAACTTCAAATTAAACATGGAGCTGAACCAAATGAATGATTACTCGATATTCATCGGCAGGCAGCCGATTCTCGAGCGGCAAGGAAACATTTATGCATATGAACTGTTGTATCGTAATAGTGAAGAAAATTTCTTTCCGGATATTAATCCAGAACAGGCTACGATTAGTCTTTTGGTGAATACCTTTCTTTCAGTAGGAATAGATCAAGTGACAAACGGAGTGCCTTCATTTATCAACTTCTCAGGGGAGTTGCTTGCACAGGATTTGTTTATGAGTTTAAACCCGAATCAAGTAGTTATTGAAATTTTAGAGGATGTTGAAATTACCCCCGCTCTATTGAGACGCTTGGAGAACTTTAAAGAAGCAGGGTTTACAATCGCGCTGGATGATTTCGTTTTACAGAATCAATATATACAACATCCTCAGCTGTTTGAACTAATCGACATCATTAAAGTGGATTTTATGAATACCAGTAAAGCAGAGCGGGATGCGATAAAGATCTTTCTAAAGAAGTATCCGGCTATTATTTTATTGGCTGAAAAGGTAGAGACAGAAGCTGATTATCAACTGGCGTTAAATAGCGGATATGATTTATTTCAAGGGTATTTCTTTGCGAAGCCAGAAATTATTAAGAGTGCCGAAGTACCGTCCAACACGTTAATTCACATGCAGATTCTAGAGTATTTTCAGAAGGATGCACCATCGATCAGTGATCTTTCGGAAGTCATTATGCGTGACGTGTCTATTTCGTATAAGCTGTTGCGATTCATTAATTCGTATGGATTTGAAATCCCACGGCAGATTAGTTCGATCAAGCAGGCGATTGTTCTGATTGGTCTCGATGAAACGAAAAAATGGCTGCAAGTGCTCATGCTGCATGACTTGGCGAGAGATGCTAACAGCGGGCGAGTGAGCGCACTAGTGGAACTTTCTCTCCGACGTGCCAGAGCGTTTGAATTGCTCGCAAAATATAAACGTAAGCCGAATAAAGATGAATACTTCCTAACCGGCATGTTTTCTCTGATTGATGCAGTGATGAGTATGAAATGGGAAGATATCCTGCCTTTGCTATCGCTGTCCGATGTGATTATTGACACGCTCAATGGGAGAACGACAGAGATGACCCCTTACTTAGAACTGATTGTGGCAGTGGAACGTTTTGATTGGGAAAAGGTTGGCCGGTTATCAGAAGAACTAAGGATTCCCAAAAGAAAATTAGGAGAGATCTTTCTACAGGCTATGCGTTGGTCACAAGGAATCGAAGAAGAATATAACTGAGTCAACGGAATGGCATCTTCACTTGAAGATGCCTTTTTTGACGTGTAGTATATACAGTTATAATCTATTTGGTGATGACTTGGTACAGATTAGAAACTTTCAAGTTATATCTCTTAAGAAAAGGGTATGAAAGGTAGTAAGGAAGTTACCAAATGAACACTAGGAGTCGATATAGTTTTGAATAGAAAGTTTTGGAAAAACCCCGTGTTCTCTATTTCTGCAATATTTATTTTTATACTTGTATTGTTGGGAGCACTTAAGAAAGATCAGTTTGGAGCAGTTTCAGAAAGACTTTATCACTTCACGACAGATAACTTTGGCTGGTTTTATTTGCTCGCTGTATTTATCGTTATTGTATTTTTAGTGGGACTGGCCATCAGTAAGTTTGGTGCGATCCGGTTGGGCGGGGATACAGAGCGTCCCGAATATTCATTCTTCACATGGATCGGCATGCTGTTTTCTGCAGGTTTTGGTGTAGGTCTAGTATTTTGGGGTGTAGCGGAACCGATGAGCCATTATTTTAAGTCTCCGCTGGCCGGTATTGAAGCGCAAACGGAAGATGCGGCAAGGATAGCCATGGGCTATTCATTCTTCCACTGGGGAATTTCGCAGTGGGCGATTTTCGGAATGGTCGGCCTCGTTATTGGCTTTATGCAGTTCCGAAAGAAAAAAGACGGCCTGATTTCAACAGCTCTCGAGCCTTTGATTGGTAGCAATCGTCATGTAAAAACAGGTATTGATTCATTTGCAGTTGTCGCGACAGTCATGGGGATTGCTACTTCGCTCGGTATGGGTGTGCTGCAGATGAGCGGAGGGCTGGAATACGTCTTTAATATTAAGAGTACATTTACTATTCAACTGCTCATTATTGCGGTCGTGTTTGTTGCTTATATGACATCTGCCGCCTCAGGATTAGGCAAAGGTATTGCGTATTTGGGGAACTTTAACTTAGGAATGGCGATCGCTTTGCTGCTTTTCTTTTTTATTGTTGGACCGAAAGTTTTTATATTGGAAACGTTTACGCTGGCGATCGGAGATTATATTAATAATTTCATCACTTACAGCTTGCGTTTGCAGCCTTATCAAGGTGGCACATGGGTAAAAGACTGGACGATTTTCTATTGGGCTTGGACAATCGCATGGTCACCGTTTGTGGGTGCATTTGTAGCTCGAGTATCAAAAGGCCGGACAATCCGGGAATTCATCATGGGTGTAATGGTCATTCCATCTGCCTTTTCTTGTATGTGGATCGCGACACTCGGCGGAACTGCTTTGTACAGTGACTTGCGTAATGGTACGCAAATCGCGGAAGAAGTAAATCAAGATGTTACCTCTGCCATATTCGCCACACTTCAGCAGCTACCGATGACTGGACTGGTTTCTTTCTTGGCGATCGTCTTAATCTTTACATTCCTTATAACATCTGCTGACTCAGCAACGTATATTTTAGCAAGTATGACTACAGGTGGTAGTTTGTTCCCGTCGTTGCTTGTGAAATTCGTCTGGGGCTTCTTGATGACAGCGATTGCCGCTGTTCTTCTTTCTGCTGGTGGTTTGGAGGCATTGCAATCCGCTTCTCTCGTGTCCGCATTACCTTTCACGCTGTTGATGCTCCTGTTAATGTTTTCATTAGGAAAACTGCTCGCACGCGAACCAATTACGGTCAGACCGACAGATATTCGCCAATTTGAGCATGTAGAAGGTGAAGTCAAGAAGAGACGTAAGCGCAGAGAGAGTGAAAAAGAGAAAAAAGTGCGTAAAGAGAAAGAGAAGCAAGAAAAAGCCAAGTTGAAAAGAGATCGACAATATCAAGAGCTTGAGAAGAAAAAGTATCGGGAATACGAAAAAGAAAAAGAACAAGAGGACGATTAACAGAGAGAAAACCGGGTCGCTGCTAAGTGCACGAGCCGGTTTTCTTCATATAAGAAAGGAACATGCATATGTCTATTATCAAAATAGAAGATGTTTATTTTAGAAGAGGCGATAATCAGATTCTGCAAGGAGTGGATTGGGAAATTACTGAAGGACAGCAGTGGGGGATGCTCGGTTTAAATGGTTCAGGAAAAACATCGTTGCTGTCGATTATCTCTACATATGAAATTCCGTCTTCGGGCGAAGTGGAAGTGCTCGGAAAGCGGTTTGGCAGTACCTATTTGCCGGAGCTGCGAAAGAAAATCGGATTTGTCAGCAGTTCATTGGAAAAGTTTTCGGATTTTTTCTGGGGAGAAACGATTGAGCGCGTCATCATCAGCGGGAAGTTTGCAAGTTTCGGTATTTATGAGAAAGTGCTGGACGAAGATTGGGTGAGGGCAGATTATTTAGTGAAGGAATTTAGGCTTGATCACTTGGAGGGCAAGCGATTCAGAGTGCTGTCGGAAGGAGAAAAGCGTAGGGTTTTGATAGCGAGAGCGTTGATGGGTAATCCCGATTTGTTAATACTCGATGAACCATGTTCCGGGCTCGACATCCTTGCCAGAGAACAGTTTTTGGAGGCGCTCGAAATAGCGACGAAAAACCACGTACATCTTGTCTATGTAACGCATCATATAGAGGAACTCGTCGCCGAGATGACGCATGTATTATTACTGAAGGAAGGCAAAGTAGTAGCGGCTGGACCGAAATATGAAGTTCTGACTGATGATCTGCTGTCTGAAACCTACCAAGTGCCTGTTTCGATAGAATGGCGTGCGGATCGTCCCTATTTATCTATAAAATAAAGTTAGCAAGCGCGGTTTATAAAGCTCCAGAGAGGGAATTTCTTATATAGCATCATATTCCTGAAGGGAGCAGCGCCATGGCGAACAGAAAAAGAAAGTGGACAAAAAAACGAATTGCCTCATACGCGCTGTTACTTTTTGTGCTGTTATATGTAGGGGTCATGCTCTGGCAAACCTATAAACCTCTTCCCCCAGGCATATCCTATGCAGGAGATCTACATCAAGTGGAGGATATCGACTTCATTTATGACCTGACCTATTCTAAAACAAAATCGAAGGATGAGTACAAATCAGAACTGCGTATTTTTAATGAAGTGTTTCAGATGATTCAGGAAGCTGAGCAGTTTGTCGTTCTCGATTTCTTTTTAATGGATGACTATTATGATGAAAAAGAAGACTTTCCGCAGCTGGCTGATCAGTTGACGAAAGCGCTGACGGAAAAAAAGAGAAGTAATCCTGATATACCGATCATTTACATAACCGATCCTATAAATACCGGTTATGATTCCTATGAATCGAGATGGTTTAAGGAACTGGAGAAAGCGGGGGTCGAAGTGGTGTATACGGATCTCGACCCGCTGCGTGATTCTATGCCGATTTATTCAGGTCTGTACCGTATCTTGTTCCAGTGGATTCAAATAGACAGCAAAGCGCATTTCCCTAACTTTCTGGCGAGCGATGCGCCCAAAGTTAAATTCACGTCGTATGTAAAACTGCTTAATGTTAAAGCGAACCACCGGAAAACACTGGTGACTGACAAAGCAGCACTTGTTACTTCATCCAATCCTCATGCTGCAAGCGGCCGTCATGGGAATGTGGCTTTTAAAGTAACAGGTCCTGTGCAAAACGACATATTGGAAGCTGAAGAAGCGGTACTGCAATATTCGGAAGGAGGAAAGCTGCCGCGTGTAGAAGGATTAGAAGAACAAAAAGGTCCTTATCAAGTGCAGTATCTGACGGAAAGTAGAGTACTGGATGCGCTCGTGAAAGATATAGAGAAGGCTGAAAAAGGCGACAGAATCCGGATGGGGATGTTCTATCTTTCTGAACAACAAGTCATTCAGCCATTAGAAGAAGCAGCCAACCGCGGTGTAGAAATCGAGATGATTCTCGATCCGAATGAAAACTCATTTGGAAGTAAGAAATCCGGCTTACCGAATCGTCCTGTTGTTCAGGAAATCCAGGAAAACACAGACGATAAGATCAAAGTCCGCTGGTACAATACTGTCATCGGCCAATATCATACGAAGCTCGTCACCGTGCAGACTGCGGATCAAACTTTCATTACGAACGGTTCGTCCAATCTGACTGAACGGACACTGCGTGATTATAACCTGGAAGCCAATTTACGAATCGTTGCTCCGGCTGACAGTGAGCTGACTGATGAAATCAATACGTATTTTGACAGACTGTGGGACAACGAAGACGCACTTTACACATTGGATGTAGAAGAGTATCAAAACAAACTAACCTTTTTCCAGCGAGGAATTTACGCTCTCCAGCGCTGGATCAAGCTGACGACATATTAAACAAAAAACACCGTTCGCGATGTGTAACGGGTTCGGTACACGGGGAGAAAACGTTAAAAAACATAGCTTATGGGGACGCAATTCACACTTGAAATTTATGTGTCCCTTCTAATTGCGGTGCTAATCAACTTATTAATTGGAGGTTGAAATAGTCTCTTTGTGAATTATTCTGAAATAACGAAAGGTTAGAGGAGGATAAGAGACCTTGTAATCTAGTACATGAAGTTAGATGGAGCGCGGAATGCGGGGAAACTTGCACGTTCCGTGTTGAACAGGTAAAATCTGGAGATAATATCAAACGCTTACCTATTGCTGACGTTGCGGTATAAAGGATAGGACTAGAAAAAGATGCACAGGCATAATAACCTGGGCATTTTTTCTTGCTCTTTCTACTGTTAATTCGAATGCGAATCATACGCTAATTTAGTTGCTAATTGAGGTCCGTTTTTGCATTTTCTCCCCATCAACTGAATCATGAACGGCGTTTTTAGTTAGCCTATAATTGACAGTTCAAGTGGTTCGTGTAGAGTTGAATTTAGGAGGGATGTCAGATGAAAATTGTGATATTCGGAGCGACAGGAAGAACGGGAAGCGATATTGTGCGTCTTGCATTGGCGGACGGTCATGAAGTGAAGGCATTTGCACGTACGCCGGATAAAGTCACTCCACATCTTAATTTGGCTGTAGTGCAAGGGGATGTGCGAGATGCACAAGCAGTAAAAGAAGCGATTGAAGGCGCTGATGCGGTAGTAAGTGCTTTAGGGACAGACGGCACGACCACATTAACTGAAGCGATGTCCTCCATTATAGAAGGAATGATAGCTTACAGCGTTTCGCGTATCGTTACAATTGGGACTGCAGGTATCTTGGAAAGTCGCACCGAACCGTCGAAATTACGATACCAGTCAAATGAATCTCATCGCAAACTGACTTTTGCAGCGGAAGAGCACCATAAAGTGTTCGATATGCTGAGCAGTTCTTCATTGGAATGGACGATTGTCTGTCCAACCTATTTGCCTGGCGGAGAGGCGACTGGCAATTATCGAATAGAACGAGATCGGCTGCCGATTGAAGGTAAGCAGATTTCTACAGGTGATACCGCCGCATTTGCTTATGGCGAATTGCTTAGAAAGCAGCATGTAGGCTATCGTGTAGGGATTTCTGATTAAAACCTTATAAAATTGTGTCAATCTTTATGGCGAATGAAACGTTTGTACTAAATATAAGTGAAAAGAAAGATAACATTCCATTTGACCTATGATATACTAGGTTGATAGCATCATAGGGGTAAGGGGAATGAAAGATAAATGAGATGGTCCTTGAGAAATTTAATTCAGATCGTGGCAATTTTAGCGATCATTTTGACCTTCATCACGAGCACTACAGTTGCTTATCGTGTAAATAAGGAAAACTTAATGAAATCTACGTTGGAAACAAATAGAGCGTATGCGGAGAAGTTGTCTTCCACTACAGATACATATTTACGGGATATTCTTCAGACGCTGACAGTGAACGCGGAAGAAGTCATGCCGTTACTTGATCAGCCTGGTGACCGGTCAAAACTGAACATCATAGCGGAGCGAATCCGGACACAGACCAGCACATTCAACTCTGTAGTAATCGCTGACCCGAAAGGTACAGTGATAGGAGTATCACCGCCAAGTCTTGATTTGCTTGGTGAAAATTTGACGTCAGTCGGCGCTCGACAGGCTCAGAAGGAAAAGAAACCGTTAATTTCAACACCGTATGTTGGAATTACGGGAGAATTATTGATATTTATAAGTGTTCCATTAATTTCAGATGACGGTGTTTATGAAGGATATATAGGCGGTGCCATCTATCTCAATAAATCGAATGTTTTAGAGAAGATTTTGGGTAAGCATTTTTATGAAAATGGCTCATATGTTTATGTGGTCGATGGCAAAGGAATGCTGATCTATCACCAATTACAAGATCGTTTACAAGACGATGTATCCAGTAATACAGTCGTAAAAAAAGTCATTACAGGAGCAAACGGCGCGGAGCAAATAGTCAATACTAAAGGTATTCCTATGCTAGTCGGCTATTCCTACGTTCCGGTAGCAGACTGGGGAATTATTTCTCAGCGAGCGGTTGATATTTCTGTCGCATCTGCAAAAAGCATGGTATGGGAAATGGCGTGGAAATCTCTGCCGCTATTATTCCTTGCCTTTTTCTTAGTATGGTATCTGTCAAGAAAAATTGCTTTACCGCTACAAAAGTTGGCTTACTATGCGGAAACCAGTACAGAAACCGACCATAAAGAAAAGATGGAAAATGTTTCGGACTGGTATTATGAAGCTAGACAATTAAAGGGGTCTATGCTGCATAGCCTGGATTATTTCAGAAATGAAATGAATTATTTTATTCATCAATCGACTACCGATCCGTTGACGAAATTAACAAATCGCCGGACGATGGATGATTATATGAAAAAGTGGGTAGAGCAGAAGGTGCCTTTTGCGATGATTATTTTGGATATTGATAAATTTAAGCGAGTGAATGATCGATATGGCCATGCGGTCGGCGATGAAGTGCTGATTTATTTAGCGGACTTAATGCAACAAAGCGTTCGAAAAGATGACATCTGCTGCCGGTATGGAGGAGAAGAGTTTGTGATTTTACTTCCTAAAGCAGATAAAGTAACAGCTTTTCTCAAGGCAGAGCGGCTTCGTGAAATGTTAGAGAGTAAAGTAAGCCCGTGTGGAGAGGTCGTAACGATTTCTTCAGGTGTAGCCGCATATCCAATACATGCAGAACATCCTGCCCGACTCATTGAATTGGCGGATCAAAGTTTATATGAAGCAAAGCGTACGGGGCGGAATAAGACCGTCGTTGCGACTGACGAACCTCAGCATGAGTAATAGATGTTGAGGTTTTCTTGATTAGCTTTATGAAAGTAGAAGAGTAGCAGAAAAGGAGATGAGAGGGTGGAGGAACGAGAGCTTGATCGTCGGCTCCATATTCAAACGGCCGGCATGCGCGAGTGGAGTTTTCAGTCTGCTCACTATAACAGGTATGAAGCGACTCCGTATGACGCAATGGACTTCTTATTTGCACAGCACGAAATTATAACAAGCGGTAGTTGGATCGATTTTGGATGCGGCAAGGGGAGAGTGCCGTTCTACGTTCATAATCTTTATTCACTGGATGTCGTAGGAATTGAGATGAACAGCGTGCTGTATCAGGATGCGATGAACAATTTGATGGATTATCGTCAGGCATTCCCGAAGAAAAAAGGTGCGCTATCTTTCGAGTGCTGTTTGGCTGAGCGCTATAGGATACCTACAGACGCTTCTACATTTTATTTTTTCAATCCGTTTTCTCTGGATATTTTCCGGTCAGTTATCCGAAATATTGTGCTGACTCTCGAAGATGCCGAGCGGAATGCTGAAATAATTTTATATTACCCAACGACGTATTACGAACAGTTTCTGAATGAACACCCTTCATTCGAGAAGAACGCTGAAATCCCTATTACTCATTTACAGCTGCATGATCCTCACGAACGTTTTCTTGTCTATACGTATATAAAGCCCTGATCACTGATCAGGGCTTACAATCATGGTGCTGTCCGTGTGCTGATACGCAGGCCGATCCAAAATATGAGCTCCATTAACAGAGCTGCCAGAATTCCGACCAGCAATCCGCTGGAAAGGAGCGGCTGTAGCAGTTCAGGCAACGAAGAAAACACTTCGGCAGGCAGTGTCATGATGGACAGACCGAGCAAAGCGGGAAGTGCGACCCGGTAAATAGTCTTCGGCTCGAACGTCAGACCTTCTACATTGCGCAGGGCAGAACGGAATAACTGTAAATACGCTACGAAAAGCACCGTATTTCCTACGCTTTGTGGGATGGTAGAGAAAAACGCGCTTAACGGCGGTACCAGTCCCAAGAGGATAAACAGAATCGATCCAATGAAGAAAGGCGTCCGTTCTTTGATTCCGCTGGATTGTAAAAAGCCGATCGACGAAGCGTAAGGCGCGTAAGGAACTAGACCGAGTGCCCCGGCTCCAACATTTAAACCGCCGGTTATGAGGAAGGATATTTTGTATTGATTTTTTGTCGTTTCCTTCTCGAAAATATCTTCCGCACCTTTTAAAGTGGCAACGGTGTTGGTTGTGTTCAATAAGCCTGTAATAATCACCGTAATGACGATCCCCATTTCAATCGTTGGTTCACCCCAAGGGAACCACTGGATAAACGGTGTAGTTTTGATCGTTTCCGCAGCTTCTTGCGGGAAAATCAGCGCAGCACTAATCCAGCCGACTGTCATTCCGACCAGCAGATTTAGGCTGCTGAGGATGCCCTTGCCTTTTATATGCACGAGTATCGTCAGTGCGGCCAGAGCAAATGAAAACAGTGTAGTAGATAAATTTATGTATTTCCCGTCATTTAGACCAATCATTCCTTTTAAGAAGATGGTGATCAGCTGGTTTGCCAGCAGTAACAGAAAGACAAACATGACGGCAGGCGTAAACCATTTCTTCAAAATCTCACCCATGCCGAGCATTCCTAAAATCGCGACTAACACCCCTGAAATCATCGCGCCGACTGCAATACTTCCCCCAACAGTCGTTAAACTTACATTCATTGCACTTGCTGTGCCAGCCAAGCTGAGTACAACCCCCCACCAGAGCCCCGATTGACCTTCCATCAGTGCTAACCGATGGCCGAGCGTTCCTTGCAGCAGACATGCAATCCCTGTATAGATAAACGAACGCTGGATTGCGGATACGATTTCAATCTGTTCTAATTCAAATGCTGCTCCCACGGAAATTGGAATAACGACCGTGTTGGCAAACATGAAAAAGAGCCACTGAAACCCTGCCAATGCGGTAACTGAATGCCGCATTTGATTTGCTCCCATCAACATCTCCCCTTGTGCAAACTCTTTCTCCGGTAATTTAACTTAATTAAAGAGTTTAAATATAAAGAAAACTATAGCATATTGGCAAATGAATTAGTAATGTTTCCTGCCGATTTGAAGTCATTTAATTAGGGGTTGAGTTTTAGTTTGTACAAGTTTCGACATTCGAGTTTGCCGGTAGTTTGAATGAAGTGTGAGTTCGCGGTTTACATCCGCTTCGGCGCTGGGTTTCAAGAAAATATGTCATTCCAGGTTTTTGCACAGTGCAGAATTACTTGGTATGGTTTAGGTTTCTAGCCTTTGCAAACGCACTGATCACAAGAACCTAAGCCTTTGCAGAATAAAGAGTATTGCATGAAACACTGCACCATTCGTAATCATCCAAATAATATGCTCATGCTGCAACTCATATAAAAAATATTGAAAAACCAGCCAGTGTAGCGAAATGGAAGGCGGCCGCCTGGAGCGCAGGGAAACGGCCTCCTTCTACTTAACATCCAATACTAAGTTAAAAAACCACCACTAAACAAGCCAGCAGTAAATTACTATGCTTTTTCGCTAAGCAGAGGTATGATTTCCTCGCAAGGCACAGGCTGTGAATACAGGAATCCCTGTGCTTCATCGCAATCGAGCATCTTCAAAAGTTCTGCCTGTTCTACGGTCTCTACTCCTTCAGCAATTACGCGGAGGTGCAAGTTCTTAGCCAAATCAATAATGGCCTTAACAATGACAGAGTTATCGGTCAGTTCTCTAATGAATGATTGGTCTATTTTCAAATGAGTGATCGGGAACTTGCTCAGATAACTTAATGAAGAATAGCCAGTTCCAAAATCATCAATACTTGCTTTGATACCAATATCCCGGAGCTCTTGAAGGATTTGCTGACAATAATCCACGTCGGAGGTCATACTCTCGGTAATTTCGATATTCAAATAATGCGGCTGTAAGCCAGTTAGTTTCAGCGTCTTTTTCACATCTGAAACAAAGGTATGGCTCTTAAATTGGCGCAGGGAAACATTTACACTCATCCGGATAGGAGTATAGCCAAGGTTTTGCCATTCTTTCGCCTGCTTACAAGCCGTTTCTAAAATCCACAATCCAATAGGCAAGATTAACCCGGTCTCTTCAGCAATGGGAATGAATTTTCCCGGCGGAATCATGCCCCGGGAAGAATGGTTCCAACGCAGCAATGCTTCTACACCTTTCATTTCACCTGTCACAAAGTCAAGCTGGGGCTGATAGTGAAGCGACAGCTCATTTTTCTTAAGGGCCTGTCTCAGCTCCATTTCGAGCAAGGTCCGTTCTATCAGTTCGTTATACAGTTCTTCAGTGAAGAATTGGTAGGTCCCTTTGCCTGATTGCTTGGCTAAATACATCGCAGAATCTGCATTTCGCAGGAGCGAATCGTATTCCATGCCGTCTTCAGGGAATATACTGATTCCGATACTCGGTGCAACGAATACTTCCAGATAATCGATCTGAAATGACTTCGATATTTCTTCTACAATACGGCGAGCCACTAACCGCACGCCAGTTTTAGTGGCAGATGTACAAAGGACGATGAATTCATCTCCGCTGAGCCGCGAGACCATGTCATTATGACGGACAATCAGTTTCAGCCGTTCGCCGACTGCTTTCAAAAGCTGGTCGCCTACGTAATGTCCCATCGAGTCATTAATATTCTTGAAACGGTCCAAGTCGATATAAAGCAGAGCGAAAGCTTCCTGACTTTTTTTGCGGTCTTCAATGAGCTGTGTCACGGTACGTTTCAGTAGCCGACGATTTGGCAGATCTGTCAAATGATCATGAAATGCCATATGCTCGACCATCCGTTCCGCTTCTTTTCGGTCTGAAATATCGATAGCAGTGCCAACGACTTCGGATACTTCCCCTTCGTCGAAAATAGGTGATAAGTAAACAAGGAAAGTAAACGTTTTATAGACTATTTCAAATTGTGGGCTGCGCCCCAGCATTCCGTCCAGAAGCTGTCTGCGAATGTGGGTAAGGTCATAACTCCTCTTAGAAGCTATTTCATTTAGTGTTTCTTTCGTTACGCCGAGCAGTTCCGTTATTTTTCCTTCAAGTAATGTGAAAACAATTTCATTATCTTCTAAAGTATATTTAAAGATGGCATTTTGAAGGTTTTTAACAGTCTTTGCGAAATCGTTCTTTAGTGCTGTCGCCAAGGATTGCTCTGCTGCTTTATGTGAAGTGATATCTTGCCGTATCGAAATGTATTGATAGGGCTTGCCGTTCCCGCCAATAAAAGGAATAATCGTGGTGTTGACCCAGTAATATTCACCTGTTTTCGACATGTTGCGAATATCACCATGCCAGACTTTCCCCGATTGAATGGTCTGCCACATATTTTCAAAGAAACTTTTTGGATGTGTTCCTGAATTGACAGCGCGATGTGTTTTTCCAATCAGCTCATCCCTTGAATACTTCGAGAGTTCGCAAAATTTATCATTTACATATGTAATTACACCTTGAGCATTGGTAATAGCTACGACAGCTGACTGATCCAGTGCATATTTAAAATTTTGTAAGTCTGTCCGTGTTTTTGCGAACTCACGTGAAACCAGTGTGGACCCGGTTACATCGATATCTAATGACAAGTAATGGGTCAATACATTATTGGCATCGTAAATGGGCACAACCGTGACATCAAGCCAATATTTTGTTCTATCTTTTGAATAAACCTTGATCGATTCCTGGTAAACTTTATTTGTTAGAAAATGTTCTTCTAAAAGTTTCAGCATCACGCCGACGGTAAGGCCTTCATTGAACATTTCCCATGTATTACCAATCAATTCTTCCTCACTGTAGCCGGTTAACTCACAAAAGTTTTGATTTACATAAGTGAGTCTGCCTTTTAAATCAATTAGTGATACACAGAATGTTTCTTCAAATAAAGTCGACAGGGATGGATTAAACATAGGCGTGTGCAATGGCATCATGGTAACTCCCTCTCTCCTGGCAAATCTTCTACCTCATAGTAGTATATGACTTATCTTTAATCGTTCAAAAGACCCCAAACCATATTAATATATTTCATTAGTAAGATTAAATAGTGAATTTGTATAATTATAACACATGAAAAGAGAGGAATGAACTAGTTTTAAAGGGAATTATAAGGCAAACTAGAGGATATAGGGGGATTTCTAGGCAGATGGATGAGTGTGAAAAGACGGAAGCACTGGCTGCTTCCGTCTGCTTTATCTCTTTGGCTGATAATTGAGTGTATGAAATAATTCTTTTTGCTCTGAATCAGTCAGTTCACGCCATTGGCCAATCGGTAAATCTCCTAACTCGACTGTCAGGATCCTAACACGCTGAAGACGGCTTATATGATAGCCGAGCGCTGCACACATCCGGCGGATTTGTCGGTTCAGCCCTTGTGTTAGAACAATAGAGAAGGTTCGGGGGCCAAGTTTTGTGACGGTGCATGGCTTGGTCACTGTATCGAGGATTTTCACTCCTTTTTCCATCTGAGAAATAAAGGATTCAGTGATTGGACTTTCTACAGTGACAATGTATTCTTTCTCGTGACCGTGTTCTTCACGTAAAATTTCATTGACGATATCGCCGTCGTTTGTCAGTAACAATAACCCGTCCGAATCTTTATCCAGCCTGCCGATATGAAAAATTCGCAGCGGATGGTTAATGAAATCGACGACATTGCCTTCGATATGTCGCTCCGTTGTACTGGTTATACCGACGGGCTTGTTGAGCGCGATATAGACTAATTGTTCTTCTTTCTGAACCAATTTACCGTCCACTACCACCTGATCGCCGGCTTCGACCTTGCTGCCGAGTTCTGCAAGCTGCCCGTTGATTTTGACCCGGCCGTCTGTGATCCATTTATCAGCACCACGTCTTGAGACAATACCGGCTTCGCTTAAATATTTATTAATTCGCATACATACTCTCCTTCCGAACTTGTTACAATAACGTGATTATAACATTTTTCCCTTATCAATAATGGAAGAGACGGTTGACAATAAAGATTCTGCATATTAAGATAAGTATAATTATTAGATGGGCAGAAGGTTTCGATAGCGGAATCGTCCACGTTAGCTTAGTTGAGCCAGTTTGAGAAGAGAATAGCAAAAGATATGAATAAGAAGAGTAGCGACAGTGCGTGCTTGCTAGAGAGTCAGTGGATGGTGGGAACTGATACACGGCAGTCGTGAATGGACTTATGGATGCTGTTTTGATGAGAAACAGACGTGCGCCCGCGTTAAGGGCAGTGTGAAAACACATAAAGTGGAAGTGCTGCGGCGCTTCAATTTGAGGTGGCAACGCGGTGATCCATCGTCCTCTGCAACAGGCTGAATCTGTCTGTTTGCAGGGGACTTTTTTATATTCATTTTAGTGTTTACCAAGGACAGTCCATAGAGAAGAGGAGAATGAGCATGATGGCAGAGAAGAACTTGCGGGTCACAGCACGGAAGATTGAAGGGGATTCATTAACACCTATATTGATTTTTAGAAGATTGAAAGGCAATCATAAATTTTTACTGGAAAGTTCTTCGCAGGCAGGCGGCTCTGGCCGTTATTCATTCATTGGACTGAATCCTCAAAAAGCTTATCGGGGTCGCGATGGTGTTGTGGAGGAAATCGTTTATTCAACGAACAGGACCTACACGCATGAAGGGGATCTCTATACGCTGCTGAAACGGCTGATGCCGAGAATTACGCAAGACGCCGGCTTTCCATTTACAGGCGGAGCGGTCGGCTATGTAGGTTACGGAGCTGCGCGCAATGGCGAACAGCGCTCTGCAGATGACTTACGTGTACCAGATGTCTATTTCAATATTTACGATACGGTGGTCATCTACGATCATCAACTACATGAAGTTACACTGCTGCATACGGAAATTAATCCTGTTTATGAAGCGCCGGACCTTGATGCAATTGAAGATATGATCGTCAACGGCAGTGTAGAGAAAGAGGAAGACGTTTCGATTTCCGATTACCACTGTGCGATATCGCAGGAAGAATTCGAACGTCGTGTTCAGCTCGTCATCGACGCAATCAAAGAAGGGCAGGCAGAACAGGTCGTTCTCTCGAGAAGACTCGAAGCGGATATTAAAGGCGACCCATTCGCACTGTACCGCAGGCTGCGCCGAAGAAACCCGTCACCTTATATGTACTATATGGAGTTCGATGATCACACAGTGATCGGAACATCTCCTGAAAGTCTGGTAAAAGTATCAGATGGCAAAGTGCTGACGAATCCGATTGCCGGTACTCGCAGAAGAGGCCGTGATGAAGCGGAAGATATAGCGCTCGAAAAAGAGCTTCGCAGCGATCCGAAAGAACTGTCCGAGCACGATATGCTGGTGGAAGTCAGCAAAAAAGAAATGCAGCAGGTGTGCCGCCCTGAAACAATTGAAGTATCAAACTACTTAGAAACAGTTCGTTACGAACATGTCATGCATCTCGTTTCGGAAGTGGAAGGCGAACTGGCACCCGGTCTACATGCGCTTGACGCATTAAAAGCGACTATGCCTGCTGGAACTGTAACAGGTTCACCAAAACCAGCGGCGATGGCGATCATTGATGAACTTGAGGACCAGCATCGCGGCATTTATGGAGGCTCGATTGGTTATATCGGTCTCAATGGCAATATTGATTTTGCCTTGACGATCCGCACGATGCTTGTCAAAAACGGCAAAGCGTATGTTCAGGCTGGAGCAGGAATAGTAGAAGCCTCTGTGCCTGCATTAGAGTTTAAAGAAACAGCCAATAAAGCACGTTCCCTGCTCGAAGCAGCCGAAACAGTGAAGTAAGTGAAGTGCAGATGAGTTGAGAAGAGATGAGGAGAGATGAGTATGGAAAAGTTTTTGAGCATAGTAGAGAAACAGCGTCACTTAATGTATGAAGAAATGAAAGAAGCAGCAGAACTGCTCTTTAATGAACAAACGGATGAAAATCAAATCATGCAATTTTTGACGGCCCTATCACGAAAAGGTGAAACGTCTCATGAAGTCGCAGCCCTGGCGGCCGTTATGAAATCCTATGCAAATGATCTGACACCGGCTGACGCACGTTATATCGATAACTGTGGTACAGGCGGAGACGGTGTGAATACATTTAATATTAGTACGACTGCTGCTTTTGTACTTGCAGGAGCGGGTGTACAGGTAGCGAAACACGGCAATCGTAAAATATCGAGCGCAGCGGGAAGTCAGGACGTGCTGGATGCACTTGGCATTCATTCGAACTTCCAGGTCGATGATATGAAGAGACTGCTGGAACAGCAAGGCATTGCATTTTTATTTGCACCTGCCATCCATCCGAAAATGAAGCGGATTGGCGGTATTCGCAATAAAATCGGCAAACCGACGATTTTCAACCTAGTCGGGCCTTTGACGAATCCGGTAGCGCTCGAAACACAGTTCACCGGTATCAACCGTCCGGACTTCATTATGGAGTATGCATCTGTACTGCGGATGCTGGGACGCGAGCGTGCGATTGTCGTCAGCGGGGCAGGCGGCATGGATGAAGCGTCTCTTGCCGGTCAGAATGAATTTGTTCTCTTGGATCATGGTGATTTAATTCCGTTTTCATTGACCGCTGACGATGTTGGGCTGGATTATGCGCCGCTGTCTGCGATTAAAGGTGGAAGTGCAGAGGAAAATGCTGCAACCACACGCGCAATTCTGAATGGAAAGCGCGGGCCGAAGTTCGACACCGTCGTATTGAACGCGGGAATCGGACTGTTTGCGAATGGTCAGGTGACGACGATACAAGAAGGTGTCAAACGGGCAACTGACAGTATTTTATCTGGGAAGGCGCTAGAAAAATTAGAGGCTGTCGTCGTGTTCAGCGAGACGATTCAGCAGAAGGCGGTTGTCCAATGACGATTTTAGATAAAATAATTGCTCAAAAGAAGATAGAAGTGGAACAGCTGCTGGCAAGTGATGTGAAGTTTCCAGGGCGTGAAATTACCAGGCCATCTCTATATAAATCATTGCGGACAGCAAAGCAGCTACAAGTGATTTCCGAAATGAAGCGGGCGTCACCTTCAAAAGGCTTGATAGCTGAAGGAGCGAATCCGGTCAGACAGGCGGCAGCTTATTACGAAGCAGGGGCCGCATGTATTTCTGTACTGACTGACAAAGAATTTTTCCAGGGTTCATTCGATGATCTGGCAGCTGTAGCAGACACTGTTCCGATTCCGTTATTGTGCAAAGACTTTATGATACATGAAATTCAGATTGATCAGGCGAAGAGTGCGGGGGCTTCAGTTATTTTACTGATTGTGGCGGCACTTGATGATCAGACACTTGGAAGATTATATACGTATGCAAACAGTCTCGGACTGGATGTACTGGTCGAAGTGCACAACGTGGAAGAACTGCAGCGTGCGTTAGCAATTGACGCAGCTATTATTGGAGTCAATAACCGGGATCTGCATACGTTTGAAGTGGATTTGGCACAGACAGAGCTGATTGCGAAAGAATTTCCTTTTGACGAGGAACGTGTGCTGATTAGTGAAAGCGGAATTTGGAATGCTGAAGATGCAGAGCGTGCCGCAAAGGCCGGTGCGAGTGCAGTCTTGGTCGGAGAGTCATTGATGCGCAGTGATTCGGTGAAGGAAGCATTGCGGGCGCTGCAGGTGGAAAAGCCGGTAAACCGTTTATGACAAAAGTGAAGATTTGCGGACTGATGAAAGTAGAGCATGTGCAAGCGGCGGTGGAGGCAGGAGCGAACGCCATTGGTTTTGTATTTGCTCCGAGCCGCAGGGAAGTGTCGATTCAGCAGGCGCAGAAACTTGCTGAGAATATACCGGATTCCGTTTTGAAAATCGGTGTATTCGTGGATGCTTCTAAGGAAGAACTGCAGAGAACTTTCAAAGAGGTGCCGCTCGATTATATCCAGTATCATGGAGACGAGTCGCCGGATTTCATTCGGGAAGTTGGTTTGCCTTCTATAAAGGCGCTGGCGATCCGCGATGAAGAAGATGCGAAACAGGCTGCTGCTTACGACGTGGATTACTTTTTATTCGATACACCGGGAGTAGAGTACAAAGGCGGCAGCGGCAAGACGTTCGATTGGTCGCTGCTTGAAAGTGCAGGAGTGTCGCTCGGTCAGACGATTCTGGCGGGTGGATTGCATGCAGAAAATATTGAAGAAGCCATCAGACAGGTGCAGCCGTATATGGTCGATGTATCAAGCGGTGTGGAAATAGACAGACAAAAAGATACAGAACGTATTCATACGTTTATTCATAGAGCGAAGGGCAGGAATGATCGGGATGCAGACAACAGAAACTAAAGGACGTTACGGCAGGTTCGGAGGGCAGTTCGTTCCGGAGACACTAATGACAGCGTTGCAGGAATTGGAAGCAGCATACGAAGAAGCACAGCAAGATCCGGCATTTAAAGAGGAACTGGATTACTATCTGAAAGATTTCGTAGGTCGGGAAACTCCGCTTTTTTTAGCGGAACGACTAACGAAGCATGCAGGCGGTGCGAAGATTTATTTGAAGCGTGAAGACCTAAACCATACGGGGGCGCATAAGATCAACAATTCTTTGGGTCAGGCATTGCTTGCGATCCGTATGGGCAAGAAGAAGATTGTTGCGGAAACTGGGGCTGGCCAGCATGGTGTGGCTACGGCTACGGCTTGTGCATTACTTGGATTGGAATGCGTCGTATTCATGGGGAAAGAAGACGTTCGCCGCCAGGAATTGAATGTGTTCCGCATGGAGTTGCTTGGTGCAACTGTCGTTTCTGTTGACAAAGGTGCAGGTACATTGAAAGATGCAGTCAATGAAGCGCTACGTTACTGGGTTTCTAACGTAGATGATACGCATTATATTTTAGGATCTGCACTCGGGCCTCACCCGTTCCCTCAGATTGTCCGTGATTTCCAGCGTGTCATTGGAGATGAAACGCGTAAGCAAATTGTGGAACACGAAGGACGTCTGCCTGATGCAGTCGTTGCGTGTATTGGCGGCGGTAGTAACGCGATCGGTATGTTCCATCCGTTTGTAGAGGATCAGGATGTAAAGTTATACGGTGTGGAAGCAGCAGGGAGCGGAATTTCAACAGGTAAACACGCTGCTGCCATTGAAGGCAAGCAAGAAGGCGTTTTGCACGGAGCATATATGTACGTGCTGCAAGATGACGATGGCTTCATTCAGGAAGCACATTCCATCTCGGCAGGACTGGATTATCCGGCAGTCGGTCCTGAGCATTGCTACTTGCATGATATTAAGCGTGTGCAGTATGACTCTGTAACGGACGACCAGGCATTGGAAGGATTGCAGTTATTGTCTCGTGTAGAAGGGATTATTCCGGCGTTAGAAAGTGCGCATGCCGTTTATTACGCTGTGCAGTTGGCGAAGCAGATGAAGGAAGAAGAAGTGTTGGTCATCTGTTTATCAGGCCGTGGTGATAAGGACGTTCAAACGGTTCGTGACGCGTTAGGAGGCCAGACGAAATGACAAAACAGCGAGTGAAACAAGCAATTTTAGGATGTAATGAACAAGGTGATAAGGCATTCGTACCCTACATCATGGCAGGCGACGGCGGTTTGCAGACGCTAAAAAAGACGATTCTGTTTTTGCAGGAAGCAGGCGCTACGGCTATTGAAGTTGGCATTCCGTTCTCTGATCCGGTGGCGGACGGGGAAGTGATTCAGCAGGCAGGCGAACGTGCTTTGGCAGAAGGTGTCACGCTGCGTAAAGTGATGAACGAACTGGCTTCATTTAAAGAAGAAGTGACTGTTCCGCTTGTGATCATGACGTATTTGAATCCGGTGCTGAGCTATGGATTGAATAAAATTGCTGCGGACTGTGAGAACAGCGGCGTGTACGGACTGATTATTCCGGATCTGCCGTTAGAAGAAAGTGGATTGCTGAAGGATGCGTTGAGGGATTCAGACGTAGCACTCGTTCAGCTGATCTCGTTGACTAGTACAGCCGCAAGGATTAAAGCTATCGCAGAAGCTGCAGAAGGATTTGTTTACGCAGTGACGGTGAACGGCATTACTGGGGTGCGAGATTCATTCAATGAAGGATTGGAAGCGCATTTGCAGAAACTGAAAAAGGTAAGCTCCGTTCCAGTGTTAGCTGGATTCGGTATTTCCACTCCGGACCATGTGCAGACACTTGGTGCTTTAGCTGACGGTGTTATTGTCGGCAGTGCGATCGTCACGGCTCTGCATGAAAATGAGTTAGAGAAAATTACTGCATTGATCGATGCTTCGAAACATCAAGTATCCACATTATAATTTCAAACGGAACCGAATGACTGGAGGAATTCAGTTATTCGGTTTTTTGTTGTCCACAAAACTGGAAATGTGCATAACTATTTAATCCTCATGCATAATTTCCCCAGAACTATTCACACTATCCGCAAAGGAGTTGATCATGTGGAGGATAACTTGCTGACTATCCACAATCTCCGGACATCTTTTCGAATTAACGGCAGATTTCATAGAGCAGTTGACGGAATATCGTTGACTATCCACAGAAATGAAGTACTCGCCATCGTCGGTGAATCGGGCTGCGGGAAAAGTGCACTCGCGCTGTCGATCATGGGCTTGCATCCGCCAGATCAAACAGCGGTGGAAGGTTCGATCGGCTTTCTTGGACGCGATCTTTTGCAGCTGTCCACTTCAGAACTCAATCAAATACGCGGTAAACAACTCGCGATGATCTTTCAGGATCCAATGACCGCCCTGCATCCATTGTGGAAAGTAGGACGGCAAATCGAAGAACCTATGAAATACCATACGACGTTATCCACAAAACAGAGAAAACAGCGAACACTAGAACTGCTGAAACGTGTAGGAATCCAAAAGTATGAACATGTCTATCAACAATATCCCCATGAACTATCGGGCGGCATGCGACAGAGAATTTTAATTGCAATGGCATTGGCTTGTGATCCAGTCCTGCTTGTTGCAGATGAACCGACGACGGCGCTCGATGTGACAGTGCAAGCGCAAATCCTGGAGCTGATGAAAGAGCTGCAGCAGCAATCGCAAACGGGCATTTTATTGATTACACATGATTTAGGTGTGGTAGCAGAAATGGCGGATCGAGTGGCGGTCATGTATGCAGGAGAAATTGTTGAACTAGCTCCTGTGAATGAATTGTTTCATCAGCCGCGTCATCCTTATACACAATCCTTGTTTCATTCACTTCCGTCTTCTATTGAAAAAAGGCAAAAACTGCATGTGATAGAAGGAGTCGTGCCGGCCATTGAAAATCTGGAGCGTACGGGTTGCCGTTTTGCAGCCCGTATCCCATGGATTACCGAGGAAAATCATGATGCAGAACCGGTGCTTCAGGAAATTGCGCCTGGCCATTTCGTACGCTGCAGCTGCTATCGGCATTTCTATTTATCAGACGGAAAGGAAGAAAAAGATGCCTCTGCTGCAGCTACGTGATGTATCCGTTCATTATTCCAAAACCGGTAGTTTTTTAAAACGTAGGGGTGCTGTTATTCCTGTCATTGATCAATTAAGCCTTGAACTCCGGCAAGGTGAAATATACGGGCTGGTTGGAGAATCAGGCTGCGGGAAGTCGACGGCGGCAAGAGCGATCATTGGTTTAAATCAGCTGAATGCAGGTCAAATTCTTTTCCAGGGATGTGATTTGTCACAGCTCTCCAGAAAAGCACGCAAGCAGCAAATGAAAGAAATTCAAATGATCTTCCAGGATCCTTATTCTTCGTTAAATCCGAGAAAAAATGTCTGGAATATTATTGCGGAGCCATTGCGTAATTTCGAAAGGCTATCTAAAGCGGATGAACTGGCGAAGGTCCTGGAACTTGTACAGCGGGTTGGCTTGAATGAAGAGTCGGTTTATCAGTATCCGCACCAGTTTTCAGGCGGCCAGCGTCAGCGCATCGGGATTGCACGTGCCATGGCTCTACAGCCGCAGTTAGTAATTGCCGATGAACCTGTATCTGCGCTGGACGTCTCCGTGCAGGCGCAGGTGCTGAATTTCATGAAAGAGATCCAAGAAGAATTTGGGCTGACGATGCTTTTTATTTCGCATGACTTGGGAGTGGTCCAACATATATGCGACCGGATCGGCATCATGTATAAAGGTCGTTTAGTAGAGGAAGGAACCGTTGAAGATATTTTCGAACGGCCGAAGCATCTTTATACGAAACGATTACTCGTTGCAATGCCTGAAATGGATCCAGAGAAAAGACAAGAGAAAATGAAACAACGACTGCAAATAAATAAAGAATTTGATGAGCTGGCGGATACGTTTTTTGATTCGGAAGGCAGATCAGCGGATTTACAGCAAATTTCGGATACGCACTGGGCGCGGCTGTAAAGTAAGGAGGCGAAGGCGTGCTGACATTTATTTTGAAAAGGACCTTACTGATGATTCCGCAACTACTGCTCTTGAGTATTCTGATATTCTTTTTGGCGAAACAGATGCCCGGGGATGCTGTGTCGGGAGCGTTTATGGGGAAACCGAATGTGTCAGCGGAACAGATGGAAAAAATAAGGGAACAGCATGGCTTGAATGATCCGTGGATTGTACAATACGGCCGCTGGATTCGCGATGCACTTCACGGTGATTTTGGTCAGTCATTTGTGCATAAACAGCCGGTTACACAGCTGTTGGCAGGGCGGATTGAAAACACCATCTGGCTCTCTGTCTCAACATTAGTTGTGACGTACAGCATTGCGATTCCGCTCGGGATGATTGCGGGCAGGTGGACTAGAAGCTGGGCGGATCAGTTCATCGTGACGTATAACTATATTTCATTCGCCACACCGGTTTTCGTATTTGCATTGTTGATGCTGTATGTCTTTGGCTTTGTGCTGAATTGGTTTCCGAGCGGCGGCAGTGTCGATATTCGGATTGCTGAAGAAACGCCCGAGTATGTTTTGGATAAGCTGAAACACTTAGTGTTGCCTGTGCTGTCAGGTTCCTTGCTGCTGACGTATTCCACTGTGCAGTATTTGCGCAATGAAATGATTGATACGAAAATGAAGGACTTCGTGAAGACGGCTCGTGCAAAAGGGGTGCCTGAGAACGCAGTGTACCGGAATCATATTTTGCGTCATTCGATTTTGCCAATCGCTGCGTTTTTAGGCTATGAAATCACCGGACTGATTGCGGGATCGGTGTTTATTGAGACGATCTTCAGCTATCCGGGTCTTGGAAGACTTTTCATTGATTCTATTATGACGCGTGATTTCACGGTAGTGACTGCGCTTGTGCTCATCTCAGGAGCGGCGGTAATTGTCGGAACCATGCTGTCTGACATCATTTTGCGCATCGCGGACCCGCGGATTCGTTTCGGATAAAGGAGGGGGAGCGTATGGAGCGGTTGAATGAAGTGGAACAGCATAAAAATTCAGGTCATTCTTCCTTTCTGTCGAAAATAGTAGCTGAAGTTCGTCAAGATCGAATGGCATGTATGTCAGCTATCATACTAATCACGATTATTGCCATTGCCTATCTTTCCCCTCTCTTTCTTTCGATAGAACGTGTGAACCGAATTGAACTCTCCAGAATCTACTGGCCGCCATCATTTACTCATTGGCTCGGCACAGACGATGGAGGCAGAGATGTCTTTGGTCAGCTGCTGCTCGGTGCGCGAAATTCCTTGACTATCGGTATTTGCGTTACACTGTTGTCCAGTTTGTACGGTTTGACAATCGGTCTGATTGCCGGGTATTACGGCGGGTGGGCCGATCAAATCATTAGCCGCATCCTTGATTTTCTGATGATTTTACCATCACTGATGATTATTATTGTCTTCGTCGTGCTGGTGCCGAATTACACCGTCTATCACTTCATTTTCATTATGAGTATATTCGCTTGGTTCGGCAAAGCGCGTCTTATTCGGTCGAGAGGGCTTGCGGAACGGGAACTGGATTATATCAGTGCTTCCAAAACACTTGGTACGCCAAATTGGAAAATCATCTTGTTTGAGATGCTGCCGAATTTGAGCTCACTTATTATTGTCAATATGACACTGACACTGGCCGGTAATATTGGCTTGGAAACCGGGCTGACATTTCTGGGGTTTGGTCTGCCGTCAGGTACGCCTTCACTAGGAACATTGATTGCCCTGGCTAAAAATCCTGATATTGTCCAAAACAAATGGTGGGTCTGGCTGCCGGCTGCTCTGCTGATTTTAGTGATCATGCTGTGCATTAATTATATTGGCCAGGCTGTCAAACGGGCAGCAGATGCGAGACAGCGAGCTTGATAAGGAGGAGAACGATGTGCGTGGAAAATTGCTGATACTGATCAGTTTATGTATAGTGCTCGCAGGTTGCAGTACGATGCAACCGCAAGCGCAGGAAGCAGGACCAATCACCTTTCCGTTAGAAGTATCCAATCAAAGTAAGCCAATAGTAGACGGTGAGATGGTCGTCGCGTTAGTCAGTTCCGATCCGTTTGAAGGAACACTGAGCCGTGCATTTTACAGCGGTTCATTTGATGCAGAAATCATGAACTGGTTTGATGAATCACTACTTTCAACAAACAGTGATTTCGAAATTTCCAATGATGGAGCCGCATCATTCGTTTTATCTGAAGACCGCAGGACGATTACATTGCGGATAAAAGACGGTGTGTATTGGCATGACGGAGAACCTGTGAAGGCAAGTGATCTGCTGTACGCTTATGAGCTGATTGGACATCCCGATTATGCAGGTGAACGCTATACATTCATGATAGAAAACGTGGAAGGCATGGATGACTACCATAATGGACGTACCAAAGAAATTTTGGGTATACGCGTGCAGGATGACCGGACGATCAGCGTAACGTTTACTACAGCTTCTCCTTCCATGCTGTCAGGTTTCTGGTCGTCACCAGTGCCGCGGCATCATACAGGTGACGTCACAAGCGGTGAGCTGACAATGAAGGAATTGGAGTCCTCGGAAAAAATACGCGTCACGCCAATTGGTTTCGGTCCGTATAAAATCGTCAAGATTGTGCCCGGTGAATCTGTTTTATTGGAACGCAATGAAAACTACTGGAGAGGACAGCCGCAGCTTGAATCTGTTGTATTGAAGACGGTGAATGAAGCGATTGTGACCGAGTCGCTGAAACGTGGGGATATCGATATAGCGAGAATCCCGGCAGACCAGACAGAAGCGGTAAAGCAGCTAGGCAATATTGAGTTGCTAGGAGATATCGATCTGGCATACACCTATATAGGATTCAAGCTGGGCAGATGGGATGAGGAGAAAAAGGAAAACCGAATGGATCCTAAAGCGAAACTTTCGAATAAATTAGTGCGGCAGGCGATGTGGCACGCGATGGATAATGAGTCGGTCGGAAAATATGTCTATCACGGACTGCGTTTCCCTGCTTCCACACTGATTGTGCCAGTTTTAGATACGTATCATGATAAGGGAAATGCCGGCCGTCCATATGACCCGGAAAAAGCGAATGCACTGCTCGATGAAGCAGGCTATCTTGACGTGAGCGGTGATGGTTTCCGGGAAGAACCGGAAGGCCAGCCGTTCACTTTGCGTTTTGCCTCGATGGCAGGAGGAGATTCGGCGGAGCCTGTCGCTATGTACTATATTCAAAATTGGGCAGATGTCGGACTGAAAGTGGAACTGACGGACGGAAGACTGCATGATTTTAATGCATTTTACGACCTGGTGAAATCGGATGATCCGAAGGTGGATATATTCCAGGGAGCCTGGGGTGCCGGGTCTGATCCGGATCCATCCGGTCTTTACGGACGCAAGGCACTGTTTAATTACTCACGGTATGTGAGTGAGAAGAATGATGAGCTGCTTGAATTAGGAACTTCTGAAGCGGCATTTGATTCGCAGGAAAGGCGTGAAATCTATAACGAGTGGCAGGCGTTGATGGTAGAAGACGTGCCACTTGCGCCGACACTGTATCGCTATGAAATTTTGGGTGTGAATAAGCGGGTTGTTAATTATTCGATTGATCCAAAGTCGGAGAATAGCCGCGTTTGGAAGTGGGGCGTGTCAGAATGAACGAAATTTGTGGGGTGCGCTCATACATAGCGGTCAAGTAATCATAGCAACCGTGGCGGCGCTCATACACCACGCGCGCGTGATCATAACCTTCCGTTACACGCCCATACAGCAAGCGTCCGTGATCATAACCCCAACCCGCGCGCTCATAGCACCTCAAAAACCGCAGTTTTCGCGTAGATGAAACTGCGGTTTTATCTGCGTACCGCATTGAATATGATAAAGTAGGACACAGAAAGGGTGATGACTAGTATGATCCGTCCTAATCGTTTAGTAAAAGGTGATGTAATTGGAATTGTGGCGCCGGCGAGTCCCGTCGCGCAGGCAGACGTGGAGCGTTCGTTTTCATTTTTGGAACAGCTCGGACTGCGTTATAAAATCGGGCACTCTGTCTATAAAAAGAACGGCTATCTAGCAGGGACCGATGAGGAACGTCTTGCTGATCTGCATGATATGTTCCGTGATCCTGAGGTGAAAGGAATCCTATGCGCTGGCGGCGGTTATGGGTCAGCACGCTTTGCGGATCGTCTGGATATGGAGTTAATTCACGAACATCCGAAAGCGTTTTGGGGATTCAGTGATATCACCTATCTGCATACGGCAATTCGCCAAGGTGCAGGGCTTGTGACGTTTCATGGCCCGATGCTTGCTTCCTGTGTGGCAAAAGATGAATTCCACGAACTGTCAGGGAAGATGTTCGGGCAGCTGTTTGAACCTGTCGAAGTGCATTATACAGAAGCGATTTCTCCGCTTAAAGCACTGAGCGCGGGCATAGCGGAAGGAGAAGTAGTCGGCGGTAACTTAACACAGTTAGCGAACAGCCTTGGCAGTGAATTTGAAATAGAGACGAATCAAAAATTACTGTTCATTGAGGATGTCGGGGAAGAGCCATATAAAGTGGATCGTTTGCTGAATCAGCTTCGTTTGGCGGGCAAGCTGCGTGAAGCATCAGGGATAATCATAGGTGATTTTGCAAAAGCGGAGCCTTCCAATCCAGAGAAGTCGCTGACACTTGACGAAGTGTTTGCTCACTATTTCAAAGATCTGGGCAAGCCGGTCGTAGAGGGCTTCCAAATGGGACACTGCGAACCGAATATCGCCATACCGCTCGGCGTCAAAGGGCGTTTGAATGCGAATGAAAGGACGCTCACTATCTTACCGGGAGTGGAATGAATGAACATTCGCACCGTCGAAACATTTGTGGTGCAGTCAAAGCTTACGAAACCGTTTGTCACGGCATTGCGGGCCGTTCATAATGTGCAATCAATTATTGTGAAGGTCACGTTGGAAACCGGTTTAATCGGCTGGGGGGAAGCTGTGCCGACTCACGTGATCACCGGGGAGACGTTCGGAAGTATACGCTATGCTATTGACCGAGTGCTTGGACCGGTTTTAATTGGAGAGGACGTGACAAGGCGTGAAGTGCTGTTTGAAAAAGTTCAGCGTTCATTGCTAGGCAACACGAGCGCTAAGGCAGCAGTTGATATGGCGATTCACGACATACTAGCGCAGCAATGCGGTCTTCCATTAGTGCAGATGCTTGGGGGATACAACGACCGCTTGACGACCGATTTGACGGTCAGTGTGGGCGCCCCGGAAGATATGGTGAAAGAAGCAACGGAACATGCGGCAAAAGGATTCTCTGTACTGAAGATAAAAATCGGTACAGGGAATTTTCAGGAAGAGCGTGCAAGAATCCAGGCTATTCGACGGGAAGTCGGACCGAGTATTGTGCTTCGGCTAGACGCTAATCAAGGTTGGAAACCAAAGGAAGCAATCCGGATCATCCGTCAGCTTGAAGACGACGGCATGGATATCGAACTGGTTGAGCAGCCAGTTGCAGCGAATGATCTTGAGGGACTGCGTGAAGTGACGAAGCGAACGGATACTTTGATCATGGCAGATGAATCATTGTTTTCCGCAGCTGATGCAAGAAGGTTGCTTGAAATGCACGCTGCCGATTTGCTGAATATCAAATTGATGAAGTCGGGGGGGATCCACGAAGCGTTGAAAATCAATGCAATGGCGCAAAGCTATGGAGTGGAATGTATGACGGGCAGTATGATGGAGACAGCTGTCGGTGTGACGGCAGCCGCTCATTTTGCAGCGAGCCAGCCAAATGTTACGCGTACGGATTTAGATGCACCGCTTTTATTGGCGGATGTGTTTAATTGTGGGGGGATCGTGTACAAAGGCTCTGTAATAGAGTTTGGCAACGGATTTGGTTTAGGATTTGACTTGAACCGGATGCAGCAATGGGTGAAGGAACGTGCCAATGAATGAAAATTGGGTATGCGCCGTCAGTGTCGCAACTGTTTGGACCGATCCGGATGCACCGCGGCTCGTTGATTTGCCTGCGCTGCAGCAGCCGGTTCAGCTGGAGAAGTGGTTTGGACAGCTCATGTTTGAAGAGCGATTGGCGCTGAGTGAGGAAAATCGGATTCAGACCCAGATTTTATATGGCGAGCCGGTTATTGTGGAAGAGATTGTGGAAGATTGGGCGAAAGTGATCGTCAGCGGTCAGCCTTCTTCCAAAGATTCACGAGGTTATCCCGGCTGGGTGCCGCTCGTGCAATTATCCCAGCGCACCGCATCTTTAACGAGGGTACATGTGCGTGTGACCGCCCCAAAAACTTGGCTGAACAATGAAACGGGTGAGCGGTTTTTACCGGTTTCATTCAACACGGTTTTTCCGTGCAGCCGCTGTCATGGCGATCAGTTCCGCGTATGGACACCGCATGGGTGGAAACTGGTTCGCAGTAGAGACGTAAAACAAGTCGAAGAATTTGAAAGCGGCAGACCTCTTGCAAAAGGCAAAAAGTTTTTAGGACTGCCATATGTCTGGGGTGGTATGTCCGGATGGGGCTTTGATTGTTCGGGATTTGTCCATCAATTGTGGAAATCCTGTGGTGTGCTGCTGCCTAGGGATGCGGCGGATCAGGCAGAAGTCGGATTGCCGGTATCATGCAATCAGGCAACCTGGCAAAAAGGAGATCTGCTTTTCTTCAAGGACAGACAGGATGGTCCTGTCACCCATGTTGCCATGTATGCGGGAGGTGGTCAGATGCTGCACGCACCGTCGACCGGCAAAGCAGTCGAACAAATTAAAATTGCCGGCTCTGCCTATAACCCGAAACTGTCAGGGGTTCGAAGAGTTTCAGACTTGATTTATGAGATGAAAAGCAGTGTGGCTGAGACATAACTAAAGAATAGTCCGTTCCCCTACAAGCCTGCACACTAAATAGGGAAAATTTATAAATAAGCAGTTAAATTCAAAGAATGCATGAAGGAGAATGGTCCCTCATGCATATTGGAGGCTATATCCCAGCTTCTTTCTAGTGGACTATAAAAGGCGCTGCAATCATCACCTCATGATAAGGTTCTTTCTGTACTGCGGTTTTAACAAGCCGGTATGTGCCTTTGTACAATTCTACACCCAGATCTTCAACGGAGAATTCCTGAGTTATTTCACTGTGGGAATTCAGCGAAATGCCGCTGTCCCGGAAATGCGGATCGCGAAGAAATACCGCGTCTGAATATGTGATGATATACCACAGGTTTTCTTTATACAGCTCTATATGATAAAACGGACCGATTTCAAATGTCCCGTCCGCCTTATTTGTGATAATGGTTTTAATTGCAGAGGGGGAACCATGGAACTCATTCTTTATTAACTCCAATGAAATACCCTCAGATTGTGAAGGCAGCAGCTGGTCAGGTGCTGGTTCAGCCAATGTGCTAACTGCTAAGGTGCTTCCGCAGCCGGAGAGAAAAAACAGCATGACGCTGAGCAACATCCATTTTTTCATTTCGATCACCTCTATTTCAGTATAAACCCAATGCAAAGATTAAAAATTGATTTGTATCAAGAATTGGTGATACCTGTTCATTGTTCGTTATACTGAAGAGGAAGAATTCATAAGGGAGCTGTCGCAATGTCTGAAGAAAAATCCATGAGCCAATCGAGAACTATTCAAAGCAAACTGGTCCTACCGCCTGATACCAACCATATCCAATCCATATTTGGAGGCAAAGTACTTGCTTATATCGATGAGATTGCGGCGATTTGTGCAATGAAACACGCAGGTACAAGAGCTGCTGTAACGGCTTCAATCGACTCAGTCGATTTCGTTTCACCTGCTTTGCTCGGGGATGTCATCGAACTCGAAGCGGTGGTAACTTCTGTCGGTAATACCTCCATGGAAGTGTTCGTAACGGTTCATTCGCAGAATTTAGTAACTGGTGAAGTCAGGCTAACTACAGAATCCTTCTGTACGATGGTGGCGGTCGATGATACGAATAGACCAGTTCCTGTCGCAAAGATTTATCCAGAAACGCAAGCGGAGCAGCGTCTGTTTGATTCCGCACCGGCGAGACGCGAACTACGTCAGCAGCGCCGATTAATGAAGTATTAATGTGAAAGAGAGGGACTGTTCAAGAAGTCATTGTAAATGACTTCCTGTGCAGTTCTTTTTTATTGCCTGGAAACGGTGAGAATGTGCGGTCAAATCCCGGTTTGGTTCGTTGCGAGACGAGATAGGTGCGGTGTAGTTTGCGAAAGGTTCGGCGGGATGCAGCTTTGGTTCGCTTCATGGAAGTTTTAGAGCGGAATGAGACCGTTTTGGCGCGTTGCTGAAGATTTCATTTATATTTATATTTGTAACAACTTGCCAATCCATTTCATATAGTGTACTATGTAACTAATACAGTAATACGAAAGGGGATGAAATTAGTTGGCAATATGGAAAGGGCTATGGAAAAAGGAATGGCTGATGATGAAAGGCTGGATCTACGCCACAACGGTAATGGCGGTTTTGCTTGTAATCATTGCATCAGCAGGATTATCATTTCTCGCTGAAGGAAAATTAGTCATGTCGTTTATGTTGGGGATTTCATTGATGATGTGGATATTGATCGCTGTGTGCATACCGATTGCATTATTATTGAACAGTTTATGGAGTGAATGGAAACGGCCGGATGTGTGGCTGCATTCTCCCCGGTCGATTTATCAATTGTTTGGAAGCAAAGTATTACTTGCTGCTGTAATCGGATTCACTTACATGCTGTTGCCAGGTTTCACGCTTGCTGTGTACGCGACTGTTACTGAAGAATCAATTGAAGGATTAGGAGCAGGGGAGATTATTCGTGTGATGTTTGGATTTACTTCGTCACTTTTCTTAGCGGCAATCGGATTCATGCTAATCGGCTTATTCTTAGCTGTTGTCTACCGGGTGATTAAATCATATATCCGCCGCGGAGCAATCTTCATCTGGCTTGGAGTTCTATTTATTTCGATGTGGCTGTTTCAATCCATTATGGAATCTGAGCTTTACTGGAAAGTCGCTCATTTTGGTCAATTGCCGAGTATCTTCCAGTCAGATGATATCAATATCGGAGACTTTTATTACGCACTGAGCGCTGGAACAATGTATGTCGGACAGATTTTATTAATAGCCGGCTTCCTGGCGTTTCTCTTCTTTACTTCCGCTTGGCTATTTGAAAAGAAAGTGAGGTTATGACTATGAAGACAGCATGGCGCGGGTTATTCCGCAAAGAATGGGTTTTACTGAAATGGCTGACGATATGGATTGTTGGGTTGAATGCACTGGTAATCCTTGCAGTGCCATCTGCAATTACCAGTTTGAGTGGAATTCCTGGTACTTTATATGAGCACACACATATCGTCACGGGAACCTGGTTTGCCCTCTATACGTTTTCAGGGGCTGGAATCCTGTTATACAGTCTGACAAAAGAAATAAAAACACCGGATATATGGCTGCACTCACCAAGATCCATGTTTCAGCTGGCAGGAGCAAAGGCTTTGTTCTCAGCTTTTATTGCGATCGCCACACTGTTTTTTGGCGGACTGCTGGCAGGGATCATGTTTTCTATACTAGGTGAATGGTCAACGGATTCTGCGTGGCATGGGGCTTTGGCGCTCATCAGTATCCTGCTTGCGATTTCTTTAAAATCATGTTTCCTGATGGCAGTAGGTTTCTTCTTCTGGAGTCTGTATCAGGTTATTCGGTTACGGACGCGTTTCTTCGCGGTACCGTTGACGGTGATGCTATTCTTCTTGGCACTGGTGATTTGGGAAATGCTTCGGATCAATGACTTCTTTGATTGGCTTCGTACGCTGATGCCAATTAAATTAACAAATGAGTCGTTCTATAATGAACAGACAGATTACTTTTTCACTGGATTTGTGCGTGATGGAATCGTGTTCTCTGTCGGCAGTGTGCTGTTTTACGCAGTTCTCATCTATGTGTTGTTTGCGGTAGGATCGCGGTTGTTTGAAAAGAAAGCGAGGTTGTAGCGATGAGCATGGAGTTTCTCTCAGATAAACCGATTTACCAGCAGCTCGTCGATCATATCATTGGAGATATAATTCGAGGCACCATAAAAGTCGGAGAAAAACTGCCGTCCGTGCGTGATTATGCCGTTTCGGTCGGCGTCAATGCCAATACGATGCAGCGCGTTTATAAGGAACTGGAGCAAATGGAAATTACGGAGACCAGAAGGGGGCAGGGATCATTCGTGACGGACAATACAGAGCGGATTCAGGAACTGCGCGAGGAAATGAAGGAGCAACTCGTGCAGACGTTTATACAAAGCGTAGAAGCACTCGGTTTTACGACAAATGAAATGGTCAGCTATCTGCAGAAACGGGGTGGAAGTGATGATTAAATTGCAGGCAGTTTCAAAGCGTTATGGATTCAAGCAGGCGCTCGACAGTGTGACCCTTTCATTGCCGGCTGGGAAAATCATCGGTCTTGTTGGTGAAAACGGCAGCGGGAAAACAACATTGCTTAAGCTGCTGGCGGGTTTGCTGTCACCGAATTCTGGAGTAGCGGCACTTGACGGCCAGGCAATTACAAGACGTGTTGCAGCGACAGTCGCCTATATGCCTGATACCGATCTATTCTATCCATATTTCACGGTCAGACAGCTGTTTGAATTTTACGATTCGCAGTTTGAGGATTTTCAAATGAAGAAGGCAGAAGAAATTCTAGAGTTCCTGAATCTTTCATTGGACACGAAGATCAGTACGCTTTCAAAAGGAAACCGCGGCCGTGTCAAAATTGCCGTTACACTCGGCCGGGAAGCAGACTATTATCTGCTGGATGAACCATTCTCAGGGCTAGATCCGATGGTGCGGGAGGATATTGCGAAGGGGCTGATCCGCTTTACTGATACGGAACGGCAGACGATTGTGATGTCCACCCATGAACTAAAAGAAGTAGAGCCACTACTTGATGAACTGATTGTCTTGAAGGGCGGGCAGGTGCTGGCCCATAAAACAATTGATGAAATTCGCGACGACTACGGAATGGATGCAACGGCCTGGATGGTGTCTCTTTTCCGATCATAAAAAAACAGCAGCGTATGAAAAGGCTACCCTTTCATACGCCGCTGTTACGTTTTTAGTTATTGCTGCTGAATGTACGGACTAAGCCCAGTACTGTTCCACCGAGAATAAATGCGAACAATGCATACATGATATAGATGAACCACATGAATATCCACTCCTTTAATCAGTATCCTGCCTTCCATTGTACCACCCTGGCAGGCGCGTTGCAATGGCGTTTGCAGGCCAACTGTGTCAGCTGTACGACCGTAGGCACAGACTGGTTTTCTGGGAAAATAGACTGCTATTTCAATGAACTTCTCCCTCTTAACTCCTGGATTTACCAGTAATTGAAACTGTTTCACATCATGGTTCGTAATCATTTTAATAGACTGGTTTAAGGGGTGCGACTATGAAGAGGTTTCTGACTGTATTTATATTTTTATTCGTAATAGGACTGCCTATAGGAACAGTGGCGGCAAAATCGTATTCTATTGATGAGGTGCAGATTCGCGGATGGATTGATCCAAATGGGACGATCCTCGTAAATGAATTGTTCACGTATTCATTTGACGGTAACTTTTCGAAGCTGACTCGTGCTTTTCCTGCTGAACACCGGCCGCAAATCGAGGGATTTAAGGCGTTTCAGATAATGAATGGCAATGCTAGAGTGGGATATGTCGACGATCGTCAGTTGAAGAGACTTCCTGTTTCATTGGATAAAGAAAATTGGGTAACAAAAATAGCGCAAAAAGATGGAACGATTCAGGTAATGTACATTTATTATGTTCAGAACGCAACTGTTTCATACGATACATACAGCGATTTGCAGCTGGCTTTTTTTGAAGAAGGTTCCAATCATGATGTGGATATGAAAGACGTGCAGATTTCTTTCATTTTGCCTGAAGAAGCAGATGAAAAGAATATTCATGGTTACCTTTATGCTTCAGAAGGTGAAGAGCCGGTCATTCACGGCAATGGCATTCAATTTCACACTCCGGTTTCCAAAGCAAACACTTACACAGCTGTGCGGGTTTTGTTTCCTTCAGCAATGATGACTGCGCAAAATAAAGGCAGGGCACCGGTTTCATTGGAAGAAGCAATAGCAGGAGAGCAGCAAAAGGTTGATGAACAGGCATGGAAAGTGGCACAGATTCCTGCGTTGAAAAAAATCACAATCGGTGTCACGGTATTTCTTGGACTTATTGCGATAGTTGTTCTCTGGACGAAATCCCGTTACAGCGGGTTTTTCGGAAGTACTGCTTATATCATGAAGACAGATCCACTTTATCTGAGCTTTATAGATCATTCCGGGGCATGGTATAGAGGCAGTTTTCTGGCAGGATTATTTTCCTTGGTTGATAAAGGAGACGCCACCGTTGAGCTTGCAGACAGTGCGGAACGGTTTGCAGACCGGCCCAATTCACCTGACAAGACGTTGGCCTTTCATTTGAAGAAGGGTAAAGGGGATCTGCAGCCGTTTGAGCGGAAGTTGGTTACTTGGCTGTTCAAAGGGCGTATAACGAAAGAGCGATTTCATCTACATGATATTGCTCAAGGCAAAGAATCTAAAGCGGCGTTAAAAAAACAGCATGCGTTTGAAGTGGAGCACAGCGAGTGGCATGAAGAAGTGAAAGATTTATTAGTGGAGTCAGGAACCTTATCCAAACGATATTCATTTCTATTAAGACTATTGATATTAATCGTGACGGGCTTCATGTCAGCAATTGCATTTTATATCGGATCAGAGAGCGACTGGGCATTCAGATTGGTGTTGCCGGCCATTTTCTTTCCAGTTGCGCTGTACAGCATTAAAGAAGAGATTCAAAAATGGCCATCGGTATTGTACTTTATCGCGTTGTTATTTTTGGTGAATTCATTGGATTATGAGGGGCTAGAAAGTGTTTTCAGCTGGTTCGTGATCATCGCGCTTATCACGTTTTACTTAGTGCCGAGGTCCTTGCTGAGTTCCAAAGCGGCTTTCTATACAAAGATGAGCATTAATAAATTCAGAAGAGAGATAAAATATGGCATGCCGGAAGGGTTATCAGATGATGAGCAGCAACAGTACCTAATACGCGTCTATTTGCTCAAACCATCTAAAAAGAAGCTGCCTCAAGTATTGGGAGCAGAAACTGCGACTGCGGCATTTGCAATGGCTTCACTCTTTACGCTTCAGGAGGATCCTTTGCAATTTGTTCATTCTACTTGGGGACCCAAGCTAGTGAAGGCTGGAAGTTCAGATGGGACGTCACATGACGGCGGAGGGTTTTCAGGCGGTGGCGGTGGAGACGGCGGGGGAGGTGCAGGAGCGGATTAACCGCTGCCTGCATTTTTACTTTTGTTCCTTCAATAAATCCCGGATTTCTGAAAGCAGTTCTTCTTTCGTATCCAATGCTTTTTCTTCGGGTTCTTCTGCAACCGGCTCCGGCTGTTTCATTTTCAATTTCATCAGCACCCGCAGGAAGATAAAGATAGACCCTGCTACAATCAGGAAGTCGATAATAGATTGAATAAACAGCCCGTACTTGATTTCGGTATCTTTATAGGGATAGGTTAATTGTGAGAAATCCAGGCCGCCCGATAGGATGCCGATAATCGGTGTAATGATATTTTCAACCAGTGAAGATACGATGGCTCCGAAAGCCGCACCAATGACAACACCAATGGCTAAGTCGAAGATATTTCCTTTAAACGCGAATTCTTTAAAATCTTTCCACATATACTGTCATTCCTTCTGTAATAAATTTAATTGATAGCGTTGTTCTTTTTTTCGCTGAAACCGCTGGTACACCGCAATGGAAGCAATGATCCAAACTGCACTGGCGTATACACCGCCCACAATATCACTCGGAAAATGCACCCCTAAATAAATTCGGCTAACTGCGATTATAACAATCATGAAAACAGCAATTGCCACGGCAAGTGTCCGGCTCCAAGTATTCCGTAAATTGCGCCAGATGATGTAGGTAAGAACAGTGTATAAACTGAATGCCATCATCGTGTGCCCGCTCGGAAAACTGTAACCGCCGATATCGATCAGCCGATGGAGATCGGGGCGTTCACGTTTAAAAATGAATTTCAGCACTTGATTGAGTATACCTGTCCCGCTTAAAACAGCAACCAGCAATAATGCCTGCGCCCTGTGTTTTGTACGGATGAGAATTACCAGAGCAGCCACTGCAATCAGTGCAACGGTCAACGTGGAGCCGATAGTCGTAAATGTTCTCATGACTGTTGTCAGCCAAGGAACCTCTGCACCTTGGACAGCTTCAATAATGACGTCATCGAATACTGAAATCGTCTGCATGTGAATAGAAGTAGCAACCATAGCGAATAAACCTGTTAAGACTAAACAGACTCCCCAAGTCAGCAATAAACGAATAGACAGTTCACGCATGTATCCCGGCCCCCCTTTCTACTGCTTTATATTGTGAATGAAAGCTAAAAAAATGTACAGTGAAAGGCGGCCGTGCAAGCCCATAGATTGTTTTGAAAAAGCAGGTAAAGGTATACTGATGAAAAAGGAGTGTTGTATCATGCAGGAAATTTCTACAACAGAACAATGGGATGAAGTACTTGATCAGTCCAATGAAAAACCGGTGCTTATAATGAAGCACAGTTCTACATGTCCGGTCAGCGCTTCTGCATTTGACGCATTTCGACGGACAGAAACCGATTTGCCCAAATATTATCTGATTGTGCAAAAGAGTCGCCCGTTGTCACAGGAAATTGAACGGGAATTAGAAATACGTCATGAATCACCGCAACTATTTTTATTGAAAGGCGGCAAAGCGGCCTGGAAAGCAACGCATTATTCTATTATAGAACCCGCTATTACAAAGGCGATCCAGGAACACCAGGTGTAAGAATATATTATAACCTGCGATTAGGCTGTCTAAAAAGTCCTGTTCATATGACTTTTTAGATAGCCTTTTTGGCGCGTCGCCATGCTGATCCATATTGATTTCATTTTAAGAAATGTTATTGTGAATATGACATTTGTCATCTCAAAGTCATGACATCTATGTCTACCTCTCCTTGTTGAAACACGATATTCTTAATGTAATAGCAATCCCAATTAGGAGGGACAATCAAACATGAGTAAAGAGAAAACGAAACAGCTGCATAAAGACGTCGCACCATTCGCGAAGTCTGACTTAAAGAAAAGTGTTTTTCAAATGCTGAATACGATACCGCCTGTTTTTATTCTTTGGTTCCTGGCGTATCAAAGCTTGAACGTTTCCGTCGTTTTGACAATTGCGCTTGCAATCACAGCTGCGTTCTTCGTAGTCCGCACATTCATTATCTTTCATGACTGTACGCATGGTTCATTCTTCCGCAATAAGAAAGCGAATAATATTGTGGGAACAATCACTGGCGTCCTGACATTATTTCCTTATGAAAAGTGGAAAAGAGAACACTCTATCCATCACGCGACAAGTTCGAATCTTGATAAGCGCGGAGTAGGCGATATTTGGGTAATGACTGTTGAAGAGTATGAAAATGCTTCTAAATGGCAGCGTTTAGGCTATCGTTTCTATCGTAACCCTATCGTATTGTTTGGTTTTGGACCTTTATATCTGGTATTAATCGCAGGCCGTTTTAATCGTAAAGATGCGCGTAAGAAAGAGCGTATGAACACGTATCTGATCAATGTCATCCTTCTGGCGATGTACAGCGGATTGATCGCACTTATCGGCTGGCAGTCATTCCTGCTGATCCAAGGCACAATGATGTTCACTGCCGCGGCGCTTGGAATTTGGTTATTCTACATTCAGCACACATTCGAAGATTCTTATTTCGAAGAAGAATCAGAATGGGATTACGTAAAAGCAGCTGTAGAAGGCAGTTCGTATTATCAATTGCCGCGTGTTCTGCAGTGGGCGACAGGAAACATCGGATTCCACCACGTACACCATCTGGCTCCGCGTGTACCGAATTATAATTTAGAGATGGCGCATGAATTAACACCGCCACTGCATCAAGCCACAACCATCACATTAAAAACAAGCCTGGAATCCTTACGCTACCGTCTGTATGATCCGGCAAATAAAAAGTTCATTACATTTAGAGAAGCTAAACAATCTATCATGAACAAAGAAAAGTTGAAGATTGATTTAAAACCAAAACGTACAACATTTGACTGATCGGGCGAGAGAAGGAATTCCTTCTCCGCCTTTTTTATTTACTAAAGTGTAAGCGGGTCAATCCGGCAACTATTTGTTACAATGGATTAATAAAGGATGGCGATGAGAACCTATGCACAGCTGGTACAGTATTTTCCCGAAAAGCCCATGGCTCAGCATTTATGCATGGGTAGTGTTTTGTATTTTACCTTTCTTCTATATTTTGCGAAGTGCGTCACCGATGGGGTTATTGATCGGTTTCACGCTGCTCGTCTTCTTCTTCTTATCCTATTATTTTTCCGTGAAATCAGACAGCGGCCTCATGTATATGTGGATCAGTTTTGAAATAGTTATTACCGTATTAATGACTCTGTTATTCGGATATGTATATCTATCTATATTTATTGCGTTTTTTATTGGGAATATCCGTAATCCTGTAGGGTTTTTTATCATTTATGGCTTGCATATTGCCATATTGATCGGCGCAGTCGTTGCAGGATTCTTTATCGAAATTAAACTGTTTCTTCCCCAGATTCACTTCATTATTCTTGCTATTATCGGCGTCGTGCTGCTGCCTTTTAATCTTTATAATCGTCAAAAACGTGATCGATTACAGGATCAGCTGGTGCATGCAAGACAACGTATATCAGAATTGACGATTGTCCAGGAGCGCGAGCGGATTGCAAGGGATCTCCATGATACGCTGGGACAAAAACTGTCAATGATTGGGCTGAAAAGTGATTTAGCAGTACGCTTAATGGATCGTGATATAGAATCTGCTAAAGCAGAAATTCATGATATCCGGCAGATCTCCAGTACAGCATTAAAAGAAGTCCGCGTGCTTGTCAGCGGGATGCGCCGTGTTAAATTGAAGGATGAATTGGTACGCGTGGAGCAATTGTTGAAAGCGGCGGAAATTGAAATAGAACACGAAGGCGATCCGAATTTTCCGGATATGTCGCCGATTGTAGAGAATGTCTTGGTTATGTGCTTAAAAGAAGCGATCAACAATGTAGTGAAACATAGCTACGCAAAGCACTGCTGCATCGTTTTTGAACGGACTGAAAAAGAGTTTCGTATTATCGTGAAAGATAACGGAATTGGAATCGCGAAAAACGGTGTGAACCTGCCGGGGAACGGGCTGGACGGCATGGAAGAGCGTCTGGAATTCGTTAACGGTAAGCTTTCCATTAGCAGTCAGGAAGGAACGCAATTGAAGATTACAGTTCCCGCAGTTCTGAAACAAATTAAGGAAGGGTGATAGCTTATGATCCGTATTGTGATAGCAGAAGATCAAGGAATGATGCTAGGTGCGTTAGGGTCGTTATTAAACTTAGAAGATGATATGGAAGTAGTCGGCATGGCGAAAAACGGTCAGGAAGCAGTGGAATTAGTGAAAAAGCTGCAGCCTAACATTTGTATAATGGATATCGAGATGCCCATCAAGACAGGATTGGACGCAGCGGAAGAGCTGCAGGGTGAAGACTGCCAAATCATCATCTTGACGACTTTTGCAAGAACGGGGTATTTTGAGCGCGCTCGAAATGCAGGTGTCCGGGGCTATTTGCTGAAGGATAATCCAATCGAAGAACTGGTGAAGTCCATTCATTCCATTATTAAAGGACGACGTATCTATGCTCCTGAATTAATAGATTTGGCATTTGATGCAAAAGAAGAGGAAAAGAATCCTCTAACAGAGCGTGAAGGGCAAGTGCTAAAGTTAATATCGGAAGGAAAGACGACGAAACAAATCGCGGCAGAATTATTTTTATCACCCGGCACAGTCCGTAATTATGTGTCAACAATCTTGGATAAGCTCGGTGTGCGAAACCGGATCGAAGCGATTTCGATGTTTCAGGAGAAGGGCTGGTTTAAATAGACATCATTTGAATAGAATGACTGTAAGGAAGGGGTGTCTGGAATGAAAGACAATGAACGAAAAGAATGGCTAGCGAAGGAGCCTTTATTTCAGCAAGTGATGGACATGAAAGAAGTGCTGTGGCGTAACCCTTCTATAGAGCCGGTAAATCAGGCGATGGAGAAAACGCGTCTGACACAAGAAGATGTTGATGATGCCCGTCAGAGACTCGAACGATTCGCTCCGTACTTGGAAAAAGTCTTTCCAGACACTGCTGTTAATCAGGGAATCATTGAATCACCGCTCACTTCAATTCCTGCAATGAAACAGATGTTGGAGCAGCAGTATAAGCTGAAGATTCCAGGTAAGCTGTTGTTGAAGCAGGATAATGCACTGCCAATTTCAGGTTCTATTAAAGCACGCGGCGGTATTTATGAAGTGCTGAAACATGCAGAAACATTGGCGCTTGAGCATCAATTAGTGAATGATACGCAAGATTATCTCCAATTCGCTGAGCCGGCCTTCAAGAATTTATTTGCACAGCACAAAATAGCGGTAGGATCGACAGGAAACCTTGGACTGAGTATCGGCATTATGAGTGCGAAGCTTGGTTTTACTGTAACCGTACATATGTCAGCAGATGCAAAGCAATGGAAGAAGGATTTATTGCGGTCCAAAGGCGTACAGGTCGTGGAGTATGAAGACGACTACAGTAAAGCCGTGGAAGAAGGTAGACGCCAGGCACAAGAAGATCCTTCTTGCCATTTTGTAGATGATGAAAACTCAACTGATCTTTTTATGGGCTACGCAGTCGCAGGTGAGCGTGTTGCCGCGCAACTGAAAGCTCTACGTATCAAAGTAGATCAGGAGCATCCGCTTTTTGTTTACTTACCTTGCGGAGTAGGCGGAGGGCCCGGCGGAGTGGCATTCGGCTTGAAACTGGCGCTCGGTGATCATGTGCATTGTTTCTTTGCCGAGCCAACGCATTCTCCATGCATGATGCTGGGGATGATGACAGGCCTGCATGACCGAGTTTCAGTCGCTGATTTTCATTTGGATAATAAAACGGCCGCCGATGGTCTGGCAGTAGGAACAGCTTCTGCGTTCGTAGGAAAAACGATGGAACCTTTCCTTGCCGGATGCTATTCTGTTGCAGACCGTACGTTGTTCACGCTTTTAAAGGAATTGGCAGACAGTGAAGACATTTGGTTGGAACCTTCTGCGCTCGCAGGCATGACAGGTCCTGTTAAGTCTATAGAGTCTCGCATCCAAGGGGCAGATTTGGCAAAAGCCGTTCATCTTGTCTGGGGTACAGGCGGAAATATGGTGCCTGAAGAGGAAATGCGAAGCTATTATGAGCAAGCGGGGAAATAATAATCTTTTTTCCCGGGAAGGCGGTTCGGAGTGTCGTAAAACATGACACCCTGAACCGCCCTTTTTAATATTAAACGTAATTTATTATAGTGGATCATAGAATGCCAATGAACGCTCATAAACGTTGGTCAACCGATCAAACAAGGCTGCCAAGCGCTCCTACTTCACCCGTAGCCCGATCATAGCAACTCGATACACGCTCATAAGTCTATTATCAGCGCTCATACCCCTATCAAGCTTTCATTGATTCACCGCAAAATCAGTGCAAGTCCTGAAATAACTTCAGCTTCAAGAGTCTTGGCGCCAGTAAAAGACCGATAATGGTCCCGCTTACTGTTGACACAAGAAAAGGAGGCAGGAAGAAAAAAGCGGTAACAGTCGTACCCATCAAAATTTTTGCATAAGGCACGGCAAATAAAGGTGCAATGAAACCGGTGCCGATTATTTCACCGATGCCGGCTGTCCAATTCCGTTTAAGCTTTTGGTAGAACAGTCCAGCTAACAGCGCGCCAATCATCCCGCCAGGAAACGCCAGTAAAGAACCGGTTCCTGTCAGAATTCGCACAAGTCCGGTTACAAATGCAACTAGAACCGCTGCGCCGGGCCCCATGACGATCGCCACGATGACATTGACGGCATGCTGAATAGGGTAAGCTCTTGCGATGCCCGCCGGAAATGAAACAAAGGCAGATCCGGCGACAGCAATCGCCGCAAACATTGTCATAAAAACCATTTTTCTTGTATTCATAGTAACCTCATGTGAGTAGTTTGGAGAAAGCTTTAGCAGCGTCCATTGGATTTTCAGCGGAAGCGATGGCGGAAATTACAGCAACACCATCAGCTCCGGCTTGTAGGGCAAGGCCGGAATTAGCTAAAGTGAGTCCGCCAATCCCTACAGTCGGCATATCAGGAAAAGTATTGCGGATTTCTTCAATTAGCTCAGGACCTACAACAGCAGAAGCATCTAATTTCGTTGCCGTTGGATAAATCGGTCCAATCCCAACATAATCCGCTCCGATTTCTTCAGCAAGTTTCACTTCATCTGAATTGTGAGTAGAGACACCGAGCCATTTATCCGGACCGATGCGTTTGCGCACAAGTGCTGCCTGTTCATCATCCTGCCCAACATGGACACCGTCTGCATTAAGAGCTAGCGCAAGGTCGACATCATCATTAATAATAAATGGAACGCGATAAAGCCGGCACATTGCCTGACACTTTTTTGCGAACCCAAGCAACGCATCTCCCTGCAACGCATTTTCTCCCTTTTCACGCAGCTGGAAGCAAGTGATTCCGCCGCGAAGAGCAGCCTCTAAAACGGCCAGTGGCTCCTGATTGCGTATATTTGGGGTACCCATTATAAAATACAGGCCCATCGCTTTTCGTACGTCTGCCTTGCGCATTTAGTGCATCTCCTTTTTCAGCTGACCGTAAGCCCAGTGATTTGTCGGACCATGGCCAGAGCCAAGGCGTAAGCCATGTTCAATAGCGGCCTGAATAAACTGTTTCGCCTCTGCAACCGCGTCAGACATGGCACAGCCTTTTGCGATAAATCCAGCTAAAGCGGCTGCAAATGTACAGCCGGTCCCATGGGTATCTTTCGTTTGCACCCACGGAGTCGTCATCGTAAATGACTGTCCTTCACAATCAAGATAATAATCTTTTGCCTCGAGTACATCGTAGCGGTGTCCGCCTTTTATAATCACTGCTTTCGCACCCATCTCGATGAATTTCTGTGCGGCTTGCTGAATTTCTTCATCACTGACTATTTTCATTTCTGTCAGCACTTCTGCTTCGGGGATATTTGGCGTAATGATTGCAGCCATCGGAATTAGATGATCTTTCAACGCCTGTATTGCTTCTTGCTGTAATAAAGAATGGCCGCCTTTAGCAATCATGACGGGATCGATTACAAGAGGGAAGGGTGCATATTCCTTCAATACAGTAGCAACAGCTATGATAATTTCAGCTGAAAATAGCATCCCTGTTTTACATGCTTTTACGTCAAAATCGTCCAATACTGCACGGATCTGTGCTGTGACACCATCTGTCAGTACAGGATAGACTCCGTGAACGCCATGAGTATTTTGTGCAGTTACAGCTGTTAGAGCAGATGTGCCGAACACACCAAGTTCCTGAAACGTCTTCAGATCTGCCTGGATCCCTGCGCCGCCTCCGCTGTCTGATCCCGCAATAGTCAATGCTACATTTACTGTCAATGAAAAAACCCCCTTACTCCTAGTTACACTAAAAACGTGTTATTGTCCCGATCCAGTGTATGTAATGTGTTTAAGAAATTTACTGCGAAATCTCCAGGGCCTTTTGAGATATTGGCTGAAGCTTCGCCTGCACGCTTATAAAATGAGAGAGCTTCGGCTGCGGCTTCCAAAGGCCGTTCACTTGCGACTGCCAGGAAAGCGCCGACAACTGAGCTGAGCAGACAACCTGTCCCAGTAATCTCAGTCATAGAAGGATGTCCGCCTCCTATTGAAATGGAACGATGACCGTCCGTAACGATATCTGTTTGACCTGACACAGCAACTAAACATTTGTAGTCGAGAGCAACTTTTTTGGCGATTTCTTCTATGTCTGCGCTTCCTTCACCGGCGTCTACACCTTTAGCGTTCCATGGTACGTCCGCGATGGCTGCAAGTTCGCCGGCATTGCAGCGGATGAGGGTGACATCTACTTCAGTCAGAACTTTGAGAACGCTTGCTTTTCGAAACGGTGTCGCTCCTGCACCGACAGGGTCAAGTACGACAGGTTTTCCTGCGGCTCTCGCGCTATTGCCTGCCAGAATCATGGCATCAACGGTCTGTTGCTTGAGCGTTCCGATATTCAAAATACTGCAGGAAGCAATTTTTGCAATATCCTCTGCTTCTTCTAAGGCATCGGCCATTACAGGCGATGCACCGATTGCCAGCAGCCCGTTTGCTTGAAAGTTTGCTACTACAAAGTTCGTGATGCAATGAACGAGCGGCTGTTCATTTCTAAGAAGTTGAATTAGCTTCATGTTTCTCATCCTCTCCATAAAGGTATATATACAAAAAGCCCATACAAAGATGGGGAGTGTACGAAAGCCACTCACTTCCCTCCGCTAGCATGTACTAGATCAGGTTCCAAGGGTTTGCATGACAGCATCTCAGCCCGAAAAGATCGGTGGGCACCCCTAGTGGTGAATATGAATCAGACATATTAATTGTATCATAAAATTTTATAAAGGATAAAACCGGACAAGATTGAGAAGGATAAAAGATATAAAATGAGAGATTGAGCACAAGAGAAGGAGCATGAAGAATAGGCCTAAGGGTAGAGAGTTGTCTGAATTTAAACAAAGATTCATGCATATTAGATAAAAGGGAGCGGATGTAAATGAAGCCTTTATTTGAAATACAAAGATTGTCCCATTCATTAGACGACCTGACATTTTCTTGGAGCGATGCAGCGGGATATTATCGTGTCTATAAAAATGACCAACAAGTATATGAAGGAACAGCTGCAGAATTCACAGACGGTGAATTGGATCCGAGACATCCATTTCAATACACTGTTGAACGTGTAGAAGATGATCAAGTCCAAGACGTCATCGTCATGCAGACCTCTGCGCTGACGACAACTATGGAAGATGAGCATCCTTTACAGCGGCTGGTCATCACAACTATTACGGCCGCTTCACAAATTGCGCTGTCTTGGGAATGGATCAAAGGTGTGAAGAAGTTTGATGTTTACCGCAATGGTAAGTATGTGCAGACGGTAGAAGATAATCGCTTCATTGACCGGGAATGCCCTTTATCTGAATCAGTTACCTACAGCATTTCGGGTACACGTCCATTGATCGACAGCAATCATCATATGAATGTCAGCAAGTCGATGGCGGCGAAAGTGTTTGATGCGGTTACACCGAATGATCCGGAAAGTGAACCGACGGAGGAAGTTTATACGTTTACTGTACACGTAAAACGTCGCGATCAATTATTGCAGCCCGTTGCAAAGCGGAAAAAAGCAAAGCAAATAGATCAATGGAAGTTTCGTTATACCACGTTTCTGAAGGAAGACATACTAAAAAATCCAAATCTGCTGTCTCCACTTCCATATTTTACTGGAGATGACCGTGATTTCAATCCGGAAGGAAAGAGTTTTCGTACACGAGTGAACATGGAAGGGCAGTTTGACGGCAAAGAAAACCCGCTTCAATTTACCAAAGCAGTCGGACCGTCGATCGGGTTGAATTATTTGAAACGGTATAAACGCCATGGCCATGCATCAGTGGACGGAATTAAAATTAAACGTCTTGAAGGGGAGCTGAAAGAAATCAATTTTGAGGTTAACCATGATGTAGGCAATCCTCTCACTGCTTCACCGTCGATTCATTATGAAGTAAAGGGGCATCTGGACCGCGAAGGAAATATCGACTTGGTGGGCTATCATAATGATGCGCCCCATCATGAAATATACCTGTCTCTTAACGATGGTGACTGGCAGACAATTCATCGCTCGGAAAGTGAAGGGCTGGCGTATTTGTCCGGCGTACTGGGTGATAATTATTGGCGCTATATGACGTGTAATTAAATAGGAAAGGACCACCCAAAAAGCTAGCATTTTGGGTGGTCCTACTTTTTTATCTGAAGAGACAGAATGTATTGGTGCGTTGCTGTACTTTTCAGTGACTTTTTATTTTGGTAGACGGATGGTGAATTTCGTTCCCTGCCCTTTTTCGCTTTGTACTTCAATTGTTCCTCCATGTAAAATAACGAGCTGTTTGACAATCGATAAACCGAGTCCGAATTCACCGTATGGAGTGGAGGTTCTAGACATGATTGCCTTATAGAAACGGTCCCATATCTGTTCAATTTCTTCCGGGTCCATGCCGATTCCCGTATCTTCAATTTGAATTACAGTTTCAGCGGTAGTTTCATCGCCTCTCAATGTAATTACGCCGTTTTCGCAAAACTGAATACTATTTTTCGTAATATTTATGAGAATCTGCATCAAACGATCATAATCTGCACTGACTGAAAGCGGGTCAGAGACATCTACTATTAGTGTGTTTTGCCGTTCATTAGCTGCAAATTCAAGCTGGTCTGCGGTCATTTCAAGCAGTTCCTTTAAAGGCAGGGTCTGTTTATTCAGCTGGATTTGATTGGCTCGAATTTTTTCGTAATCCAGATTTTCATTGACGAGGCGAATGAGCCGTTTGGATTCATCTTGAGCTAATTGTAGCGCCTTATCCTGCTCTTCTGCGGAAATCATCTGTTCTCGCAGACCTTCGATAATTCCGCGGATTGTGGTGAGCGGTGTGCGCAGTTCATGGGAAACATCGGCCATGAACTGACGTCTGCGATTTTCGAGAGAGTCTATTTCCTTCATCGAAGTTTCCAGTTTTTCAGTCATTTCATTGAAGTCGTTAGACAGTTCACCGATTTCGTCGAATTCTGATGAAGGAACCCGAACCGTGTAATCGCCGCCTGAAACAGCTGCAGCCGCTTTTCTTAAACGCTGAATTCGGCGAACATGAAGCACAGAAAGCAACCCGCTCAGGAGTAAAGCCAGAAGTACGCCTGCACAAGTCGTGTAGAGAACGTAATGATTCATCTGAGAAATAATTGCGCGTGATCCGGTGATAGGGGATGTTAGCAGGATACCGCCGATAAACTGTTGTCTTTCAAAGTACGGCAGCAGTACGAATGTGACCGCCTCGTCAAAGCGCTTAAGCTCCTGTCTAACTGTCACTGACTGGCCGTTTTGTAATGCGTTCCATTCTTCTTGATTCAGTTCGATTAACGCGGTCTTCAGTCCGGTCGAATAAACAATGGAAGAACGTTCATTGAACAGGCTGTATTGAATGGAGCGGGCGTCTAAGACATGGCCGTATGATTTCAAAATTGTTTCTGAGTTATGATTGCTCTGACGAAGATCAGTTAAAATCGCCTGCCCGTACGTTGTAAGTTCATCTGTTTTCTGCTTATAGACCACATTTTCCAAGTAATGTGTCAGCAATAAACTGAGCACGAGAACAGTCAGAAGGATCACGCTAAAGTGACTGAGCAGCTGCTGATAGAATGTTTTAATTTTCATGGGGCTGTTCCGGCGCTTTCATCGAAACGGTAGCCGACACCCCAGACGGTATGGAAAAAGTGGTGATCAGGCAGTGAAAGTTTTGAACGAAGCCGTTTAATATGGACATCCACTGTCCGTTCATCTCCGTAAAAATCATATCCCCATACCTGATCTAGCAGTTGATCACGCGAGAAGACCTGTTTCGGATGCTGGATGAAGAAATGCAGCAGATCAAATTCCTTTGGGGTCAGATTGGAAACTGGTTCGCCCTTAACCGAGACTTCCCGTGTATGTAGATTCAGGCAAAAAAAGAGGGTCCGGATTTCTTCTTTATCGCTTAATTCCTTTGCGGTGTATCTGCGGGTGACAGCTTTAATCCGCGCCATTAACGCAAGAGGACTGAAAGGCTTCGTGACATAGTCATCGGCACCCATTTCAAATCCACGCACTTGATCTGCTTCGCCATCCTTCGCAGTGAGCATAATAATAGGAACTTCTATACCACGCTCTCTGATTTTTCGACAAATCGTCAGACCGTCTAGATCAGGCAGCATCCAGTCTATAATCAGGCAATCCCAAGTTGAATGAATGGCTCGTTCATACCCATCAAGCCCATTTGCTTCAAATATTCCTTCAATACCTTCTTTTTCGAAGAATAAACCAATCATTTCAGAGACGCTTTCGTTATCCTCTATCACTAGAATTCTCATTGCGGCACCTCCTTACGTCTTTGTACTTAAAATAGTACGAATCCGTAGAAAATGCAACGAGGAGGATAGCTGTCGGCAAAACTATTCTTATTTCGTTATTTTAACCGATTCTTTAAAAGATTTGCGGTCCGAATTAAGTTTAACAACGTCTACATTTAATTTACCAAATGAATTTTCAGTTAAATGAATCCGTCCATTTTCCTGATGTTTTTTCCATGTCTCTAATTCCTTACGATAGAGCCGTTCCGAGAACCGATATATGTCAATGTCTTTGTCTATCGCATCGTGATAAGTTGCCATGATTTCTCGGGCAACCTCTTCTTCGATCTTTTTTTTGATTTCCTTTATGGTTATGCTGCCTGTCAGATTACTTATACTCGCCTGCAGTTTAACATCTACATCAAATTTCACGTCATGTTTGACGTCAGGAGTGATTTTTACCTTTAAATTTTCAATAATTACTGTATTGAAGTGGCCTTCATCTGATTTATAGGTGACCTCACCCCGTTTGGTTTCATTTGTCATCCATTGCATGCCGCGCGCCTCGTCACCTGATATAAATCCTTTGAAGCCACCCCGTGTTAAGACGCCGACACCCGACAGTTCAGGAGCCTTAATAGACTCTTTACTTGATGACCAATTTTCTTTAATTGTAATGAGAGGGATGGCAGCCTCATGGCCGGGTTCATCTAATCCGATTAGCAGCTCGCGTATGTTGACTGGGGAAATGAAAGACTCCTGTTCGAAAGAGTTTTCAGGATCTCCCAGCTTAGACAGCGTGAGGGCTTTATTAATGACCGGCCGCACCAACAGAACTTCTTCCACTGGATCTTGCGTAGTGTAGACCCATATTTGATATCTTGTTTCACGATAACGGATAAAACTGTCAACAATTGGGGTGAATTTTACGTTTTTCATAACTTCTTCTGAAATGACTAAGAATGAAAAATGTCCCCAAAAGACTTTTTGATCAACAGTATGATAAAGCTCATTGACGGCATCGTCTAATGTATCTCCACTTGCAAAGCCAATTTCAGCTTGGGGCTGATCTGTTGTCGGCTGATCGTTCTTTGCTGTGTTGGCGAAGTCGATAATTTGCATATATATTTCATATTTTCCATCTTTAAAATCAACACCCATCCCGTTGACGTAAAGCATTCGCTCTGGTTCGTTCATATCCCAACAGCCAGTCAGCAGTGCAATAGAACCGATTAATAAAGAGAGTGCAATTTTGTTCATTTCTTCCCCCCTTTATTACGAGTCTTATCTTTTGGGTCTAACATGTTCGGCCGCTTCTTATACTGATCTGGTGGTAAACGCAGTAATGTCTTCTTAATGGAATTCCAGCTTAAATCAGTCCACAGATTCATATATGGCACACCGAAAATCCGGATACTCGACAAGTAAACAATTGTAAAATAAAGTGACAGGTAAAATCCGAATAAACCAAAGGAAGCAGTTAACAAAATAAAACCAATGCGCAGCAGGCTGACTGCTGATACCAGTGATTGATTGACGAGTGTGTACGTAGCAATTGTGGATGTAGCGATAATAACAATCATCGCAGGACTCGTTAAACCGGCTCGAATCGCTGCATCTCCGATAATGATGCCGCCAACTACGCCGATTGTATTACCGATTACAGAAGGCAGACGCAGCCCGGCTTCACGAAACAGTTCGAACATGCCGAGCATGAGCAACATTTCAAATACAGAGGGGAAAGGCAGCCCCAAATTCGCCTGAACAATTGTGGCAAGTAGCTGAAGCGGTAATTGATTTTGATGAAAAGTGGTTAAGGCAAGCCAAAAAGCAGGCAGTAGTAATCCGATCAAAATACTTATAACGCGCAAAAGGCGCTGAACAGAACTGTAAAAAACCGTATTCTCATTATCTTCTGCGGTTTTTACCAAAAAGAACAAATTAACCGGAGTGATGACGGCATAAGCTGTCCCGTCCACTAAAATTAAAAAACGACCGCGCGCCAATGCCTGAACTGCATTGTCTGGCCTTCCTGTATAATGACTTCTGGGAAAAAGTTTTGGGCTTCTATTGACACTTTCCATCAATAAGCTACCGCTAAAGACGATGTCCTTGTCCTCTTGATTCAGTTGGCTGCGTATTTGATTCAGCGTATCCTCACTTGCAATATCATCGAAATATAAAAGTGCTACAGCTGTCTTGGAACGTTTTCCTAATACAAACTTTTCGACACATAGTGAATTAGTTGGCAACCGCTTCCTCAAAAGTGCTATATTGACGGAAATATCTTCAATAAAATTATCGCGTGGTCCTTGCACAGGTACTTCTATACGCGTTTCCTCTGGATTGCGGTTCGGTTTTTTGGAGATATTTCCGGAAATCAACAAATCCTCTTCTACAAAATACAGAAGCACATGTCCTGAATAAACAAGAGAAATGATTTCTTCCTTTGTTTTGGGAGTTTTCATACTGGGTATGTGCAAATACGATGGAATAGCCTGTTCGAGCTCCATCACCTGCGCATGGCTGCAGAGCAGCTGGACGCGGGGGACGATGACTTCATTTAGAAGTTGCGTGTCAATCATCGCATCGCATGTAATGAATTCTACAGTGTGTGAGGAGAAATGATAGCGCTGGAACTGTATATCAGCGGACTTTTGAAACAATTTCTTTAATGTCACACCATCGATTTTTTCATTGGGCTGCATAGTTTCTCACCTTTTTATAACGATGTAGTCAGTTGCTAGTTTTAGATGCTTTTCTTGATAAGAAAGCGGCGATTGTCAAAAGAATTGTAAGAAGTAATAGAAATGTTAAGGTACTGATTAAGAGATATTCCCCTTTCAATTTCAGGAACGTATATTCACTAAGTAAAAATAGCGAAAGGCTCATAAAGAAAAATGCGGGTCCAATGACATTCCATATCCGCTTTTTATCGCCAGTCCATTTCAGTAAATCCACAGCAATATACAGCAACAACCCGATTCGGATGAAAGCTCCTGTCAGCCACTGATAAATTGATAAAAAATCCACGTGATTAAAGAAACGTCCAATGGCTACGAGTCCCCATTCCTCGTACGCGGGATATCGTTGCTGCCTAGCCTCCTCGGGCCCGAATTCTGTGATGGCGCCAATTAGCGGACCCGTCGTCAGTCCGACTAAAATGAACAGCATAATAGCAAAATGGTACCAACGTATACGATCTTTGACCTGATGCTGAAGAAATAGTAAGAGCATCAGCTCGAGAAAGCCAGATGCCGGATATGCTGCTGACAGCAATACTGGCTGGAATCCGTGCTCCAGGAAAGGCCTGAGCATCTCATAATTTTTAACTTGGATATTTGTTATGGCTACAAAGAAACCTAAGACTACAACAAAAGATAGTACCAATGCATTTACCATGACAATTGTCTGAAGATCTGTGGTAACGAGCAGTATGCAAAGGATACAATAGATCAACAGCATGGGAACAAGAGGGGTATTAGGCAAAAAGGTAGCTGTAATCCAATGCAATGCTTCAGCCAATGTAAAAGCAGCCATGATGAGTAAATAGAAAGCGGTTATATATCGGACACTTACAGCTGGAACAGTGCCTATCGCTGATGCCAGCCAGTCTCCTATATGCTGTCGGTTCGTAACTCTGTGAATATAGATAAAGAGGAAAATTAAAGGGAAGACCATTACGGCTGCCAGCAATATGGAGATCCAGCCGTCGCGTCCCGCGTCTTCTAAGAGAGAGGGGATAATGGTCACATGATTCTTTAACCCAATTACTGTCATCGACAGAAAAATGACATGAAGGATGCTAATTGATCCAGTTTGTTTCAAATAAATCCCTTCTCACATCTAATGATACTTCTTAGCTTTGCCAAAAAAACATTAACTTATAATCTGCACGCATAAAAAAAGGCTAGGACAAAACTAAAAATAAAGTCCGATCCCCTGCGCTCCACTCAAATGCTTTGCAAATTATTTCTTAAAAATAGACATAAAAAAGCGTAAGGGATGAACTCCTTTACGCCTTTTTATATTATGTCCCAGCCTTTCTAGATTATTTCATTTGGCTGCCTGTCAGTGTAATGTTTAGCTCTTGTTTTTTACCGCCGCGGTAGATGGTTACGCTCGCTTTACTGCCGACCTCCAGTTTCGAATAAAGATATTTTCGCAAATCAAGTGAGTTTTCTATCGTGTCCCCGTTGATTTCGGTCAGTACATCCTGCTCCTGCAATCCAGCCTTTTCAGCAGCAGAACCAGGTTCTACGGCCGTCACCATGACGCCCCCTTTGATTTCTTTCGGCAAATCTTTGACGTAAATATATGGAATACTTGCTAAATCAGCAAGTCCGATGCCAAGATATGGGCGCTGAATTTCTCCAAGTTCCGCCAGTTGCTCAACCAGCGTTTTGACTTCATTGCTTGGGATAGCAAATCCAATGCCTTCGACTCCGCTTTGCGCCACTTTCAAACTGTTGATGCCGATCACTTCACCTTGAGTATTGAATAAAGCGCCGCCGCTGTTTCCACTGTTGATGGCGGCGTCTGTTTGGATGACTTCTGTCTGCCATGTTCCTGCTGACGTATTGACATCCAATGTCCGCGAAGCAGAACTGACGATTCCTTTTGTTACTGTACCAGAGAAGTCTAAGCCGAGTGGATTTCCGATGGCGATGACGGAATCACCGGCCCGTACTTTACTTGAATCTCCAAATGTAACATCAGCAGAAGCGTACTTTTTATCAATCTTTAGGACAGCAATATCTGTTAAAGCATCTGTACCGAGAAGCTCGGCTTTAGCTTTTGTACCTGAGCTTAATGTAACCTCGATTTTTTGTGCGTTTTCTATTACGTGATTATTCGTCACGATATAGGCATGATTTCCATCTATTTTATAAATGACACCCGAACCGGTTCCTGCTGCCTGCTCGGTGGAAGATCCCGCGAACCGATTGCCCGCTGTTTGATAATTTACTACCCCGACAATAGCTTTTGAAGACTGTTCGACCATATCCGCTAATGACTCTGCTGAATTTGCAGATAATGATTCCACGCCGTAGGGGGTAACAGCGGCACTTGCTGTTTCTGTTTCCGGCTTGGAAGTGAGAAGGTCGGTGTTCGTCACGACACCCAGCGTGAGCATAGATCCTACAACGCCTGCTCCTACAATGGAGAGTACTCGTGTAACGGTATTGTTTCCCATGTTGAAAACCCCTGTCATTTGTATTTCTTTTATCGTACTGCTAACTTATGAACAAATTATTAAGGATTCATTACCAATCTATGAAAAAGAAGAATTCAATACAACTGGTAAAATAACAATAGTATTTAGTTGAAAGAATTTTAATCTTCAGATAGAATAAAAGAAAGTTTATGTAAGCGTATACATCCGGCATAAGATTTTCCTGTTGTTCGTATAGTGGCTTTATGTGCAATGAGACTGCACTTGAATAAAAGCAAAATAAAGAGAATAGGGAGTGTGACGCAGTATGGTACAAGCATCAGAAAGCAAGGTTTATGCAAATCCGAATACAGAAGGTTCTATTGTTCAATTCAAAGAGCGCTATGATAATTTCATTGGCGGTAAATGGACAGCACCAGTTAATGGACAGTATTTCGATAATTCGACACCTGTAACTGGTAAAGTTTTCACACAGGTGGCAAGATCCACAGCAGAAGACATTGAACTGGCACTTGATTCGGCCCACGCGGCGAAGGAAGAATGGGGAAAAACATCCGTCACTGAACGCTCAAATATTTTGTTGAAAATTGCAGACCGTATCGAAGAGAACCTTGAGATGCTGGCGGTCGCGGAAACGTGGGACAACGGCAAAGCGGTCCGAGAGACATTGAATGCTGATCTGCCTCTCGCAGTGGATCACTTCCGCTATTTTGCATCTGCCATTCGTGCACAAGAAGGCGGAATCAGCCAGATTGACAACAATACGGTTGCGTATCACTTCCATGAGCCTCTTGGTGTAGTAGGGCAGATCATCCCTTGGAATTTTCCGATTCTGATGGCTGTCTGGAAACTGGCTCCCGCATTGGCAGCAGGAAACTGTGTGGTCTTGAAGCCAGCTGAGCAGACACCAGCGTCCATTTTAGTGTTGGTGGAACTGATTGAAGACTTACTGCCAGCAGGTGTACTAAACGTAGTCAACGGTTTCGGCTTGGAAGCAGGGAAACCATTGGCATCCAATCCGCGTATCAGCAAAATTGCATTTACAGGAGAAACGACAACAGGCCGTCTCATTATGCAATATGCTTCTCAAAATCTGATTCCAGTGACACTTGAACTCGGCGGGAAATCACCGAATATTTTCTTCGAAGATATTATGGATGCAGATGATGCGTTTTTCGATAAAGCGATTGAAGGGTTTGTTATGTTTGCCTTGAATCAAGGGGAAGTTTGTACTTGTCCTTCACGGGCACTGATCCAGGAGTCGATTTATGATAAATTCATGGAACGTGCTCTTGAACGCGTAAAAGCAATTAAGACAGGTAATCCACTCGATCCTGACGTGATGATGGGGGCACAGGCATCTACAGAGCAAATGGAGAAGATCCTTTCCTACTTAGACATTGGTAAGCAAGAAGGCGCAGAATGTCTGACAGGCGGAGAGCAGAACAAGCTGGAAGGCGACTTGAAAGACGGCTACTATGTGAAGCCTACTGTCTTTAAAGGTGATAACAAGATGCGGATTTTCCAGGAAGAGATTTTTGGTCCAGTTGTTGCTGTAACGACTTTCAAGGACAAAGAAGAAGCACTCGAAATTGCTAATGATACGCTATATGGATTAGGTTCAGGCGTTTGGACGCGCGATATGAATACAGCTTATCGGTTCGGGCGTGGGATTCAGGCGGGACGTGTATGGACGAACTGCTACCATGCTTATCCTGCACACTCCGCATTTGGCGGCTATAAAGCATCTGGTATCGGCCGCGAAAACCACTTGCAGATGCTGGCTCACTACCAGCAGACGAAAAATATGCTGGTCAGCTATGATGAAAACAAGCAAGGATTCTTTTGATCCAATCTCTCTTTAGGGATTTGAAGTGAATGGAGGAATTGCCATGCCAGACCGTGTAACGGCAACTGACGAAGCGTTGGCTCTCATTGAATTGCTAAAAGAGAAGCATGGTCCATTGATGTTCCATCAGTCAGGCGGATGCTGCGACGGCTCTTCTCCTATGTGCTATGAAGACGGAGATCTGATCGTCGGTGATCAAGATGTGCTGCTCGGGCATATTGGCGGTGTTCCGTTCTATATGATGAAAAGCCAGTATGAATACTGGAAGCATACACAATTGATCATTGATGTAGTGGACGGACGGGGAGGCATGTTTTCACTTGAAGGTGTAGAGGGAAAACGTTTCCTGACACGATCCCGTGCATTTACGGACGAAGAATATAAGCAGCTGATATCATAAAGAAAGCCTTCCGGCGACGGAAGGCTTTTCTCATGCAATAAAACGTTTTCGTTCTTCTGGGGTTGGAAGCATACAGGATAACTCTTTTTTACCAAACCACTTGTAACGGTTAGCTGCTATATAATCATATACACGGTCACGGATCACTGGAGGTACTACGATGAAAAGAAATGCCAGGTGCCATAGACCATCCAGTTTTTTTGCAATACGCAGAGCGGCGCCTGATTTTGTATGGGCTTTGCCGTTTTCAATCAGAACCAGACTGTCTACATCATTTGGAATTTGATGTTTTTTACGTAGTTCTTTCCCGACATCATCTTGCAGGGAAGCGAAAGAAAAGTGCTGGTAAGGATCGCGCTTGATAATAAATTGCACGCTTGCATCACAAAAGTTACATTCGCCGTCAAATAATACAATTCGATTACGTTTCATGCAAAATCTCTCCTTCGGAATTGGTTATAACATACTATACCCACTCTACAGCCGCTTCACGCACCCGTTTCATATCTAAACAAGACAACAAGCAGGTTCTTTTTTTATGCCCCATGGCGCTAGCCCGTAATAATCCTTCAGTCTCGCATGTAATAGGGTATAGGAGGTGAAATGATGATGAATCAAGGAATGCCTGGAATGCACGGAATGCACGGTATGCCCGGACAACAGCCTGGTTTCCCTATGCAGCCGATTGTCTGCCCGACGCAATACCGCTATAATGATTGCTTTACTCAGCAGGAATTTCCTGTTATCCATCCGATTGTTAACGTCAATCGTCACCATGTAGTTGGTGTGCCTCAGCATTACTATACAGAGTCAACTCAAGATGTCATGGGTAACACGTTTATGCCTGGCATGGGTCCTGCTTCACAAGGTCCGGGGGGATACGGACACGGACACGGACACGGATGCGGACATGGACACGGATGCGGACGCCGCAGAAGATGTGGCCGATAATCCATTTCCCAGAACAGTAAAAACCGCGGTCTCTATTAACGGAGACAGCGGTTTTTACTATTATTCTACGTTGAAATATCTTGCATCCGGATGTGCAAAGACGATCGCGGAAACAGATGCTTCCGGCTCCATCATGAATTCTTCAGTCAGGATAACACCATGATCTTCAGGCTTGATCAGGCCAAATAGTTTCGCTTGGTCTTCGAGATTTGGACAGGCTGGATAACCGAATGAGAATCGCTGACCTTGGTACTTGGCAGCAAAACGTTCACGCATTGTGAAGTCTGTCGGATCCGGGAAGCCCCATTGGTCACGGATTTCCTGGTGAATTCGTTCCGCAAATCCTTCTGCAAGTTCCAAAGCAGTTGCTTGAAATGCATGGCTTTCCAAGAACTTTCCTTGTTCTTTCAGCTGGTTCGCATAATCACGTACGCCTTTACCAGCCGTTACTTGCATGAACGCTACATAATCCATTTCGCCGCTGTCGACTGTTTTCAGATAGTCCGCTAAGCATAGGAATGGTTCTTTATCTTGACGAGGGAATGTGAACCGCTCGATTTCTATTTTGGAATCTTCAGGATCATAAATGATCACATCGTCTCCGTCTGCTTGAGCAGGGAAGAACTGGTAGATGCCGGAAGCCCTCATTTTATCGGACTTCAGGAACTCAGTCACCATTTCATGCAGCTGGACAGCGCGCTCTTCGTTATTTTCAAGCATTTTATCGACGTTACCGCGCAGGCCTAGATGATGGCCGATCAGTGTGCGCATATTCACGTATGGGTGCAAGTGTGCAACTGAATAATCTTTTATTACACGTCTGCGCAGATCTGTGGGTACAAATACAGGAGCATCTGTACGGACTGTTTTCGCAGGGCGCACCGCTACGGCAACGGCTGTATCTGCTGCACGGCTTGCTTTCTTCGCGTCATTAACCTCGCGTTTTTCAAGACTTTCTTGAAGTTCATCCAGGAGTGCGCCTTTTCCGTCACTCTGCAAACGGTTAGCCAGGTCCAGACCTTGCATCGCATCCTTAGCAAAAATAACAGGTCCGTCATACTCAGGTGCGATTTTTGTTTCTGTAAAACGTCTTGTCAATGCTGCGCCGCCGACCATAACAGGTGTATCGATTCCGGCAGCCTTGAAGTCTTGAGCTGTTAAAACCATTTGTTGTGCAGATTTTACGAGCAATCCCGAAAGACCGATGATATCCGGCTTTTCTTTGCGGATCACATCGATCAGCGTAGCGGGCGTGACTTTAATACCGATATCGATTACTTTGAAACCGTTATTACCTAAAATGATTTCTACAAGGTTTTTCCCGATATCGTGTACGTCGCCTTTAACGGTAGCAAGAATAATTTTTCCTTTTCCGCTGTCGTCTTCTTTCTTATCCATGAACTGTTCCAGATAAGAAACAGACGCTTTCATCACTTCTGCACTTTGCAGTACTTCTGCAACAATCAGTTGATTGTCATTGAATAAGCGCCCGACTTCAGACATTCCTGTCATCAACGGCCCATTGATGACATCGAGAGGGGAATCATACATTTTCAATGCAGCTTCCAAGTCGGGAATCAAGCCTTCCTTCGTGCCTTCCACTACATAGTAAGCAAGACGTTCTGGAACAGTTTTTGGAATGTCGTCTTCAGTCTTTTCTTTCTTCTTATCTCTATAGAAATCTGCGAAATCAGCTAATGTTTCATCAGTTGTAGTGAACAGCAAATCATTTGCCAGCTTGATTTCCGTTTCTGGAATTGAAGCAAAGCGCTCAAGTTTTTCTGTATTGACGATTGCGTAATCGAGACCAGCTTGCGTGCAATGATACAAATATACTGCATTCAGCACTTCACGGCCAACAGGCGGCAATCCGAATGAAACGTTACTTACACCTAAAGTCGTCAGCGTACGAGGGAGTTTCTCCTTAATTAGACGAATTCCCTCAATCGTCTCGACGGCGGAGCCGATATACTGTTCGTCGCCTGTTCCGACAGGGAAGACGAGCGGATCAAAAATGATGTCTTCAGGTTCAATTCCCCATTTATTCACAAGCAATTCGTAAGACCGTTCAGCAACTTCGAGCTTTCTTTCTCTCGTCACTGCCATTCCGATTTCATCAATCGTACCGACAACAACTGCGGCACCATACTTTTTCACAAGAGGTAACACTGCGTCAAATCGCTCTTCTCCGTCCTCAAGGTTGATGGAGTTGATGATTGCTTTACCTTGAGAATATTTCAGTGCTTCTGCAATGACGTTTTCATCTGTTGAGTCAATGACTAATGGAACTTTCACTTTTTTTACGACTTCTTTCATAAACTTAGTCATGTCATACAGCTCGTCACGGTCAGGATTGGCAAGACAGATATCCAGTACATGCGCACCTCGTTTTACTTGTGCGCGGGCAATTTCAGACGCTTCTTCAAACTTTTCATCTACAATCAGCTGCTTAAATTTACGGGAGCCGATTACGTTCGTCCGTTCACCGATCAGCAAAGGACGAAGTGTATCGTCATACAGCAAAGGTTCGATGCCAGAAACCGCGTGGCCATGCACTTCTTCCGGCATTTTACGAGGTGCCTTGTCTTTTACAGCTTCACGGATAGCGCGGATATGTTCAGGTGTCGTCCCACAGCATCCGCCGACCATATTCAGCCATCCCTTTTCTGCAAAACCTTCCAGCTTCTTTGAAAGTGATTCCGGCGATTCATGATAATGACCTTCCTCATCCGGCAGACCGGCATTTGGATAACAAGTTACATAGCTTGTTGCCAAGTCTGATAATGAACGCAGGTGATCGGTCATAAATTCAGGACCTGTGGCACAGTTCAAGCCGACAGATAAAGGCTCAACGTGTTCAATGGAGATGTAAAATGCTTCAATGCTCTGTCCCGCAAGTGTTGTACCCATTGGCTCAATTGTCCCGGAAATCATAATCGGGACTTCGCGGCCCAGCTCTTCAAACGCTTTTTTGATGCCGATTGTGCCTGCTTTGACGTTCAGCATATCCTGACTCGTCTCCATCAAAACCAAGTCGCATCCCGCTTCGACAAGTGCTTTCGCCTGTACATAAAAATCATTCGAAAGCTCATCGAACGTAATTCCGCCGGTAACAGAGAGTGTCTTCGTTGTAGGACCGATTGCGCCTGCAACGAAACGCGGCCATTTCGGCGTGGAATATTTGGCAGTGCTATTCTTAGCCAACTCTACTGCTTTTGTATTGATCTCATGTGCGCGGTGACCAAGAGAGAACTCGTTCAGCACAAGGGGAGTGCCGCCGAACGTGTTGGTACAAATAATGTCGGCACCGGCTTCCAAGTATTCGTCATGGATCTTCTCTAAAATATCTGGCCGTAAAATGTTTAAGTATTCATTACATCCGTCGTATTCTTCTCCGCCAAAGTCTTCTGTAGAGAGATCCTCTGCTTGCAGCATTGTCCCCATCGCGCCATCAATAATCAATATTCGTTTGTCTAGTTGTTCTTCAATGGGATGTTTCTGCATGTGTTAATTCCCTCTCCTTCTGCTCATCTAGCTGTTTAATATATTGGTTCAGTTCAAGTGTCATATCATAACGCAGGAACGGTGTGATCAAATAGATTCCATTGAAATATTTGGCCGCTGTCTCAATCAGTTCTTTTGCGATCTGAATTCCGGTTTCCGTTGCTTTTTGACGGTCATCACCACATTCACGCATACGTCCAAGAACTTCATCAGACAGCTTGATCCCGGGTACTTCGTGGTGTAAAAACTCGGCATTGCGTATATTCGTCAAAGGCATAATCCCAATGAAAATCGGAGTATCTAAATGTTTCGTAGCTTCATAGACATCGATAATCTTTTCCTTCGTATAAACAGGCTGTGTAATGAAATAATCTGCGCCCATCTCAATCTTTTTCTCTAAACGCTGAACCGCCCGATCGAGTACACGGACGTTCGGGTTAAAGGCTGCGGAAACAGAGAAGTTGGCTTTCTTGCGCAACGGCTTACCTGAGAATGAAATTCCTTCATTCAGCTGTTTGATCAGTTGCAACAGTTCCATGCTCGATACATCATAGACGCTGGTTGCACCAGGGAAGTCGCCAACTTTTGTCGGGTCGCCTGTCACTGCTAGAATATCGTGAATGCCTAATGCATCCAGCCCCATTAAATGAGATTGCAAACCAATCAGGTTATGGTCGCGGCATGTTAGGTGTACAAGAGGGCGTACATTATGCTGCATCTTGATGATCGACGCCATCGCCATATTACTGATCCGCGGTGATGCGAGTGAGTTGTCAGCCATCGTGACTGCGTCTACTCCTGCATCATAGAGCAAGTTTGCTCCTTTAATGTAATCTTCAGTCTCTAAATGGCGTGGTGTATCCAGCTCTACGATCACCGTGCGCTCCGTTTTCGCCTTTTCATGAAGAGGCTGATGTTTCACGGGTCCTGCTTCATGAATAATGATTGGTTTTGCCGGTGCTACCACTTTCTTTTTGATAGGCTCCAATCTTGCTAACCGGGTTTTCGCTGCTTTGATATGTTTTGGAGTTGTGCCGCAGCAACCACCGATTAAGCGTACGCCTTGATCGCGAAGCAAAACAGCAGCGCGTCCGAAGTATTCCGCTTCTGATTCATAAACGATCCGGCCGTCTTCTACATCAAGCAGGCTGGCATTCGGATAGGCGGATAAAAATGCATTCTTAGGAAGTGTCACATTTTCAAACGCCTGAATCGTATGGTAAGGGCCTAACCGACAGTTAACGCCAACGATGCTTGCGCCTAGTGACTCGAGCTGATGCAATGCTTCATTTAAAGACATTCCGTTTTGCAGAACGCCGGGATCATGCATGGACACTTGAGCGATCAATGGAACATCTGTAATCCTGCGAAGTGTGGAAACAACTGACGACAATTCTTCGAAATCGTAGTACGTTTCCAACAGCAGACCGTCCGGATCTCCTGACAGGAGTGCGTTGGCCTGTTGAAGAACGACTTGATTGATTTCATCTAGACTGGCATCGCTTTTCCGAATACCCCGTAAACCACCGATTGTTCCGAGTACAAACTGTCCGCCTGGTGCAGCAGCGCGTTTTGCAATTTGGATTGCTGCTTTATTAAACTCAGTGACACGGCTTTCTAAACCATAACGAGCCAATTTCACCGCGTTCGCACTGTACGTATTCGTCTGAATAATATCCGCGCCCGCTTCAATATAGTCCCGGTGAATCTTCTCTACAATTTCCGGCTTTTCTATATTTAGTTCTTCATAGCAATAATCAATCCCGTATGAATATAAAATGGTACCCATTGCCCCGTCAGCCGTCAGAACATTTGTTTGAAGCTTCTCCAGTAATGACATCGTCAAATCTCCCCTTTGCTTTTTATAATCAAAAAAAGCCTTCATCTATAGAAGGCTTTGTAATCAAAATGACTAGTTCCCTCTCATCTTTCCGGATGCAGCAAAGCATACCGCTGGAAGTAGCACCTTGCCAAATGGCTGGTTGCTGAAGCGTCATCGGGCCAGTCCCTCAGCTTCTCTGGATAAGATATGTTTCTTATTAAATTATTTTGATAATTCTAATCATAAGCATAGCGGCTTTGCTAGTATTCGTCAAGTGTACGTTTAGTGAAGTTGGGCAAGCTGATTAGACGGATAGAGATTTGGTTGACACTGTGATAAAATTATAGGAATAAATTGAAAAGGTGAGGGATTATGCAATTTTTTAAATATTCGATTCCCATTGCAGCAATTGTCGGCACAATTGCCTGGATCATGCTGAGCAATAATTTTGAAGAAGTACCTTGGGATGCACGCGTCTGGATCACATTTGGCGCAGCTGCACTGAGCGGTGTCTTAGCTTTCTTCCTGTTTCGAAAAGAGAAAGAAGAAAAGATTGATAAGAAGAAGTAAGCCGGCGATCATTCGTGTTAGCAGCCGGAGAAAAACTTATTTGAGAGATTCATGAAAAGCAAAAGTCGTACTTTATAACGGCTCTTGCTATAACTAAAAAACGTTTGAAAGAAGCACTGCTTACTTTAGCTGGAAACCCTTTTCCTAAAGGAGTTTTAGATATGAAGTCGCTAAAGGTAAAGACAGTGCTTTTCGTTTGTTTGCGGGAGATTTCAGAATAATTTATGAAAATAGTCACTTTGAATAATAATAGCTATTTTTTTGAATTACTTTGTAGGAGTAAATGGTGGAAAGGAGTTTGCAATGAACTGTAAGATTGTATTTTTCGACGTAGATGGAACTCTTATAAATTACGAAGATGGATGTATTTCAGCAAGTACTAAGAGAGCTATACAAATATTGAAAAGCAGAGGCGTCAAAATAGTAGCAGCTACAGGTAGACCATTATCAATGTGTCAAGACTTAGAAGAATTGGGCGTAGATACGTTTATCACAGCAAACGGTGCCTATACTAAACACCAAGATCAAGTCATACATAAAATACCCCTGCCAAAAGATATTGTTCATTCTGTAAATAAGTTTGCAGATGAAAATAAACATAGTCTTTCATTTTTTACAGAAGAATTAACAATGAACAGAATCCAGAGTCCGACTACTTTTCATGCAATGAGTGAAACACTTTCATTACGAGAATACCCCAAGTTCAATGAAGAGAAGTTTGATGAAGAAATATACTTAATGTGTTTATATGCAGGAGAAGAAATTATTCCAATTTAGGAATTGCAGTTCCCTGATTTAATATTTCAACGTTGGCATCCGCATATCGTTAATGTTTTACATGAAGATGTGTCAAAATCAATTGCTGTTAAAAAAGTACTGCAATATTTTGATATAGATTCAAGCGAAGCCTTGGCATTTGGTGATGGAGATAACGATATCGATATGCTAGCGATGGTAGGCTATGGTATTTCTATGGGAAATGGTAGTAATAAATTGAAAAATATTGCAGACTTTATAACGAAAAAGTCAAATGAAGACGGTATCGAATTTGCCTTAAAATCTCTTCAATTAATTTAGGCACATCACCAAAACATGTACTTGATAGTGCACTTAGTAAGCAGTTTGGGATTTGCGGTGCAGACGGTACGCTTTCAGGAGGGACGGATGAAACGGAAATTAACGGTTCCATACTACCGTCTCGCTAAAGGGTCCGTTTGTTGCACAAGTTTTTTTGCAGATCAACGGTTTCAAACCGCTACCTGACGAACGGAGGCGATTGTAGAAGACGATGTATAATTTTAATTCAATAATAGATTGTAATAGCCAACATTAAACAATAAAAACCAAGATCGACAGCATTCCGCTGCCGGTCTTTTTCATTGTTAACTAAAATTAAAATAATGTTGACGTAAAATGAGTTAACTATTACTATTTTTATAGTAACCAAAAAAGATTAAGGGGTGTAAGGATGACAACAGTTACAGAAGGACGTACGAAAAGTCAGCTGGGGGCGCTGGCAGTTGTATACAGCGGAATGTTCGCAGCACTCATGATGATCGGGGCTAATATCACATCATTCCTGCCATTCTTGGTGGTCATGAATGTTCCCATCACACTTCAGACATTCTTTGCGGTCTTGTCTGGACTATTACTCGGTAGCCGTCTGGGTGCATTATCAATGACTGTCTACATGCTGGTCGGTCTTGCAGGAGCACCGGTATTTGCAAGATTCTCGGGTGGATTCGGACAAGTTTTAAGCCCGACTTTCGGGTTTATCGTTTCATTTATTCTAGTTGCCTACGTTGTGGGGAAAATCGTAGAGCGAAAAAGCACACTGACTGCTTATATTACTGCAGCACTAACAGGGACAGCGATCAACTATTTGATAGGAACTAACTTGATGTACGTTGCCTATAAAATATGGGCAGCGGCACCAGAGATATTCACCTATAAAATTGCATGGATCTGGATGGTTCCGCCGTTGCCGAAAGATATTTTATTGGCGGTGCTTGCAGGGATCTTTGCATTTAGAATTTCAAAACACTTGAAAGTGAGGCGGACAATTTGACGGATTATCAACTGCTGGCTGACAAAGTTTTGGCTGGGCATGTACTAACGGACGAGGAAGCACTTTCCATCCTAAATAGTCCTGATGAAGAGTTACTTTTATTGCTTCATGCAACATATTCCATTCGTTCGCATTACTATGGAAACAAAGTAAAACTTAATATGATCATCAACACGAAATCAGGACTCTGTCCCGAAAACTGCGGATATTGTGCGCAGTCGATCGTCTCAAAAGCTCCTGTTGAAAAGTATGCCATGATGAAATCAGAAGAAATTCTGGAGGGAGCAGAGCGTGCTGCTGCCAATAAAGCAGGCACTTATTGTATCGTGGCGAGCGGACGTGGGCCTCGTGACAGTGAGCTAGAAATCGTCATTGATTCAGTGAGGAAAATCAAAGAAAAGCATGAAGGTATGACTGTCTGTGCATGTCTCGGCATCTTGAAGCCGGAGCAGGCGGTGCGTTTGAAAGAAGCGGGTGTGGATCGCTATAACCACAACCTGAACACTTCTGCAGAGCACCACGAGAGCATCACGACATCGCATACGTATGATGATCGTGTAAAAACGGTAGGTCACGCAAAAGAAGCGGGCATATCACCTTGTTCCGGCGTGATTGTCGGGATGCGCGAAACGAAAGAAGATGTCATCTCGATGGCGCACAGCCTGCGGGTACTGGATGCGGATTCCATTCCGGTAAACTTCCTGCACGCTGTGGATGGTACTTCGCTTGAAGGCACATCTGAATTAGATCCTCGCTACTGTCTAAAGGTACTCAGCTTGTTCCGTTATATTAATCCAACGAAAGAAATCCGGATCTCAGGCGGGCGTGAAGTGAATCTGCGCAGTCTACAGCCGCTTGGTTTATATGCGGCCAACTCGATCTTTATTGGAGATTATCTGACAACCGCGGGGCAAGAGAACGATAAAGACCTTCAGATGCTTGAAGACATGGGCTTTGAAGTCGATCTGGCACCTCTGAAAAAAGAAACAGTTTCTATTTAAACGAATGAAAACCGTGCAGATCCCACTGTGCGGTTTTTTATGTCGAAGAAAAGCCGTCAAGATCATGAATAATCAAGTGAAGAGTGTGAAAGCCTAAGCTAGCGAGATTGGCAAAAACTGCCCATCCGAATAAAACAAATCAATTGCATCCGACCTGTTTTCTGCGATACAATCAAGTCAAAGATAGTCAAAGTCAACTAGAAGTACGAGCGGAAACGAGGTGACGAGATGCGGAACATTTCTGACATTATAGAAGGATATTTGAAGGCGATTATCGAAGAGGAAGGTAGTGCTTCTGTTGAAATCAAGCGGAATGAAGTGGCTGAGAAATTTCAGTGTGTACCTTCGCAGATCAACTATGTAATCAAAACTCGTTTTACAGTCGAAAGAGGCTATGCAGTAGAATCGAAGCGAGGCGGCGGCGGTTATATCCGGATTTACCGGGTGAAGACGAATTCTCGGAAAGATTTACTCGAACAGGCGGTAGAAAGTCTTGAAGATGAAGCGTCGTCCACAATGGCGGAAGACGTCATTTTTCGCTTAATTGAAGAAGAAGTGATTAACGAGCGTGAAGCGAAACTTATGTTGGCAGCTGTAGGCCGCAATACACTGCGCTATATGCTTCCTGAACGCGATGCATTGCGTTCGCGTATCCTTCGTGCCATGTTAGTGACATTAATTTACGAAGAAGTGGATTGAGGTGGATATACATGCTATGTGAAAACTGCAAAGAGCGGCCGGCTGCCGTGGTCTTCAAACAAGAGACAATGAACGGTGTGACAGAGCGGCATTTATGTGATAAATGTGCGTTTTATTCCCAGACGTTTTCATTTAGTCCTGATCAGGAACCCTTATCTATCCAGCAATTTTTAGCTCATTGGCTTGGCGGCTCTGACTTGCTGCAGGAACAAAAGGCGAATGAAAAGATGCCGGAAGGTCCTAAATGTCCGAATTGCGGACTTACTTTCCACAGCTTTCTGGATATCGGGAAATTCGGCTGTGCGACTTGTTATGATGCATTTCGCGAGCAACTTCCAAGGGTGTTTGCAAAATTACACAACGGCAATACGAGCCACGGCGGGAAAATCCCTGTTTCCTTCAACGAACGTTTTGCATTAAAAAAACAACTGGAAGATATCCGTTCAAAAATGAAAGAGGCGGTAGAATCAGAGCGTTTTGAAGAAGCTGCTGAACTGAGAGACGAAGCTAACCAGGTGAAACAGCAGCTGGCTGACGGGGGTGACGATCAGCATGTCATTTGAAAAATTTATCAATCAAGAGCTGACCGGCTGGATGGTGGCAGAAGGAGAGCATTCAGATATTGTTCTTTCTACACGAATTCGCTTAGCGCGTAATCTGCAAAGCCATCTGTTCCCGATTTGTGCGTCTGCAGAAGATGCGAAACAGGTCAATGAAGCTGTCGATCAAGCGGTATCCGCAATGGAAGAACTGCATTTTGCGGGCACGAGCATGTCTGACTTAACATTGCTTGAACGGCAAATACTTGTAGAGAAGCATTTAGTAAGCCCGCAGCTGATTAATCCGGAAAAATATGGTTCTGTTCTGCTTTCAGAAGATGAAACAATCAGTATCATGGTGAATGAAGAAGACCATATTCGCATTCAATGTATTTATCCGGGTTTTCAAGTCAAAAGGGCTTATGAACAGGCGGATAAAGTAGATAGTGAACTTGAACATAATCTGGACTATGCATTTGATGAGACATTCGGCTATCTTACGAGCTGTCCCTCCAATACAGGTACCGGAATGCGGGCATCTGTCATGATGCATTTGCCGGCTCTGACGATTACTAAACAGCTCGATCGGATCGTTCCTGCTGTCTCACGGCTCGGTATGGTGGTACGAGGAAGTTATGGAGAAGGCAGTGAGGCGCTCGGTAATATTTATCAGATTTCCAATCAAACGACACTTGGTAAATCAGAAGAAGAAGTACTGAAGGATCTTGAGAATATTTCCAAGCGTTTAATTGCTCACGAAAAGAAATCACGTGAGTTATTGCTGGCTAAATCTCAAGTTCATCTGGAAAACCGCCTGTATCGTTCGCTCGGCACAATCACGCATGCCAGGATCTTGCCGACTGCAGAAGCGGCGAGATGTTTGTCTGACGTCCGTTTGGGTATTGATTTACATATCATAAAAAATATTGATATGACGATTTTGAATGAGCTGATGATATTCATGCAGCCGGGCTTCCTTCAGCAATATGCGGGTGCAGAGCTGACGCCTGATGAGCGGGACGTTTTCCGTGCTCAATTATTTCGTGACCGTTTAGGTATTGAAAGGTCACAAGCTGCCGAAACTGACGCAGATGAAACGTAAGCAAAACTTTTGCAAGAAGGCTGTTAGCGATTTACAATTAATCAACTATAGTCAAGGTCAATGTGAGAAACATGGCTTATTAGGAAACGTATTGAATATGTATAGTAGTAGGCATTAAAGCAAGGATGCTATTAGTGGCATAATATACAATATCTTTTACTTATGAATGAAAGAGGGGAATGAATATGATGTTTAATCGATTTACACAACGCGCGCAAAAAGTTTTGCAATTGGCTCAAGAAGAAGCAATCCGATTAAAACACGAATCTATTGGTACGGAGCATATTTTACTTGGTTTAATTCGAGAAGGCGGCGGCATCGCGGCAAAAGCACTGGAAGCGATTAATGTGAATGCAGATACGATTGAAAGAGAAGTGGAAGTCCTAGTGGGCGTCGGTTCTAAAGATGTAGGACCGATCGTTCATTATACACCGCGTGCGAAACGCGTCATCGAACTGTCAGTCGACGAGTCACGCAAATTAGGGCATTCTTACATCGGTACAGAACATATTTTATTGGCCCTCATTCGTGAAGGAGAAGGCGTTGCAGCCCGTGTCCTGAACAATGCAGGCGTCAGTCTGAATAAAGCACGTCAGCAAGTGCTTCAATTGCTCGGCAACGATGAAAGTTCAGTCGCAAATACTACAGGCACAGCATCAGCCGCAACACCGACGCTCGATAGTCTAGCTAGAGACTTAACTGAGATTGCCCGCGAAGGTACGCTGGACCCGGTTATCGGACGTAGCAAAGAAATTACCCGCGTGATTGAAGTATTAGCTCGCCGTACGAAAAACAATCCGGTGCTGATCGGGGAACCGGGTGTCGGTAAAACGGCAATTGCAGAAGGATTGGCGCAGCAGGTCGTTAATAACGAAGTGCCAGAAATTTTGCGTGATAAGCGTGTCATGACACTGGATATGGGTACAGTTGTCGCGGGTACGAAATACCGCGGTGAATTTGAAGACCGTATGAAAAAGGTTATGGAAGAGATTCGTCAGGCAGGGAATATCATTCTGTTCATCGACGAGCTGCATACATTGATCGGTGCTGGCGGAGCGGAAGGTGCAATTGATGCATCAAATATTTTAAAACCTTCTCTTGCACGGGGTGAACTTCAGTGTATCGGAGCTACTACGTTAGATGAATATCGTAAATATATTGAAAAAGATGCAGCCCTTGAACGACGTTTCCAGCCGATTCAAGTGGATGAGCCATCTGTAGAAGAGACTGTCCTGATTATCAGAGGACTTCGTGATCGGTATGAAGCACACCACCGTGTGAAAATTACGGATGAAGCAGTGGAAGCGGCTGCGAAAATGTCTGACCGCTATATTTCTGACCGTTTCTTGCCGGATAAAGCGATTGACTTGATTGATGAAGCAGGATCAAAAGTCCGACTTCGTTCATATACAACTCCTCCGAATCTTAAAGAATTAGAAGTGAAATTAGAAGCGATCCGTTCGGAAAAGAATGCAGCTGTTCAAAGCCAAGAGTTCGAAAAAGCAGCATCTTATCGCGACACTGAACAAAAGATGAAGGAAGAGTTAGAAACAACGAAAGCGGCATGGAAAGAAAAACAAGGCCAAACCGAGTCTGAAGTAACAGTCAATGATATCGCGGCGGTCGTTGCAATGTGGACGGGTATCCCGGTCGATAAGATCGCAGAAACAGAGTCAGCTAAGCTTCTGAAAATGGAAGAGATTCTGCATGAGCGTGTCATTGGTCAGAACGAAGCGGTCTTAGCAATCTCAAAAGCCATCCGCCGTGCGCGTGCTGGATTAAAAGATCCAAAACGACCGATTGGTTCCTTTATTTTCCTTGGTCCAACCGGTGTAGGTAAAACAGAATTGGCCCGTGCGTTAGCAGAAGTCATGTTCGGAGATGAAGATGCGATGATTCGTATCGATATGTCCGAGTATATGGAAAAACATGCGACGTCCCGTTTGGTCGGTTCACCTCCGGGCTATGTAGGCTATGAAGAAGGCGGCCAGCTGACAGAGAAAGTACGCCGTAAGCCGTACTCCGTTGTACTGCTCGATGAAATTGAAAAAGCGCATCCAGATGTCTTTAATATCTTGCTTCAAGTGTTGGAAGACGGGCGCTTAACAGATTCTAAAGGACGTACGGTAGATTTCCGCAATACCGTTATGATCATGACGTCAAACGTCGGTGCTACAGAATTGAAGAAAAACCGTTATGTCGGCTTCAATATCAATGGTGGGGAATCTGATTATGCAGATATGAAGGAAAAGATGCTTGCTGAACTGAAGAAAACATTCAGACCTGAATTCCTAAACCGGGTAGATGACATGATCGTTTTCCATTCATTAGAAAAAGATCACTTACGTCAGATTGTTAGTTTAATGTCGGAAGACCTTGCGAAGCGACTAGCCGAACAGAATATCGAATTAGTCTTGACGGAAGCTGCGAAAGATAAGATTACGGATGAAGGGTACGATCCGGAATACGGAGCTCGTCCGCTGCGTCGTGCATTGCAGAAACACGTGGAGGACCGATTATCTGAAGAATTACTTGAGGGTAAAGTATTAACAGGTGAAAAAGTCGTCATTGATGTAGAAGATGATCAGTTCATTGTGCGGACAGAGAAACAAACTGAAACTGTACAAAACTAATTTGAATCAAGATCAGGATAGCTCGCTCGCTTAGATTTTAAAAAGCGGGGCGGGCTGTCCTTTTCGTTTGGGGAGAGAGCATATGGCTAAGCGTAAGTCTAAATTTATGTGTCGCTCTTGCGGCTATGAATCACCGAAGTGGATGGGTCGCTGTCCGGGTTGCGGTGAATGGAACACGATGGATGAAGAAGTTGAAATCGTACAGAAAGGGCCACGCGCAGCGTTTCAACATGGGGATAGAGTAAAGCAAAAAGCGCTTCCGATCAGCGCGGTCGAAATGGTAGAAGAGCCGCGTGTGAAAACAGAGCTGAATGAACTGAACCGCGTATTAGGCGGGGGGATTGTACCTGGTTCGCTCATCTTAATTGGCGGGGATCCGGGGATAGGGAAATCGACGCTATTGCTGCAAGTGTCTTCCTTGCTTGCTAATCAGCAGGAGCGTGTGCTGTATATATCCGGTGAGGAATCGATCCGGCAGACGAAGCTGCGTGCGGAGAGACTAGGTGTTAAATCGGATGAATTATATATCTACGCAGAAACAGATCTTGGCATGATCCACGAAACAATAGATGCTGTAAAACCAAAATTCATTATTGTGGATTCCATTCAGACGGTGCATCATCCGGAAGTAACTTCAGCACCCGGCAGTGTGTCGCAGGTCAGGGAATGTACAGCTGAACTTATGCGTATTGCGAAGACGCAGAACATCGCTATCTTTCTTGTGGGACACGTTACGAAAGATGGACAGATTGCAGGTCCGCGTCTGCTTGAGCATATGGTGGATACCGTTTTGTACTTTGAAGGGGAGCGTCATCACACATACCGAATTTTGCGCAGTGTAAAAAACCGTTTCGGTTCAACCAATGAAATTGCGATTTTTGAAATGCTGCAGTCTGGATTGAAAGAAGTGCTGAATCCGTCAGAACTGTTTTTACGTGAACGATCCCAAGGGGGAGGCGGTTCAACGGTTGTTGCTTCAATGGAAGGGACGCGGCCGATTTTAGTGGAAATTCAGGCACTGATTACCCCCTCGAGCTTCAATTATCCAAAACGAATGGCGACGGGGATCGATCAAAACCGTGTGTCATTGCTCATGGCGGTACTGGAAAAGCGTGCGGGCATGATGCTGCAGACGCAGGATGCGTATATTAAGGTTGCGGGTGGGGTTAAACTGGACGAGCCAGCTATTGATTTAGCAGTTTTGCTGAGTATTGTTTCAAGCTACCGTGATACCGCAGTCGGCATAGGGGATTGTTTTATTGGAGAAGTAGGGTTAACGGGTGAGGTAAGAAGGGTATCGAGAATAGAACAGCGAGTCACAGAGGCGGCGAAACTTGGTTTTGACCGCGTTATTATGCCGGCTTCCAATATGGGTGGCTGGGATATTCCAACAGGCATTCAAGTGGTAGGTGTCGAAACAATATCTGAAGCACTTGGGATCGCGTTTAAGTAAAGAAACTTTTATTCATTTAGATTGTCCTAGTAAGAGGAGTGAGGAATTTTCAGAAATTCCTCACATAACCTAAGCGGCTAGCTGTCATTCGTTGTATACTAGTAAAAAGGAAAAGGAGGTGGAAGAAAATGTTGAAAAGAGTAGTCCAACTATCTTTCTTGCTAATCGGAGGAACTCTCGGTGTATTATTTTTACCGTACTTATTTGGCTTGTTTGTATTCACATCGCGTCCAATTATTGAAAACGCATACGTGGAAGCAATTTTAGGAGCGATCATTCTATTTATATTCAGCTTATTTTTAACCGAGCCGATTGTGAACTTTATTAAATGGATAGAAGAAAGACTTTTGAAAGCACCGATCATGGACCTATTGTTCGGGACAGTAGGACTCATTGTCGGACTGAGTGTTGCATTTTTAGTCAGCTTTGGCTTGAATGCAATGGAAATACCTTTCTTTTCTGCAGTACTTCCTGCATTGCTGTCAATTCTTCTTGGCTATTTGGGCTTCCAGGTCGGCTTTAAGAAGTGGGAGGAGTTCATCAATGCTTTCTCCAATTTACGCAGCACAACAAAAAAGAAGGAAACGGCGGAAGCCGCTGCACCGCAAAAGAATGTCTATAAACTGCTCGATACGAGTGTCATTATCGACGGGCGCATAGCGGATATCGCGGCAACAGGTTTTCTGCAGGGAATCCTTGTTGTTCCTCAATTTGTCTTGACGGAATTGCAACACATCGCCGATTCTTCGGATACGCTGAAGCGTACAAAGGGACGGCGTGGTCTGGATATTTTGAAACGACTGCAAAACGATGACGGTCCAACCGTCTTGATTACAGATGAAGACTTCAATGACGTAGCGGAAGTAGATTTGAAATTAGTGAAACTAGCAAAGAAAATGGAAGGCCTGGTTGTGACGAACGATTTTAATCTCAATAAAGTTTCAGATTTGCATGGTGTGGCAGTACTGAATATTAATGATTTAGCCAATGCAGTGAAACCAGTCGTCATTCCAGGAGAAGAAATGCATGTAGTAGTCATCAAAGACGGCAAAGAGCATAATCAGGGTGTTGCGTACTTGGATGACGGCACGATGATTGTCATCGAAGACGGCAGATCGTATATTGGTCAGGCGATTGACGTCGTGGTGACAAGTGTTCTTCAGACATCTGCCGGAAGAATGATTTTTGCAAAACCGAAAGGCCGATAAAACGGCCGCAGAAAGCAGAGGGAAAATGTGAACTATACCGTAATGATTCCGGCTGCAGGCAGCGGCAAACGCATGGGAGCCGGACAAAACAAACTCTTTTTAGAGATTGGCGGAAAATCCATTCTCTATCATACAGTCAGTGTATTTCAGGAAGATCCTCATTGCGAGGAAATTATCATCGCTGTGAAACCTGACGAACAGGCGGCAATTCAAGAAATACTTGAACGCAATGGAAGTGTGAAAGCTGTTACCTTTGCAGAAGGCGGAGGCGAACGGCAAGACAGCGTAGCTGCCTGTATAGCAGCCTATAAGGGCAATGGCATTGTGCTTGTTCATGATGCCGCCAGACCATTCCTTGATTCGTCTGTGATCCGCGAGTTAGTCAGCAAGGCGAATGATACTGGTGCTGCGATTACGGCTGTCCCGGCGAAAGATACAATAAAGTTGGCTGAAAACGGCGTTGTACAGCAGACACTGAACCGTGAAAATCTATGGCTGGTACAGACGCCGCAGGCATTTCAGTATGAAGTGCTCAAAGGTGCATCCGATGCAGCGAGCCGAGATGGTTTTCTTGGAACGGATGAGTCGATGCTGGTCGAACGATTTGGCCACGACGTATGCGTAGTGGAAGGCTCGTATGATAATGTAAAGATGACAACCCAGGAGGATCTCGCAATCGGCGAAATTCTGCTGGCAAGAAGAAAGTAGGAGGAATTACCTCATGTTTCGAATTGGACAAGGTTTTGATGTACATGCTTTTGCTGAAAACAGACCTCTCATTATTGGAGGTATTACGATCCCGCATACAAAAGGTTTAATTGGACACTCTGACGCAGATGTTCTGCTGCACACTGTAACAGATGCAGCGCTCGGAGCAATTGGGAAAGTCGATATCGGAACACATTTTCCAGACACAGATGAGGCTTTTAAGGACGCGGATTCTGCGATTTTATTGGAAAAAGTGTGGCGGATGGTCAAAGAAGAAGGTTACCGTCTTGGAAATATCGACTGTACCATTATCGCGCAAAAGCCGAAGATGGCACCGTATATCGGGGATATTCGTACGCGTGTAGCGGAATTGCTGGAAGCGGATCTGTCGCAGGTCAATGTAAAAGCGACTACAACGGAACGTCTGGGTTTCCCGGGGCGTGAAGAAGGTATCGCTGCAATGGCGACGATTCTGTTAATGAAAAACGATTGACTTTCAAAATAAATGCGACAGTGATAAAATAGATAAACAATTAACTACATTCAACATCATTCTTCTGTCCATATAAGTGGCGGGAGATCATTTTAAGAACGGAGAGGTACACTATGACACAAGAAGTACGAGTGCGTTACGCGCCGAGTCCAACCGGTCACTTACATATCGGAGGAGCACGGACTGCTTTGTTTAACTATTTATTTGCCAAACATTATGGCGGTAAATTTATTATTCGGATTGAAGATACAGATACAGAGCGAAACATCGAGAGCGGCGAGTTATCACAGCTCGAAAATTTGACGTGGCTCGGCATTCATCATGACGAATCCATCGATATCGGCGGCGAATACGGTCCGTACCGCCAAACAGAGCGACTCGATCTTTATAAGAAATATGCAGATGAAATGCTTGAAAAAGGCCATGCCTATAAGTGTTTCTGTACGCCTGAAGAACTGGAAGCGAAACGCGATGCGCAAAAAGCTGCCGGTATTGCAGCGCCGATGTACGATGGAGCCTGCCGTCATCTGACTGCTGAAGAAGTGGCGGAAAAAGAAGCGGCTGGCATGACTTACAGCATCCGTATGCGTGTCCCGGAAAATGCGACGTACGCAATCGACGATTTAGTCCGCGGTTCCGTGACGTTCGAATCGAAGGACATCGGAGACTGGGTAATGGTCAAGACAAATGGGATTCCTACGTATAACTTTGCCGTAGTGGTGGATGATCATCTGATGAAGATCTCTCATGTATTCCGCGGAGAAGAACATTTGACGAACACGCCGAAGCAGCTGATGATCTTTGACGTATTTGGCTGGGAACACCCGCGTTTTGGTCACATGACGCTGATCGTCAATGAAGATCGCAAGAAACTTTCGAAACGTGATGAATCGATCATTCAGTTCATCTCGCAATATAAAGAGCTTGGCTATTTGCCTGAAGCGATGTTCAACTTCTTCGCGCTGCTTGGCTGGTCGCCGGGTGGAGAGGAAGAGATCTTCTCGCATGATGAATTAGTGAAACTGTTTGACGAATCTCGTCTTTCTAAATCACCGTCTATGTTTGATACGAATAAACTGACATGGGTGAACAACCAATACATCAAAAAGCTGTCATTGGAAGAAGTCATCGAGCTGACATTGCCTCATTTGCAGGCTGCAGGTCTTGTGCCGGAGAAAATGTCGGAACAAGAACAGACATGGGTTCATGATTTGATTGCGTTATATCAAGGTCAATTAAGTTTCGGAGCTGAAATCGTCGACTTATCCGCCCAGTTCTTCCAGGATGCTGTTGAATATGATGAACAAGCGACTGAAATCTTATCAGGTGAACAAGTACCTGAAGTCATGACTTCATTGAAGAATCAATTGGAAGCTTTAGAAGTATTCGACGCGCCGTCTATTAAGGCAGCCATCAAAGCAGTTCAAAAAGAAACGGGACATAAAGGCAAGAACTTATTCATGCCGGTCCGTGTCGTAGCAACAGGCCAAACATCAGGACCTGAGCTGCCAGACTCAATTGCGCTGATCGGAAAAGAAAAAATTCTACAGCGTGTCGAAAGATTTGCAAAATAATCAATATTGACTTTTTGGTTGTTTTGTGTAAAATGAACGTAATATGAAACTTTATAGAAAAGCGTTGAGAAGGAAAGTACATGTTGAATGCTCTGCAGAGAGGGTCATCTAGGCTGCAAATGACCTGAGTCAATTCAAGATGGGAATGCACCTTTGAGCGATGAGCTGAAACTTCAGTAGGCCATACGTTTTGTCTGCGTTAAAGACTTTAAGCGGGAAGATACAATCTTCCAAGCGGAGTGGAACCACGCAAACCAGCGTCTCTGTCATCAATTGACAGAGGCGTTTTTTATATTCAAAAGCGGAAAGCGCCGTTAAGCCTCGACAGGCGTTGGAGGGCTTAAAATAAAGGCGTCCTTTGCCTTTATCTTTAAGACCGAAACGACCCGAGAGGCTGGCGCTTGCAGCTGGATGGATTCAAAAGCGGAAGTGGCTGTCCAGAGGCGGTAGGCATAAGACAAAGATGCGAAGCGGTGCCCTATGCCGCACAGCAGCTTTGTCTTATGACCCGAGCCTCTAGCCGCTGCAGCTGGATGACACCAAAAGCGGAAAGCGCCGTTAAGCCTCGACAGTTAACCAAAACGTATAAGATCGCTGACATCTAGATATATTCAATAAAGATGAAAAAGGGGGAAGTTCATTGTTCAAACGTATGAAAGAGGATATCCAATGCATTTTCGGGCAGGATCCGTCTGCCCGCAGTACATTTGAAGTGGCGCTGACGTATTCAGGTTTGCATGCAATTTGGGCACATCGCATTGCGCATTCTTTCTATAAAAGAAATCTGCGTTTCATGGCACGTGTAGTATCTCAGGTCAGCAGATTTTTTACAGGGATCGAAATTCATCCGGGAGCCGTGATAGGCCGCCGTCTGTTTATTGATCATGGAATGGGCGTTGTCATCGGGGAAACGTGTGAAATCGGGGATGATGTTACACTGTACCAAGGAGTCACGTTAGGTGGAACCGGGAAAGAGGGCGGTAAACGCCATCCGACGCTGGAGAATAACGTGCTAGTCGCTTCGGGTGCGAAAGTTCTCGGTTCTATTACGATAGGTGAAAACAGCAAGGTGGGAGCGGGATCGGTTATTTTGAAAGAGGTGCCGCCGAACTCGACTGTTGTCGGAATTCCCGGTAAAATTGTGATTTCCAATGGAGTCAGAATAAAAGAACGCTTAGATCATAGCTTGCCGGATCCGGTCGCAGATGAATTCAGACGTCTGGAAAAACAAATTGAAGAATTAAAATTACGAACACAACAGTTGGAATCAACTACTGGTAAAAAGGATGATTTACATGACCATACAACTTTATAATACATTGACACGCAAGAAAGAGAAGTTTATCCCGATAGAAGAAGGAAAGGTTAAGATGTATGTCTGCGGCCCGACTGTCTATAATTACATTCACATCGGAAACGCACGCCCTGTGATTGCATTCGATACAGTTCGCCGCTATTTAGAATACCGCGGATACGAAGTGAATTACGTTTCCAACTTTACAGATGTAGACGACAAAATTATCAATACGGCAAAAGAGTTGAATGAAGAAGTAGGTGTACTGACAGAGCGTTTTATCAAAGCGTACTTTGAAGACGTGGGCGCTCTTGGCTGTGGAGAAGCGACTGCTCATCCGCGCGTTACAGAACATATGGATGAAATTATTGAATTTATTCAGCTTCTGATCGATAAAGGATTTGCTTATGAAACAAACGGAGATGTCTATTTCCGTACTCGTGAGTTCGATGGCTACGGCAAGCTTTCCCATCAATCTGTAGATGAATTAAAGGTTGGTGCGAGAGTCGAGGAGAACGTGATTAAATCAGATCCTTTGGACTTTGCACTGTGGAAAGCGGCTAAAGAAGGAGAGATTTTCTGGGAGAGTCCATGGGGTAAGGGGCGTCCGGGTTGGCACATTGAATGTTCGGTAATGGCGCGAGAGTTGCTGGGCGATACGATCGATATCCATGCCGGCGGTCAGGACTTAACGTTCCCTCACCACGAAAATGAAATCGCACAGTCCGAAGCGGCTACTGGCAAGACGTTTGCGAACTATTGGATGCATAACGGCTATATCAATATCGACAATGAAAAGATGTCAAAGTCTCTTGGGAACTTCATTTTAGTTCACGATATCCGTAAACAGATAGATCCGAAAATACTTCGATTCTTTATGTTGTCCGTCCACTACCGGCACCCTGTCAACTTTGCACAGGAATTAGTGGAAAGTGCTGCGAACGGCCTGGAGCGTATTGAGACGGCGTATGCGAATCTCAAGCATCGTCTGACGATTTCGGCTGATTTAGCAGAAGATCAGCCGTCTTGGCTAGATATGATTCAGGAGCAGGTAACTGCATTTGAAACAGCGATGGACGACGATTTCAATACAGCGAATGCCATTGCTGCTATATTTGAACTGACAAAACAGGCAAATCTTTATTTATTGGAGAAAAATACAGATCGTCACGTACTGCAGAAGTTTATAGAAACGTTTGATCAACTGATGGGCGTTCTTGGATTGCCGTTTGTTAGTACAGAAGAGCTGGTGGATGAAAAAGTGGACGCCTTGATTCAGGAACGATTAGAGGCTAGAAAAAACCGCGATTTCGCAAGGTCTGATGAAATTCGTGATGAATTGAAGGCGGAGGGCATTGTGTTAGAAGATACAGCACAAGGAACTCGCTGGAAAAGAGGGTAATTAAATGGGGTCTTTGCGTGATATAGATGTAAAACAACTCAACGCCCTTGCCCTTGCTTATATGGGCGATGCAGTTTATGAACAGGCGGTAAGAGAGCATTTACTGCGGTGCGGACGTGTGAAGCCGCATATTCTGCATAAAGAAGCAACGCGTTTCGTATCAGCGAAAGCGCAGGCGCAGATCATTATTGCGATGAAAGAAAAAAACTTGCTGACAGAGGAAGAAAGTGCCGTCATGCGCCGCGGTCGTAATGCGAAATCAGGCTCTGTCCCTAAAAACACAGATGTGACGACCTATAATTACAGTTCGGCTTTCGAAGCGGTTCTTGGCTATGTTTATTTATTAGGCAGACAGGAACGGCTGGCTGAACTAATGGGCAAAGCAATTCATTTTGTGGAACATCCTGAGGAGGAAATGGCATGACAGCGGAAGAAGTAGAACTAATTGGCGGCAGGAATCCTGTAGTAGAAGCATTGCGTTCCGGCAGACAGTTGAATAAGATATGGGTAGCAGAAGGTGTAAATAAAAAAAGCATCGGCGAAATTATGAAACTCGCGAAAGAAGCTGGCGTTGTCATTCAAACGGCGCCGAAACAAAAATTAGATGGTATGACGGAATTGACGCATCAGGGGATTGTCGCATCTGTAGCCGCCTATGACTACGCGGAGTTGGATGATTTATTTGCAATTGCGGAGAAGAGACAAGAAGATCCGTTTTTTATCATCTTGGACGAACTTGAAGATCCTCATAACTTGGGGTCTATCTTACGTACCGCCGATGCTGCCGGTGTTCACGGAATTATTATTCCAAAGAGAAGATCGGTGGGTCTTACAGGAATAGTGGCGAAAGCTTCAACAGGTGCGATCGAGCATGTTCCGGTTGTGCGTGTTAATAATTTATCGCAGACTGTTGATGATCTAAAGAAACGAAATGTTTGGATTGCAGGTACGGATGCGTCCAATTCAACGGATTATCGCCATATGGATGCTACGTTGCCTTTAGGGGTTATTATTGGCAGTGAGGGGAAAGGCATGTCGCGGATCTTACGTGAAAAATGTGATTTCCTTTATAGTTTGCCTATGGTAGGTCATGTTACCTCGTTAAATGCTTCTGTAGCGGCGGCGTTGCTGATGTACGAAGTTTTACGGAAGCGTCAAGCTCAGGCAACGTCATGAAGAAAGATGTGCTGCTCGTTGATGGCTATAATATCATCGGTGCGTGGCCTGAACTGCAAGATCTGAAAAGAGAAGATTTCGCACAAGCCAGAGATCGTCTGATTGAACGGATGGCGGAATATCAAGCGCATAAAGGTTGGCGTGTCATTGTTGTGTTTGACGCGCATCTGGTACCTGGCATTGAAAAGCGGAAAAAGCAATATCGAGTGGAAATAGTGTTTACCAGGGAGAACGAAACTGCGGATGAACGGATAGAGAAACTTGTATCCGAACTCTCTAACCGGTTAACGCAGGTTCATGTGGCTACTTCAGACCTGGTTGAGCAGTGGGTGGTATTCGCACAAGGTGCTTTGCGGGTGTCGGCCAGAGAGTTGGAAATCGAAATGAAGGAAGTGGACAGGCTGATCGCGCAGCGGGTCAGAAAAACTCAAGAAAATCGGCCCTTCTCAAAGATACCATTGACGGATGAAGTGGCGGCGGCCTTCGAAAAAATGAGACGCGGCAGACAATGAGCAGCTGGCATGAAAAACACGTGTCTATACTGTCGGTAATATACCAATAAGACTCTGGGGTGGAGAGGTTGGTGCGGAACATGGAAATTGAGAATAGAAAAAAAGAACTTTCTACAATTTCAGATGAAGAAATGATTGAGCAGATTCATCAGGGAAACTCGGATGTGCTAGACTATTTGATCACAAAGTTTCAGCCGATTGTCCGTTTGAAAGCGCGAACGTATTTTATTATTGGCGGAGATCGGGAAGACATTGTTCAAGAAGGAATGATCGGGCTGTATAAAGCAATTCGTGATTATCGTCCTGACCGTCTGAGTTCTTTCAAGGTGTTCGCGGAGCTTTGCATTACACGGCAGATTATTACAGCCATCAAAACAGCGACCCGGCAAAAACATATTCCGCTGAATACTTCTATTTCTTTGGACAAGCCTATGTATGATGAGGATCAAGAGCGTACGCTGCTTGATATCATCTCGGGCTCGACGCTTGACGATCCTGAAGACTTGATGATTCATAAAGAGAATTTTTCATTTATGGAAGAAGAGATGAATAAAGTACTGAGTGCCTTGGAGAAAGAAGTACTCACACTATATTTGGAAGGCCAGTCATACCGTGAAATATCAGAAGTGCTAAATCGGCAAGTAAAGTCAATCGACAATGCACTGCAACGAATAAAGCGAAAGCTGGAGCACTCGATGGCTGTGGATCTTGTGCGTTAATTCCTTCTGCAGTGAATTGACATGTTGCTGGTAAGATGGTACTCTTTAGCAAGACTATTGTCTTGAATAGGTGAATCCAAATGGTGAAAAAAATAATCATATGCTGTGAGAATTGTGGTTCGCGAAACTATACGCTGCCGGCTGGCAATCAAAGCCGGGATGGCAGGCTCGCCATCAAAAAGTTTTGCAGTCATTGCAACACCCATACGTTGCATAAACAAACCATTTGACCAGTTACATAGAGTCCAATGATGGACGCTGTGTCATTCGGAAGGGTTGGAGAAGAATGAGCAAGATCAGCGATTTTTTGAAAAATGTTGTTTCGGAAATGCGGAAGGTCAGTTGGCCAAAGCGTAAGGAACTGACGAAGTATACGATAGTTGTTATTTCGACTGTCATTTTTATGGCTGTTTATTTTGGGGTAGTAGACATGGGTATTTCAGAGGTTATGAAATGGTATACTGGTCTATAATAAATAAAGTATGAATAGCTTGAGAATATCCCGTTTTGATGAATAAACGGGTTTTTTCAGTTCTAATCAAAAGGAGGGACGGACGCGTAGTCCTACATGTGATGGAGATGGAGAAAAATTGGTATGTAGTTCATACATACTCAGGATATGAAAATAAAGTAAAAGCCAATCTTGAAAAACGTGTTGAAACAATGGGCATGCAAGATAAAATTTTCCGTGTCGTCATTCCGGAAGAAGAAGAGACTGACATAAAAGAAGGTAAAAAGAAAACAGTCATGCGAAAAACGTTCCCGGGTTATGTGTTGGTGGAATTGATCATGACCGATGACTCTTGGTATGTTGTCCGCAATACACCTGGCGTCACAGGGTTTATTGGTTCTTCTGGCGGCGGAGCGAAACCGACTCCATTATTGCCGGAAGAAGTGGAATTCATCCTAAAACAAATGGGAATGAAAGAACAGCGCATTGATATCGACTTTGAAGTCGGCGAAAGTGTCACGGTTCTTGAAGGGCCATTTGCTCACTTTGAAGGTAAAGTAGAAGAGATCGAAATGGACAAAGGAAAAGTTACTGTTACCGTCGATATGTTTGGGCGCGAAACAAGAATGGAACTTTCATTTGACCAAGTTGAAAAAATGGATTGATGTGCAGTTGATATATTTCCTCTTGCAAAAAGTGTGTAATGGTGGTATCATTTCAAAGGTCAGACGTAAAGTCTGCACGGATTAACCAATTCTACCGACATTCGTCGGCAGGCACATATTTGAGTGGGAGGGGCAACCCAATTACCACATCACGGACTTAAGGAGGTGTGTCTCGTGGCTAAAAAAGTTACTAAAGTAGTGAAATTGCAAATTCCAGCTGGTAAAGCA
>NZ_JARICI010000073.1 GCF_029257255.1 Sporosarcina sp. | reverse complement strand
CATAATACGTAAAGTCATGTATATTTAGGGAACACATACTACAGATACATCCGAAAAAATATTTTTTGGTCTTACTCAGAACGCGATAAACCTTGTCACTATCGTATTTCCAAGAGGGAGTCGCCGCCTTGCACTCCGGTACACTGGCTTTGTTTTCAATAATTTATACAATTAGTTCTGCAGATTTACTGCGGATTAAGCCTACTATAATTAAGTATTAATAAGAGGTTAATAAGATAATGTAGCGTAGGAGGGTCGACACTTGCAGGAAAAACAAATATATTTGTAAAAAAACGCAGCGAGCCGAAGTCCCTGAACTAAGTAAAAGTCTAGCATCATGAGTGCATGCTGTATGATTTCTGTAAAGAACACAGAAATTTTCCAAGACGAATTCCACCACTGTTCGCTTAGCTAAGGCAGTGTCCGCAGAAAGCGTATCGTATGAATATAAATCACTTTACTTCTTAAAAATTTAATATGTATTTAAAAAAACTGCTGCCACATGGGCAACAGTCTTATTTTGGTTGGATATCTTGAAGTACGGTGTAGCCGTTGTAAACTTTCATTTTAGCGATGAGTTTGCCTTTTCTCGAAAGGTTTTCAAGCCGCTGCCCGGTGTTTTCGGGTACATAGAAGCGGTCAGGCAGGAAGTCAGCGTAGTAGGTGATTTCTTCTCCCACTATGCTGTCGCCGTAGCGGTACATCTGTCCTTCTAAGAATATGCCACTGTCAGGTTTTTCAGCAGTAACAGATTTTAATCCGTAAAGATCTCCATGCTCCTTCTGCAGTACGGCATAGACAACTATTTTTCCGAACGATTGCTTTTTTAGATCTTTCAGAAGTTCGGGTTCGATCACATCTTCCTTAAACTCTTCTACAGCAAACTGTAGACTGACATAATCTCCATATAAAATATCTCGTGGATCAACCGGTATGGTCTCTAGCACAATTGGTGTACCTGTATTAAGTGTCCACAATGGTTTCCATGTCAATGATAATAGCAGCAGGATCGGAATGACCAAAGCGATGAGGAATAAATTGCGTTTATTCTTCATGACGTTTCACCGTCTCTCGTCGCGATTTTTCGAACCAGAAGCCAAAGGTGATCAACAGCAGTCCGCCGATGATAAAGAATAAGGATTTTGGCATAAAATCATACGTGATATCTGTGTAATATCGGTAGATTAATGCGCAGGTAATCAAGATTGCTGGTAAGCTGTCTTTTCTGAGAAAGTAAATTAATAAGATAATGAATAAACCTGTGAATATAAAAGGAAATACGTTATCAAACGGTAGCTCTCTCCAAGAAAACGGGAAAGTCAGCATGATGCCTGTAACACCAAACAAAATAGAGCCAATCCATGATGATTCTGTCACATAATGTTTCACAGGGAAGAGAGCCAGCAACAGTCCGCCAGCAAAGATGATCAGCATGGATATCCATTCGTCAACATACAGTGATTCCAGTGTATTGACGATGAACGCTGTCGCCAGCAAGACTGACATAATGAAAATGGATCCTCTTCTCCCTAACCTTTTCTCGTTCATCCAAAACAGAATCGGGAGCATTAAGAGTAGCCAGTATGGTCCGAATCCGCCTGTTTCGAAGGCTGTAAAGCTATAGATAATTAAAAAGGTGCTGGCGAATACGGCGAGCAGCTGGTCTTTCAGATAATACGCTAGCGGCAGGATACCGACAGACCATAATAGAAAATCTGTATAGACAGCGTGGTCCAAATGAAAACTTTGGCCAATCAAAAAGATCCCGGCCCCGTATATTGCTGCACCGATATAATACATGCTGCGGGAAGTTCGTTCGTAATTTGGTTCCAATTTATAGCCTGCGATATAAGATAAGACAAAGGTAATGAGAATTAATCCGAACTTAGAATATGGAGTTAGACCGTTCCAGTTGCCTGCGATAAAGCTTAAAATCCCTACTCCGACTAATATAGCCCCGAAGACAAGCAGTAAGCGCACAAAGTTTGTCGCTCCCTTTGGTTCATAAAGTTCCAATATGTCTTGCGTGTTTCTTGAATCCAACTTGCCCTGTTGCTCGAGAAAAGTGAATTCTTGTTTGAGGAATTCGTACTGCGGCTTGCTGATTTTTCTCTTCATTTCAACTGCCTCCTCTCGTTTCGTTACTCATGAGACCTACTATATCGTATGAAGTTACATCTATAGTATCGCTTATCTATCTATGAATCACAATAAAATACAAGAAAAATACATATACTCCCTTTAAGTTCCTATTGACTTTTATTTGAGAACGATTATCATTGATAAAAACAAAGTATAAAGAGAGTGGGAAAATCATGAACTATAGAATTCTAGGAGCATTTGCACTTACTACAGGGATTTTGCTGTCTGCTTGCGGTACAGATACCAATGAAACATCAACAGCACCAGCACCTTCTGACACACCGAGTGAAAGTCCTGATTTAACGGCGGAAACAGAAGCATATAAAGCATTTGCATTGGATCAGATGGATGATTTCGTACTGGATACAGAGAAATTTGTTAACGCAGTAAATGCAGGCAATATCGAAGAAGCAAAAGAAATTTATCCGCTCGCCAGAATGTATTTTGAGCGGTCTGAACCGATTGCAGAAAGCTTTGGTGATCTGGACCCGCGCATCGATGCACGTCTTGCCGATATTCAAGAAGAAGGCCAGGGGGAAGAAGAATGGTCCGGCTATCATAAAATCGAGTATGGCTTGTGGGTAGAGAACACTACGGATGGCTACGGAGAAGTGGCTGATCAATTGTTGAAAGATGCAAAAGAATTGAGAGCGCGTGTTGAAACGGTCGAAGTCTCACCTGACTTGATGATTACCGGCGCAGTTGATTTATTGAATGAAGTCTCGACTTCTAAAATCACGGGGGAAGAAGAAATTTATTCCCATACTGACCTTTATGACTTTAAAGCCAATATTGAAGGGGCAGAAAAGATTTTTGAAATTCTTAAAGAGAAAATCGCCTCTAAAGACCAAGACCTGGTAAAAGAGCTGGATAATAAATTTACAACCATTGATGATTTGCTTGCGAAGTACGAAGACGGCAAGGGCGGCTATATATCTTATGAAGAATTAACCAAAGAAGATACAAAAGCTTTATCCGAAGCGGTCAATCAACTAGGTGAACCATTAAGTATGATGGGCATCGTAATGGAGTGAGTGAAATGACGGATCAAACCGAAGAGAAATTCTACGAGAAGAAAATATCACGTCGTCAAATGCTGAAATATACAGGTGCCGGAGCTGCAGGTGTAGTCATTGGGGCTTCGGGGATAGGCAGTATGCTGAACGTATTTGGAATGGTGGAGGAAGAAGATAATCCGCGTGCGAAACATAAGATTAACTTCTATGGTAAACATCAATCCGGTATTGCAACTGAAACGCAGAGTTATGTGTATTTTGCTTCGCTGAATGTGCTGGTGAACTCACAGAAAGAACTAATGGATTTGTTCAAAATGTGGACACCGCTTTCCGTACGAATGATGAATGGCGAGCAGGTAGGAGATCCGGCTACGAATATGCTGATTCCTGCAAAAGATACAGGGGAAGCAGTGGGCTTGGATGCTTCCAATCTGACGCTGACATTCGGAGTTGGTCCTTCATTATTTGAGAAACAGCAGCTTGGGCTTGCTTCAAAACGCCCTGCTGAATTACAAGACCTGCCGCATTTTCCGAAAGATCAGCTGGACCCTGCCTATACTGGAGGAGACATCTGTATTCAGGCATGCGCAGATGATCCGCAAGTAGCCTTTCACGCAGTGAGAAATCTTGTCCGTGCAGCTTCGGGAAAAGTTAGTCTGAAATGGTCGCAGGCAGGATTTAACTCATTTCCGATGAAGGGCAAGAAGAAAGAAACACCACGAAATTTATTCGCATTTAAAGATGGATCTATTAATCCGAACGCTGCGAAAGAAACAGAAATGAACGAGGTCGTCTGGATTGGTTCGGGCGAATCGAAAAGCTGGATGACAAACGGCAGTTATTTGGCTGTGCGTAGAGTTCAGATGCATTTGGAAACGTGGGACCGGACGGCATTGCAAGAACAGGAAGCAACATTCGGCAGACACCGTGATACGGGAGCACCCCTTGGTAAAAAGAAAGAAATGGAAGAAATGAACTTGGACGAAAAAGACGCCTCCGGAGAGTATGTCGTAGCGGAAAATTCCCATGTTCGTTTGGCTATGCAGGCAAAAGAGAGGATTTACCGACGCTCTTTTTCCTACAGTTCAGGTGTAATGGATGCAACGGGAACATTTGACGCAGGCTTGCTGTTTCTTTCATTCCAGAAACGGCCTCAGCAGTTTATCGCGATTCAAAACAGTTTTGGACGTGAAGATAAATTGAATGAATATATCACGCATCGCGGCAGTGCGCTGTTTGCATGCTTCCCGGGTATTCAAAAGGGAGGATTTATCGGTGACTCACTGTTCTCGATTTTATAAATGGATTCCTCTTTTACTGCTTTTACTGCTTTTTCCAACTCGTCTGGCATTTGCTGAAACCAATTACAGTGAGCTGTACATTTCAATCAGCGATGCCATTATGGATACGAAAAAAGGCGATGACACAGAAGCGATTGCGGCAATTAAAGAGTTTGAAGTGAGCTGGCAACAGCAGAAGCCTTCTGATAAAAAGCTGGCCAAAAATATCGATCAAGCAATTAAAGACTCACTGAATGCCGATGCACAAACTCGCGGTGAAGCATTAAGTCAGCTTTCTAAAGCACTGCATGCATTGGAAAAAGCAGAAAATCCTGTTGATGAACAGGCGCAGCGTGAAGAGTTCGGTAAGGTGATGGAACCAGCTTTGAACGATTTACATGCGTCTATTGAATCTGGTTCATTAGAAGAGATTGAACAAGCGAATAAGCAATTCATTGCTGTCTGGACCCGCAATGAACGTCCAGTTCGTGAACAGAGTATTTCTGCTTACGGTGCGATTGAGACGAGTATGGCATTCATGAGAATTACACTGGCAGAACAACAGCCAGATCTGGATGAGCTCAAGACGCAGTTCGACGATTTAACGAGTACGATTGATCAATTTGTCGCGGGTACTTTGAAAGAACAGGCTGCCGGGGATTATTCCTTGTCAACGTTAATCGGATTATTGGATGACAGCTCAGCGTCTTTGCAGGATGGGAAGCTGGAAGATGCAAAAGGATCGTTGCGTGAATTTATTCAGATCTGGCCGAATGTTGAAGGGGAAGTGCGCACAAAAAACGCTTCTCTTTATACGAAGCTGGAGAATGAATTGCCTTTGATGATTGGACAGCTTTCTAACAGCGGATACGATGTTAGAAAAGCCGATGATGAACTCAGAGGGTTTCAGCAGCAGCTGGCTTTGCTTCAGTCAAATGACAGTTTTAGTTTTTGGGATTCCGCTCTTATTTTACTGCGTGAAGGCCTGGAAGCATTGCTTATCATTGTCGCATTACTGTCGTTTTTGACGAATGCAAATCAGCAATCGATGCGTAAATGGGTGTATGTTGGCGCGATTGCCGGAGTCTTATTAAGTATTGTGGCAGCTATTTTGATGTCTACGGTGCTTCAGTCCGTCACAATCGGCAATGACCGGGAAATGATGGAAGGATATATCGGCTTGATTGCAGCGGCTTTGATGATCGGTGTAGGAATCTGGATGCATCAGAAGTCATCGGTCGCTGCCTGGAACCGCTATATTTCTAAACAAATGGGGCAAGCCATCTCAAAAGGAAGCATCGTAGCCATGGCCTCTGTCAGTTTTCTTTCGGTATTCCGGGAAGGCGCTGAAACATTGGTTTTCTATGCAGGCATCGCTCCAAAAATGTCTATGATGGAATTTGTCGCTGGTATTTTATTGGCTGTAGTCATTCTGGCGGTTATAGCGTTTATCTTTACGAAATTAAGTCATCGTATTCCGATTCACCGATTTTTCGCGGTCGCTACAATACTAATCTATGTACTGGCCTTCAAAATTATCGGAGTCAGCCTGCATACGCTACAGCTGACAAACGTTGTGAGTACTACTGTTCAGCCAAAACTTCCGATTATTGACTGGATTGGTTTCTATCCGACCAATGAAACGATTGTTGCACAGCTGGCCCTATTGATTGTCATTGTGGCTGCAGCGTGGCTTAAGAAAATCAAAAAGTCCCGCATGGGCATATATAACTGATGCGTTACAGGCTGTTCTGAAAGTATAAACTACTTTCAGAACAGTTTTTTTGTAGAGTTTTGTCCTGTGCGTTGTAAAGTTAGGAGTGCGCTGAAATCGCGGGTACTTATAGAGAGGGAGGTGATTGAACGGGACGTAGTACTAAGAACTCGTTAGCGATATGTGAATTTATGAAGCAGCTGAAACCTAAGGTGTTGGATCGGGTGATGCCCCCGATACGATTCCGCTAAAGTTAAAAATAGTCTTGTGAAGAAAACATGCAGTCAAATAGTGAAGTGTTTTTTTCTAACCAATATCAGTGCAATGATAGCCATGAATCACGTCGTAGTTCACCAACTTCGCTTCCTAAAAAAGTGGACCAGTTAGTCGTTGAGGCCATAATAAAACACCCCAAAAGTTAGATAGTAACTCTAACTTTCGGGGTGCACATCAATTGGGTGCTTTTTATTATTTTTGTTCTTCTTTTTTAGCTTCTTTCTTTTCTTCCAATTTGAACTCTTCAGTTACTTCATCCATAACGTCTTTAGTTGAATTCTTGAACTCTTTTAATGTTTCACCGATCGCCTTCCCTAATTGAGGCAATTTCGCTGGGCCAAAGATAACTAAAGCAATAATTAAAATTAAAACCAACCCTGGTACGCCGATATTCATCATATTCCATTCACTCCTGTTTTAATGAGTTAAAAGGCGAGCCCCTCAACCATTATGATTATTATACTAAAGAACCGCCGTTTTTAAGATACTTATCGATTCCTTCTGCTGCACGATAAGATAACGCGCCCACTGTTGTTGTCGGGTTGTAGCCGGAGTTATGAGGGAAAGCACTTGCCCCTGGGACAAACACATTTTCAAAATCCCACATTTGCAAGTAACTATTCAATGCACTTGTTTCTGGATCTTTACCCATAATCACTCCACCAGTGTTGTGGGTAGATTGGTACCGGGAAATGTCGTATGAACCTATTTGGTTGTAAGCAATTACTTTGCTTGCTCCCATTTCTTTCATGATTCCTTCTGCTATTGGTCCCATGTATTTAACTAATTCACGATCTTGCTCTTCAAAATCAAATGTCATTCTTAGAAGAGGTGTTCCATACTGATCTTTATAAGTCGGATCCAAGTCTAAATAATGGTGTTGATATGGCATTGAAGCACCTTGTGAACCAATAGAAATCATACGATTTGTGTATTTAAGTGATCCTTCTTTAAATTCTTTACCCCAAGTTTTAGTACCTGGCAATGTTGGATTGCTTTCGATTGGACGGTTACCAAGTTGAAGGATTGACATACTGCCGCCATGTAGAAAATTCAAATTCGTATGATCGAAATTATCACCGTTATAGTCATCTATGGAAGCTCCGAGTGCACCTGCACCTGCATATAAATTAAATTGCTTCTCATCGAAGAAACCTAATGCTGCAGCTCCAAAAGTTTGGTATGCATAGTTTTTACCAATAACACCGCGGCCTGTTTTTGGATCGTATGGTTTCCCCATTTTGGAAGTTAAGAGCAAACGAGTATTGTTTAACACAAAACTTGTTACCGCTACTACTTCTGCTGGCTGGATGAATTCTTCCCCAGTTTGTGTGTCGATATAACGCACACCTGTTGCTTTATTTCCTTCATGTAAAATTTCAACGACATTTGAATGTGTTCGCACTTCAAATTTTCCAGTCTCTTTTGCCGTTGGAATGACTGTCACGACAGGGTCTGCTTTTGCACCATACTCACAGCCAAACTTCTCACAAAAACCACAATATTGACAGGCTGCTCGTGAAACACCATCGGGATTTGTATAGTTTTCTGATAAGTTGGCTGATGGAATCATATATGGATGATAGCCTAATTTCTTCGCTGCTTCTTTGAATATTTCAACGGATTGTGGAGCTAACATAGGCTTTGTTGGATATGGATTAGAACGTTTTCCGGCTAATGGATTCTCTTCGCCGGAAATACCAGCCATCTGCTCAAATTTATCGTAATAAGGCTCTATTTCGTCGTAAGTAATACCCCAGTCTTGCAATGTCATTCCCTTAGGAATCTTATCTTTCCCATAACGCTTTTCAGTCAGCGTTTTAATTTGGAAATCATATGGCAAAAAGCGGAAAGTTTGTCCGTTCCAAAGGTTTCCTGACCCACCGAGTCCATCACCTAAGACAAAAGAACCATATTGGCGCATTGGCAATGCTCTCATTTTTTCATTGTTTCTAAATGTGATAGTTTCCTTCGACAAATTATGCGCCATTTCAAAACGAGATACTTGGCGTAACTCATCGTGTCCCATGAAGTAATCTGCTGTTTTTCTCTCTTTTCCTTTTTCCAGTCCAACAACATTGTACCCTTGTTTTGTTAGTTCAGCTGCTAAAATACCGCCCGACCAGCCTACTCCAATCAATACTACATCTGTCTTTTTCATTGTTTTTGCCATTTTCCATTCACTCCTAAATAGAGTAAACATTTTTAATGTGTTTACTCTATTAAGTTTTTATATAAACTTATTTCTTAGTGGTTGTGTTGAGAATTTAAGCTCATTGGCTCAATTTTGATGAATTTATCACTCTTAATCGATTCTACCATGCTCATTTGGTGTCCTGGGAAGTTCTTCATTTTCCAGCCTTCCATACCCGCATTCCCTCCATATAATGGATCGGAATAAGCCCCTTCAAGTGTAGCGGAGCGAAGTAGATTGAAGAAATAAAGTGATGATACTCCTTTTAACGGTACTTTGTCCTCTGAAAAGTCCGTTAGAATTGCGTCTTGTTCTTCTTCTGTTAGTTTTTCGAAATTCTTTTGGTAAATAGAATTACTGTGTTCTTGTAATCCTTTAATCCCGTTTTCGAACGTTTGCTGTCTGTTTAATTGATTTTGATCGCCTTGTGTTGGTTCACCTTTATAAAAAGGACCGATTCTATATTCTTTTGCCCCTGTTCCCCAAGAGCCTGCTAATTGGTGATCAATGAAGTATACAACATCTAATTCATGTGCACCAGGACCATTGTCATCTTTCGGGAAAATTCTTTCGCTCGCTGCATCGATGACCCGGAACTGTTCAGGAGTGAAATACATTAGCGCTTTATTGGCCTTATTTTCGACGATTTTTTCTACTTCCACTTCTTTTACTTTTCCGCCTGTCAGCGCACTTCCAACCCCGCTACCAACAGCCAGTCCACCTAGCGTCAACCCTGCATTTTTAAGAAAGTTGCGTCTGGAAAATGTTTTGCTCTGATTCTTGTCTTGCTCCGACATCTTGTTACCCCCTAAATATTAGTTTAAATCCTTACTATCTCTCATTCTCTTTTTGTAAGTCCAATGAGAACAAACTATACTCAATTCAAACAAAAGAAGTAAAGGAATAATAATCAGTACATCTGATATGAAATCAGGTGGTGTTATTGAAACACCTACAATCACTAAGACGAAATAAGAAATCTTTCTCATCTTTTTTAGTGCAAAGGGATTCAAAATCCCTATCTTGGTTAAAAATACAATAACAACTGGCATCTCAAAAATAATACTAATGGGGAGAATGATATTAAACATAAAAGTAAAGTATTGTGAAATACCGTATGTCTCTATCGCCCCAATGCTTTGATTTATGCTAGACATAAAGTGTATAACCATTGGAAAAACAACGAAATAACTAAAAGAAACACCTACAATAAATAGTAAAAACGAAATGGGAACATAAATTATTGACCCCTTCGCTTCTTTAGCTGTAAGCCCTGGCTTTACGAAAGCCCAAAGTTGGTAAAGTAAAACTGGCAATGTGAATAAAATGGCTATCAGCACTGCACATTTAAAATAAATCAAAAAACCATCAGTGAATCCAAAGACATTCCAATTGATCATTTGAGCGGAAGGTTGATTCTTGATGAATTCAAGGATTAATGGTGACCCCAAAAAACCTGCTGTTATTGAAAGGATAAATGCAACCAAAACAATAATTATCCTTTTTCTTAATTCATTCAAGTGTCCTATCAAGGTCAATTCCTGCTCCAAATTACCTCACCTAACCTTTTACTTTGAATAGTGGCGTCCTTGCGTTCTTAATCTTAGTACTTTGAATAAGAATTTACAATAACCTTTTTTGTTTTTTAAAAATTGAATATAATGATCTCTTCTGTTATCAGATGCTTAACACTACCAACTATATTCTTACTAAGTCCAGAATTATTTATGATCAGCTGAAAATCTACGAATTCTCACCACTTTTTAGCTGACAGAATTAGAGAAGGTGTCGAACGGTTTAGCTGCTCTATTTTACTTGCTACTTTTACTAATCGGGTACGGATCGTTCCGATCTGAATCCCTTTCGACGCAGCCGGAAAGCTGAGTGTGCGCAGCTAGTTGGTCAAATTGTAGGCCAGCAAGCTGATCATCATGCGGGCGGCATTGACCGTGAAATCATGGCTTTTCATCTGATCGAACCCGAACCCGAACCCGAACCCCTCCTTGGCTTTCTTGATGAAGTTTTCCATCGTGCCACGCTGCTGATACGAATACACAATCGCTTGCGGAGAAAAGCACTCTCCGAGGCTCGTCACGAAAAAGGCATGGCAAAAGAACAGCTCGCCGGCGGACTTGTCGATTGAATGACGATCGGTCTAGGTTTCGACCAGGAAGCCGCTTGATAAATCGAATCTTCTACGTAGGTGTCGGTCTTCGAGATATCTTGTATTTCGTCTGTCGGATAAAATCCACAACGCCATTCGACGTGTAGACATTGCAGGGACGCAGTTTCGCTTTAAGGAAATCGCTGGTCAAGCCGTCGAACGCGACTAAGAGATGGAAACCGATTGTCTGACAATGCGCATTGTAGCTTCTGGCGGCGAATCAAACACTGCTCGATCGGTTTCATCGCGCACGTCAGGCGAAAACGCTGATTGTAGACCTCGATTCTTGCCGATACCTACGGTCAACAAGAACAAGCTGTATAACTTGCGCTGAACTGTTGTGGTCTTGTGAAATTTTTGTTCTGGACGTTGTGAAAGGGGGAGTCGCGCGCCCAAAAGCCGATTTACCGATTGAAAACATCGCCGCACTGAACGAAAAAAAGTGAACCAAAATGTTTCCGTGCAGCTCCAAAACTTTCTATAGACGAACCAAGGCCGTTGTTCACCACGCCATTCGTTTTAATCGCTGCAGCCGGGAATTTGTTTCTGAAAAATCACAATACACTTAAAACCTACTTGACTAATAGGAATAATCATAATACAATAAAAACATCTTTTACAATAGTTGTCATCAAAGCCAGTTGGGGTGCTGTCGATGAAACGATGACAAAAGAGAATACTATATTAGTAAGTGAGGGTGATGAATGTGGCGTTACAAGTAACGAACAGTCCTTTTAGTGAAGAGCAGATCGAATTGCTTAATCGGCTGCTTCCGACTATTACGGAATCACAGCAAAGCTGGCTTAGCGGCTATCTGACAGCAGTTAATTCAACGGGAAAGTCTTCTGACACGGCTGTCGCTGTATTGGAACGTCCGGCAATCGAAGTACCGACTGCTGTGAAAGAAGTGACCATACTTTTTGGCTCTCAAACAGGTAACGGGCAGGGCATTGCGGAACAAGCTGCGGCTAAATTAAAAGAGCAGTCCTTTAATGTAACAATCCAGTCGATGAGTGATTTTAAGCCAAATACTCTAAAGAAAATTGAGCATTTGCTGTTAGTTGTCAGTACGCATGGTGAAGGAGATCCGCCTGATACCGCGTTGCCATTCTATGAATTTCTGCACGGCCGCAGAGCGCCAAAACTCGATCATCTACTGTATTCCGTATTAGCGCTAGGAGACAGCTCTTATGAATTTTTCTGTAAGACCGGTGCGGATTTCGATCAGAAACTGGCTGAACTTGGTGCCAAACCGCTGGCACCGCGTGTCGATTGTGATCTGGATTATGACGAGCCTGCTGCACAATGGTTGGCGGCAGTCGAAGTCGCACTTCAAATTTCTATAGGCGGACAGTCTGCGGCAGCGACTTTGGCAGGTGAGACTGTTTCAGCTTCACAATACTCCCGTACCAACCCGTTCCGAGCAGAAGTACTCGAGAATATTAACTTAAACGGCCGCGGCTCTAATAAAGAAACGCGACATATTGAACTTTCTCTTGAGGGTTCTGGTCTGACATATGAGCCGGGAGACAGTTTGGGGGTTTTTCCTGAAAATAATTCCGAGTTAGTCGATGAGATTATAAACCTTGGAAGCTGGAATGCGGAGGAAACAGTAGAAGTTAATTTGCAGGGGGAACGGCGGGCGCTTCGCATCGCATTGCTGAATCATTTTGAAATTACCGTATTGACAAAACCGCTGCTTGAAAAACTGTCAAATCACTCTGAATCTGAACAGCTGAAACAGTTGCTGAAACCAGATCAGTCAGACGACTTACGCGCTTATCTGGATGGTCGCGATCTGCTGGATGCCCTTCGTGATTTCGGACCGGTTTCTATTAGTGAACAGCAGCTGGTTGGTATCCTCCGCAAGCTGCCGGCAAGACTTTATTCGATAGCCAGTAGTCTGCAGGCGAATCCGGATGAAGTGCATCTAACGATTGGCACAGTGCGTTACGAAGCGCATGGCCGAAACAGGCAGGGGGTATGTTCAATCCAGTGTGCTGAAAATCTAGAGCCCGGTGATACGCTGCCAGTCTATATACACAAAAATGATAATTTCCGCCTGCCAGCCAATCCGGAAACTCCGATCATTATGATAGGTCCTGGAACAGGGATTGCACCATTCCGTTCATTTATTGAAGAACGCGGTGAAACAGGTGCTGAAGGAAAGTCCTGGCTATTTTTCGGAGAACAACATTATGTGACGGATTTTTATTATCAGACAGAATGGCAAAACTATGTCAAAGACGGCACATTGTCACGCCTTGATGTTGCGTTTTCCCGTGATACAGCGGAGAAAGTCTACGTACAGCACCGAATGAAAGAATCAGGCAAGGAATTATACCAGTGGATTGAAGACGGGGCATCGATTTATGTATGTGGAGACGAGCAGCACATGGCGAAAGACGTTCATAACACGCTAGTGGATATCCTTCGGCATGAAGGCGGCAAATCGCTTGAAGAATCCGAGCAATTCCTGACGCAGCTGATTCAGGAAAAACGTTATCAGCGAGACGTTTACTAAATATTTAGAAGGGGGAATGAGATATGACTTCAACAACAAAACCTGTCCATATAGTAGAAGGACCGCCAAGTGACGTGGAAGAAATTAAAATCGAGAGTGATTACCTTCGGGGGAATCTGATTGAAACGATGAAAGACTCTCTCAGCGCCGGAATTCCGGACGATGATAACCGCCTGATGAAATTCCACGGCAGCTATCTGCAGGATGACCGGGATCTACGGACGGAACGCCAGCGGCAGAAACTGGAACCTGCGTATCAATTCATGATCCGCGTGCGAACACCAGCTGGATTTGCAACACCGAAACAGTGGCTGGTGATGGATGAACTCGCACATAAATACGGTAATGGGACATTAAAGCTGACGACACGCCAAGCATTTCAAATGCATGGAATTCTAAAGTGGAATATGAAGAAAAATATCAAGGAAATGAATGATGCACTGCTTGACTCGATTGCGGCTTGCGGAGACGTCAATCGAAACGTCATGTGCAGCCCGAATCCGAATGAATCACCGGTCCATGCCGAAGTGTATGAATGGTCGAAACGATTGAGCGAAGACTTGCTTCCACAAACAAATGCCTACCATGAAATCTGGCTGGACGGAGAAAAAGTGGTCGACAGTACGGAAGAAACAGAACCTATTTACGGCGCGACATATTTGCCGCGAAAATTCAAAATTGGCATCGCGGTTCCGCCGATGAATGATGTGGATGTCTTCTCGCAAGATATCGGTCTGATTGCCATTGTTGAAGATGGTAAGCTGATAGGCTTCAACGTAGCAGTTGGCGGAGGGATGGGGATGGCCCACGGTGATGAGCAGACGTACCCGCAGCTCGGGCGTTTAATTGGCTATATACCTGCAGAGCAGACAGTAGAAGTCGCAAAACAGCTGATGATGATTCAGCACGATTATGGCAACCGCTCCGTACGGAAATATGCGCGGTTCAAATATACGATCGATTCACGCGGCCTCGATTGGCTGATTGGAGAACTGCACAGCCGTTTAGGACGGGAACTAGAGGAAGTGCGGCCGTATCACTTTGATCATAATGGTGATCGCTATGGCTGGGTGGAAGCGGTGAATAATCGCTGGAACTACACATTTTTCATTGAAAACGGCCGTGTGTGCGACACGGAGAGTTATAAACTAATGACAGCCCTGCGGGAAATTGCCGAAATCCATACAGGCGATTTCAGGTTGAGTCCCAATCAAAACTTGGTGCTCGGCGATGTAACAGCTGCGAATAAAAAGAAAATCGAAGCAATTATTGCGTCGTACCAATTAGAATCTCCTGCGGAACAGTCTGCTCTACGACGCAGCTCAATGGCTTGTGTATCATTGCCAACATGCGGTCTAGCGATGGCGGAAGCCGAGCGTTATCTGCCTTCATTGATTACAAAATTTGAAGGGCTGCTGGATGAAGCGGGACTTGGTGATCAAGAAATCATTACGCGCATGACAGGTTGCCCGAATGGCTGTGCCCGGTCAGCACTCGCGGAAATTGGATTCATCGGCAAAGGGCCGGGTAAGTACAATATGTATTTAGGCGGCGGATTTGCAGGGGAGAGATTGAGCAAGATCTATCGTGAGAATGTTGGTGAGAAAGAAATTTTAGAGGAGCTTGGGCCGATCCTGAACCGCTATGCGAAGGAAAGGGAGCCAGGCGAACATTTCGGTGACTTTGTCATACGGGTAGGAATTGTTGCCGCGACGACAGATGGAACAAATTTTCATACGGTGTAATAAAAATACGAATGAGCCTCATGCGAAGTTTGTGGGCATGAGGCTTTGCTGTGTGGTCTGAAGTTTTTTTAAAAAAGATGCCTCAAAACAAATTTTTGCCACACTCCGATTATGAGAAATGCCCAATAAAATGTGGGTTTATAACTGTAAGTTCATTGTAACTGTTCTGATATTGAAGCCCATGTTTTCGTATAAGCTGTATTCCCCGAAAAAGCACTAAGTCTTACTTCTGTGTATTCATCTTTTCTTAATTGGTCACCAGCTTCATTCATTAGCTTTTTGGAGATTCCATTAAACTAATTACACTAGTAAGGTAGTTATAGAATATTCAGTTTTACATGATTAACATATTCGAATCATCGAATTCCCAAAGAGAACCATACGCGACTTCCCAGTAATAACCATCTGGGTCAATGAAATAACCTCCGTATCCACCCCACGAAAGTTTTTGTGGTTCCTTAACAACTTCAGCCCCCACTTTTTTAACCAACTGAATAATGTCATCAACCTCTTTTGCTGATTTAGCATTATAAGCAAGCGTAAAACCTGGAAATCCATCTTTTGATAGGACAGGAGGATTTTCTTTGTTAATGTCCTTTGCCAATTCTTCCAGCGGAAATAACTCAAGTTTTGACCCTTCATTATTAAAAAACACAATGACAGGTTGTTCCTCATCACCTGTTACAGAAGCCTCAAAACCAATATCACGATAGAACTGTAGTGACTTTCGAATATCTTTTACACCAAGTGTAATTAGATTAATCCTATTCATTGTATAATTCACTCCCTTATTAATTGTAAACAAAAACTGGAATGTTATAAGTATAACACCGATAATTCGGAAGGTTTAGTGTCCTTTACACAATCTATCGTGTCCTGTTGTTTCTCTATTACACTTACTCTTTTTATGTATCGTCTTCTTTGTATAAGTAGAAATTTCTACTTTTGAAAAAGGTTCTTTTGTTAAGTAATCTTTAAAATCATCTGCTAAAAGCTGACGTTTTCCTCACACAAATAACCGGTAAGAGACTGTTGACTCTTACCGGCTGAGCTGCTTCTGTTCGGAAGGGAAGGCTCGCAGCAGTTCATTTAGGAACGCCTGCCGTTCTGCTTTATCATTCAGATAGATCGGTTCAATTACCTCTTTCAGCCATACTTTGCGGTCCGTACGCTCTGAAATATGTTCTTTTACATAGTGGCGGACATCCGCCAGAAAATCTACATACTCTTCATAACGTTCATCGTACTGTTCCGCGATCTCAGTGCGGATCTTCTTCGCCAGAGAGGGACTGGCACCGCTGGTCGATACGCTGATGACGAGTTTCCCTCGTCTTGTAACTGCAGGGACTTGAGCCGTTCCTAATGAAGGATTTGAAGCATGGACAACGAGTTTACCAGCTTTTTTCAATTGACGTGCAAGCTCGTCATTGACTGTTTCATTGGCTGTTACAAGCAGTGTCAGGAAGCTGTCTTTCACATCCTCCCATTCTGCTTCTTTCTGAATGAGCTTCACTGTGCCTTTTTCGGCAAGTGTCAATAGCGAAGGATGGAAATCAGGACTGACGACAGTGGGACAGATTCCGAATCGCTGTAGATTGATTACTTTATGATAGGCAACTTGCCCTCCGCCGACTAATGTGACGGTTGTTTCTTTCAAGTTTTCAAGCATAATAGGGAACATCCAGTCCACACTTCCTTTCTGCCGCTTCATTAGCGCGTTCAATTAAAATCGCGTGAATGGCGGGATCATAGCCCAATTCATTACATAGATGAACGGCGGTTGTTGTATCGAGATTTTTCAGTGTCCGTTCGATTGTTTTCAATAAAATCCCGGTGAATAACAGATAGGGCAGAATATAAAGTTCAGCTGGACGATTGTCTAAAATCCTTTCCAGCTCCTCTTCGAAACTTGGACCGCACGCCGCCAAATAGCCGACTCTGACTTGCTGCAATCCTGTTTTCTCCTGAAATATCCGCTTGATTGCAGTGAAATCCTGCTTGGTTGCTGGATCACTGCTGCCGCGACCGACCAGTAAAATTTCTGCATCACAGGGTATCGCTTCTTCTTGTTCCTGCAGGCGTTCAATCAATACGTCGACCATTCGTTCATCCACACCGATTGGATCACCGTAATAAAGAGGAATAGTAGGGTACTTCGTCATTACGTGCTGCAGTTCTGCGGGAATGTCCAAGTTAGCATGACCCGCCCGCAACAGCAGGAACGGTAAGGCAACAATCTCTGTCGCACCGCGTTCTATGCAGTTTGCCACACCCTTTGCGATCGATGGTTCCGCAAGCTCTAGGAAACATGCCTCCTGAATCGCTGCAGTGCCTGTCTTCATCGTTTTCTCAAAGAACGCCAAAGCAGCCTGCTGTCCAGACTTCACACGGCTGCCATGGCAAATATATAGGATCGCTCTCATATCATCGCCTCGTGCAATCGGCGCTCTTCAGAAGATTCTTTAAACCACTGCAATTCATCACGCAGTCGGACGACTTCTCCGATGATGATCATGCTCGGATTCTTGACATCTTCCAGTTGGGCCGTTTCTGTCATTGTCTGTAATGTCGCTGTTACAGTGTGCTGTGTTTCCGTCGTCCCCCAATGAATAAAAGCAACCGGCGTATTTGGATTTTTTCCGTGGCGGATTAATTGTTCTTCAATATAGGCGAGATTGCTGACCCCCATATAAATCGCAAGTGTATCGATCCCTTTAGCGAGTGCCTCCCACTTGTCTTCCTCTTCAGCACCTTCTTTGCGATGTCCTGTGACGATGGCGAATGAAGCGCTGTAATCACGATGCGTCACCGGGATTCCTGCATATGCAGGGGCGGCGATTCCGGATGTAATACCCGGAATCACTTCAAAAGGTACGTCATGCCTCACTGCGAATGCAGCTTCCTCGCCGCCTCGTCCGAAAATAAACGGGTCGCCGCCTTTTAAACGTACAACTTGTTTGCCCTGCTTCGCATGCTGAACCAATAAAAAGTTAATCGTATCTTGCTGAACGAAATGGTGCTTCGGCAATTTGCCGCAAAAAATCAGTTCAGCTCCTGGTTTTGCGTATTGTAAAATTTCTTGGTTAATTAAACGGTCATACAGAATCACGTCAGCCTGCTCGATTGTCTTCATTGCTTTTACGGTCAATAAGTCTGGATCACCAGGACCGGCACCGACTAGCCAAATTTTGCCCATTTCATTCACTCCTCAATCAATCCATTTATTTTCACGCAAATAGCTGATCAGCTGCTCCACACATTCTTCAATTGTGAAGCGATCTGTTTCCAATACCAATTCTGGCTTTTCAGGGGCTTCGTAAGGAGAAGAGATACCCGTAAATTCGGGAATCACACCGGCACGTGCTTTTTCATACAAACCTTTTGGATCACGTTCTTCACATGCCTCAAGAGGACAGCTGATATAGACCTCCACAAATTCATCTGCTTCAACTAAACGCCTGACACTGTCCCGATCTTCTTGGAAAGGGGAGATAAAAGCCGTGAAAACTAACTGGCCGCTGTCAATGAACAGCTTCGCCACTTCGCCGATTCGGCGGATATTTTCCTTCCGCGCTTCATCAGTAAAGCCAAGGTCGCTGTTCAGACCATGACGGACATTATCGCCATCGAGCACATACGTATTTGCTCCGAGATCATGCAGCCGGCGAGCAGCTGCATTTGCGATTGTCGATTTACCCGATCCCGACAGACCAGTGAAGTAGAGGACTGCACTGTGGTGACGGTTTCTTTTTCGCTGTTCTTCTTTCGTGACTAATTGTTCATGCCATACAATATTTTTCGACATCTTTTCTCTCCTCACTTCACCAGTTCATTTTGTTTCAATCCTTTGATCAGCACATCCACTACTTCTTTACGGCTGAATTCCGGCGGTGGCAATATTCCGTGTTTCAGCATTTCACGCACTTTCGTTCCAGATAAAATGACGTGCTGTTCACTGGAATGAGGGCATGTTTTTGGTGTAGCCATATTGCCGCAGGCTGTGCAGTAGAAGCTGTGCTCGAAAAACAACAACGTAATGCCGATTTCTTCCGTTGTGAAATTCGAGAAGATTTCCTGTGCATCATACGTTCCGTAGTAATCGCCGACACCCGCATGATCGCGACCGACAATGAAATGAGTACAGCCGTAGTTTTTTCGCACAAGCGCATGAAAAATTGCTTCACGTGGTCCCGCATAGCGCATTGCAGCAGGGAAGACAGCTAATTTCACGCGGTCCTCCGGGTAATAATCTCGCAACAGCACTTGATAGCTCTCCATCCGCACGTCTGCCGGAATGTCATCAGACTTCGTTTCACCGACTAACGGGTTCAGCAGTAAAGCATCGACGATTTCCAGCGCAGTTTTCTGGATATACTCATGTGCACGGTGGACAGGGTTACGTGTTTGAAATCCGACAATCTTCTTCCAGCCGTTTGCTGTAAACACTTCGCGTGTTTCCGTCGGATCAAAATAGAATTCCGCAAAGTTTTTCTGCTCGATTCTTTTAATTAATTTAATAGGGCCACCTAGATAGACATGCCCACGGTCGTGTAACTTTGCGACCCCGGGGTGTTGCAGGTCTGCTGTTTTATAAACTTTGACTGCTTCCTCTTGCTGATCAGGTTCGAAAATATCTTCTATAGTCAGTGTGCCGTAAATATCTCCCTCATATTCCAATAGCACGGTTTCTCCTACAGTATACAAAGAGCGGTCTTTTACAGGCAGTGTAATCGGCAGGCTCCAGACCGTTCCGTCTGCTAATCTGATATTGTCGACAACAGACTGATAGTCAGCTGAAGTCAGAAATCCTGTTAACGGGCTGTAGGCACCAGTCGCAATCAGTTCTAAGTCACTTACTGATGTAGCATCAATGGAAACTTTTTTGCTTAAGCCTTCAATCGACAGAGAAGGGTCGAATAAATTAACCAATGTACCGCCATGTGCTTGAATATTTGTCATGTAAAAACACCTATCCTTTTTAATGTTATTAGTCATATCAAATTACTTGGTTTTAACAATAAAAAAATTTAATCAGTGTGCAGTCCGCATTCTGTCTTATCGCTTCCTGTCCAGCGCCCCGATCGCAAGTCTTCCTCAGTGAAAGCTGGCTTTGTGCAAGTCTCGCATCCTATGCTCGGATATCCTTGGTCGTGCAGTACATTATAGTCAAGCTGGTGTTTATGAACGAATCGCCATACATCTTTCCACGTCCAATGAATGAGTGGACATACTTTAATTTTCTTGAAACGCTGGTCTACATTCAGATACTCCGTCGCTTTTCGCGTTTCGGACTGCTCTTTTCGCAAACCTGATATCCAGGCAACAGAAGGGGAGATCGCTTTCTCTAAAGGTTGAACCTTGCGAATATCACAACATTTATTCGGTTCCGTTTTCCATAGGTCCACACCGAATTTCTCAGCTTGTTCAGCAATTGTCAGAGCGGGCTGTTGCATGTGAATAGTAAGCTGAGGATAACGTATTTTCACTTTTTCAATCGTTTCATACGTTTCTTTGAAATGATAGTTGGTGTCCAAAAAGATAATCTTGGCATCCGGCTTCACCCGTGAAATCAGTTCCAGCAGTACAATTCCTTCAATACCAAAGCTGCAGGCGTATACTAGATCATCACCATAATGATCATAAGCCCAATTCAACACTTCCGAGGCACCCTTAGTGTCAGAGGATTCTGGGAAAATCGGGAGTTCAGGCGTTTCATTCCAAGTTTCAAACGTGATCATTACTTCCCCTCACTCGCTTATAAGATTTCCTATAGTTTAACAGATAATTAAAAATAGTCAATACAAATTAGAATAGTCGGATATGAGAGGTGACTGATAAAAAATAGTAATAGTTTTTACTTTTCATGTTAATTCTCTATTGGTATACTAAAAGATAGAAGTAATCCATTCTAACTAAAGGAAAGAGTGTGCACCGAATGGGCCGTAAATGGAATAATATTAAAGAAAAGAAAGCGTCTAAAGATGCGAATACAAGTAGAATCTATGCGAAGTTTGGCCGTGAAATTTATGTGGCTGCAAAGTCAGGAGACCCTAGTCCTGAATCCAATCAAGCGCTGAAGTTCGTGCTGGAACGTGCTAAAACATACAGCGTGCCGAAAGCCATCATTGACCGGGCAATTGAAAAAGCAAAAGGCGGCGGCGAGGAAAACTTCGACGAACTTCGTTATGAAGGTTTCGGAGTCAACGGTGCAATGGTTATCGTAGATGCGTTAACTAATAACGTTAATCGCACTGCGTCTGAAGTACGCGCAGCGTTTGGTAAAAATGGAGGGAACATGGGAGTCAGCGGATCAGTTGCCTACATGTTCGATCCGTCAGCTGTCATCGGTATTGAAGGGAAGACAGGCGACGAAGTGCTGGAGCTAATGCTTGAAGCTGACGTAGATGTCCGTGATATCGAAGAACATGATGAGCAAGTCGTGATCTATGCAGAGCCATCTCAATTCCATGAAGTACAGGAAGTATTACGTGAGGCTGGCGTAACCAACTTTACCGTTGCTGAATTAACAATGCTTGCGCAGAATGAAATTTCATTGGATGAAGAATCACAGGAGCAGTTTGAGAAGATGATCGACGCACTGGAAGATCTTGAAGATGTGCAGCAAGTTCACCATAATGTAGATTTAGCATAAAAAAGCAGCTGTCCTGAAATTTTTCAGGCAGCTGCTTTTTTCTGTATACAAAGTCGATAATAAATCGTTTTGCAATCAAATTATTTATGCATATAAGCTTTGATTTCGTCTTCTGACATGGATGAATCACATCTCACGTTAACTGTATCACCATTCGTAAAGATGAAACCAGGTACCGTTGGAATGTTGTATTCTTTACGGAAGGCTGTAATACCTTCCATATCAGAGCTTTCCACACTATTTACATAGTAGATAGGAGTAGCAGTTTCCTCAGCAACTTTTTTTAGTTTGCCAACAAAGGTTTGGCAAAAAGGACAGACTGACTTGCCGATATAGATAACGGCTTCGCCTTCTCCTTTAACCAATTCCTGAGCTTTTGTAGAATCAATTTTATCAAAACCAGCTACATTCTTTTCATAAGTAGTAAACATCTCTCAATCTCCTTCCTCTAATTATCATTAGTATACAGTAATGTGTAAATGACCAGAAAAATTATGCTTATTTATTTGGGCTCATCATTGCATTTTATTCTTCCTATAAAAACAAGCGTAGTTGAGAATATCTCAACTACGCTTGTTTTTACAATTACTTTCGTTATCTTAAGATTCCGTTTGCTTCTGGAATATTATCTATATCAATTGCATTCATTTTACAGAAGTATTCCAGGAATTGTTCTGCTTCTTTAATTTGCTCTTCATCCTTTTTTAATGCAATGAGATCTTTTAGGATTTGAGCGGTCCAAATATTGTCGAAGTAGCGAAACTTACCAGAGTTCCAGGAAGCGCGATCAGGATAGTTCTTATTCACATAATAATTCCAGAAAGGCATTTTTTCTGCTTCTTGCTCGGATAGCTGAATTCTGTATTTCGTATGGGAAGGGACCATACCGTCCGCGTCTAGATTGCCGGTGAACGTCTCCTCTACCATGTAGAGTCCAAGAATCAGTCTTTCGGTTTCTTGCTGATCGGATGCTCTTGCCGTTAAAATTCCTGCGCTATTAGCACTCAAACGAGCTACTTTGTTTGGCTGGCCTTTATTTTTCCCGCTTTGAATGCTGCCAGTAGAGATTTTCCAGTCGGTAAATACATCTTCTTGTTCTGTTTCATCAAGCCAGAAAACAATTTGTGAGCTTTCATGGATTTTATGATTTTTTAATATTTCTCTCCGTTGTTGTTCACGCATTTGGTTCTCTTTTTCTTCTATCCGTTTCTTTTCAAGTACTTTTTCTTCAGCCTTTCTTTTCGAGAAAACTTGCTCCAAAGATTTGGCGATATCTCGATCATTTAACGTAATGAAGTTCTCAAAAGCATCAGGATAAACGAATTTTTTAAGGTTCTTGTTAAAATCTACGGTGATGAACGATTCCTCATGTTCCACAATATTTCCTTCGCCAAACACGTTATGAGTTATTTCTTCATTAACTAAATTCACTAAAAAAACTCCTCCTAATAATATTTTGATATTTATTTTGACAGCTTATCTTTTCTGAACTGCCTGTCTTTAAAAAGTTGTTTTCTTACATGAAATAAACAAGTTTTTAAATTAAAAAAACGCTCTTAGTTCCTTTCTGGAACAAGTGCGCAGGACTATTGAGTGCTGTCTTTATTACTGTAATGTATATAGTATACCATATAATCTGAAATTCCTCAAATTTACCATTGACATTAGTCATTTGCTTATCGTACAATGTAGTATTTTGACTCTCTCGTGCGTAAGTTCTTCCAAATAAAAACAGCTACCAGCATGAAATATGTAGGCAGCTATTTTCACTACTATTTTACTACTAATTTCCAAGAATCCAAAGGTTCATAAACAGTGTTCACATGATCTGGCGAGAAAACCAATGACCAAGGAGTAGCTGCGAATGGTGGGATTTCAAGGGACAGTGTAAAATGTTCCTCTGCCACTGTCTCTCCTGAATCATTTTCTATATGTGCAAAAATCTCATTTAAGGATAGAAGGACAGAACTGTTATTTTGCAAAAAGACCGTAGCTACGAGACCGCCGTTTCGCTTTTTCTTCATAAGAATGGGACTAGCGGTAAATCCTCCATTGACCATATCTTTCATACCATATTTTTGAATAAATGCTTGCTTTTGTTTATCAGACAAGGTATCTTCCCATGTTTTTTCAAATATAACCTGCATATCACAGACCTCCTTTACTCATAGTTATTCCCTGCTTGTTAATAATTTAGTCCTAGAAATAACTTCTAATTCAGTTGACGAATATATGGGTAGGCAAGTTTCGTAAATTATATTTCATTCGTGTTACATTCTTCTTTCGATTGGCTGAATGGTCATGTGGAATGATGTATACTGGAATGTGCACTTAAAATATGAATTGGGGAGAGATTGACATGATACGGGTTTTATTTGTTTGTCTAGGAAATATCTGCCGATCACCGATGGCAGAAGGGGTCTTTCGAAAAATGATAGCTGATGAGCAATTTGCTGATAAAATCGAAGTGGACTCAGCCGGTACAAGCGATTGGCATGTAGGCAAGCCGCCACATCAGGGAACTTTATCCAAACTTGCGGAATATAAGGTATCTTCTGAAGGAATGGCAGGCCGTCAATTAACAAAAGAGGATGCTGAAGGGTTCGATTATATCATCGGTATGGATGCGGAAAATATTGCGAACATTCGTGAACGGTTCGGAGATACTGACCATCAGCGCATCATTCGATTTTTGGATTTAACGGGTCACCAAAAAGACGTGCCAGATCCATACTTTACAGGTGATTTCCAAGAGACTTATGATCTGGTTTTGGAAGGCTGCCAGTCATTGTTGGAACTTATAAAGAAGGAAAAGTTTGCGAAATGAACATTCCTATTTTATTCGAAGACAATCATTTATTAGTTATTGAAAAGCCAGTTAATATACCTGTTCAGGAAGACCGCAGCGGTGATCAAGATTTATTGACAGCACTTAAAGAAGATTTGAAAAAAAGATATCAGAAACCTGGAAATGTCTATTTAGGTTTAGTACACCGATTGGATCGTCCTGTGGGCGGTGTGATGGTGTTCGCTAAAACCTCAAAAGCAGCTTCCCGGCTATCAGATCAATTACGAAGACAGTCTATTGATCGCGAGTACCTAGCAATTGTGCGAGGGGTGCCGAAAAAGAAACAGGCAACGCTCCATCACTTTCTTTACAAGGACCGGCAAAGGAATCAAGTGTTCAGCGTCAAGCAAAATCACCCTGAAGCGAAGTCGGCCAAATTAGACTATCGTGTAATCGAAACCTATTCTGAGAGCAGTCTGGTAAATGTTCGCCTGCATACAGGGCGATCTCATCAGATTCGCGTTCAGCTTGCATCTGAAGGGTTTCCTTTGTATGGAGATCAAAAGTATGGGAGTAAGGTCAATCAACGCGGTGAGCAGATTGCGTTGTGGGCGCACAAGCTAGAATTTGAACATCCTGTCACTAAAGAAATTATGCAGTTTGTATCAAAGCCGCCTAAAGTCTATCCATGGGAGCTTTGGAATGATCGAAATCAAGTTTACAAAACTTATGGCTAGTGAGAGATGACAGTTTCTTGACTTACGATTTCGAGACATCTACACTTAAATGGAAAAACGTCTGCTGGAGGAATTTATGAGCAAGCATCCTTTTATTCCGATCATTGTCGGAACAAATATTAACGCATATAATATGGCAATATCTTTTCATGAAGAATATCAGATTAAATCCGTTATTGTAGGGAGAGAACCGTTACCCTTTACTAGCTACAGTACGATTACGGATATCCAGGAACTGAATCCGGGTCTGCATGATCCGAAAGTGTTTGTGGAATTTTTACGTCAAGTGGCAAAGAAATACAGAACGGACGGTCAAAAGCTGATTTTAGTGGGAACTGACGATCTATACGTGCGGCTGATCATTGAACAACGCGAGCTGTTAAAGGAAGATTTCCTATTCAATTACATTGATGAAAAAATCATGAACCAAGTGTATATTAAGAAGAACTTCTATGAACTGTGCGCAGCCCATGGAATCGATACACCGTCCACTTATTTTCACTCGTGTTTATCGGATGAACCGTTTACGGAGCATGTGCTGTTTCCTGTAATCATTAAGCCAAGTGATGGAGTACAGTATTATCGTCATCCATTTGAAGGTCTTCAAAAGATTTATAAAGTAGATACATATGAAGAGATCAATCGCATTATTCAGATGGTAAAAGCTAGCGGTTATACAGAAGATCTGATCATCCAGGATTTCATTCCGGGAGATGATACGTTCATGTGGGACGCGGTTTATTATGCAGATCAGCACGGCAAACCGCAGCTCATCACATTTGCGCAGGTCGTTCTGCAGGAACGCGCCATGACGGCAATCGGGAACTATACGGCGCTCATCACACGATTCAATGAAGAGGTCATGACAAAGCTCACCAAATTCCTGGAAGCAGTCGGCTATGTAGGCTACGGTAATTTTGATTTGAAATATGATGAGCGTGACGGCAAGTTCAAAGTATTTGAAGTAAATATCCGACAAGGACGCTCAAGCTACTATATTACCCAGTGCGGAGAGAATATGGCGAAGTACTTAGTGGATGATTTAGTTTACGGAAAAGAGAAGCCTTTGAAATATCTAGATGAGCATTTCTTATTCACGGTCGTGCCGAAAGCCGTCCTGAAAAAGTTCGTCGACAATCCGCCGATTGAAAAGGAAATCCGTTCGTTGCTAAAAGCAGGAAAGTACGGCAATCCGCTGTTCTACAAAAAAGATCAGCATATGAAACGCAAATTGTATTTGCTGATGAGACAGATAAATTACTACAAGAAGTATAATAATTCTTCTGATTAAGTAAATAAACTCAGGATGCAGGGATATATGCTAATCAAACCAATGAACCGTAGTGGAAGGCGTCCGCCTCTAACGCAGGGGAATGGCATCTTACACACTTACAAACTTAAAACCCATCTCCGTCAAAACGGAGATGGGTTTTTTTAGCTGAACCGGTCCACCAGGTCATGCATCTTTTCAGCTTCTGTATGAAGTTCAAGTGAAGCATGCATGATCGTGTTGATTGCTGCTTTTTGTTCATCAATAGAAGCATTCACTTCTTCAGTCGCCGCTGCTGATTGGGTTGCGACAGAGGCAATTTGATTGATGGCCTGAACAACTGACTGGCGGTTGTCATCCATGCTGTTCATATCGTTTTCCATCGTACGCAGCAGGCTTGTAATGTTATTGATTGAACCAGATAACTGCTCGAAAGCACTCTTCGTTTCTAATATTGTGCCTGCCTGGTTGCTCGACAGATCCAATGTATGTTTCATTTGATTCTCTGCAGATGTTGTATCTTTGCGGATATGAACCAATAAATCGCGGACTCTTGTCGTCGCTTCATTCGTATCTTCTGATAATTGACGGACTTCATTGGCTACAACGGCGAATCCTTTTCCGTGTTCACCTGCACGTGCTGCTTCGATGCTAGCGTTCAGTGCCAGCAAGTTAGTCTGTTCAGAGATCGAAGAAATTGTCTGTACAATCGTTTGAATCTCATTCATGCGAGACATCAGTTGCGTGAAATTCCCTTGCAAATCATGGATGACGACTGTGAAGTTCTGCGAATTCTCTTCCAAGTTTTCTGCTTTTTCCATTCCGGAGCTTTGCAGACTATTGATACTGCGTATTTCGCTGACGACATGTTCATATTGCTCTGTCGTATTTGAAATTAAAGAAGATAGGTGATCAACCATATTAATCGCTACTTCTGCTTCCTCAGCCTGCGTTACTGCCCCTGTTGAAACTTCTGCAATGGCGCTGTGGATTTCATCAGCTGAAGCGGTTGCTTCTTCTGTAATAGCGCTAAGAGTCTCGGAGGATGTCCGCATGCGATCTGATGATTCTCGCGTATGACCTACCATTTCATTCAGACTGTTTTTCATTTCATTGACATTTTCAGCAAGGTGGCCGAGTTCGTCGCGTGAACGAATAGGAATATCAGATCCTGTCAGCTTACCCTCTGCAATTTCAGCTGTAATTAAGCGGATATTCTTAATATACGATGTCAGTCTGCCGGAGAAAATTGAAAACAGGGCAACACCGACAACTACTGAAACAACAACAGAAATTAAGGTATACCAAAGAACGTTTTTCGCGCCTGCGTTAAAGTCTACCAAGTATGTTCCGGCCGCAATGATCCATCCCCAATGAGGATCTTGCAGACTGTACGTAATTTTGGGCGCTTCTACATTTAAGTTTGTAGGCAGTGGCCAATCGTACTGGACATAGCCTCCACCATTTTTTGCTTCTGAGATTACCTCGCGAATAAAATAACGTCCATCTTTTGTCTTCGTTTCATATAAACTTTCGCCTTCTTTTTGAGGGTGGACGAGCAATATCCCTTCTTCATCTACCACATAAAAGTAGAAGTTTTCACCATATTTTGATGGATTGTCTATTGAACGTGTCCCATCATCTTGCAATGACCCCATGATTTTATCTTTGGCTCGATCCTGTGCCTCCTGCAAAGTGAGTGTACCGGCTTCCACCTGTGCATTCAATTCGTCAATTAAGTCCAGGACAGCATAAGTGCCATTCTGCAGGCCCATTTCTCCAACCTGTTCTAATTCTGACTTGGCAACGAAGTAGTTAACAATTCCCACGACTAATAATGGAATTAAAATCACTAAAGCTGCAAGCGCTATCAATTTGTTGCGTACTGAACCTTTCACTATGTATTCCCCCCTCTGTTAACTAAAAAGTGTGAAACCTTTATCCCTTTCTCTAGTATAGGCTATTCTGATTAATAACGGAATAGCTTCTAACACTTTACATGTATACTTTGTCAAGTAATTGAGACATCGGGAGGACACAAATAGGACAGCGGCTCTTCGTTTCTTGACTTGAAAAATGCAGTAGGATACACTTAATAGAGCTGTGGCTGTAACTTTTAGCGCTTTAATGAATCGTCTATAAAGCTTGATTTTACGGAGCTGCAGTAACGTAAGGAGTGTTCCGGAAGTGCCGATTTTAGATAAAACTAATGCAGAAGATGTTAAACGATATGAAACATTTGTAAGAAATGCACCTACTCGTTCCATTACACAAGATCCTAACTGGGCGAATGTAAAAGATGATTGGGGAAATGAACAAGTATATGTAGAACGCGATGGTGAAATCGTAGCTGCTATGTCACTGCTCATCAAATCCGTACCTGGCGGCTATTCATTGCTATATGCTCCAAGAGGACCGATTTGTGATCTACATGACAAGGCACTGGTGGAAGAACTGCTGAAAGAAGCAGATGTGCTGGCGAAGAAATATAAAGCATTTGCTTTGAAAATGGATCCTGAACAGCTCTTTACTGAAGAGCTCGATAAACTTTACCGTAATGCAGGTTACATAGTGCGTAATGAAGGTGCCGGGAAAGAGGACTTGATTCAGCCGCGTTACAATATGATTGTCAAATTAACAGGTGAAGATCCTGATTCCTTAATGTTGAAATTCCGTGGCCGTACGAGAAGTAAAATTAGAAGTTCAGAGCGTAAAGGCGTAGAAGTTTCCTATTCCCGAAGTGATGAGTATTTAAAGAGATTCTATGAAATTTATGAAGAAATGTCCGTGCGTAACCAAATTGCGATCCGTTCGTATGATTACTTCGTAAAAATGCGTGAAGCATTCGATGATTTGCGTATTTATATTGCGAAGCATGAAGACGACTACTTAGCAGGCGCGATTACAATCAATTATAACGGCAAGCTTTATTATTTATATGCCGGCAGTTCGAATACAAAGCGCAATCTAAACCCAAGCTATCTTATGAATTATGAAATGATGCTGTGGGGACTGGAGATCGGGGCAGAGCAATATGACCTCGGCGGAGTATTCGTTCTGGATAGTGAACAGGACGGATTATATAATTTCAAAAACAGTTTTTGTCAAAAAGACGGTGTGACGGAATTTATTGGTGAAATTGATAAAGTTTATAAGCCTTTCATTTATAATATGTTTGTAAAAGTCGTGCCCAAAATTCAAAAGATGAAAAAGAAACTCCAAAAAAAATAAACGGTTGAATTCCTCAACTGAAGAAAAGAGTGAACCGAATGACTTTTTTAGATGAGCTGAATGAATCTTTGCGCACGAAATGGAAGTTTAAACAGCCGATGCCGATCCAATCATTGATGATTCCGGAAATGCTTGCTGGCAAAGATATCGTAGCAGAATCTCCAACGGGGACAGGTAAAACATTAGCCTATGCATTACCTTTGATTCAGATGGTCAATGGAGATCTACCGAAGACACAGGCTTTAATCATCACACCTTCTCAGGAGCTGTCGATGCAAATCGTCAATGTCATTCGTGATTTAGTAGAAGGTACGTCTGTAACGGTCACGCAGCTAATTGGGGGCGCCAATATGCAGCGTCAGATCGAAAAGCTTAAGAAAAAGCCGACGATTGTTGTGGGGACGCCTGGAAGACTGAACGAACTCGTTAAAGAGAGAAAGCTGAAAATGTATGACGTCAAATACGTTGTAATCGATGAAGGGGATCAACTATTGTCACGCGAGTACAGAGTGTTGGTCAAAGATTTGATTGAAGCGGCCAATCCTGAACGTCAGCTGGCAGTTGTTTCTGCTACCATAACGGAAGAAATTGAGCTTGTGGCTAAGAATATGATGCAGCAGCCAATTCGTCTGCAAGTCAACGCTGATGAAATCCCAGACATCGGACATGTTATTCATTCGTATGTAAAAGTGGATGACCGCAAGAAAACCGATACACTGCGAGGGGTATCATCCTTATCAGGCGTACGTGCACTTGCGTTCATGAACAATGTAGATCAGCTGCGAATGAAAGAGCTGAAATTGCTGTATAATGATGCGCCGGTTGCAGTTCTCTATTCTGATATGAAAAAATTTGACCGTCAGAAAACGCTGGAAGATTTCCGGAAGGGTAATATACGTGTACTGATCGCGACGGATTTAGCGGCACGCGGACTGGATATTGAAGGACTTACACATGTAATCCATGTAGATGTTCCGCATACAGTGGAGCAGTATCTGCATCGTTCGGGACGTACAGGACGTGCGGGAGCAGATGGGGAAGTACTTACTTTATTGTCTTACAATGAAGAGCGGGATTACCGCAAAGTCACAAAAGGTATCAAGACTGTACAGAAAGTATGGTACAGCGGTGAGCTGATTGAAGGTAACGCCAAAACGGTTGACGATATGCGTAAATCTGCCCCGAAGCCTTCAAAGCCAAAAAAGAAAAAGAAATAACCTAGAGGAGCAGCGCAAGTAATTTGTGCTTGCTCTTTTTATATTCATTGGAGGGGAATATCATACGAAATCGTCAATTTGAAATCGTGCTCTATTTACTGAAAGTGAAAAAAGCAACCCATAAAGAGTTAGCACGTACCTTTGAGGTGAGCCTTAAAACCATTCAGAGAGATATCGATAAACTGTCTATGATGGGGATACCAATAACTTGCAAACAGGGGAATCAAGGTGGGATATATATAGAGGAAAACTTCAAGTTATCAAAAAGCTTTTTGACAAAGGAAGACCTGCAAACGATTACCTTTGCGCTATCTATGTTTGATAGTATCTCAATAAAAAAACATAAAGATAGTGTGTTGAAAAAGTTGTCTCTTATTTCGCCTGAGTTGATTGACCTTTACGAGAACGATGCAGAAAATTATTTAGTAGTAGATCTTGTGGAAGAGAAAATTGATATGACAGAAAGCATATATGAGAAAATAAATCACTGTCTGGATGAAGAGCAACTTCTCGATATTTTAGTAAATGGAGAGCAGCTCGTTGTTGCGCCTATTAGTGATGTGTTGCGACCTGAAGGTTTACATTTATATGCTTTTGAGAAAGAATATCTATTAATTAAAATCTCAACAATTAGTCAAGCGGAGATCAAGGATGTGGAGTTTGAAAGAACCTTTATCCCTTATAAAGATAATATAAAGATAGCACTCAAATAAGACATTATATGACTTGTTTTGAGTGCTATTATGGTATTTTGGGGGGATAAATCATGAAAGATAATATATATGAAAGCCAATCAGTAAATAAATTAATTATGACATTCTCACTTCCGGCAATGTTCTCGTTAATAATAGAAACGATGACTTCGGTAGTGGATACATCCTTTGCGGGACATTTAGGTAGCCAAAGTGAAAGTGCATTGACTGCAATGGGATTACTATCACCACTTTTGGCTGTGTTTGTTGCACTCCAGACACTTTTTGCTATTTCTACAGCCATTATGATTTCCAAATATTTAGGTCGGAATGACATGTTGAAATTGAACAACTATTTCAAGAGCGGCTTTACCATGACGCTGGTTGTCAGCATAAGTACATCTCTGCTTGTCTACTTATTTATGAATCCCATATTATCAATGCTTGGTGCTGAAACGGAGGTATATACTCTTGCTCAGGATTATTTGAAAATTATTATTATCAGTAATGTATTTAGTGCGGTTGGTTACACTCTGACAAGTACTATCAGAGCATTCGGAAATCCAAAAGCTGAAGCCGTGATCATTGTTCTTTCTGTGATTATTAACATTGTATGTAATGCTATACTCACATTCGGCTTTCAGCTGGGTATGGTAGGTATTGCACTGGGAACTTTGATTAGTGAAGTTGTGTGTGCTTTCCTATCAGTTATGTACCTGGTGAAGAATAAAAACTGGTTTACATCGAATCGATTTCCATTTAAAGCGTTCGTTTATATGTCATATAAGATGTTTAAAATTGGATTTGCCCAAACGACGATTCAATTGCTGGCAGGAGTCACCGCATTTATCGTGAATTATCAGTTACTCACTGTAGGGGGCAATGCTCATATCGCGATGTGGAATATTGCCAATAAAATGTACATGCTCATGTTAATGCCAATCATCGGCATCACACAAGCTATTCAAACAATTATTGCTTATTTCAATGGAAAAGGCGATGAAGTGAAGAAGTTTATGGTTGTGAAGAAAACAGTGCAATATTGCTTCTTTTACGGTATCGGGATAACGGCGATTGTATTCTTGGCCGGAAAGTACATCCTTATTATATTTACAGGAGATCAAGCAATTATTGAATCGGTCATGTCCATTATCAAGGTTATTTTCATCACTTTCCCGATGCTGGGAATTACTTATACAATCATGACTTTACTGCAAGTTACAGGAAGTGAAATGAAAGCAGTAATCATTGGGATAACGAGACAAGTCGTTTCAGTCATCCCGTTAGTCGTAGTATTGCCGTATATTTTTGAGAACTATGATATATTTTCCATTAGTCCGGCATTTTCCATCTTCTTTGCAATCCCGCTGGCAGATATATTGACTCTGGCTATTGCTTTACTATTCTTTAGTAAAGCCAAAAAAACCTTATATACAGATAGCGGGAATTAAAAGGTCACTTGAGGTTTTCAAAAAGCAAAGTTTATTGGATTGCATTATCTCATAGTACCAAACACATTCTTTTTCTATATTAATGAATTATCGGTAATCTCGTTTAACAGAGCTAAACAAAAAAGAGCATTTGCGCGTATGGCAAATGCTCTTCATGAATTTTAGTCAATGGAAGTCAGGATAATCGGTTCGTCCTTCGTCACGACAATTGTATGCTCAATTTGTGCCACTAAGGATTTATCCGGCGTAACAAACGTCCAGCCATCATCCAGCTCGATGACATGTTCAGCTTTCTGTGAAATAAACGGCTCTACAGCAAGAACCATTCCTTCTTTCAAAAGTTCCTTGTCCCATGGATCATAGTAATTCAGAATGTGCTGCGGCTCTTCATGAAGCGACGTGCCGATCCCATGGCCTGTCAGATTTTTTATGACATGCAGACCGTTGTCTTTTGCTTCACGTTCCACTGCTTTACCGATCTGATTCAGGCTGGAGCCTGCTTTGACTTTTGCCAGCGCGCGTTCTAAAGAAGATTTGGCCACATCACACAGTTTTTGTTTATTGGCGTCAGGCGTACCGACTACAAATGAGATACCAGTATCAGCGAAATAGCCGCCGCATGAACCAGACACATCCACGTTGACGAGATCGCCGTCTTTAATAACATAGCTGCCGGGGATCCCGTGTGCTACCTGATGATTGACGCTGATGCACGTATAGCCCGGGAAGTCATATTGATCGATTGGAGCGGAAACTGCACCTTTTTCGGAAAATAAGCGTCCGGCTAGTTCATCAAGTTCTTTCGTCGTCACGCCCGGTGCTGCAGCTTCTTTCAACGTCTCGCGAATTTCTGCGACGATACGTCCGATCTTCCGTAACCCCTCTAACTGCTCATCACTTTTTATAATCATATTCACAAGTCCTTTCTTCCGTACAAATTATACAATTCATACTATATCATACTCTCCCAATGAACTTTTAGTGATTTGCACAAAAAGCTTTATCTTATCTTAATACCTTAATTCCTTGATAAACATTCCAAATTAATACCACAAGGAACAGCAGACTGTATAAAATAATGAAAACGAGTGGAGTTAGGCTCCAAAATATAAAGTTGTTGTCAGACGGTGCAACAACCTGTGGATCGAAAGAGAAAATAGAGAATGACATGACTACAAACCCTGCAATTAATAAAACCATCGGAATGATATGTGAAATAATGGATTTCTTTGCGTGTCGCTTGACGTCAAACTCATCTGTCGCAAAAAAGATAATAGCAGGCAGCAGAAGAGGAGCAAAAAAAATACTGAAATAACATAGAGAAGAGAGTAATTTTGAATTTGTCATAATGTAACCTCCAATTCAGTCCACTATAGCATGATAGTTCATACTATAACCTATACCCTTCTTTACTTAAAACATCACTTGAAATATTGTTCATAAAAAAGACTGTCTGTAAAAAGTCATGTTTTCATGACTCCCAGACAGCCCGCTTATAAACTTTTCAATTTAGAAAAACGTTTTCCCATGAATAAAATAAAAGCAATCACTGCCGAAAGAAATAAAGCTGCTGTAGAGACAAACAATTCATCCGTACCATTTTTAATCGCTATTCCGATGAAAGACCAAATGATGATCAAATTGAAAATCGAATCCCGATAATGATACATAAAGTGTAAAGCAATAGCGGTAGTCAGGCTCAAGAAGATGACAGTCCATAACGGATCACTGAGACCCCATCCTGTCCAGTCATGAAATTTGAAAGCATAGTATGTGTTCGCAATGACCGCAATGAAAATCCAGCCCATGTAGGCGGAGATTGGCAAGCGCTCCCGACTCAGATAATCCATTTTCGGATAACTAAAATAGAAAACCAATAAGCAGATCAGTAAAGTGATAACGCTGACGATCGCGCAGTAGTAAAAGCCATAGTGCCATAATAATAGCCATGCGATATTTAAAAAGCAGCTGAGACTAAAACAGATTGTCCGTAAAGTGACAATCGATGAAGAAAGACCAGCTGAAGTTTTAACAAATGAATATAACCAGCTCACCAGTAACAGATCAAGCACAATCCAGATGGAAAAGACATATTCTGCCGGCATGAACAAAACAGGTACTCGATTGGCGATTTCCCATGTAGTCAGCCCATTCAACGGAATCAAATTGGCAGCTATGTGTGTGCCGATCATGATGAGCAGCGAAAGTACCATAAATATTATTCTTAGCATGATAAAATCCTCCTGAACAATAGTATACAGAGAATATTGGATAATAAATGAGGAAAGTATGAATTTTCCTTTACAAATAAAAAAAGTATGGCATTCTGTTCACTGTAAACTTTCACTTTTTGATATAGTTGTCTTATAGAAGCGAAAGATACTATAATGAATACTAACAAATTCAGGAAAACAGCATGGATTCTCCATTTCATTCATAACCAGAATGAAATATACGATAAGAACAGAATGCTTGGAAAAGGATGAGGAGAATATGATTTTACTGGAAGGGGAGCAGTGTTACTTGCGGGTACTAACAGAAGATGATGCCTATCAGTTTACCCAGCTGCTTATTGCGAATAAAGATTATTGGACAGAATTTGAACCACGGCATGACAGCACGTATTACACTGTTGCTATGCAGAGAGATAAAATCCGAGAATCACTTTATCAAATGCGTGACCGAAGAGAATACAATTTTGGGATTTTTGATTCGAGGTCGAGTATGATTATCGGACAGATTTCTTTGTACAGTATTAAGCGGCTGCCGTTTTCCAGCGGGTTTGTCGGTTATTCCATCGATCAAAACCAGGCAGGCAGAGGAATTGGAACAGAAGCAGTGAGCTTGGTGAATGATTTTGCTTTTGAGAAAGCCAATCTGCATCGGGTGGAAGCTTATGTATCTCCCCGTAACGTCGGGTCTGTGAAAGTACTGGAAAAGGCAGGCTTTAAGAGAGAAGGCTTATTACGCCAGTTGTTGTTTATTAACGGTGTATGGGAAGATCACTATATGTACGCGATTTTAGAAGAAGATTATTGACAGGGCAAGACCGCATGGCGGAAATGGATAGCAAAAATTAAGAACCGGCTCTTCGAATAGAAGCCGGTTCTTAATTCGTATACAAATATTACTAAATTGCAATATTAAGTTAGCCACTTAGATAAATTTCAGTGTATGTATGGAAGGTGGACGTTATTCCTTCCCTTTAAAAGCTGTTTTTTCTTTGGTTTACTTTCTAAAAAATTACGCTAACTTCGCTAGCTCTTGTTCAAATAGAACGGCTGGCTGTTGGTAATCGAGAATCTTCCTCGGTAAATTACGGCTTGGAACGACAAACTGGCTAGCTTGGATGGTTTTGTATTTGTTGTAACGGAATACAATTATAGTATTTCAGGAGCGTTGAAAAATGCATTGGATTTTGCACGTGATGCGTGGAATAACAAAGCTGCGGGTATTGTAAGTTATGGTTCAACAGATGGGGCTCGAGCGGCAGAACATTTGCGAGGTATATGGGGAGAACTAATGATTGCAGATGTGCGTACTTATCCTACACTATCTCTTTTTACTGATTTTGAAAACGGATCGGTATTGAAGCCGCAAGATCTGCATTGGGATAATGTGGATTTGATGCTTGACCAAGTTATTGCCTGGAGTGGTGCGTTAAAAACACTCAGATAAAAAAATAGGGCTGTCCCAGAAATCATACAATCATGATTTTGGGATCAGCCCACTAACAGCCATTATACACTTTCAGCTGTTTCGTAACCATTTTCAATAACATCCAGCTTGCCGTTCGAAGGATCGATGACAAGTCCGTGGACGTTTACATCTGTTGGAATCAATGGGTGGTTCTTGATTGCATCGACACTCTTTTTGACGCTCTCTGTGACATCGCTGAAACCATGCAGCCATGCTTCCATATCGATACCTGAGTATTTAAGTGTTTTAAACATTTCGGGATTGATTCCACGGTCGACCATACTGCCGAGAATACGGTCTGTATCGATCGAGCTCATACCACAGTCATGGTGGCCGACTACATATACTTCATCTGCCTGCAGTTCGTAGACTGCTACCAGAATACTTCGCATAAGACCTCCGAATGGATGTGTAATAATGGCGCCTGCACTTTTAATGATTTTTGCGTCGCCATTCTTAAGATTCATTGCTTTAGGAAGCAATTCAATCAGTCTGGTGTCCATGCAAGTTAGGATGACAATCCGCTTATTTGGAAACTTGGTAGTAGCGAATTCTTCGTATTTCTTTTCTTCCACGAATGCTTGATTGTAATTCATAATTTCAGATAACGATGTCATTTCTATAACCCTCCTGGACTTTAATCTTATTTCACTCAATACATATATTACACCCGCTGCTACCTAATATTCCAGCCTGAAGCATCAAAATGTTCTGTCTACTGCAGTTGTATTCAATAGATTATAAAAGAACAGAGTCGCCGGGGAGGCAACTCTGTCCTGTAAAGCTATATCCATCTCAGACGGAATATAACAAATTAGTTTCTTGCTTCAGGTTTTGGATCAATGATTACTGAGTCAGATGAATCCAGTGCAGTCGCCAAGAAATGCATTGTAAACCATGACGCCAGCCCAAGTACTACTGTGTAACCGATAACTGTAGTGAACATTAAAGCCATCTGTGAGTCCCTCATTTCAATTTATGATATGTTCTATTACTTATTATACACCATATCCAAGTGAATTTTAAGAGTCTTAATCAAAGTTTGAATAAAATGTGACGGATTTTAGAATGCCCAATTACCCTTACGGAATACAGGTTCAACGTTTCCATCTGCTGTAATTCCATCAATATCCATGTCTTCTGAACCGATCATGAAGTCCACATGTGTCAGGCTTTGGTTCAAACCATTTTCCTGCAGCTGCTCAGAAGTCATCTCTTTCCCGCCGTCTAAATTAAAGGCATATGCACTGCCGATCGCCAAATGGTTAGAGGCGTTTTCATCGAACAGCGTATTATAAAATAAAATATTGGAGTTTGAGATAGGAGAGTCATTCGGCACTAACGCCACTTCACCTAAAAACTTAGCGCCTTCATCTGTATCGATCAGCTGCTTCAACATTTCTTCTCCCTGCTCCGCAGAAATATCAGTTACCGCACCGTCTGTAAATGTAATTTTAAATTTATCGATGATTGTCCCTGCATAGCTAAGGGGTTTTGTACTTGATACATAACCGTTCACACCATTCTTAAGCGGAGCTGTAAACACTTCTTCCGTTGGCATATTTGCCATAAATTCATGTCCTGCCTGATTGATGCTTCCTGCTCCGCACCATAGATGCTTTTCCGGTAATTCTATTGTTAAATCTGTCCCAGGAGCTGTATAATGGAGTTTGTGATAATGTTTTCCATTCAGGTAATCTACCTTTTTATGAAGGTTTTCATCATGCTTGAGCCACGCATCTACAGGATTGGGCAAATCCGCCCTCACAGCGCGCAAAATCGCGTCCCATAAAGCAGGAACCTGTTCATTAGAAGGTTTGTCAGGGAATACTTTAGCAGCCCATGTAGGTGAAGCGGCAGCAATGACAGTCCAACTGAATTTATCCGCCTGCATCGCTTGTCTGAACTTACTGAGCGCAGTGCTGGATGCCTTTTGATTATCTCGGATACGTTTGGACTCAATGCCATTTAATAAATCGGGATCCTGTGAGACGATAGACATAAAAGCAGCACCTTTTTCAGCAAGCTCTTCACGTTCCATCTTCTTCCAGGATGGGAAATCCGCAAATGAATCTTCCGGAGCTTTTTCGAAGCGTAGACGTGTGACAACATCATCTGTCCAGTCAACGAATACTTGACGTGCACCTGCTTCGTAAGCTTCTTCAACGATTAATCGGACTAATTGAGTAGTTTCTGTAGAAGCACTTATAAATAAATATTGGTTTGGCTGAATGTTGACACCTACTTTAACGGCTAGTTCAGCATAGTTGGAAAGTTGTGGTTGAAATTGTTCCATTGTAACATCTCCTTATTACTTAATAAGTCAATATTATCAAGGGCGGATCTCACTTCGCAATTATAAAGCAACAGAAAGAATTTAAACGGTCATAAAATCATCACGTTTTGCTCTGCATTTCTACTAAAGAACTACGGGAATTGACCGAAATAATAAGAAGAATGAAGTACTTGGAGGCTTTTAAAATGGATTTATCCACAGTGGTAGGACTAGTAGTAGGTTTAGTCGCACTTCTCGTCGGGATGACGCTTAAAGGGGTAACACCTGATGCACTAATCAACCCGGCAGCAATTTTGATCATCATTGGCGGAACTGTAGCGGCAGTAGTTATTGCTTTCCCAATGAATGAATTGAAGCGTGTACCTAAACTTTTCAAAATTATTTTCACTCAGCAAAAACTGACATCGGACGCTGATTTAATCCGTTTGTTCTCTTCGTGGGCAGATGTAGCACGCCGTGAAGGTTTATTAGCTTTAGAAGCTAAAACAGATGAAATTGAAGATCCGTTTTTAAAAAGTGGCTTAGGTCTAGCCATTGACGGCCAGAACGCAGATTATATACGTGATGTGTTAAGTGAGGAAGTGGAAGCGATGCAAGAACGACATTCTGTTGGCGCGTTGATCTTCTCACAGGCCGGTACTTATGCACCAACGCTAGGTGTTCTTGGAGCAGTTGTCGGACTTATTGCTGCCTTGAGCGATATGAATAATATGGATGCACTTGGTTACGCAATCTCGGCAGCATTTGTTGCCACTCTGCTAGGGATCTTTACGGGGTACGTACTTTGGCACCCATTCTCTAATAAGCTCGTTCGTAAGTCGAAGGAAGAAGTCAGGCAGAAGATTATGGTCATCGAAGGCATCCTATCCGTACTGGAAGGGGAAGCGCCTCGTGTGATTGAACAAAAACTCGCATCTTATCTTTCAGTAGAAGACCGGAAGAAGCTGGCTTCAGACGGCGGCGATGGCAAGGAGGCTGGTCAGGTTGTCGAAGAAACGTAAGAAAAAGAAACATGAAATCGAACATATCAATGAATCCTGGCTGCTGCCTTATGCTGACTTATTAACATTGCTGCTCGCGCTGTTCATCGTGCTATTTGCCAGCAGTTCTGTGGATGAAGGACGATTTCAGCAGATGTCGGCAGTGTTCAGTGAAATATTCGAAAGCGGCAGCGGCATCATGAGTGAATCCGCTCCAACAAATGTTCCGGTGCCGGACGATTCTGTAGGGGAACTGAATGAAAACTCATCGTATTTGGAAGATCAGCAGTCGCTGGGTGAAATGCAGGCGGACCTTGAGGAGTATATCGCAGTGAATGAGCTGGAAAGTCAATTTGATACCGAGCTCACGAGTGAAGGATTATTGCTGACAATCCGAGACAGCGTACTATTTAAATCGGGTGAAGCAGCGATTAGCCAGGAATATAAAAGTCTTGCTCATGATATATCCCAGCTCCTTACATTGGACAGGCCGCGTCAGGTTATTATTACCGGACACACCGATGATATTCCAATTCACAATGCGCAGTATTCATCAAACTGGAAACTGAGTGTCATGCGTGCGGTGAACTTTCTAGAAATTATCGTTCAAAGTAATGAAGTGGATCCTAATCTTTTCAGTGCAAAAGGATACGGTGAATTTAAACCAATCGTACCAAATGATACAATTGAAAACCGTAGTAAAAATCGAAGAGTAGAAGTACTCATTCAGCCGCTTGTCATGGAAGACGGGACCAGCATTGAACCGCAATAACGAAAAAAGACTCCCTTTAGGGAGTCTTTTTAATTGCGTAATGAACCAAGCTCTGCAGCAATTGCCTGCATTTCATTTGGTGTGATATTATCACGTTTCATGACCATTTCATACATATAGTACAAGTCTTCATATTGCTCTGTGCTGAAATTATCAGATTTCATCGCATCCACATTTACCATGCGAAGCTTTTCTTTGATTTTTTCAATCATGTAGGCAATATTTTCAGGTGATTTTGTAGATAAATCCATGACGGAACCGCCTTTCTATGCTATTAAATCTATCATTTCACGAAAGCAGGAAGCTGTCAACTAAACTGTAAAACGTTATTTTTTTGCTTCTTCCCGTTCTTCGTCGATCTTCTTCTTGAAACGTCTTGTCTCTAGCACAACTACTCCTGATAATCCAAGAAGTCCTATCAAGTTTGGAATTGCCATCAGACCGTTCAAAACATCTGCTAACAGCCATACCAGATCGAGTGAAGACGTTGCACCGACATAAATGAATAAAACGAATATTGCACGATATATAAGAACTGCTTTAGCATTCGGCACAAGATATTGGAAACACTTCTCGCCATAATAACTCCATCCTAAAATAGTAGAAGTAGCAAAGAATACGAGACCAATGGAGACGAGTATTGGTCCGATGTCTCCCAAGAATGAACCGAATGCTGCAGCGGTTAATGCGCCGGCATCAATCGATTTGTCCTGCCATTGATTACTCATAACAATTGTAACACCCGTAATGGAACAGATGATTAACGTGTCAAACAGAACTTGTGTCATTGACACGAGAGCTTGACGTCCAGGATAGTCTGTTTTTGCAGCTGCAGCCGCAATAGGAGCAGAACCAAGTCCGGCTTCATTGGAGAAGAGACCACGTGCAACACCGAAGCGGATGACCGTACCGATTGCACCGCCTGCTACTGCCTGCCCGGTAAATGCGTCAGAGAAAATAAGTCCAAATGCAGCCGGTACCTGCTCAATGTTAAGTACCATAACAATCGCCCCGGCAATGAAATAAAACAATGCCATAATGGGTACGAAAAATGCGGTTACACGTCCGATAGATTTGATCCCGCCGAGGATTACTAGCGCACCAAATGCAAGAAGAGCTACTCCTGTAATCCAATGGGGAACGCTGAAAGTACTTTTCATAACGTCCGCAACGGCTTTTGATTGTGTGCCGTTACCAATTCCGAATGCCGCAAGCGCACCGAAGATTGCGAACAATACACCCAGCCATTTTTGCTTGAGACCATGCTCCAGGTAATACATTGGTCCGCCGGCCATTAAGCCTTTTGAATCCTTGACACGATATTTTACTGCCAGGATCGCTTCACTGTATTTGGTTGCCATCCCGAAGAATCCAGCCAGCCACATCCAGAATATTGCACCCGGGCCCCCTGCAACTACTGCGGAAGCAACACCGACAATGTTACCGACCCCAACCGTTGCGGCCATGGCTGTCATTAGTGCCTGGAACTGTGAAATATCTCCGTCAGCTTTCTTTTCATGCTTTCGTGAAAATACTTGTTTTAATGAGTACGGTAATAAACGTAATTGAATAACTGTCAGTCGTATGGTAAGAAATATTCCGGTACCAATTAATAAGATCAGCAGCGGTGGTCCCCAAATTAAATTTGATGCAGCAGTTAAAAAATTCTCTATTCTCTCCATATTCTCGCCCCCAATACATGATTTTATCCAATCTTTACATCTTGTGCATCAGCTCCTTTCAAAGAAATACACTTGTTTCATGTTATTGTTAATAATCCGAAAAATAGACCACTGCGTCAAGCTTTTTTTAAAATAAGTGTCACTTTCGTTGTTTGGTAACTTGCAGTGTGGGTATAATGAAGTGAAAGGTCAACGCGATAAGGAGGCGAAATTCATGGGTTCTAGCAAGTTAGGAAGATTTATCTTAGGAGGCGCAATAATTGGCGCGGCCGTCAGTATGCTGGATCGTGCAACGAGACAATCTACAGCAACTTCAGCAAGAGTTTCTTATGAAAAAATTATGTATTACAAAGAAAATCCAGATTTAGTGAAAAATCAGTTCCAAGAAAAGAAAGACAAAGTTCAATCTCTTGTCGAGCAAGTGAAGGGTGATGTGGGATACATTAAAGCACAAGTGGATGAAATTAAAACATTGACTCCGCAGGTGAAAGAAATGTTTACCGACACGAAAGAGGCATTTAGCGAAGCAAAAACAGAGTATCAGCAGATTATCGACGAGGATTCAAATCAATCTTCTGCCGAAACTAACCAGGAGGACGGTTCATTACCGCCGATGGTTCAAAAAAAAAACGTAGTATCATTAGTGAAGTAATAAATAGTGAGTCAATAAATGAAAGGGGGACGCATGAAGTGAATCATCACAAAGCAGCCCCTTCTTCAAATTCTGAGGAAGTTTCTAGAACCGAAAAAGTAAAAGGATTTATTCATGACGTCAAGGACGGGAACGATGATGATTTTAATCCCACAACTACGAGCGGCTTCATCAAACAATTAATTATTCGATTGAAAGAATTGGATGTATCAGCTGCTGGCTCACAGTTGGCGTTCTTTTTCCTATTGTCATTATTCCCTCTACTAATCTTTCTTTTCACGCTTTTACCTTATTTGAATCTGGATCAAAGCCAGATATTCCTGTTCATTCGTGAGTACGCGCCAGAAAGCACAGCTTCGTTGATTGAAGGAACACTTTCCGAAGTGTTGGATAATCGCAGCGGCGGCTTGCTGTCAGTCGGTATCCTCGCGACAATCTGGTCTGCATCTAAAGGTATGAGTGCTGTTTCGAAAGGATTGAATCAAGCATATGAAGTAGAAGACGACCGTAATTTTTTCGTTTCAAAAGGACTTTCCATCGGCTTTACAATCATGCTGATCGCTACAGTTCTAGTAGCTTTGGTTCTGCCGATTTTCGGCCAGCCAATCGGTAAGTTCTTCTTCTCCTTCTTAGGATTGGAAGAATCATTCTTAACGGTTTGGAATTTTATTCGTTTTCTCATTCCGCCAGTAATGATTTTTGCTGTATTTTCATTGCTGTACTGGCTCGTTCCAGATACCAAGCTGCATTATAAAAGCATAATTCCAGGTTCCATTTTCGCGACGATCGGCTGGATACTTACTTCGCTGGCTTTCTCTTTCTATATTAGTAATTTTGGCAGCTATGCGAATACGTACGGCAGTATCGCGGGAATCATCATTTTAATTATGTGGCTCTATTTGTCAGCTATCATATTGCTGATTGGCGGCATTATTAATTCAGTCATGCAAGGGCGGTACGAAAAGAAGCAACAGGCAATAGTATAAAAAAGGCAAGAGCTGAATGATTCAGCTCTTGCCTTTTTCCTATTCAATTTTATTGAGCATTCGCAGTCCATTCAGTATGACGAGTATCGTACTGCCTTCGTGACCGATGACACCGAGCGGCAGATCAACCACCTGCATGAAGTTCGAGATAATGAGGATTGCTATAACTGCAATCGAGAAGAAGACATTCTGCTTGACGATGCGCTGCATTTTTCTTGAGAGCTTAATGGCATATGACAGGCGGTTCAAGTCGTTCTGCATCAGCACGACATCCGCTGTTTCTAAAGCGACATCTGTTCCTTCACCCATTGCAATGCCTGAAGTGGCGGTAGCGAGAGCGGGTGCATCATTAATGCCGTCGCCGACCATGCCGACTGTTTTATACTCGTGCAATAACTTCTTAAGATGAATAACCTTCTCTTCAGGCAGGCATTCCGCAACATAAGAGTCCACACCGACCTCTTCTGCAATGGCATGGGCAGTTTTTTCATTGTCTCCTGTCAGCATCACCGTGCGGATGCCAAGCGCCTGCAATGCCTTAATAGAGGATACGGCTTCTTTTCGCAGTGTATCTTTCAGTGCGGCCAGCGCGACAATACCCTGTTCATCTTTCATAAAAATGACCGTTTTACCTTCATTGGCAAGTGATGTTGCGATGCCGTCTTGAAATGTCTCCACTAGGTCGACGCCGACAAATTTAGGATTCCCGATATGGATAAGACCATGATCTGTTTCGGCTTTGATCCCGTAGCCCGGGACGTCTTCAATTTGAAGATTTCGCTCAGGTAAGACCTGCTGCTGATCGGCATACTGAATGATTGCTTTAGCCAGCGGGTGATTCGACATAGACTCGACACCTGCGAATAAAGCGAGTGCTTCATTTGAATCAGTTCCTTCTCTGACAATGAAATCCATGACAATCGGTTTGCCTGTTGTTAACGTACCAGTTTTATCAAATGCAAAAGCGTTCAGCGAGCTCAAATGCTCCAGGTGAACGCCGCCTTTAAACAGCACACCGCGTCGGGCACCGTTCGAAACAGCTGCAAGTGTCGCAGGCATAATCGCAGCCATCAGTGCACAGGGGGAAGCGACTACCAGCAATACGATGGCACGATAGAATGTTGTCGTCCAGTCCCAACCGAAAACAAAGTGGGGGAGGACCATCATGATTAAAACCGCAGTCAGTACAATTTTTACATAGGATCCTTCAAAGCGTTCAATAAATTGCTGCGAAGGAGATTTTTCGCTTTGTGCATTCTGGACCATTGCAATAATCTTTTGAAATAATGTTTCAGAACTTGGCTTTGTCATCGTCATTCGGATGGCTCCGCTGAGGTTCACTGTTCCTGCAAACAGTTCATCGTTTTCTTGCTTCGTCACAGGAATCGATTCACCGTTAATTGCCGACATATCTATCGATGTAATCCCGCTTACGACTTGACCGTCAACCGGAATGCGTTCACCCGGTTTCACCAGTAATACCGCTCCAATTGACAAGGAAGAGGTCGAGACTTTGTGCTCGTTGCCATCTTCACCAATCAACCATGCTTCTTCAGGCTGCATCTCCATTAATGAAGAAATTTCTTTATGGCTTTTATTGAGCGTGTAGGTTTCCAGTGCACCACTGATTGCAAAAATAAAGATCAATATGGCACCTTCAGCCCAATAGCCGATAATCCCGGAACCGATTGCCGCAAATATCATCAGCATCTCAACATTCAGCTCTTTATTTTTAATGGTTTCTTCGATACCCTCCTTCGCTTTGGCATACCCGCCAATTAAAAATGCGATGATGTATAGTGTGATAGCAAATGATTCTGTGCCATTTTTACTCAAAATCCATGCAGCTAATATGAAAATACCTGAAACAATAGCAGCAATTAATTCAAAGCGGGCTGACCAGTCAATTTTCTGTTCGGGCTGTTCTTTTGTGTGTGTTGTCATTTGAACTCCTCCTAATTGATAATGAATTTCAATTTCAAATGAATAATTAAAGCAGTAAAGTCGACTCTACAGTAGTAGAATCGACTTTTTGGACCTCAAAATAGAATGATTATGAAATTGTAATTGTTATTAATTATAGTATAGCACTAATTTAAAAGGAGTGTTACTGAATTGACCGGAAAACTCAAAAAAAGCAGCGAATGAAATTTCATTCGCTACCGGCTGATTAATTGAAGACTTTTTCTTTGTATTGAGATAGTTTTTCCAATGATGATTTATCGATATCTGCATGAAGACTGTTGCCGTGAGAATCCATTGTGACAACGGCTGTGAAATCTTCCACACGCAAATGCCAAAGTGCTTCGGGAATACCGAACTCCAGCAAGTCGACACCTTCAACTTCTTTAATGCAGTCTGCATAATACTGAGCAGCACCGCCAATTGCGTTCAAGTACACACCTCCGTGTTCCTGAAGCGCAGCTAACGTGTTAGGACCCATGCCGCCTTTTCCGACAACCGCACGGATACCAAATTTCTTCATGATATCACCTTGATACGGTTCTTCACGAATCGAAGTAGTAGGCCCTGCTGCTTTGATTTCGTATTTACCTTCTTCATTTTTCAATACAACCGGGCCGCAATGATAAATAACTTGGCCGTTCAAATCTACAGGTGCATCATTTTCCGATAAATGCTTATGAATCGCATCCCGTCCAGTGTACATACGTCCGGAGATTTTCACTACGTCGCCGACACGAAGATCGCGGATTTCTTCTTCTGAAATAGGAGCTTGCAGTTTCACTACACGTGCAGTCGATTTTGTTTCTTCTGCTGGCTGTTCAAATGCAATTTTCTCGCCTTCATTATAATGCCAGTCTGTAATTTCGCCAGTCTCCGCATTAATATCCACTGCCATACGGCGATAAGCCCAGCAATTATACGCTACAGAAACATAGAAACTTGCAGGGATACGGTGCATGACGCCAACTTTACAGCCAAGCAATGTCGCTTCGCCGCCGAAGCCCATCGTACCAATTCCAAGTGTGTTCGCTTTTTCCAGAATATACTCTTCCAGTTTAGCAAGCTCAGGGTTAGGATTAACATCTGTTACATCGCGGAATAGCTGTTCTTTTGCCAAATCATAGCCGGAAGAACGGTCGCCGCCGATTCCCACTCCAATGAAACCAGCTGAACAACCCTGTCCCTGCGCCTGATAAACGGAGTGAAGTACACACTTGCGGATACCGTCTAAATCGCGTCCAGCACGTCCAAGACCTTCTAATTCAGTTGGCAGACTGTATTGGATATTCTTGTTTTCACAGCCGCCGCCTTTAAGAATCAATTTCACTTCGATATGGTCTTCTTCCCATTGTTCAAACTTCACAACAGGGAGACCGATTCCCAAGTTATTGCCACTATTATCACCAGTCAATGAATCAACTGCGTTTGGGCGAAGTTTTCCGTCCTTTGTAGCAAGTTCAATTGCACGTACGATTGCCGCCTTGATCTCTAATTGATTGACGCCGACTGGTGTTTTAATTTTGAAAGTAGGAAGTCCTGTATCCTGACAGATAGGAGAGAGCTTATCGTCCGCCATATTAATATTCTTGGCAATCGTGTCTAAACTCATGGCTGAGCTCGTTCCTTTGTTCTCTTTTTCTTTAGCAGCCAGAATCGCACGTCTAACATCCTTAGGTAAGTTCGTAGATGTTTCACAAATCAGATTATACATACTTTTTTCGATATTCTCTATGTACATCTCAAATCCCCCGATATATATATATGTTATTTTTTATAACTGTCCATCTGTTCTTCCAGCTCATCCAAAAGCATGATCAGCCGGTCTATTTCTTGGAGGTCAGTTTTTTCCGGTTCCATAGCTTCGAGTGTTTCTAGGAATTGATTGAACCGGTTTTTTAGTTCGACGACTTGGTCTTTGTTCTGTGACGTGTCCATACATCCACCTCTTTCCATCATTGATATCGTATATGAAAAATCAATCTTTTTCAATCTGATTTTCTGCTTGAGATTCATGTTTGTGCGGGTCAATGTCCGACTTTCCCGACGGAAGCCTTCTTGACGCGGCTAGCATGCCAGAGAAACTTTTCGAATGATCATAGTAAAAGTTCAAGCGCTCATAGCCCGGCCGCCGCCGCTCATACACTCCTGCCGTGTGATCATTTGGCTCGTCTACGTGATCATTACGCACCCCGCCGTGCTCATTGGACCGGCTAGCGCGCTCATAGCCTGGAACCGCAGTTAATTTCGACGGTAGATGAGAGGATTCAGAAAATACTTGTAGCCTAAGCCCGAGCAAAATATTTAAATAAATGAATTAAAAGGGTTTACAACTAACAGAATAGATGGTATAGTCAGAATAATTAAAAGAAAAGGAGGTCGTAGTTATAGAAACGAATCGAATCCTAGATACGTAAACACGAAGGAGGGGATCCGTAACTGTCCAATTGAGGTTAGGAATTGGATAACTACGAATACACACATGCAAATTGAAGAAGAACCAAATAATTAGAGACCTTGTCTGTTGGAGAAACAATACAGACAAGGTCTCTTTTTTATTGAGTCATCGAATTTTTGCTTTCATACTCTTCAACCAGCTGATCCAGCGTGTGGAATTTATAACCTTGTTTCTTTGCGTCCCGGATGAAATCGGGAAGAGCCTGCGAGTTATCAGGAGAAACCGTATGCATCAGAATCAAAGCGCCAGGATGCAGCTGCTTCATTAATTCGTTATAGGCATAGTCTTTGCCTTTAGGCTGATCCCTGTGCCAATCAATGAATGCAACCGACCAGAAAATATGACGGTAGCCGAGGTCGTTTCCTACTTGAAGCAATTTAGCATTAAATACGCCTTCAGGCGGGCGGGCGTAGACTGTACGCTTTATGCCTGTAACAGCATATAGTGCTTCGTCAAGTTTTTTCCATTCTTCTTTCATTTGCTGCTCGGATAAATTAGCCATATTCGGATGATCATAGGAATGGTTGCCGATTCCGTGGCCGTCTTTCACCATGCGCTTCACTAAATCGCTGGCGCTTTTTACATAATGGCCTGTTATGAAGAAGGTGGCGGGGGTCTTCTCTTTCTTTAAAGTATCCAGAATACTCTCGGTGTAGCCGTTTTCGTAGCCGTTATCAAAGGTCAAATAGACAATCTTCTCTTCGCCTTGACCTTTATAAATTGCTCCATGATCATCCAGTAGCTTATCGAGTTCAGAACCTGCAGAAGGCGGAACCCCGTCCGTCGATTTCTTGAATCCCCAATGAAATTCCTCTGCTTTTACCGCGTACGGATTGACCAGAATCCCTACGATGAGCAAGATGGAGCCTAATAAAATTCCTGAAATATGTTTAGCCATACATCACAACTCCTTTTTATAAAGCATGTGCTGTACGGCTTTTAATATGTATGAATGTTAAAATGACCGGAGATGCGATGATGGCATCTCCTGAATCGAATGAGCTCTACAACAAATTTTTTAAGGCGGGTTCTAATGAAGGATATTGGAATGTAAAGCCGTTTTGTAACAGCTTTGTAGGCAGCACATGCTGCCCTTCCAATACGACGATGCTTTTTTCACCCAATGCCAGTTCCATTGCGAAACTTGGAACTGGAAACCAATGTGGTCTGCCGAGCACTTTCGCTATCGTCTTACCGAATGCATTCATATGCATAGGACTTGGCGCTACAACGTTTACAGGACCTTTTACTGCATTATTTTCCAATGAAAAGATAATGGCATTTGCGACGTCATCCACATGGACCCATGAAAACCACTGATTACCTGAACCAATTTTTCCGCCAGCGAATAATTGATAAGGCAACTTGATCAGCGGAAGCGCACCGCCTTTTTTGCCTAAGACAATACCGAATCGAGTGAACACCGTTCGTACACCTAAATCGCCAGCATGTTCAGCTAGATTTTCCCAGTCATATACAGTCTTTGCAAGAAAGTTTTCGCCGACGGCTGTAGATGAATCTGTATATTCCGCAGTGAGTGACGGCGGATAAATCCCGATTGCGCTGGCATTGACCAGAACACTTGGTTTTTCAGGCAATGTCCGTACGATTCGCAAAACCTCTTGTGTAGCTGTAATCCGACTATCACGGATCGCTTTTTTACGCTCAGATGTCCAGCGACCTTCATCGATCGATACACCCGCTAAATTCACAATTGCATCCAAATGGCCGATTTCATTCTCAGGTGCTGCATGATCTGTCAGCCACTGGACGTATTGAATGCCGTCATGCTCAGACGAAGGTTTGCGTGTTAGAATAATTACATCATGGCCATTTTGTTGAAGTTTGGCAGTTAGTATGCTGCCGATAAATCCTGTTCCTCCTGTTATTGCCACTTTCATAATAGTTACCCTCCAATCTCTGAGAAATTAATACACTATTACTGACCAACTTCTAAAGAAGCGGTATACTGATACAAAGTAGGTGATGAAGAAGTGCCGCTTATTACCAAAATATCACAACAAAAAAGAGATAGCGAACGTTATAATATTTTCGTCGATGAACAGTACGCATTTAGTGTCCATGAATCCGTTTTAGTGAAATTTGAGCTCACGAAGGGCATGGAATTGGACGACTGGGCATCCGATGAAATTGTCTATGCCGATCAAATTGAAAAAGCCTTTAACCGTGCGCTGCATTTTTTATCTTTCCGCATGCGCAGTGAAATGGAAGTCAAAAAGAAACTTCTCGAAAAGGAGTATGGAGAGGCCGTGGTCCTCGAAGCAATCGTGAAACTGAAACGATTGGGCTTTTTGAATGATGAAGCCTTTTCGGAAGCGCTCGTTCGAACAGAAAAGAACAGCTCTCTTAAAGGACCAAGAGCTATTCAGCAGTCTCTCTATAAGAAAGGTATACCCAAAGAACTGCAAAATCAAGCATTGGAGGAGTATACGATGGAAGATCAAATGGCAAATGCGATGAAGCTTGCTGAGAAAACGATGCGTTCAAACTCTCAGCAGCCGCCTGCGCAAGTTAAGCAAAAAATACAGAACACACTGGCAAGGAAAGGTTTTTCCTATCAGCAGATTTCGGAAGTGTTGAGCAATTTGACCATTGAACGCGATGAAGATGAATGGACTGATATTACGGAAACCTTTGGCGAAAAAGCCTGGAGACGCTACCAAAGCAAATATTCGGGTTCAGATTTACGGCAGCGCGTAAAGCAATCGATGTATCAAAAAGGAATACCGCTTGCGCAAATTGATTTATTTATTGAAAAGAAAAGGAATGAAGAAGATGGCTACTGAAAAACATTACAGTGAAATGAATGAAAATGAACTGCGCAGCGAAATTGGCGTACTTATGGAGAAAGCGCGAAAAGCGGAGCAGATGGGCATGATCAGTGAATATGCAGTGCATCAGCGCAAAGCCGTATTGGTTCAGTCTTATCTGGTAGATCCGGCAACTATCAAGCCGGGAGAGATATATCGTATTGAAGGCGACGACGGTGTGTTTTTCCAGGTTGATTACTTAAAAGGTTTATTCGCCTGGGGTTATCGCTTAGGCGGAGAGAAAGCAATCGAAGCCTTACCGCTTGCTATGCTTAAAGACGTAAAGAGCGGAAAATAAGAATACAGAACGGGGCTGTCCAGAAAGTCAGGTTCATCTGACTTTTAGGATGGTTCTTATTTTTAGGACCAGTAGATAAAGGGATTGGTGCGGTGAGCTGTCAGTTTGGAGCGTTTAGAGATTGGATTGGTGCGGTAAATCTGTATAAATGTGCGCTCCCAGCATACTTTGGTTCGCTCCTGATTCTTTTTGGTTCGGATCCTACCTTCTTTGGTGCGGTTACTTGGCTAATCGCGAGCTGTTTTATTAAAAAAAGCTGCCTTGAAAGTAATGTTATCTTTCAAGACAGCCTCATTCTTTAATTGTTTGGTGCAAAGTTCAGTTTTTTGCGCAATTTGTCTTCCGAGAAAATCCAACCGGTATAGGAATTTACTACTTCGAGATTTTCATCTACATGTGCAACAGCGACGAAGGGATAGTAGCCTTTACTGCGGTAGCGCAAGTCAATCAGACGGACCTCACACAGATCTCCCACATACGAAACTGACCAGCGATAAAGAGGCGAAAAGGAGACAAACGCCTGCATATTTGGATCCTCCAAAGCTACCGAGATCTCTTTTGAAACAGGCATCGGTTCACGCTTGAAACGATCGTATATCGTGATTGAACGACCATAAGCCCGTCCTACATAGTGATCAACCTCTGTTGTGGCGGCTATGCGCCACTGGAAAAAGTTCATTGTCGGTGCAATGAAGATATCTGTAGCGCCCGGCACAGTTTTTTTGACTGCGCGTTTGACTGCGCCTTTGACTGCGAAGCGAAGTAAATAATAGAAAAAGATCACAATATATAATGTAAACATTGTCACGACAGGATCAGTTCCAAAAAACCACGCTAAAATTGCCATTACATGAAGACCAAAAATAATCGGATCGAATGTGTTGATGACGCCGATCGCAACCCATCGTTGTGAAAATGGCCTAAGCGCTTGCGTCCCGTATGAATTAAAGATATCCACAAATACATGAATGAATACCGCAAAAAATGTCCATGCCCAAACATGCAGAAACACAGCTCCCGGCACTATGAATGTTAGCAGAATAGATATCAGCAGAGGCCACAGCATCACGGCGGGAATAGAATGTGTAATTCCTCTGTGATTGCGTAAATAAACCGCGTTATTTCGAAGTTTCAATACAGTATCGATATCGGGAATTAGTGAACCAACCATGATACCGGCAAAAACTGCCCCCATTGTAGAAGGATCATTTGCGACCGTATAATCGGCAAGTGCCAGTCCGCTAATGGCAACACCCATGGCAATATGTGTACCTGTATCCAAGTCATCACTCCTTTTTTTGCAGAAGGTGTCGAGATTTGTCTAAAATTTTCTAAACTTAATAGTAATTATATACCCTTTTTCACGAGAACTAAAAGCATAAGAATAGAATAGTGAGGTAACTATGCAAATAATTGAACAAAAGAAGGCATTCCAGCAGGCATTGCTTTCATGGTATCAAGCCGAAAAAAGAGATCTGCCATGGAGAAGAACAAGTAATCCGTATTATATTTGGGTATCTGAAGTCATGCTACAGCAAACGCGTGTAGAGACAGTCATTCCCTATTATGAGCGTTTTATCGAAAAATTTCCGACAATGGAGGATCTGTCGAATGCCGAAGAAGAAGAGATTCTTAAAATGTGGGAAGGACTCGGCTATTATTCACGCGTGCGGAATCTGCAGTCAGGCGTACGGGAAGTAGTGGAGACGTATGGCGGCACAGTGCCTAATAACCGCAAAGAGATATCTTCTTTAAAAGGTGTCGGACCTTATACTGCGGGTGCAATTCTGAGTATTGCATACGGAGTGCCGGAACACGCAGTGGATGGCAATGTCATGCGCGTATTATCGCGAATTTTATTGATTGAAGAAGATATTGCACTTCCACGAAATAAGAAACTATTCGAGCAGGCTGTGATGGAACTGATTTCAGAAGAAGATCCATCCTCCTTCAACCAGGCGCTGATGGAACTGGGTGCAACGATCTGTACGCCGAATCCTCACTGCTTATTATGTCCGGTTCGTGATTTTTGTAACGCTTTTGAGCAAGGAAAACAGCAGCAGCTGCCAATTAAGAGTAAAAAGCAAAAAATGAAGCATCTTAAACTTGGTGCATTTGCAATTCAAAATGAAGAAGGCAATTGGCTAATGCAAAAAAGACCGGGGAAAGGTCTGCTTGCAGGTCTATGGGAATTTCCTATGATCGACCTGGAGGACGTTGCAGCAGCAGAGGCATTTGAAAAACAAAGCGGCATCAAACTGAAGAATGTTACTAAAACGACGGAGTTTGCGCATGTCTTCTCTCACATTACGTGGGAAATAGATGCGTACCGTGCACAAACGGCTGAAACGCTGACCAGTGAAGAGTTAACATTTTTCAGTAAAGAAGAAATTGATTCTCTTCCGAAGCCTAAACCTGTCTTGAAAATCATCGAAAGCCTTGATTGGTAAAAACTACTTGTATTTTAATGCATAAATAGAAGTGCAGTGGACATCATAAGGGGTACGGAGGTGAATAATCCATGCCTAAGCAACCAAAAGGTAACGCTCAGTACGATCCATCTAAAACAGATACGAATCAAGTGCGCCAGCAGAATGCGCAGTCTGCTATGCAGCAGCCAATGAACGAAGAGTATGCATCTGAAACGGACGTGAACCAGGTCCGTCAGCAAAATGCGCAATCTGCTGGACAAATGCAGTCCGCTTCCTCTTCTATGCAGTCATCCATGAATGAGGAATATGCATCTGAAACAGATGTGAACCATGTAAAAGAGCAGAACCGTCAAGCAGAAGCTAACAAGCAAAACGCTTCGGGTGCACGTGCGAACCAATATAAGGGTTCAAAGTAAGTATGGACATCGCCGACCGGTAGAAATGGCTAACATAAGCCATTTCTACCGGTTTTTTTATACATAAAAACATTCTTGGGTCCCATAGAAATGAAGCAAATACGAAATAGATGGTTGAATCGTTTTAAATTTGGGAAAGCAGTTGGTATAATGAACAGATAGCAAGGGCAGCGGCAGAGGGCTCAAAGGTGGTAGAAAAAATGGCAATCCCAAAAGAAGGAGAAAAGATCCAGATTCACAGTTACAAACATAATGGTAAGATCCACCGAGTGTGGCAGGAAACAACTGTATTAAAAGGTACCCGTAACATCATCATTGGGGGAAATGAACGCACCCTTGTGACTGAATCAGACGGGCGAACTTGGCTAACGCGCGAGCCATCTATTTGTTATTTTCATGCGGAAAACTGGTTTAATATCATCTGCATGCTGCGGGAAGACGGCGTTTACTATTATGTTAATATGAGTTCACCGTTTGTGTTTGATGAAAAGTCTTTGAAATACATTGATTATGACTTAGACGTAAAAGTATTCCCGGATATGAGTTATTTGATTTTGGACGAAGATGAATATGCCGATCATAAGCGCCAAATGAACTATCCGGAAGTCATCGATCAGATTCTACAAGAAAATTTAACACAACTCCTGGGCTGGATCAAACAGCGGAAAGGTCCGTTTGCACCTGATTTTATTGATGTCTGGACTTCCCGATATGAGTTTTATAAACAGCTTCAGGAAGAGTAAAGAACAACCTGCTTGCCTTTGTGCGAGTCAGGTTTTTTTGGTAGGAGGAACAATATGGGCGAAAGTATTAAACGCTATCTTCAATTCGTAAAGCCTTATAACTGGCAGATTATCTTTACGGTTTTCATCGGAGTTATAAAATTTGCGATTCCATTATTTTTACCGTTATTGATGAAAATCGTCATTGACGACATTATCGGTTCGCCGACAATGACCGATCCGGATAAAACCAAGTATTTATTTTATTGGCTTGGCGGCACAACGGTATTATTCTTTTTAATTCGGCCACCTGTGGAATATTACCGCCAATACTATGCGCAGCTTGTCAGTAATAAAATTCTGTTTGATATCCGTCAATCTTTATATGGACACCTGCAGAAATTGAGTTTGCGGTTCTATTCGAATACACGGGCAGGTGAAGTCATTTCAAGAGTGATCAATGACGTTGAGCAGACTAAGAACTTCGTCATGATCGGCTTAATGAACGTTTGGCTGGACTTGGCAACAATCATCATTGCAATAAGTATCATGCTGACCTTGGATGTAAAGCTGACATTGGTTACACTGCTGGCGTTTCCATTCTACGCATTCAGTGTAAAGCACTTCTTTGGAAAGCTTCGCGAATTGACACGCAAACGTTCCCAGGCACTTGCCGATGTGCAGAGTTATCTGCATGAACGAGTGGCGGGTGTCAGTGTGATTAAAAGTTTTGCGATCGAGGATAAAGAGCAGGAACGCTTTGATGAAGTGAATAATAAATTTCTCGACAGCGCCATAGAGCACACGAGATGGAATGCGAAGGCGTTCGCGGTTGTTAATACCATCACAGACGTTGCACCATTGCTAGTCATTGGTTATGCGGGTTATCAAGTGATCAATGGCCCGTTGTCCGTCGGAACCATGGTTGCATTTATCGCATTCATTGAACGTTTGTATTCACCGCTTCGCAGACTGGTTAATTCATCTACATCACTGACACAGTCATTTGCGTCAATGGACCGTGTTCTTGAGTTGATGAATGAAAAGTACGATGTAGAAGATAAAAAAGATGCGAAAGATTTACCTGCAATCGATGGAGAAATTCAGTTTGATCAAGTTACTTTCGCTTATGAGGAAGAGGAAGTACTGAGGAATATCAGCCTAACAATCCGTCCGGGAGAAACAGCAGCCCTTGTCGGAATGAGCGGGGGAGGGAAGTCGACGATTATCAGTTTGATTCCGCGTTTTTACGATGTCACTTCCGGCGCCATCCGCATTGACGGCAAGGATATCCGTGATGTGGCGGTTAAATCGGTACGCGATCAGATCGGCATGGTACTGCAGGATTCGATTCTGTTCAGTGATTCTGTCAAAAGTAATATTCTAATGGGCAAGCCTGACGCCACAGATGAAGAAGTCATTGAGGCTGCAAAAGCTGCGAATGCACATGAATTCATTGAAACGCTGTCGGAAGGATATGATACACGTGTCGGTGAACGGGGCGTGAAATTATCAGGTGGACAAAAACAGCGTATCGCGATTGCACGGGTATTTTTAAAAAATCCGGCATTGCTGATTTTGGATGAAGCAACATCCGCTCTTGACTTGGAAAGTGAAGCGCTAATCCAGGATTCCCTTGAACGTTTAGCGCACGAGCGGACAACATTGATCGTCGCGCACCGTTTGTCGACTATTACACATGCTGACTGTATTTATGTGATAGACCACGGCGAATTAAAAGAATCAGGAACACACCAGGAATTGATGAGACAGAACGGGACATATGCTGGACTGTTTAACCGTCAGGAACTTGGCGCATAAGAAAAAAACGTCGATGTGATGTGCACCCCAAAAGTTAGAGTTATAAAATCTAACTTTTGGGGTGTTTTATTGTGGCTAAGTATAGTAATGAATTTAAGATGATGATTATTCATGAATATCTCGATGGGAAATCAGGATATA
>NZ_JARICI010000008.1 GCF_029257255.1 Sporosarcina sp. | reverse complement strand
TTGGAGTGTAAGGCGGCGACTCCTGCGGGAATAGCATGAGCCTTGAGACCCCGCAGGAGCGTAGCGACGAGGAGGCTCAAGCCATGCCCGCGGAAAGCGTCCGCCTGCAACGGAAATCAATGTGCTTAAGGTAGATACAAATTGTTTTTCTCATCTTATATAGTTCGGTTGCTGGTTCAGGTTAAGGGGGGAGCGCTTTGCTGAACAAGATGGAAGGGTTTGTTTTAAAAAGCATCCCGTACGGCGAATCCAATAAAATTGTCACCCTCTATACGAGGGAAGCTGGGAAAATCACTGCAATGGCGCGCGGAGCAAAAAAGCCTGCGAGCCGGTTAGCAGCGATTACCCAGACATTCACTCACGGCTACTTTCTGATTCGGGCAAGCAGAGGAATGGGATCTGTTGAGCAAGGAGAACTGATTGACAGTATCCGTCATATCCGATCAGATCTTGAAACGACAGCCTATGCCGGACTGATCGTTGAATTAATTGATCGTTTGACGGAAAGTGAGCAGGCTAATGAAGGCATTTTCCGTCTGCTCGCTGAGTCCTTTCATGCAATGGAAGAAGGTTATGATGCGGAAGCTATTTCCCTGTTTGTGCAGTGGAAAATGCTGCCGGTGGCGGGCATACATCCCATTCTTCATGAATGTGCGAACTGCGGCGCGACAGAAGGGGAGTTCGCATTTTCATTTCAGCAGATTGGATTCCTCTGTCATCGCTGTTTCCGTGTCGATCCCTACATTATCAGGCTTTCCCCGATACAGATTAAATTGATCCGGATGTTCTACACTGTACCGTTAGATCAGATCGGCAAGCTGGAGTTAAAGAAGCCGACAAAAACATTCATGCAGAAACTGGTGTCGACAATCTATCATGAACAGACTGGCGTTTATTTGAAATCCAGAAAGTTCATTGAGCAATTGGATCGCACGCCAGAACTGCAGAAAACAAAAGAAAACCCGGAAGAAGAAGGCTGAAGCCGACTCTTTCCGGGTTTTCTATTATTAAAATTGTAAGTGTTTCTCGATATATGCTTTCACGTCTGCGATCGGCATACGCTCTTGCTCCATAGAATCGCGGTGACGGACAGTCACTTGCTGATCTTCCAATGAATCAAAATCGTATGTGATACAGAATGGCGTTCCAATTTCATCTTGGCGGCGGTAGCGGCGGCCGATTGATTGGGAATCGTCATATTGTACCGGGAAATGCTTCGCAAGTTCCGTGTATACTTTGTCTGCATCGTGTGCCAATTTTTTAGACAATGGCAAAACTGCTGCTTTAATCGGTGCAAGCGCCGGGTGGAAACGAAGCACTGTACGTGTATCTCCGTCCTCCAGTTTTTCTTCGTCAAATGCATCACATAGGAATGCAAGTGTAACACGGTCTGCTCCTACAGAAGGTTCGATACAGTACGGAACATACTTTTCATTTGTTATAGGATCTTGGTAATGGAAGTCTTCGCCTGAATATTCCATATGGCGCTTCAAATCGAAGTCCGTCCGGTTTGCGATACCCCACAGCTCTCCCCAGCCAAACGGGAATTTATATTCAATATCGACTGTTCCTTTTGAGTAGTGTGAAAGCTCATCCTCATTGTGCTCACGAAGACGGATATTGTCTTCTTTTATTCCAAGATTCAGCAATAGATTCTTGGAAGCATCGCGCCAATAGGCATACCAATGCTCATCTTCACCCGGTTTACAGAAGAATTCAAGTTCCATCTGTTCAAATTCACGCGTACGGAAAGTGAAATTACCTGGTGTGATTTCATTACGGAAACTTTTACCGACCTGTGCAATACCAAATGGCACTTTCTTTCTCATAGAGCGCTGAACGTTTTTGAAGTTTACAAAAATCCCTTGTGCTGTTTCCGGACGAAGGAAGATTTGGTTGGCAGAGGAATCTGTTACCCCTTGACTCGTCTTGAACATCAAGTTGAACTGACGAATTTCTGTATAATCCATCGCTCCACAAGTAGGGCAAGCGATGTTATGCTCTTGGATCAGTTCGAACATTTTTTCGAACGGAAGGCCGTCGACCACCAATTCGATTCCTTTTGCATCCAATGCTTCTTCGATTAATTTATCTGCGCGGTGACGCGTTTTACATTTTTTACAGTCGATCATCGGATCGTTGAAGTTGCCGATATGACCGGATGCTTCCCAGACTTTCGGGTTCATCAGGATAGCAGAATCAAGTCCGACGTTATAAGGTGACTCCTGAATGAATTTCTGCCACCAGGCACGCTTAATATTGTTTTTTAATTCGACACCCAGGGGACCATAATCCCAAGTATTTGCTAAACCGCCATAGATGTCAGAGCCTGGGAATACAAAGCCCCGTTGTTTTGATAAATTTACTACTTGTTCCATCGATAACATGATAAAATCCCTCCAATTAAAATAAGCACTCGTCTCCGGACATAGACATGTCCGGGGACGAGTGCATAATGACCCGCGGTTCCACCCCAGTTGGTTTTTCAACCCACTTTCATAATGAATGTTCAGCTCCCGGTTGCCGTTTTCGTGTAGTTGCAGGCTTTCACTGTCCCTGCTCGCTTTCGATTACACTACTTATTTACCGTTCCACGCTTACTTCATTCAAAATTAGTTTAGCATGCTTCTCGTTTCTTCGCAATAGTGAGCGTCTTGATATATAATTAGACAGTAAATACTACTTTGAAGTCTGAAGGCGGTGACATGTTTGGAATTAAATACACGTCAAAATGAAATCCTTGACATCGTTAAAGGAAATGGACCAATTACAGGAGAACAAATTGCCGAGCGTCTATCTTTAGCGCGTGCAACAATCCGGCCCGATTTGGCAATCTTAACGATGGCGGGATATTTGGATGCAAGACCGCGTGTAGGTTATTTCTATTCCGGCAAGAAACCGATTCAATCGGTGGCGGACGGAATGGTGGATATGAAAGCTGCGGATTTTCTATCAAGACCCGTAGTCGTCACGGAAAACCTATCTGTCTATGATGCGATATGCCAGCTGTTTTTAGAAGATGTCGGTACGCTATTTGTAGTGGATCAGAATTCCTTACTGACGGGCGTGCTGTCAAGAAAAGATTTATTAAGGACGAGCATTGGAAGAACGGAGCTGGACAAAATTCCGGTGCATGTCATTATGACCAGAATGCCAAATATCACCTATTGCAAGAAAGAAGATACCCTAATTTCTGTAGCGAAAAAAATGATGGACAGCCAAATTGATTCATTGCCTATCATTAATAAAAAAGAAGAAGGACTGGAAGTAATCGGCCGAATTACAAAAACGAATATTACAGCCGCATTTCTTTCATTAGCAGAAGATCATGATTTATGAGGAGTGACTGTATGCCGAAATTCACATTATTCATTGTCTCAGATTCTGTTGGAGAAACAGCCGGTCTTGTAACAAAGGCAGCTGCAAGTCAATTCCGGCATGATTTAGAGACGGTCTCCATAAAAAGATTCTCTTACATAGAGGACGACTCTCAGCTCGAGGAAATAACTTTCCTGGCCAAACAGCAGCAGGCCCTCGTAGTCTTTACCTTAGTAAAAAGCTCTATGCGACATCAGCTACAGTTACTGTGCGGGGAACTGGAAGTAAAGTGCGTTGATTTAATGGGCCCTCTAATAGAGGAAATGGCAAATCAAATTGGTCAGGAACCTTTCGAAGAACCGGGACTTGTAAGGCAGTTAGATGATCATTACTTTAAAAAAATCGAAGCCATTGAGTTTGCGGTAAAGTATGATGACGGACGCGATACTCGGGGTGTACTGGAAGCAGACATTGTGCTGATAGGCGTTTCAAGAACCTCTAAAACCCCATTATCTCAATTCCTTGCGAATAAAGGTTATAAAGTAGCTAACGTTCCGCTCGTTCCGGAAGTGGATCCGCCGGCAGAATTATTCTCTATTGATCCCTCGAAATGTTTTGGTTTATACATTTCCGTTAATCAGCTAAATTCGATTCGAAAAGCCCGCTTGGAAACTTTGGGCTTGAAAGATGACGCGAACTATGCGAAAATAGCACGTATTCAACAAGAAATAGAGTATTTTAATGAAATAACGACAAGAATCGGCTGTGAAGTCATTGATGTAACGAATCGCGCAGTGGAAGAAACAGCTAATATGATACTAAAATGGATCGCTCAAGGGAAGGCCAACTAAACCGGATGGTTAGGTCTTCTTTTTTCTGTGTGCATGGAACTGGCTGTTCTTTATGGCGGTTTGCTAACTATCAATAAGAATGAAAGTTTTTACGCGAATCATGTCGATAAAGAAGGGTTTTTTAGAAAGACCACGAATTTATGTATATAGAGTAGAAATGGTGATAGAATGACAAGAATATCTGACGAGACAATTGAGGAAATTCGCACAGGAACCGATATTGTTGACTTGATCAGTGAATACGTCCAGTTAGCCAAAAGAGGAAAGAATTGGTTTGGACTGTGTCCATTCCATGAAGAGAACAGCCCGTCATTCTCGGTTTCCGAAGACAAACAGCTTTTTCACTGCTTCGGCTGCGGAGCAAGCGGCAACGCAATTACATTTATGATGGACGTGGAAAATCGAACGTTCATCGATTCCATTGTGAAGCTTGGCAGCAGAATGGGGATGGAACTAGAAGCATCATCCGGCGAACAGCAGACAACGAAAAGCTCTTCTCATCAACAAATGCAAAAAGCCTATGCGCTTGCCGCCAATTTTTACAGTCATCTGCTCTTAAACACCATAGAAGGCGAAAAAGCATTAGAATACTTAGAAAAAAGAGGATTTACGCGTGATCAAATCGAACAGTATGAAATAGGATGGTCTCCTGTTCAATCAGATGCTCTATCTTCCTTATTAAAAAGACAGGGCTATGATCTGAAAGAAATGGAAACCGCAGGACTTTGTTTTCAAAAAGATGACGGCTCTGGGTTTTTCGACCGCTTCAGAGGAAGAATCATGTTTCCGATACAAGATGATAATGGAGCAACCATTGCCTTCTCCGGAAGAAGACTGGAAGATTCATCCACTGATGCGAAATACATCAACAGTCCGGAAACCCCCATTTTTGAAAAGAGCAAGGTTTTGTTTAATTTTCACCGTGCACGTCTTAATGTTCGGAAAACGGGTAAAGTAATACTATTCGAAGGTTTCATGGATACTATTTCCGCTGACCGCGGAGGTATTGGAAATACAGTCGCTGTGATGGGAACTGCTTTATCCTCTCATCATATTGTGAAACTGAAGCGTATGGCAAAAAAAGTCGTGATTTGCTGCGATGGTGATTCTGCTGGCTGGGGGGCCGCCAAACGTTTTGCCGACAGCTTGATCGACAGCGGGATGGATGTGCTGGTGGCTACGCTGCCTGACCGAATGGATCCAGATGATTTCATTTCGGAACAAGGAGTGGAAGCTTTTAGCGAGAAGATTCTTGATCAGCCGCTATCGTACATCTCTTTTGTCGCGGCTTATTATAGAAGAGACAAAAACTTGACGGTCGATCATGATATTAAGCAGTATGTTCATGAAGTATTTAATGAACTTGCTCATCGTTGTTCGCCTATCGAGAAAGATTTATTAATTCAGCAGCTCCATGCTGAAACCCATGCTTCAAAAGAATCGCTTGGACAGGAATTTACCAAGTCGATTGCCCGAAAAGCTCAGCATAAACGGGATGCAGACCCAGATCCAGTACAGGCAAGCCAATCGGTAAATGTATCCGGTGCGACAGCTCACAGATCAGAAACAGATAGGGCAGAGCATCTGCTCCTGGCACATCTCTTAATGGATGCCGATTTGTTTGAAGAAAAACGGCTGGAGCTTCAGGACTTATTTGTCAGAGAAGATGTAATTAAAATCTTCTTTAAGCTGGCGGCTTTTTATGAACAGTACGACATGCCGAACTATCAGCGGTTTGCAGAAATGCTGGAAGAACGGCAATTGAAGAAAATTGTTATGGAAGCCATTTTGACCGAACGCTCTCAAGAGCATACGGGACAAGAGGTGGATGACTGTATTCGCCATTTAAAGCGAAACCAGCTAAAACGTCTAATTAATAAAAAACAGCACGAATCAAAAGAAGCAGAAAAAAGGAACGACCTACTAAAAGCAATGGAGTTAGCAACGGAAGTTATCCATCTTGTGAGATCGTTAAAGGTTCTGTAAGGAGGTATAGTCACTATGACAAAAGAAGAAAAAGCGGGAGAAGCAGAATTGACCCTTGAAGAAGCAAAAGCAGCCATTATAGAGGCTGGTAAAAAAACAGGTGAACTAACTTTGGAGGATGTTACGGAAAAACTGGCATCATTTGAAATGGAACCTGAGCAATTCGAAGAGTTTCTAGATCAAATAGAAGCACAGGAAATCGAAATGGATAGAAAAGAAGAGGCTGATCCCAAGAGTAGTAAAGAAGAACAATTTGACTTAAATGACTTGAGTGTACCGCCAGGCGTCAGAATCAACGATCCCGTTCGGATGTATTTGAAAGAAATTGGCCGTGTTGACTTATTAACAGGTAAAGAAGAGGTAGATCTTGCTATCCGTATTCAAGAAGGTTTGGAAGCGGAAGCAGAACTTGAAGAAACAAATACAATGACCCCTAAGATTGATAAAGCTATCTTGCGCGGAGAAAACGCTAAAAAGAAATTGGCAGAAGCCAACTTACGTTTAGTCGTCAGTATTGCAAAACGCTATGTTGGCCGTGGGATGCTGTTCCTTGACTTGATTCAAGAAGGAAATATGGGACTGATTAAGGCAGTAGAGAAATTCGATCATACAAAAGGTTTTAAATTCAGTACGTATGCAACTTGGTGGATTCGCCAGGCGATTACCCGTGCTATTGCCGATCAGGCCCGTACCATCCGAATTCCTGTGCATATGGTTGAAACGATTAATAAGTTAATCCGTGTACAGCGTCAGCTTCTTCAGGATCTTGGACGTGAGCCGTCACCTGAAGAAATCGGAGAAGAAATGGATTTGACACCGGAAAAAGTGCGCGAAATTCTTAAAATTGCTCAAGAACCGGTTTCCTTAGAAACACCGATCGGAGAAGAAGACGATTCCCATTTAGGTGATTTCATTGAGGACTCAGAAGCGCAATCGCCTTCTGACCATGCGGCTTATGAATTGTTGAAAGAGCAGTTAGAAGATGTTTTAGATACACTAACAGACCGAGAAGAGAACGTATTGCGACTGCGATTCGGTCTTGATGACGGACGCACACGCACGCTTGAAGAAGTAGGTAAGGTCTTTGGAGTAACACGTGAACGTATCCGTCAAATCGAAGCTAAAGCTCTTCGCAAACTTCGTCACCCATCCCGCAGCAAACGACTAAAAGACTTTTTAGAATAATAGTTGCATCGGCTTCAAAAAAGCCGATGCTTTTTTCTTCTGCTTACATAATCTTGTATATCTAACGATCGGTATCATTGGAGGAGAAAGGATGACTAAGGAAAAAAAACAAATCATCATATCGGAAATACGCTACTGGAAAAGCAATAAATTACTGCCAGAACACTATTGTGATTTTTTGATTACCTTATATGCACAAGGCGAAGATCCTGATGAAGTTGTGATGAAAGAATCATCCATGCTGCAAAAAGAACGCAGACAGCTGCGGACAAAGCAGCTGATGATCTTGTTTTTCAGCCTATTACTTGCCGGAGTAGCATCTGCAGCCATGTTCATGCTGAATGAATACCCAGCTGCCACTTTGCTGACAGCAACTGTTCTTTCCGTATTTTTACTCATCCTGGCATCCGGAAAGAATTTTATTAAAAAGGGCTTTGCTCCTTTCTTATACATATCGATGGCTTTTTTATTGCTGATGATGTCGCTCAAAATCTGGACAGCATTTTTTAATGGAGAAACTTCCATATTAATTGGTCTGCTCGTATTGAACTGCGTGTTGTGGCTGTTTACAGGCAGGCTGATGAAATTGCTTTATTTCACAATCTCAGGTTCTTTGGGTTTATTGATTATCGTCGGTTTCCTACTATTATCTTTTTAATAGATTGTCTGATTGGATGGAATATTACAATGAAATCATTGTAATATTCCATCCAATTTCTATATAATGAAATGTAAGGGCTTTCAAAAGAGAGGATGATCAAAATGAACTTTGATTTAACTCAAGAACAGCAAATGGTTAAAAAGTTAATAAGAGATTTTTCCAATGAAGAAGTGGCGCCGGGTGCAGTAGACCGCGACCGGACCGGAAAGTTTCCACTAGATATCTTCAAAAAGCTTTCCCAGATGGGTATGATGGGGCTGCCTTTCCCGGAAGACTATGGCGGTGCGGGGGCAGATACGATAAGTTTTGCAATTGTTACAGAAGAGCTGAGCCGTGCATGTGCTTCTACAGGAATCACATATTCTGCTCATATATCACTTGGCGGAGCGCCCTTGCACTTATTTGGTACGGAACAGCAGAAACGCGATTACCTGACACCAATCTGTACAGGTGAAACATTGGGAGCATTCGGTCTGACGGAACCTAACGCCGGCTCGGATGCGGGTGGAACAGAGACGACAGCTGTACGTAAAGACGGTAAATATATAATTAACGGCTCGAAAGTTTATATAACGAATGCAAGCTATGCAAATCATTTGGCTCTGACAGCGGTGACTGGGCGAAAAGATGGGCAGAAAGAAATCAGTGCTATTATTGTCCCAACCAGCGTAGAAGGCTTCACGATTATTGATAACTATGAAAAAATGGGGTTGCACGCTTCCAATACAACGGAGCTTGTGCTCGATCAAGTTATTGTGCCCGAAGAAAATTTACTTGGTGAAAGAGGCAAAGGATTTCAGCAGTTCCTCGTGACATTAGATGGTGGCCGTATAGGAATTGGGGCAATGGCAGTCGGAATCGCACAGGCCGCTTATGAACGGGCATTGAGTTATTCCAAAGAACGAAAACAATTTGGCAAAAGTTTATCTTCTTTCCAGATTACTCAATTTAAGCTCGCTGATATGGCAATGAAAATCGAACTTGCGCGAAATATGGTCTATAAAGCTGCTTGGCTGAAGGATCAAGGCAGAAAATTTACGAAAGAAGCATCGATGTGTAAGCTCTACGCTTCTGAAATCGCGATGGAGATAGCCAATGAAGCCATCCAAATACATGGCGGATACGGCTATATGAGGGAATACGAAGTTGAAAGATATCTTCGGGACGCAAAGCTGCTCGAGATCGGGGAAGGCACTTCAGAAGTACAGCGTATGGTAATCGCAAGACAAATCGGTTGCTGATTACAAAATTATGTCCAATCTGTCACAAAAGGTGAAAAGTCGTTCAATAACACTTTCAGTTTTCACATAGATACAGTACAATGTTAATTGTGTACTGTATCTTTACAGAATAGATTCTGATGAAGGAGGGTAATCCAATGAATAAAAATCCTGTTATACCTTATCTTTTAATTTTCGCGCTGGGAATTGGACTGATTTTCTTCATGTCACTTTATGGTTTAGATCAAAAGAAAGAAATTGCTGGATCTGAAGAAGAAAGCACTGAAGCTGCAACAGAAGAAAATGCAAATACCGGCGAATTTGATGCGGAAGCAGTCGCGCAGCAGAAATGTATCAGCTGTCACGGAGAAGGCTTGTCCGGTGGAATGGGACCTGCATTAGCTGGTTCATCAATCGGTGCTGACGAAATGCATGACGCAATCAAAAACGGCGTTCCAGGAACTGCAATGCCTGCTGGACTTGTTCCAGACGAGAACATAGATGAGATGGTAGATTACATTTTATCATTAGACTGATCGCCTACTTATGAATAGAGCTATTAAATCATGGATTCATTCCCCGGTTTAATAGCTCTTTTGCATTGCGCGAAATGCATGCCGACTATACAATAGAATGGAATGAAAGGCGGGAATATATGAACACCAATCAATTATCAGATCGACTTGCGATGGTCGCATGTTTTGTTCCGCGAGATACAGTGCTCGCTGATATCGGCAGCGACCATGCGTATTTACCGTGCTATTTGATGAATAAAGATAAGATCGAGCGCGCAATTGCAGGAGAAGTCGTAAAAGGACCTTTCGAATCTGCTCGACGCAATGTACAGCTTAATGGTTTTTCCGATCGTATTTCCGTGCGATTGGCAAATGGACTGCAGGCAATCGAACCAACAGACGCAGTCGAAACCGTGACAATTGCAGGAATGGGCGGAACGTTGATCACGTCGATTCTTCAGGACGGCAAGGAACGCCTTGACGGAGTGAAACGGATTGTAGCACAGCCGAATATTCATGCCATTGCGATCAGGCAGTGGGCTGTGCAAAATGGATTTTTGATTGCGGATGAAGAGATTTTACGGGAAGACGGAAAAATATATGAGGTGGTTGTGTTGGAGAGAGGTATTGCGGATTATTCGGATGCCGACCTTCTTGTAGGACCCATTTTGCGAAAAAAAAACTCGGACATATTTCAAGCGAAGTGGGAAAGAGAAATACGTGAATGGCAGCGTGTGATAAAAGCGTTGGATGCAGCGGAAAAAACTGAAGAAATCCTTAAGAAAAAAGCAGAGATGGAACAAAAAATAGAACTTGTCAGGAAGGTGTTAACTTCATGAAGAAAGTGAATGGATATCAGATCATTGAACTGTTTGAAAAGTGGTCACCCAAGCGGCTTGCATTTGAAGGAGACCCAGTCGGACTGCACATAGGCCAATTAAATCGTCAGGTGAATAAGGTACTTGTGACGCTCGACGTCAATGAACAAGTAATTGACGAAGCGATTGAACAGGGAGCAAATCTGATCATTGCGCATCATCCTCCTTTATTCAGGCCGGTAAAAACGATTTGGACGGATACTCCTCAAGGGCGAATGATTGAGAAATGTATCAAGCATGATATTGCCGTCTATGCAGCACATACCAATCTCGATATTGCAGAAGGCGGTGTCAATGATATGCTGGCTGATCGTCTTGGGGTGAAGGATACTGAGCCGATTGAAGTGACGGATTCCGAACACTTAGTAAAGCTTGCGGTGTTCTGTCCGCAGGGAGATGCAGATCAGCTGCGCAGTGAATTAGCGGCAGCTGGCGCAGGAGCAATCGGTGATTACGCAGGATGCAGTTTCAGTTCACAGGGAATCGGGCGTTTCACACCTGTCGATGGGGCGAATCCAACGATTGGCGAAGTAGGAGAGCCGACGGAAGTAAATGAAGAGCGAATCGAAGTCGTTTTTCCGGAAAGACTGCAGTCCAAAGTGATCAAAACGATGTGTACAGCTCATCCCTATGAAGAACCGGCGTTTGATCTGTTCAAGATGCAGCAGACAACGAATGTTCAAGGAATCGGGAGAGTGGGCCGTTTAGAAGAAGAGATGACACTGAAGCAATTTGCCGCGCATGTGAAAGACGTATTTCAAGTGCCGGCTCTGCGTTTTGTAGGACATCCAAAGACGCCTGTACGCAAAGTGGCGGTACTTGGAGGAGACGGCAATAAATACATCTCGGCTGCAAAGCGAAAGGGCGCTGATGTCCTTGTGACCGGCGATTTATATTATCACGTGGCACAAGACGCAGAGGCACTAGGACTGGCTGTTGTTGACCCGGGACATAATATTGAAAAAATCATGATCAAGGGAGTGGCTGAGAAATTGATGTCACTCTGTCAGGACAAGAACTTTGATATCGAAATGCTTGAATCCAAAGTGATTACCGAGCCCTTTCAGTTTCTATAAAGAATCATATCCATAATCTGTTCTTGACTTTACGGTATACTTTTATAACATGCCAGCTGTAAAGATAGTTTAATGTGAATACTACATGCTTTTAACATAGTAAGTAGGATTGGAATGGAAGGCAACCTAAGTACGCCGCGTCCTGCGGCAACGGTTGCATGACTCGCTTTGTGTGAGCCCACGGCTAAAACACTCCGGGAGGATCAGCCCGACAGATGAGCCAACTTTGGGGAGCTTGCGAGAAAGCATTGTAGAAGAACGCTGTATTGCCTTAATTTCTGTAAAGTACACAGAAATACGGCAAAGCGAACCCTTCGCTGTTCGCTTGGGTCATCGCGGGCCCTCCGGAAAAGCGTACCGTCTGGAGCGAGAGCCGTAACAAAGAACGGCTTTTGCGAGTAAAAGCGAAGCGTTAGGAGTACATCTTTGCTCTAAATCCCGAACTGCTTACTAAGTGCACTGTCAAGTACAGGTTTTGGTGATGAGCCTCTAAAAATAAAGAAAACCGCCAAGAAAATCTCTTAGCGGTTTTTTTATTATTTATGGTTCAATGCGAATTACAGGTGAAGGATTTTTGATTTTCGGTAAAATTCTATCGAGCTTAAACTGGCGCTCAGCCTTATGAGTGGAAGGATCTGCTGGATCAAATGCAGTCAAGTAGGCAATTACTTCTCTAACGATCAGAGTGGGTGTAGAAGCCCCTGCAGTCACCGCAACGGTCTCAATGTCCATCAGCCATTCAGTTTTAATTTCAGAGACGTCTGAGATACGGTAGGAAGGAGTATTCGCAATCTCTACCGATACCTGCGTCAGACGGTTCGAGTTGTTACTCTTCGGATCGCCTACAACTATCAGTAGATCTGCTTCTCCCGCCTGCTCCGCAACTGCTTCCTGACGAACCTGAGTGGCGAGACAAATCTCTTCATGCACTTCGATATGCGGAAACTTAACCTGCAGCTCTTCCATAAGATGTGCAACATCCCACTGGCTCATCGTTGTTTGATTGGTAACCAATAACTTCTCATTGCTGATATCCAAGTTATCTATATCTTCCAGTCTTTCAATCAAATGAACAGAGTCCGGTGCTACACCGATAGCTCCTTCAGGCTCAGGGTGATGTTTTTTTCCGATATAGAGAATGTCATAGCCTTCTGCTACTTTCTCTTCAATCAGATGATGTGTCACAGAGACGTCCGGACAAGTGGCATCAATTGCAACTAAGCCTTTCTCCTTTGCAAGTCTGCGGACTTCTGGAGAGACGCCGTGCGCTGTATAGATGACAGTCCCTTTATCAACTTTACGCAAAATATCCAGTCGGTTTTCCCCATCCAGTGTAATGATCCCATCTTCTTCAAAAGCATCCGTAACATGTTTATTGTGGACGATCATGCCTAATATATAAATGGGTCTCGGCAGGGATGTATCAAGTGCTGCGTTTCTAGCAATGACCATCGCATCAACCACACCATAACAATAACCTCTTGGTGAAATCTTGAGTACTTTCATTTATTCCACTCCACTCCTCTAGTAACTTCTACTTCATTATAGCGGAGATTCGCGGGCGATTCAAAGAGTTCAGAACGGAGGCTGAAAAATCCTTGGTGAAGATGGCTGTTCTACTATCGGACGAGGTCCACTGGACACAGGAGGAACGGAACTATTTCCTCTTGCGTTAGGGGTGGGAGCTGAAGCATCGGGCATGGACTGAAACCCTTTATATAATTTCCACATGGCAGGCAGGTTTTGAATCATAGGCGCAAATTGCTGCACGAGCGGAGCAAACTGCTGAGCAGTGTTTAGGAAGCGGTTGGCGGTCTGCATATATTGATCAGCTCTCGACGGACCACCAGCTCCAGCACCAGCTGCTGCTCCCGCCCTCATTTGCTGATTGTTAGCCTGCTGAAATCCTGAATTCTGCTGCATACCCATACCTTGTGGAAAAGGCTGACTGCCGGGAGGAAGTTGCGACGCAGGAGGCATTTGTCTCATGGGCTGCTGCTGATTGCTGAACGGATAAAATGATTGATATCTCATCACAAACTCCTTTCTGAAAGTTTTTAGGTGCTTCTCTTCATATCCTATGCGAAAAAAACAGCTGATGGCACCGAATCATGTTACAATAAGAAATACGCTAGAGGAGGAACGATATGTCTAAATTTACAGATTATCAATTCAAACCGTTTTTGAGGGAAGCCATTCAAAAATTAGGGTTTGAAGAACCCACACCCATTCAAAAAGAAATAATTCCACTTATAATGAAAAATACAAGTGCGATTGGACAGGCACATACAGGTACAGGGAAATCACATAGTTTTCTGATTCCACTTGTGGAGAAAATCGACACGGAGCAGGATGAACTGCAGACAGTGATCACTGCACCGACACGTGAATTAGCGACTCAGCTTCATAATGAACTGAAAAAGCTGATTGACGGCACAGAAATCAAAAGTGCAATTCTTATCGGAGGTACTGATAAGAAAAGATCTGCTGACCGTTTGCGCAGCACGCCGCATATTATCGTCGGAACACCAGGCCGAATCCAAGATATGTCAGAAACAGGTGCTTTGGCGATCCATACTGCCACTCATCTTGTAATTGATGAAGCGGATCTGGCATTCGATATGGGATTCATTGAAGATATCGATAAATTTGCTTCCAGAATGCCGAATAAACTGAATATGTATGTATTTTCAGCGACTATACCTGAAAAACTGAAACCATTCTTGGCTAAATATATGAATTCACCTATACACGTACAGATGGATGATAAAAAGCCGCTGACGGAGAATATGCATTATTCATTGGTTCCGGTCAGAAGTATGGATAAAAACAAGAAACTTCTCCATGTGATGGATGCCATTCAGCCATACTTGGCGATCATCTTCACGAATACGAAGCAAAATGCAGATCAGCTTGCCAACTATCTGTCAGCACACGGTTTCAAGCCAGGCCGTATTCACGGAGATCTGACACCGCGTGAACGTACACGGATGATGAAGCAGGTGCGTGATCTCGAATATCAATATATCGTCGCAACTGATTTGGCGGCGAGAGGAATCGATATCCCAGGTGTCAGCCACGTCATCAACTTTGAATTGCCCGAAGACCTTGAGTTCTTCATTCACCGGGTCGGCCGTACAGCGCGTGCAGGTTTAGGCGGTACAGCGATTACGTTATACGAACCGGCAGATGAAGATGCGATCAACCGTATTGAAAAGCTAGGCATACCATTCGTTCATGAAGACGTTAAAAATGGTGAATGGATTGAAGTAAAAGAACGTCAGGCACGTAAGAAACGGGTTAGAGAAATAGATGAAATCGATAAGAAAGCAGATTCTTTTGTCCGTAAACCTGATAAAGTGAAACCCGGCTATAAGAAAAAAATGGCTGAAGAAAAAGAAAAGTTCAAGAAGAGACAAAGGAGAATAAAGAAGAAATCATGAATGCAAATGAAATCCTATTAGGCTCCCACGTGTCAATGAGCGGCAAGAAGATGCTTGAAGGGTCCAGTGAAGAAGCGGCAGGCTACGGAGCCAACACATTTATGATCTATACAGGAGCACCGCAAAACACTAGACGTAAACCAATCGAGGAATTGAATATAGAAAGCGGAACGGCGCTGATGAAGGAGAGTGGGCAGTCAAATATTGTTGTCCATGCACCGTACATCATCAATATCGCCAACACCACAAAGCCGGAAACCTTCCGTCTGGGCGTGGATTTTCTACAGCAGGAAATTCAGCGAACAGAAGCGCTCGGTGCCAATCAAATCGTACTTCATCCAGGGGCCCACGTAGGTGCCGGAGCTGATACAGGAATCGCGAAGATCATAGAAGGACTTAATGAAGTGCTTTCTGAAGATGCGAATGTCCGTATTGCACTTGAGACGATGGCAGGAAAAGGTACAGAATGTGGCAGAAGTTTCGATGAGATTGCAAAGATCATTGATGGTGTGAAAAACAATGACCGACTGTCCGTGTGCTTCGATACATGCCACGTTCACGACGCAGGCTATGACATCGTTAATGACTTTGCGGGCGTTCTTGAAGAATTCGATAAAATTGTCGGTCTGGACCGTATTTCCGTCATCCACGTCAACGACAGCAAAAACGAACGTGGCGCAGGAAAAGACCGTCACGAAAACATTGGCTTTGGCCATATCGGTTTCGATCCGCTCGCTTACATTGTGCATCACGCGACTTTCAAAGACGTTCCAAAGATTTTGGAGACACCTTTCATCGGGACAGACAAAGCGAATAAAAAAGCACCGTATGCAGTAGAGATCGCTATGCTGAAAAGTAAAAAGTTCTCCCCTGAGCTACTGGAAGAACTGAACGTTTAATATAAGTTGAATTAAACTTTTTACATCCTGGAGAAGCTATTTTCTATCTGCTCAGTTGATTGGAGTAGAAAGCGTCCGCCTGGAACGGAAATCAACGGTACTATGTAACTTATAGAATGCAGTATTATTAATTCAACTTATATAGTACAGGCGCTGCAGAGATGCAGCGCCTTTTTCATTGTAATTTATATTGTTCCATATACAGCATCATTTCTTCATAGCCGATAATTGCTGAGACCTTTTCCAAAAACGCCGTAGGAATGCCTGTGAACAGCCAGGACAGCGAAACCTCATCCAGCAAGGGACGAAGCTGTTGAATCTGTTTCACGGAAAGCTGGACCCCATTATTTGCTGCGTAGTTCTGTGCATCTTGATCCGATAACTGTTTAATCTCCTGAATCAGCTGAAGCAAATCCATTCGTATCAAATCCTTTCAATTGGTTGTATCCCTGTGCAACTTCCTATATAATTAATAAAGTAATCGGAATGATTACGAATTGAAGAAAGGGATATGTATATGACAAACTCCATTATTAAATTAGAGCATATAACGCATAAATATCATCATTCTACTGCTCTATCAGATGTTAGTCTGGAAGTGAAGCAGGGGGAGTTCTGGGCGTTGATCGGTCCTAACGGTTCCGGCAAGTCTACATTACTAAAAATTATTCTGGGCCTTCTGAAGCCGATGGAAGGAACCGTCGAGTTATTCGGAGGTCCTATCGATTCATTCAAACAGCAGCAGCGAATCGGTTATGTTTCGCAGAAATCCAATGCCTTTACAACAAAGTTTCCTGCAACGGTATTGGAAGTAGTCAAAAGCGGTCTGACAAGCAAAAAAGGGCTGTTCAGACGATTCAATAAAGAAGATGAACAGCGGGCTGTCGATGCCTTGGAGGTCGTCAAAATGGCAGACTACCAAGCGGAGAGCATAGGCGATCTTTCTGGGGGCCAGCAGCAGCGTGTATTTATTGCGCGGGCGCTTGTCAGCAAGCCAGATCTGCTGATTATGGATGAGCCGACTGTCGGGATTGACAGACAAAACGTAGATTCCTTCTATTCTATGCTCAGCGAATTAAACCGTGAGTATGGTATTGCGATTTTATTGGTCAGTCATGAAATTGACTTAGTGACGCAGCTCGCTACGCATGTCGCGTGTTTGAATCGCACGATACATTTCCATGGTATGCATAAGGATTACGAGAAAATGAGTGAAGAAGAATTGTCTGGCTGGTTCGGTCACCCAGTTCGCCGGCTTCATCAAAAGGAAACGGAGAATGTGACATGATTGAAGCAATTTTCACTTATGAATTTTTACAGAATGCAGTACTGTCCGGTCTGGTCATCGGGCTGATTGCACCAATGCTCGGGTTATTTATTGTTGTCAGAAGAATGGCGATGATTTCCGACGCATTAAGCCACGTAGCACTAGCCGGGATAGCGGGCAGTCTGTATTTGAGTCAGCAAGTATTGTTCTTTGCTGCGCTGAACCCTGTATACCTGGGGATGGGAGCAGCGGTAGTCGGATCTTTGTTGATTGAACGGCTGCGCAGAGTCTACAAGAGTTTTGAGGAACTCGCGATTCCCATTATTCTTTCAGCAGGAATCGGCTTCGGTGCGATATTTATTTCATTGGCAAAAGGTTTTGGGACAGATTTAGTCGGTTATTTATTCGGCTCGGTTTCCGCTGTCAGCCGACAAGATCTGTATATCGTCCTGCTGATTGCAGTGATCGTGATTTTGTTCTTATACTTTTTATATAAAGAGTTGTTTTCTTTAGCGTTTGATCCAGAGTATGCGAGAGTATCAGGAGTTAATGAACGAATTATTCAGGCGGCATTTATGGTGATTACAGCACTTGTTATCGGGGCATCCATGCGAATTGTTGGCATTCTTCTTGTATCGTCACTGATGACATTACCCGTGGCGGCGGCAATCCAGCTGGCAAAAAGCTATAAAGGTGCATTGATTTATTCAATCATTTTTGGCGAAATCGCTGTGATAGTTGGTCTCATATCCGCTTATTATCTGGATATTGCGCCAGGCGGGACCATTGTAGTTACTTCAGTTATCATATTGTTGCTTGTACTTTTTGGAAAGAAGGTACGGTCATGATGAGGGAGAGAGGGGCGTATCGAAATGACGATAGATGAGGCATGGGGAATTTTATTAAAGCATGATTTTAAACGGACAAAGAATCGGGAGATCCTGTTGAATTTTTTTGATCAGGCAGATCGGTATGTTACTGCTATGGAAGTTAGAACGGCGGTAGAGAAGGACAACCCCGGAATCAGTTTTGATACTATTTATCGAAATCTTGCTGTTTTCTCTAGGCTTGATATTTTGGATGAAACGGAATTAAACGGAGAACGTCTTTTCCGTATGCAGTGTGCAACTGATCATCATCACCATCATTTTATCTGTACGACATGCGGGAATACGAAATCGATTCCGAACTGCCCGATGGATGATAGTGTAGCGGTGAATCTGTCAGAATATGAAATTGACGGACATAAGTTTGAGATCTATGGCAGATGTCCAAAATGTATTAAAGAATAAATTCTCTTCATTTCAAAAAAGAGCTCAGGATTATCCGTGATTGTAGTGATTCGGAAAAGTCCTGAGCTTTTTTATTTGTTGAAGGAATTAGTTTTACCGCAATTTTTTAACAAGAATAATTTTAGGTTCGCCTACATCGTCAGTGTAGGTGCCAATGACATCAAATCCATTTTTCAGATTCAAGATCAGCGTATTGCGCCAGATATTCTTCGTTTTTGTTTGCACGGTTTTATATCCTTTTGTAACTAAATAATCATGCTGTTGCTCCATTAATTCTGAAGCTATTCCTTGCTGACGGCAGCTTCCATCTACACCGCCGAGCCAGCTGTAAAAGTTCTGCGAATCGAGTTCATAGCCAATTTTATAGCCAAGTACTTTTCCATCATCAACAGCAAGGGTAAATAAAAGGCGGGGCTTGGTCTTTGCTTTAGACAGCAGCGATTCAGATTCTTTAAAAATACTCTCGTGCAAGTGTAATACTTCTTCGAACAGTTCAGTATTCGGATATCCGTCGATTTGAATATACTCCAAAATGAATCCCTCTTTTCATTTATATATGATAAGAAAAATAATTTGCATCTACCTGAGGCCTGTTGATTTCCGTTGCAGTCGGATGCTTTCCGCGGGGATGGCTTGAGCCAATCGAACTGCGAAGTGTTCGATTGGCCGTATTTCTGTGTTCTTTACAGACATTAAGGAATCTTTATTTACTGCGTGGTCTCAAGGCTCCTGCTTATAACGCTTCGCTTTTATTCGCAGAAGTAATTGCTTTTCCCGCAGGAAGAGCCGTAGCGAAGTACGGCTTTTGCGAGCATAAGCGCAGCGTTGTGAGCACATCTTTGCCTTTTGCCGCCTGTAACGAAAATCAACTACGTATAGCGTAAGCTAGTTTGCTGTCTGTGCTAAAACGTGAATAATAGTGTGAAATACGCAAATGCTACCTGGAAAACATGGCAGGCGAACAGATGAGGAACATAGCTATATTGTCTTTATTGATACTATTCTGTACGGCATCTGTACTAATTGTAACATGGCAAGGGACGTCAATAGCAAAAGCAATTAATAAAGAAAAGGTATCGGAAGTGCCGCCAAAACCATGCAGTCTGATTCTAGAACCTGTTGATAAAAAGCTGACGAATGCAAAAGGTGCTGCGTTAATTTACAAAGTGCAATTAAACCCTCCGAGCTTTGCAAGAACAAATGTCAGTATCGTAGCTGTTCATCTTCCGGACCCATCTTCTTACGGTAAATATGATCATTATGAAGGATTCGTGTTCATTCCAGGTGAGATCAGCTGGCGTTTTAGATTATCTCCGACTGATGAAGAATATGGACCCAGCTGGGCTGGTAGATTTGATTTGATCACAGCAGATGTAATGAATGCAGAAGTGCAAGTACGACCAGTAAATTCCCGAACGGATAAATTAGGATCAAGCGTACTGACAAACAGTGTGTATGCCTGTAGTCAGTCTCCAGTTAAGTAAATTCGATAAAGTAGACGCAGAAAAACGCTTAGATCAAATCTAAGCGTTTTTCAAATTTACTATAAGTAATTCAATCAAACAATCGTTTAACCTGCCGATTTGCTTCCTGCCAGTCATTCACTCGAATGACGCCATTTGGTATCGGTTTACGATTGTAGGGGGTATCAAACAAGAATACGGGAATATCCAGCTCTTCGTGGATTCCTACTGCATTATCATGCTTGTCTTCAAAAAACGCATTTACCGATAAGCGTTTAGCTGTTTCGATTTTATGATGTGTGCCAATCAATTCGACGTGGTCAAATGGAATTTGCTGATCATGAAACCAATTAGTCGTACATTCCAGTACGTTTTGCCCGCGTGCTGAAATGTAGTACAGTTCAAATTGCTTTTGCCAGTTCGTCAGTACTTCTTTCGCGAACTGCTGGGCGGGAGATGTCTGATAAATCAATTCTTCCGCCTCTTTGTACCATTCGCTGAATTGCGCTGGATCCACATCAAACGCTTTTGTCAGATCATACTCTTTAATATCTTCGAGTGTCAGATTCGAACCGAAGCGTTTATTGATATGCGGCAGCAAGGAAGTAGGGCATGTTACAGTTCCATCAATATCGATGCCGAAGCGAATTTTCATTCAGAAGCGCCGCCCTGAACTAATGCCTCTTCCTGTCGTTTCTTTTCGAAATATTGCTCTGCCAATATATCGATTTCTTTCTTCAGTTCCTCAACCATTGTTTCTTCCGGAACTTTTCGGACCGTTTTACCGTGCATGAACAGAAGACCTTCACCGCGTGCTCCTGCGATTCCGATATCCGCTTCCCTTGCTTCTCCCGGACCGTTAACTGCGCAGCCAAGCACTGCGACTTTAAGTGGTGCTTTAATATGAGAAATGTATTCTTCGACTTCATTAGCAATGGAAATCAGGTCAATTTCGATACGTCCACAAGTTGGGCAGGAAATAAGTGTTGCTGCGTTTGAAGACAGTCCGAATACTTTCAGAAGCTCTCTCGCCACTTTAATTTCCTGAACGGGATCAGCACTTAACGATACACGCATCGTGTTTCCGATACCTGCAGCTAATAAAGTACCAAGTCCTGCTGCACTCTTAATAGAACCTGCAAACAATGTACCGGATTCTGTAATCCCGAGGTGTAATGGATAGTCGAATGCTGCAGAAGCCAGTTTATACGCTTCGATTGCCAAGTTTACATCCGATGCTTTCAATGAAACGATAATATCATGGAAATCTAAGTCTTCCAGAATTTTGATGTGATGCAAAGCACTTTCTACCATACCTTCAGCAGTAGGATAGCCGTACTTTTCAAGAATTTTCTTCTCGAGTGAACCGGCATTGACACCGATACGAATGGGAATACCTTTTGCTTTCGCCGCATTGACAACTGCTTCTACTTTTGCCTGACGTCCGATGTTACCCGGGTTAATTCGGATTTTATCTGCGCCCTGCTCAATAGCGATTAAAGCTAATTTATAGTCAAAATGAATATCCACTACTAACGGAATATTGATGCGTTTTTTAATTTCACCGATTGAATAAGCTGCACGTTCATCCGGGCATGCTACACGTACAATCTGACAGCCGGCTTCTTCTAAACGATTGATTTCGGCCACAGTAGCCTCCACATCGTGTGTTTTCGTAGTTGTCATACTTTGAATAAACAGTTCATTGCTTCCCCCGATAGTCAAATTACCGACTTTTACAGGACGGGTTTTGGAACGATGAATCATTTCTGTCATTGCTATTCTCTCCTTCTAATCAATTACGCCCCGGCGTAATTGCGTCCAGATTTTGAATTGTGCTAGCACAATCCAAAATCTGGGACATCCGCCGGAGGCCTTATCTTTATTCAGCGTGCGTTTGAACACTTGCCAAACAATAAATACAACCGCATTCGATTCACCACCTATAAAGGTGAGAGTTTTCTGCTGAATGAAGATAAATAAATCCCATCCATCTTACAGAATGGAAGATTACTGTGTGTTTTGTTCCTGGCAAACCGGATCTGTGTCTGTCTCTGCACCGAGAGGCAGCTTGATTTGTTCGCCCGCCAGAAGCTCCTGGCGCTCAAGATGAGGATTTAGGTCATAAAACAACTCTAGCCTCTCCAGGAAATTATGAGTTGGATCCGGGTATAAAGCGAATAACGATTCTATTGTATCATCTTCAACTGTCCGAATGACAATTGAAGGATTGGCTTTTTCCTCTATACAGGACGTTTCATCATCAAAAAAGGCTGCAAGAGGGATTGTCCCATCTGTCAAATCCACGCGAACGAAATGAACGATACAAAAAACAGCTAGTGCAAGCAGTAATATTCTCATGGCTAATCCCTCCTGTCACACGCTATGCAGACAGGAAGGGAAATATTCATCTTGGTTTCTTTGGGTAATACGTTGTTGCCCGCCATACATAGAGCAGATGGACAAACGATGAGATCCACAAGCTGTAGTTTTGCATACTTGGCAAGAATTCAAATACCATCGTCAGCAAAATAGGAAGCGTAGCAGCTATAGCTGCTGTCCGCCACATAAATCGAAACTCGCCTCTTCGTTTCAGCAGTTTCAGCAACAATACTCCTATAATACCAAAAATACTGACGCGAATAAATAAATACGACGTGATAATGACCAGCTGCAGAACAAAGGCTACTGGATAAATCAGAAAGCCGATTGTTTTCCCAATTTCCGCTGTTTCCGTCGTCCCTTGAAAAAGGGCGTGATCGCCGATTAAAAACTGTAAAAAAGCGATAATGGTATATAGAAACACAAAAATAAATATGTATTGAATGACTTTACCGATAGGCAGCAATCTAAATGCGGCCAGTTTTTTCGGTTCATATAATGAAGCGGTAAACAGCTGATGAAATTTCAGATTCAATGAAGTGGCCTCCCTTTCTACAGTATAGTCTATCATTTATTTAAAACCTTCATGTAATATGTAATTTCGACATTCTCATGACAAATCATTGCTGTTTTGTTAAGGTGTTGTAAAGATTGCGCTTCAGTACTTTACAATTTGCCATTAGCCAAACATAATAGGTTGGAACTTCTCTCTAATCATATGATCGGATAGAGGTAAAACCATACATAATCGTTTGATGGAGGTTGACAATTAAATGGAAGTTAACTGGCAAGAAGTGGTGTTCCAATTTCTTGGGGGTTTAGGTATATTCCTATTCGCAATTAAGTACATGGGGGATGGATTGCAAAAGGCCGCGGGAGACAGACTTCGTGCAATCTTAGACCGTTTTACTACGAATCCATTTATGGGCGTTCTTGTCGGTATTATTGTAACTGTATTAATCCAATCCAGTTCGGGAACGACGGTTATCACAGTCGGACTCGTGAGTGCTGGATTCATGACGCTCCGTCAAGCAATAGGTGTCATCATGGGTGCCAATATCGGAACCACAGTGACAGCCTTTATTATCGGATTGGACGTAGGTGCTTATGCACTGCCTATTATGGCAGTGGGGGCATTTCTAATCTTCTTCGTCCGAAAAGCTAAAGTTAAAAACATGGGGGAAGTTATTTTTGGCTTTGGTGGATTGTTCTTAGGTTTGGAACTGATGAGTAACGGAATGAAGCCATTACGTTCATTGGAAGCATTCGCTGATTTCACACTGGCAATGAGTGAACACTCTTTGCTCGGCGTTGTTGCTGGAACCATTTTCACACTCGTTGTACAAAGTTCCAGTGCGACTGTTGGAATCCTGCAAGGTCTTTATGCAGAAGATCTTGTTACCATGAAAGCGGCACTTCCTATTTTATTCGGTGATAACATCGGAACGACAATCACAGCGGTTTTAGCTGCAATCGGTGCTTCTGTAGCGGCGAGACGTGCAGCTGCGACACACGTTTTGTTTAATATCGTCGGTTCAGTGATCTTCCTGTTGCTGCTCATTCCATTCACCGCTTACATGGAGTGGATATCGGGTGTATTGAATCTCGAGAGTAAGATGCAAATTGCGTTTGCGCACGGTTCATTTAACGTAGCGAATACCGTCCTGCAGTTTCCGTTCATCGGTGCTTGGGCGTATCTTGTGACCAAGATGATACCGGGAGAAGACGTGACGATCGAGTACAAGCCGAAGCACCTAGACCGGCATTTCATTGCACAGTCGCCTGCGGTAGCAATTGGACAGGCGAAGGAAGAAATTATCCGTATGGGTGATTTCAGTGTGCAGGGTCTGCAAGAATCATTTGAGTACTTGAAGACTGGTCAGAAAAAGCACGCAGAGATGGCTTACCAAATAGAAGATGCGATCAACAACCTTGACCGTAAAATAACGGATTATTTAGTTGAAATCTCAGCAGTGACGGTAGCACCTGCTGAATCAGCTCGTCACGTTATGCTGATGGACAGTGTGCGGGATATTGAACGGATCGGTGACCACTTCGAAAATATTATAGAGCTCATCGATTTACGTGAAACGAATAAATTAAAGCTTACAGACGATGCGATGGTCGATTTGACAGAAATGTTTACATTGACGATTGAAACCGTTCAAAAAGCAATAGAATCACTTGATAAGTCGGATATTAGTCTGGCTCGTACGGTGTCTGAGAAGGAAGATTTGATCGACAATATGGAACGTCGTTTCCGTAAAAATCATATCGTCCGTCTGAACGAAGGACACTGCAGTGCGCAAGCTGGTATGGTATTCGTTGATATCGTTTCGAATCTGGAGCGAATCGGTGACCATGCGGTGAATATTGCGGAAGCTATTTTAGGTAAGCACGCATGATTGCATGTTCATTATAAATATAGATGAATCAGGCATTGCCGCAATTCGCAGCAGTGCCTGATTTTCTTTACAAGCAGTAGATGTAAGAGGAAGTATTTTGGTGGAATCAATATAAAGGAGGGGTGGAGGCATGATTTGGATAGGCTGGATTGTTGCTGTATTATTGTTTGGCATTGCGTTTGCAGGACTTGTTTATCCCATCATTCCTTCTGTTATTTTTATACTGGCCGGGTTTTTAGCATACGGCTTCATTGTTTCATTTGAAGAACTGACATGGATGTTCTGGGTGATTGAAGTATTATTCGTAGTGTTGCTGTTTGGTGCTGACACTGTTGCGAACCTGGTAGGCGTCAAACGTTTTGGCGGCAGCAAGGCAGGGATGTGGGGGAGTACCTTCGGCTTGTTAGTTGGACCCTTTGTCATTCCAGTCGCTGGTATTCTGGCAGGTCCATTTATCGGAGCAATTATAGCGGAATTGGTTATTACTCGTTCTGGAATTAAGCAAGCTTTTAAGACAGGAATCGGCTCTGTTGTCGGTTTCTTAACATCTGTGGCAGTAAAAGGTGTTATCATGGTCATCATGATTGCCATTTTTTTATTTTTTCTCGGTTAACAGTCCGTTTTCTTTGAATGCTGACTCATATTTTGATAATGTGAAGAGGTAGGGCAAAACAGAGATAATTTAGAGGAGGAATGGAAAAATGGCTTATAAATTACCAGAACTACCATACGCTTATGATGCGTTGGAGCCACACATCGACAAAGAAACGATGAACATCCATCACACTAAACACCACAACACGTATGTTACAAACGTGAACAATGCGTTAGAAGGACATGATGAACTTCTGAACATGCCGGTTGACGAATTGGTGGCAAACTTGGATAAAGTTCCAGAGGACAAGCGCACAGCAGTCCGTAACAATGGCGGCGGTCATTCAAACCACTCATTCTTCTGGCAGATCCTGTCTCCAAACGGAGGAGGAAATCCAAAAGGTCAGGTTGCTGAAGCAATCGACAAGAAGTTCGGCAGCTTTGACGCTCTTAAAGAAGAGTTCGCAAAAGCAGCAACAACTCGCTTCGGTTCAGGATGGGCTTGGCTTGTACTGAATAATGGTGAGCTGGAAGTTACTTCAACACCTAACCAGGACTCTCCGTTAATGGAAGGTAAAACACCTTTACTAGGTTTGGATGTTTGGGAGCACGCATACTACTTAAACTACCAAAACCGTCGTCCTGATTACATTTCAGCATTCTGGAATGTAGTAAACTGGGATGAAGTTGAAAAGCGTTACCAAGACAATAAGTAATTGAAACCTGACACACATCTGATTCGTCAAGATGTGTGTTCTTTTATGCGTTCATGTTATAATACCTCATACATAAAAATTGACAGGAAAGGAGACTCCCGTTGAAAAAGACCACCAGAAAAGCAGATCAGGCAAAGGCACGTCAGCGAAAGCATATTGCTTTTCGAATGAACTTCCTTTTTGTAGCGATTTTCATTCTTTTCTCATTGCTTATATTGCGGTTAGGATATTTGCAAATCGTTGAAGGTGAGAACTATACGCGTAAATTAGAACAAAAAGAAGAAATCGCCGTAAATACGAGCTCGCCCCGGGGAAGAATTTACGACCGTAATGGGCAAGTGCTGGTAGATAATGAACCGAAAAATGCCATTACCTATACAAAAACTTCTTCTACCACTTCAGAAGAAATGCTGAAATTGGCTAAAAAGCTGTCCAAGCTCATCGACCAGGATACCAAGCGGGTGACAATCGGGGATAAGCGAGATTTTTGGATTTTACTTAATCCTGATGAAGCGGCTGCAAAAGTAACGAAAAAAGAGCAGCAAAATATTTTGAAAAATGAAAAGCTGTCTAAAAAAGAAAAACAGCGCCAACTTAACCAAATGACAAGAGACCGCATCACAGAAGAAGAAATAGATTCTTTGAGTGAAAAAGAATTGAAAGTCCTTGCCATTTATCGAGAAATGATGGCGGGGTATGCCTATTCACCCCAGATCATCAAAAGTGATGATGTAACAGACAAAGAATTTGCAGTAGTCTCAGAACGATTGAATGAACTGCCAGGAGTCAATACCACGACCGACTGGGACCGTGTCAAGAAGTCGGACAGTGCGATCCTCGGTTCCACAACGAGTCCGATAGAGGGGATTCCCCGTTCACATCTGGATTATTTCTTAGCAAGAGATTATTCCCGTAATGACCGTGTCGGCAGAAGTTATTTGGAAGCCTATTATGAAGACTTGCTGAAAGGTCAAAAGACCATTGTGAAGAATATTAAGGACCGGACAGGGAAAGTTATTGAAACGAAAACCGTGAAGGAAGGCGAGCCTGGAAAAGACTTGGTACTGACAACCGACAGTGAACTGCAGGAAGCTTTGGAGGAAATTGTTTCCAATAAATTGCTGACACTTAAACGAGGTGCCAGTGCGGGCGCCCTGGAGTCGGCGTTTCTCGTCATGCTGGATCCAAAAAATGGCGAAATACTTTCATTGGTAGGTAAAAAAGTGGGTCGGGATGAAGAGACCGGGAAATTGGCTATTCAAGATTATACATTCGGTACTTTTACTTCTGCTTACGAAGCTGGTTCGACAGTAAAGCTGGCTACCATGCTGACCGGCTACAGTGAAGGGGTTATAAAGATCGGCGATGTCAAAATCGATGAACCGATCCGTATTGGGAGTACGGTAAAACGATCACTGTTTAACCGTAACGGCAGAGTGGCGGTGAATGATATTACCGCGCTGGGGCGTTCATCCAACGTTTACATGTTCCGAATCGCTATGGCGCTCGGAAAAGCGAATTACCGACCAGGACAGGCGCTTGCCATAGATAAAACGGCGTTTGACACATTCCGGCAGACGTTTTCTTCATTCGGTCTGGGCGCCAAAACAGGAATTGATCTCCCTGGGGAATACAGTGGTGTAACAGGAACTGAAACAATTACCGGAAAATTACTGGATTTCTCGATCGGCCAGTTTGATACGTATACTCCGCTGCAGCTGGCTCAATATGTATCAACTGTAGCTGCAGATGGTAATAGAATAGCACCAAGAATTTTAAAGGAAATCCGCAACCCCTCTCCAGATGGTGAAGTATTGGGGGAACTGGTAGAAGAAAGACCAGCAAAAGTCTTGAACCATATTAATAATACGCAGCAAGAAATTGATCAAGTGAAAAAAGGAATGTACTATGCTTATCATGCTCCCAATGGGACAGCTACTAATGTGTTGAAAGGTTACGATGCTGCCGGAAAGACAGGAACTGCACAATCATTTTATTACACGGGTAATAAATCAAATCCGGTTATACCGACAATTAATTTGTCTCATGTAGGTTTTGCGCCGTATGAGAATCCAGAAGTTGCCTATGCGGTGATGATTCCTTATATATCTACAAATACAAATACCTATCCAGGTAAGGCTGCTAATGAGATTGTCAAGGACGCGTTGGACACTTATTTAAAGCTGAAAAAAGAACGTGCGGAGAAACTGACCGATTCTTCTCCGGAAATTAAAATTAAAAAAGTAACAGAAGAAGAGAAATGAGAAAACCACCGCTTATGTCTGAACGACACAAAGCGGTGGTTTTATTTTGTCAGGATCTCAGCAATTTCTTTGAAGGTCATATTAGAACTCAATTCAAATGTACCGATTTGGATCTTTAAAGCATATCCATAGTCTTTCATATAGTTATCAAATTTAGCGGCATCTTCTATTATATGTGCACGTTCAAGTGTACTTGATAAATCTGAAGAGTTTGATCCGGGTTTAACAGATACTTTCTTTGTCACAACTGTTGTTTCAATTTCTTTATCTTCCGGCTCCTTTTCTTCATTGGTTTTCGGCTCAGTGGTTTGTTCCTTCGCTGCGTCAGTATCGGGCTTTTGCGTAGGTGTTTCATCTAACGTAACGGTCTGAGAAATGGCGAGCTCTTTTTTGACGACTTTCAACTCTTCTTTAGTGTCAGCCAGTTCTTTTTCGAGTGAATTCTCCTCTGCCGGTGGCATATTGCTGACAGCATATAATGTACCGCCGGCGATCAGGCAACCGATCCCGACAGAGCGCAATAGATCCTTGATCATAACCGCACTCCTTTAGAACGCAGCACAGCAGCCACTTCGTCCTCCGGCATAGAAGCTCTTTGAGAAATCTCAGGAATCGTATATCCTTGACTGTGCAGGGAAGTGATCTGATTGACGATAATCGCATGTACAGGTTTTTTCGGAACAGTGGTGTAGTTGTTCGGAATCGGTGTGCCGACCATTAGCTCTTCTTCGAGAACACGCACTCTTTTTTTTAAGTTGCTCGTTTCCTGATGTAGACTTACAGAAACTTTCTCCAATTCATCTTCAAATGCACGCGAATTGCTGCCGACGAAAAATGATGCGATAAGCGCAACGATACCAACAATCAGCAAAATAATGGCAATGTCCATTTCATTACCTCCAAAATAACTAGAGTTTTATTCATAATACCATAGCCTTTGTACGAATGATATTTCAATCTTTCTGCTGTACAATGAACAAATATATGGTATAATTTATTAGTCGTATAAATCATGCTCATATTTTTTAATTATATCTATCGCTAATGAGTGGGAGGGACAGTAATGCGCGTAAATATTACACTCGCTTGCACGGAATGTGGAGAGCGCAATTATATTTCAAAGAAAAACAAGCGTAACAATCCGGAACGCATTGAAATGAAAAAATATTGCTCACGTGAACAAAAACAAACTTTGCACCGTGAAACGAAATAATCATTGAAACCAAAACCTGCTTCGGTTTTGGTTTTTTCTTACGGGAGGTAGGGCATTGGATAAACAGTATCTTCGAAAACAGGTCTTACAGCAATTACATCAATTAAGTCCATCTGAGCACGAACAGCGATCAGCTCTGATTCGGGAAAGAGTTCTTGCGTCGGATGAATTTAAGCATGCACAGACAATCGGGATCACGCTTTCCAGGTTTCCGGAAGTGGCTACGCATCGTTTGATACAAATCGCCTGGCAGTCCGGTAAACGAATTGCTGTCCCCAAATGTTCTGCATCTTCTAGAAAAATGGATTTTCGTCTCATTGACTCGTTCGATCAGACAGAAACCGTCTATATGGATTTAAAAGAACCAAAAGTTGATCAGACTGAGTCTGTAAAACCAGAGGAAATCGACTTGCAGATCGTACCTGGCGTCGTTTATTCTCCAAAAGGATACCGCATCGGATTTGGCGGCGGATATTATGACCGTTATTTGCTTAATTATCCATTTGAGACAATATCATTGGCGTTTGAACGTCAACTAATGGATAATGTAAAGATGGAATCCCATGATATTCCTGTATCATATCTATTTACGGAAGAGCGTATCATAGACTGTCAGAAAGCGCGTGAAACAAATGAATGAGTTTTATGATGTACTCCAGCTGCTGAAAAGGTACGGAGTAATCATCTATACGGGAAATAAAAGGCAGGACAGTATTCTGATGGAATCAGAAGTGAAGGAGCTTTATGATCATCAATTTATTGATCAGCAAACTTATTTACAAGCTGTTTTAGTTTTGCGGAGAGAAATTACTTAAGGATCAGCAGTATAGATAAACGATAGGATGTTTGACTCATTCCTGATCGTTTTTGAAACTTTTCTTTCAATCAACCGTCTATCTGTTAGGCAAATATAATTGAGACTACCACTTTTGACAAGAAATGAAAGGAAGAGAAGGAATGAAAAAAATAGATTGGTCTAAGCATTCCATACTCATTATCGCACTGATCGCCACTTGGCTGACAACATATATTGGCTACCTTACCAGCTTTAATATGAAAATCGATAATGCGATGCAGCAATTTATCCTGTTTATTAATCCGTTGACATTCTTGATGTTTGTTTATGGGATTGCATTGTTTATTAAAAAGACAAAGACCCGCAACCGATATATAGTAACTATCAGTATACTTACATCCATCGTGATGTTCAGCAACGCAGTATTCTATCGCTTCTTTACGGATTTCATCACAATCCCGTTACTTTTCCAAACAAGTAACTTTGCAGATTTAAGTTCATCTATTACAGAGAACATGCATTTTCTTGATGTGTTTTTCTTTACTGATGTTATGATCATTCTGCTTGCAATTCGCTTTATTCCTCAAGAGCCGCTTCAGGCTACAGGAAGAAAAATGGGGCGAAAAGTGTACTTTGCGGCAGCTGCTACACTGATGATGTTCAACTTGGCTATGGCCGAAGCACAACGTCCGCAATTGCTGACACGCAGTTTTGACCGCGAACTGTTAGTGAAAAATATTGGAGCATATAACTATCACCTGTATGACTTGTTTGTTCAGTCGAAATCGCATGCACAGCGTACGTTTGCAGACGGCACTGAACTGACTGAAATAGAGAACTACGTTAAAGCTAACCGTGCGCAGCCGGATCCTGAAATGTTCGGTGCAGCAGAAGGCCGCAATGTAATAATCGTTTCATTGGAATCTTTACAGAACTTTGTCATCAATAATGAAATGGATGGTCATGAGATCACTCCATTCCTTAACGAACTGACAAATGATAAAGACACTTTCTACTTTGATAACTTTTATCATCAGACAGGCTTGGGTAAAACTTCAGATTCTGAGTTTATCGTAGAGAATTCTCTGTATGGCCGTAACGGCAGCGCAGTATTCTTCACGCATAGCGGTAATACGTATAATTCTTTATCTGAAAGCCTAAACAACAATGGCTATTTCACAAGTGTTATGCACGCCAACAGTAAAAGTTTCTGGAACCGTGACATTATGTACAAAGCACTTGATGTACAAAAGTTCTACGATGTAGACAGCTATACAATTGGTGAAGGTGAAGCAGTTAACTGGGGAATGAAAGATATTCCATTCCTGGAACAGTCTGTAGAACTGATGAAAGATATGCCGAAACCATTTGGTACGCGTATGATTACCTTAACCAACCACCATCCATTTGATTTGGATGAAGAAGACATGATGATTCCGGCGTATACTTCTAATTCCAATACGCTGAATAAATATTTCCAATCCGTTCGCTATATGGATGAAGCAATAAAAGTTTTCTTTGAAGATCTGAAGAAAAATGATCTATATGATAACTCCATTATCGTGATGTATGGTGATCACTACGGTATTTCAGAAAACCATAACAAAGCGATGGGTATGTACATGGATAAAGAAATTACGCCGTTTGATAATGCCGAACTGCAAAAAGTTCCATTGTACATTCATATCCCTGGATCAGGGAAAGGTAAGCAAATGGATGAACTGGCAGGACAAATCGACTTACGTCCGACAATTCTTCACTTATTGGGAATTGACACAAAAGCGGATATGCAATTTGGTTCTGACATTTTCTCGCCAGATCATGAACCGTTTGTCATTTTCCGTGATGGCCGACTGGTGACAGATAAGAACCTCTATGCACAGGAAGTCTGCTATGATATTGAAACAGGAGAGCCGACGGATGAAGCGCAATGTGAACCTTATGTGGAACGCGCAACGACTGAATTGAATTATTCAGATACTATCATCAATGGCGATTTACTTCGTTTCAAAGAAAGAGAAGATGGTAGTCCGGAGTTAAAAGAGAGTAAATAAGTTAAGAGCTGTGCGGCTGACATACCGTGCAGCTCTTTTTACTTTGTATTATGCAAGTGGAATTTTTAAATGGAAACGAAATCACTTCAAGGCGAGATTGATTTAGCAATTTAAGAAAATCTAGAAAAGGGGAAATGCTTTGAAGCGGACTATTTTGATGATCTCACTGGCACTATTATTAGTTGGCTGTGAGCAAATAAAAACAGTAAAACCCGAAGAATTGGATGAATCTGTTGATAGGAAAGAAGCGTTCATTCCGAAAACGTTACCGCTTGGGGAAGATGAGCCGCGATTTGTTGCTGGATGGCTGAATGAAAAGCAGATACTTTATGTAGATCATCAAGAAACGGCAGACCGTCTACGTTCATTTAATATAGAAACAGGCGAAGTACATACGATGTTTTCGGATCAGAATAATATTTCAGAAGTACTGATTCATTCATCGAAAGAGCAAGTGCTGATCAAGACAGCAAATGATGCAACAGAAGCTAATATTGTGATTCTCAACAAAGATATGAATGTCTTAGATGAAATGACTATTGAATCTTCAGAGCTGGAACTGGAGTGGAATGCTGTAGATTCAACTCAACTACTGATTTCTGCTTTTCAGGAAGACTGGAGTTTTCAAGTTATGCGATATGATACCAAAGATCGAATGGTACAGCCGATAGAAATAGACAGTCCATTTCCTAAATGGCTTGGAGAAGAGCAGATTGTCTATTTAGATAATAACGAATTAATTAATGAAAAATCCTCGGTAAATGAAAAAGAGGTGCTGGCAACTGATGCGGTTGAATTCCGCAGTTTAGCTGATCAATTGCTAATAGGAACAGTGGACGGAGAACAAAAAGAATATACGCTGATAGACAGCCATGGGGAAGAGCAGTATAGCTGGCAAGCAGAAAACCCTTCAGAAATGATTGAAGATATTGAATCAATTGATGAAGATAATATTATTATGTCAACTAGAGCCGATGTATATGATGGAGAACAATCAGCGATCTTCGTCCATATGCAAGAAGGACAGGAAGTAAAACGTTATGAGACTGATACCGAAGGCGGAATGATCGACTGCTCTCCGGATGGCAACTCTTGCCTGATTGGGTACAGCTTGGATACTATACTGCAGCTGGATACAGGTGAGACAGTGAAGTGGACTGAATAAAAAATAAGGACAGCCTCAGAAATGAGGTGTCCTTATTTTTTGGAACTTATTATTTGTGTAGCTGTGGCGGGTACCCTGCATATATTACAGTAGCAATCGTAAATCCTCCGATAACTACAACAGTTACCACATTGAAAACTATACTTAAAAGATTCCGCTCTTTAAAAGCTTGGACCGTTCCAAAGACTGCTAAGATTGCAATCAATCCAAAAATGATGACCAATAAATTCATTGAGTAGACACTCCTTTCAACATTGAAAAAATGAATGCCATATAGCGATATTCCTCCTCTATTGTACTGTTAATGAAACGTTTTGTCGAGATTAAATAGTGACGATTGTTTGAAATATGTATGGGGATTCATTAATATTAGAAAAAGAGGTGAGTTACTTGAAAATACATATCCATCCGCTTGGCCCGATCCAGACGAATTGTTACGTCGTGGAAGATGAAGAAAAGAATTGTTTGGTGTTTGATCCGGGTGATGAAGGCGACGCATTGCTTGCTGAACTGCAAAAGCTTTCATTAAAACCTACAGCTATCCTGCTGACACATGCGCATTTCGATCATATCGGCGCGATCGAGACGATCCGCGATGCATATAATATCCCGGTGTATTTGCACACTGCCGAAAAAGATTGGCTGGGAAATGCAGATTTAAACGGCTCGGGTAAATATGCAATGCTTCCGAATGTCGTATGTAATCAGGCAGATGTTTTGCTGACTGACGAAAAAAGCTTGGAAGTTGGTCCATTCAAGATGGGCATTCGCCACACACCCGGCCATTCGCCAGGAAGCATCTCTTATATCTTTGAAGAGGAAGGGTTTGCGATTGTAGGAGATACGCTGTTTAAAGGAAGCGTAGGACGTACCGACCTGCCAGGTGGCAATACGGAGACGCTTTTAGCTTCCATCCATAACGAACTGCTGTCACTTGATGAAGAACTGATGATTTACCCAGGACACGGTCCAGCGACAACACCGGGGATTGAACAGGATCAAAATCCATTCCTGCATGGTTTTTAAAGAACTTGTACAAAACAAAAAACAGCTCTCTGTGAAGAGGCTGTTTTTTGTATGTACGGATTAGTGTCCTGCACCTGGTACATGAATAAATATGGAATAGTAACTGAAACCAACCATGAACATCATTAAGTATGCTCCGAATAAGTACATGTACATACGCTCTGAAAGTTTCAAGTATCCAAGTAGTACGAAGAAGATAGTGCTTGCGACCAACAGTAAAGAAGCAGGAATCATGTGTCCAACATAGAACATGACCGCAAAAATACCTGTCCAGAATCCGCAAAGTTTGAACATATTATCCATCTACGCGTCCCTCCTTCACAACAATACAATAAGCTCATTTCCATTATAATAGAACGTCAGCCTAAAAGTAAACTCCAATCAATTTCACATTGTGACAAAAAAGTGTACTTGTCTGGAAAGCTTACCAAAATGCTCATCACACACGTCAAATAAATCTGCGAATGATTAGCTGCCCTTAGTATACCAGAACTTAGGGAAAAAATAATATGAAAATTCATTTTTGATTCGAAAAATCATTTCAAAATGTATTATTGGCATCCAATTTCAATTGAAAAGTTAATAGTCTCAAATGAATACAACTTTTCAACAATTTCAATCCATTATATACTCCTGCTTAAGATGAAAAGTGGTCTTTCATCAGATGAAGAAAGGGGAGAATTATGGAACTCACAGCGAACCCGATTGAAAAAACCTGTTTTCAACTGTTGGAGAAAGCAATCCAGTCTGAAGCGACCGACCTGCACTTTGTTCCTACGTCTGATGGTTATGATGTAGCGATTCGTAAACATTCCGTCTTCTCGAAAATAGGCCAGTTCCCTCAAACGTTAGGTGGCCGTTTAATTTCTTTCTATAAATTCCTGTCTTCGCTGGATATCAGCGAGCAACGGCGCCCACAAAGCGGTTCTTTCCACCGATCCTTTTCCGATCAAAACTTCTCATTTCGTGTTTCTACGATACCTTCCATTCAATTACGTGAAAGTGTGGCCATTCGAATTCAAAAACATGATAAAATCGTGCCGCTTTCTCAATTATGCATGAAACCTGAATGGGCCAGACAATTATCAGAGGCTGCTGCATACAAGCAAGGACTGTTTTTAGTAACAGGCCCAACAGGATCGGGAAAGACCACGACCTTATATTCACTCACTGCCCATTGCGTGAATCAATTGGAGCGGCATGTCATTTCACTAGAAGATCCAGTTGAAAATAATCACAGCCATCTGCTGCAGATACAGGTAAATGAACGATCTGGAATTACTTATTCTGCGGGTTTGAAAGCTATTTTGCGTCATTCACCTGATGTCATTATGATTGGCGAAATACGTGATGCAGAAACAGCAAAAATAGCGGTGGAAGCCGCGCTGACAGGTCACCTTGTGCTGAGCACAGTTCATGCGAAAGATCCCGTCGGCTGCTTGTATCGTCTGCTAGATTTAGGAATTCATCTGGAAGAGTTGCGCCAAACAGTTATTGCTATTTCAGCTCAACGTCTAGTGAAGAAACCAACCGGTGACACAGTTGCGGTATTTGAAATTTTGCAAGACCTTCAAATTGAGGAAGCAGCCGAAGCCATCACGAAAGGTCAGCGTTTCTCACTGCCGGCAGAACAGAAAATCGAAATACAGTCTGCTCTCTATGAAAGGGCTCTCAATGGAATGGATTAAAGTTCATAAGAAACAGAAGCTGGTGAAACCTGCCGAATTTTTACAGCGGCTTTCCGTCTTGCTGCAGGAGGGCTATACCTTTCACGAAGGGCTGATTCTCATTTTGCCTTATCATACAAAAGATTATGAAGAGAAGCTGATGCAAGTGGAGAACGAATTAAAAATGGGCTACGGCGTCTCTTACATAATGAAGAGTTTAGGATTCAGCAACAGTATGATGCTGCCGATTGTCATTGCAGAAGTGGACGGAAATTTAACTCGGGCTTTACATGAAGTCTCGGGCCGAGTCAGACGATCGCATGAAAAGAAACAGCAACTTAAGAAGTTAATGGCTTACCCGGCAGTATTGTTTTCTTTCTTATTACTGCTATTAGTAGCCTTTCGCCAGTTTTTTCTGCCGAACTTCGAAGCGTTAACCATCCTTCGTTCCAATGAACAGTCCGGAATTGTTCAGTACTTGCCTAAACTGGTTTCATCTATTCCGGATCTGCTGCTTATTATACTCGTCACAGCCACGGTTATAATAATCGTGCTAAACCTATGGATGAGGAAAATGACAGCCTCTGAAAAATTAAAATGGCTGCTGAAAGTACCGGTCGCAGGCCTGTTTTACAGCGAAATAAAAACCAGAGATTTAGCAAGTGAACTTGGCGGTTTATTACAGTCCGGACTTTCGCTACAAAGTGCACTAAACGTTTTATATGATCAAGAGGAAGATCAGATTCTTGCTGAAATTACCAGTCAATTGAGTACGCACGTCATCTATGGAGAGCCTTTACATGAAGCCATTCGGCTGACAGATGGCTTATCCGGACGTTTGGCTGACTTTGCGAAACATGGAGCGGACAGCGGTTATTTACCGAAAGAACTGTTGATCTACAGTGAGCAT
>NZ_JARICI010000016.1 GCF_029257255.1 Sporosarcina sp. | reverse complement strand
TTTGCACTTATCGGTTTTTGGTTATAGGTTAAATACTCAATATTCATATTTTCCTCCCGATCAAAACAAAGGAGCAACCCTTTGCTTATTCCGTTAAATGGCCAAGTTTGTTGACAACTGAATATATACATATTCTACTGATATTACAACAGGATTACCACCAAATTCCTTTTTTATAAATAAAAAAGCACCGCTAATTGCGATGCTGATTGTTGTTCTAATTTAATGTTAATTCGCTTGTTATTTCAACTTTTGTACACGAGCTAATGTACGTTCACGTTTATGCTCATACTGCGTATCCGCAGACTCTTTACGTTTTTTAAAGATGTAATAGCCGAGCATAGCAGAACCGTAAATACTACCGAGTTTCTTATTCTGTTCCGAAGTTGCGGTATGATCGCCTTTTTGCTGAACCGATGAAGAAACATCGACCAATGAAGAAGTCAGTGCCTGTGCGGATTCACCTAAATCACCTACCACATGAAACAACGGCGTTAAGTTTTCAATTTTCGTATTCATATCTGCCAATGTATGATTACTGTTTTTAATTAAATTTCCTGTCTCATCTAAAATGCCGTTGAGCTGACGAGGAAGCTCCCCTACTGTTTTATCTACATCCTGTAAAATGTTTCCGACTTGCTGCAGCACTTTAGAGAAGTAAATCGCCAAAATGATAAAGGCGATTCCAATTAAGATGACGCCAATTCCTATGAGATCCATTGTTATACCTCATTTCTGCCAGTTTTTTTTGTGCTTTCTTTTCCGCGTTTCCACGAACGCAGCAAAGTTGAACCGAATTCCCCGTATTGAATAGCTTGGATAAAAGGCTGTGTCCCGGGAAGTGATCCGTCTTCTTCATACTGTCTAGTCCGTTTTGATACTTCTTCACTTAAATATTGGGTTGACCGTCCGACATTTTCAATCGTTGCGAACATTGGAGTCGTTGCTTCCAATTTCACTTGGACATCTGTCGCCAATTGCTCTGTTTCATTGAGCAGTCCACTTACATATTCCATGCTCTCGTCCAAATTCTCTTCCACCCTTTTTGCTGTGTGGGTGACCGTCAACAGCAAGTGTGATGACTTTGTCAGCAACATAGAGAGATAAATGGCCACAATTAAAAAAGCGATTGCTATAAATAATACACCAAGATATGCCATACGTCGTTCCTCCTTTCGCAAAAGTGAATACACCTTACTATTCTATACCACCCAGCGTTTTTCTAAAACATCACAAAAAATTGCTCCTTCTACAATAGAAGGAGCAATTTTTTGTGATGTTTATTCTTCGTGACGACCAACGCAGCGCTCACACTCATAAATTACTGACTCATGCTTCTCTGTAAACTTATCTCCACACTCTGGACAAACTTTCTCCACGTTGTTTCTCATCTCATTATTCATTTTCATCATAAATTCCTCCATTCATAATGTGTGATTCGCTGTACTGATACAGCATCTGTTTGATTGATACTAATATATAACAGAACGAATAATTTTGTCACTGCTTTTGGATAAAATCTATTATTCTGCGATAGAATCCAAAAGAGGCGGATGAATGATGAAAATTTAGAATTGAACAATAATTTAGAGCGCCTTTAATATGCGCTCTACATTGTAAGGCTGTTACATAAGTAAATCGTATACCATGACCGCTGCAATGATCACGAGTATTACCACAAACACCGTCCATTGTGCATTATCCGGCTTTTCAGGTCTACTGTCCCATTTCTGCATAGGTAACGCTCCCTTTCAGTTTATACAGTATTTACACTTCAATTATTAGTTTTCCCCTCTCTTATGATATTAAACGCTGGAATGATTTCGGTAAAAATAATTCTTCACTTTATTCATGAAAATAGTAAATCTCATTAAATGATAGCAGAATAAATTAAGTAATCGCTTACATTTATCGGTGATTATACTTTTGCGAAAAATTTATAAAATAAACGCGCAATTTAGAACTTTCTTATGTTCACAACGTTTTATTCATGTTATTATGAGTAAACGTTAAATCGTTACGGAGGTTAGAGAATTAATTATGAAGGTGAAAAATATGGAAACCAAAAGTGTTCAAGTAGAAGAAATTTTAATTGCTAACCAACTGCTGAAAGACGTAGTAGCTCATACACCGTTACAAAAGAATGAGCGTCTATCGGAAAAGTATGATTGTCATGTGTACATTAAGCGTGAAGATCTGCAGCATGTGCGTTCTTTTAAACTGCGAGGCGCTTACTATAAGATGAAACGCATTGAAACAGAAGCACGCCAGGCAGGGATTGTGTGTGCCAGTGCAGGTAATCATGCACAGGGCGTAGCGTATGCATGTGCGCATCTTGATATTGACGGAAAGATCTTAATGCCACAGACAACTCCTAAACAAAAAGTAAATATGGTGAAAATGTTTGGCCGCGACCGAATCGAAATTATTTTGGTCGGCGACACGTTTGATGACTGTTTTGAAAAAGCCATTGAATTGACGGATAAAGAGAAACGAATTTTCATTCATCCTTTTAATGACCGGGATATTATTGCTGGTCAAGCTACAGTAGCAGTTGAAGTAATGAACGATATTGAAGAGCCAATTGATTACGTTTTCGCAAGTATCGGCGGCGGCGGTCTCATGTCCGGAATTAGTACGTATATCAAAAACTTATCACCGCACACTCGAATGATTGGCGCGGAACCTGCAGGCGCGGCCAGTATGAAAGCTTCTATTGAAGCACAAAAAGTTGTACCATTGGCTACGATCGATAAATTTGTGGACGGAGCAGCAGTGAAATGTGTAGGCGATTTAAACTACGAAATCTGCAATCAATATGTAGAGAATATCGTCAGCGTACCTGAAGGTAAGGTTTGCACCGCGATCTTAGACTTATACAATGAGCACGCGATCATTGCAGAACCTGCAGGCGCCCTTCCTATTGCGGCACTTGATTTCTATAAAAATGAGATTAAAGGAAAATGTGTGGTTTGTGTAATTAGCGGTGGTAACAATGATATCGGCAGAATGCAGGAAATTAAGGAAAAGTCTATGATTTATGAAGGCTTACTTTATTATTTCCTTGTGGATTTCCCGCAACGCGCAGGTGCATTGCGACAATTCCTTGATACGGTGCTGGGGCCAGATGATGATATTACCATGTTTGAATATACGAAGAAAAACAATAAAGAAAGCGGCCCTGGCTTAGTTGGCGTAGAAATCAAACGTAAAGAAGACTACAACGGTCTAATTGAACGAATGGAGCAAAATGGTTTTCCTTATAAAGAAGTAAACAAAGACAGCTCCTTGTTTGGACTGTTAATCTAATGATGAAAAGCGTTTGGTGTGCACTGCATACCAAACGCTTTTTCATGTTCATTCCTTAAACGAGACTTCGAAAAAATATTACCCAATTAATTATTTGGGTAATTTATTATTAAAACCTATCCATTATGCACATGCTGTATTTACATAAGAAGCATTCTTTTTATGAAATTTACAGAAAGACGGTGACACTGACATGAACAATCGGCATAGAAAAATAAGTATAGCCGTACTTTTCATCATTCCCCTACTGTTGCTTGCCAGTATCGCAGTTCCTCACTTCACTACGCTTCGAACAGGAGCGGATGTCTATTTACAGACTGAACCCATTACCAAAAAAGATCAAAATGAAAACTATATCTTCTTGCGCTACGAAGTAGAAAAGGTACCTAAAGAGCGATTAACTGCTAATTTGGTAAAACAATTAAAACAACCAAAAGATTTAGGTATGACGAAAGTCTACGGTATATTGGAAAATCAGAATGGCGTGCATCAACTCGTCTCGTTAAGTGAAAAAGAACCCGCTGACGGTGTCTATCTATCAGGCTGGCTACCACAAACAACTGAACGAGAATACCGGGAAATCGATCATTATGTCGTCAACTTCGGTCTCGATTACTTTTATGTACCAAAGAAAGGCCATCGTGTTGCAGCGGACAGTCA
>NZ_JARICI010000007.1 GCF_029257255.1 Sporosarcina sp. | reverse complement strand
TGTAGTGACCCCTAAAAGTTAGAGTTTTATATTACGCAGCTAGTTGGCTGGTGTGTAGACGGTATTGTACCGGACTCATGCCAGCCAATTTCTGTTTGATACGTTTGTTGTTGTAATAATGAATATACGTCTTAATCGCTTGTTCCAGTTCTTCGTACGTACGGAGCGGTTCTCCATAATACATTTCTTGCTTCAATAGGCCAAAGAAATTTTCCATGGGAGAATTGTCTAGACAGTTTCCCTTTCGGGACATGCTCTGGAACACGTGATGTTCTTTTAGTGTAGTGACCCAATGTGAATGTTGATAGTGCCAGCCTTGATCCGAGTGGATGGTCGTGCGATATGTTGCGTCTTTCACGATATCAAGTGCTTCTTCTAACGGCTTCATCACAAAATCAAGGGTAGGATGCATACTGATACCGTGGGAAAGAATCTCTCCATTATACATATCCATCATCGGACTAAGATAAAGTTTACGTCCATCTGCACACTTAAACTCCGTAATGTCTGTAGTGAGTTTTTGATACGGAATAGGCGTGTTAAAGCGTCGGTTCACTCGGTTCTTTGCCACTGTACCGATGGTGCCTTTGTAAGAACTATAGCGGCGTGATTTTCGAATGAATTTCGTACCTTTTAATCCCAACTTACGCATAATTCGCTGCACCTTTTTGTGATTCACTCGGATCCCACGATTTTTTAACTCTAAGTGAATTCTACGATACCCATAATTGCCATTGTGCTCATTAAAAATAGACTGGATTGTTTCCTCCATCTTCTGATTGGGGTTTTCTGACTTCCACCGTTTGACATGATAGTGATAAGAAGATTCCGGAATTCCTACAATTTGAAGCACATCAATCAGTCGGAATTCTTCTTTGAGTTCGAATGATAACGCTGCCTGTGCTTTTCGAGATAGCTGTCTGGATCCATCTGAAAAGCTTTTAACTTTTTTAGGTACGCCACCTCTAGACGCAGAAGTTCATTCTCTCTTTCTAATTTCTGTTCACGTGTCATTTCCTTCTCTAAAGCAGTCCTTGTGCTTTTGACGTTCTTTGCTTTATCAGACATGGGCGGCCGTCCTCTCGGTTGGTCCAGGGCTTCTGCACCGCCTTCAAGGAATTTCTTGTTCCATGAAGAGATCATCGGTGGATTCGTTAATCCAAAGTGAAGTGCTGTTTCATATAAAGAAGCACCTGTCCTTTTCATAAAGCTTAGTACATCGAGCTTGAATTGAACAGAGTAAACTTCATTATTTTTCTTTCTAAACACTCCCTTAACACCATACTTCTCGTATGATTTCACCCAATTTCTAATTTGCGTGTCAGCCTTTACACCATATTTTCTGGCCAATGTCTTATATCCTGATTTCCCATCGAGATATTCATGAATAATCATCATCTTAAACTCATTACTATACTTAGCCAAAATAAAACACCCCAAAAGTTAGATTTTATAACTCTAACTTTTGGGGTGCACATCATGGTTTGCAAACTGGCAGAGTTTTTGTGTTTTTAATTGGAGTGTATTTAGTTACCGTGCTTTTATAAAGTGTAGTTGACTATATTTTCTGAATACCATACAATTAGGTAAAACCAAAATCAAATATGGTCTTACCAAGTTTTTGCTTCTCCTCATTAGGAATTGCATGTGATGTTACTAACTGACAGGAGGAATGTCGATGAATACGAAATATGTCAAAGAGTTTATAACGTTTCCAGATATCACATTCATGCTTATTTTATTTATTCCGCTAATGGTCTATACTTTTTTACATGGTCTCTACATTGGCACGTGGATTGCCTTTTTTATTGGAATGGCTACCTATGCACTGAGTGAGTATGTCATCCACCGATTTTTATTTCATATGAAAACGCCGCAGAATCCTTTTTTACTGAAATGGATAAAGCGCTTACACTTTGATCACCATGCTGATCCGAATGACTTGAAACTGTTATTCCTGCCGATTTGGTTCAGTTTGCCGGGCTTCTCCTTCTTTGCTGCAATTTTCTACTCCATTACGAACAGCCTCCAATTAATGATTGCTTATCTAGCCGGAATCGTGGTCTACTTTTTGTATTATGAATGGAAGCATTACATTGCACACCGGCCCGTTCAGCCGCGGACAGCAATGGGGAGGAGGATTAAGAAAGCTCATCTCTGGCATCATTTTAAAAATGAAAACTACTGGTTTGGTGTAACGCATACTTCTGTAGATAAAACGTTTGGAACGTATAAAGATCAGAAGCTCGTCGAAAAAAGTGAGACAGCCAAGAATTTAGAGAATCGCATATGAGTGGAAGGTAACTGCGCTTCATGAACTGCTGTATCGTGCGCAAGCAAAGGAGATGTTGCAATGAATCGAACAATGAGTGTTGAAAAAGAATTGATTAAAGCAATTCTTCAGGGAGAGTATCCCGCGGGAAGTCAACTGGAGACAGAAAGAGAATTAGCCGCAGTGTATCAAATCGGGCGTCCTGCCGTGAGGGAAGTTTTGCAGCGTCTGAGCCACGGTGGCTGGCTGACACTAAAAAAAGGACACCGAGCTGTCGTCAATGATTATTGGTACGGAGGTAACAGCATGACAATCGTCGATATTATCGAGTACTTTGATCAAGTACCTGATGCGTTCGTCCTCTATTTTCTGGAGATGCGCATTGCTGTGACGCCCCGTTATGTGAAAAAAGCGGTTCAGCTCAATTATCCAAAAGTTGTGGGGCTGCTTTCGGAGAGTAATGAGTTAGAGGATACGCCTGAAGCGTATTCGTTATATGACTGGAAGGTACAGAAAGAGCTGGCCAGATTATCAGAAAATCCTCTTTTTTCGCTTGTGCTCAATAGCTTCGATCGGGCTTTTATAAAAATCGCGGAAAAGTATTTTGAAAGTTCATTCCGGCGCGAAGCCTCATTAAGCTACTATAAGAAATTAATGGATGCTGCACTAAAAGGAGATCACGGGCAGGCGGAAAAGCTCGCATACGCCATAATGGAAAAAAGTCATGCGTTATGGGAAAGCCAGTTATCCTCATCTGAAAAAATCGGCGTGAAGTTCAAGTACGATGACATATTATAAGCGGTTATGCTTTGCGGGGAATGTTCAGTGTTTTTGCGTTTAGTCTGTTGATTGCAGCAGTTTTCGTGGTAGATGTATTTAGCATGATTTTGTCATTTGGAGTAAGGGAGCTGAGTTGATTGCGAAAAATTTTAGTGGGTCTGATTATCCTGACGGGGTTCATTTATATCTTTTTCATTCCAGAAGAACCTATCGGCTTGAAAATCGCTCTGAAACTGGTTCCAATGATGCTGATTATCTTGTATGGGGTGATGACGGATTCCATCGTTTCTCCGCTTTATAAGCGTATTATTGTAGCCGGCCTGACTGTTTCGATGATTGCTGACGGAGTGATCTATTGGTTCATGGCCGGACTTGTCACGTTTTTTGTTGCGCACATTCTTTATATTCAGGCGTTCCGGACAGAAAGACGCAAGCCTGTGCCTTTACCAGTCGCAGTCCCTCTACTCTTGTACGGACTCTTTATGGTTTTTTGGATTGCCTGGCCTCAGATTGCGAAAGGGGAAGTGATTCTCGGGGCGGCAATCGTCGCTTATATCCTGATTATATTAATAATGGGCTGGGAAGCCGTCAGGACAAGAATGCCGCTTGCCATTACCGGCGCGTTGCTGTTTATCTGCTCTGACTCTTTCCTTGCGATTGACCGGTTCGTCACACCGCTGCCGGCACGAGAAGCACTTGTAATGATTACCTACTATGCCGCCCAGATTTTCATCGCAGCGAGTATTTGTAGTAAGAAACGGGTAAGAAAACAAGGAGGATTGTGTTGAAACTAGAATTGTAATAGATAAGGAGGAATTTAAATGGGGTTTTTGGATTCATTGCTGGGGAATGCATCAACAATGGACGTGAAGAAAGTGGAAAAAGACCTGGAATCCATTTTGATTGCAGATGAAGAGGTGGAGGCGGCGTTTAAGGTTTTCCGTGATCTTATGGTATTTACGGAGAAACGTCTTATTCTCGTCGATAAACAGGGAATGACAGGAAAGAAGATTGAATATCACACCATTCCGTATAAGAGCATTTCACATTTCAGTGTAGAAACAGCCGGCACATTTGATTTGGATGCAGAATTAAAAATTTGGGTGTCCAGCGCAACAGAACCTATGGTCGATAAGCAGTTCAAGAAGGACAGCAGCATTTATGATATACAAAAGATATTAGCGGCTGTATGTTTATAAGGGATAAAAGAGGTGCCTGTGCGAGAAACATGAAGTCGTGCTAAATCAACACGATTCGTTTCGTACACGGGCACTTTTCAATGAATTAACCTCAGGTAAAACATCCTTACGCTCAAAATCACATATCAATGTATTAACTATGTAGCTAGTTTAGAAAGAAATTCATAGAGATGATGTGTGAAAAATGGATTTATTGCTTTGGATAACTGTTGGTTTCATCGTAATCGGATTTGTTGTTCTTGTTTCTATGAAAAAAGTATGGAAATGAAGATCGCTGTAATGATAAAAAGTGAGGGAATTATGGGGAGTAAACAGATTTTACCTAAACCTGTTATTTTGAGGATGGCGGGAGATGCAGTTTGGGGAAGGTTGTTTACTATTTATTTCTAAAAAGTTGAGTTTTCGAAGATGGACTTATGGCTAGTAACGTGGCCGTGTGGGCAATAATTTTATCGAACCGAGGTACAAAATATATCAGTAAAGACGTATAGGGGGATTTGAAATGGAAACATATCAAGCTACGATTGAGGATTTAGAAGGTGTATCAAATTTATTTAATTCATACCGTATATTTTATAAGCAACCATCAGATGTAGAAGGTGCTAAGAAATACATAAAAGAACGTCTGGAAAATGAAGAATCTGTACTATTTGTTGTTAAGAACAATCAAAGGTACGTGGGCTTCACACAACTTTATCCCATTTTTTCATCAATTTCGATGAAAAAGTCTTGGATACTGAATGATATGTTTGTTAATCAAGAAGCCCGAAAACTAGGAATAGGACAAATGCTTTTACATGAGGCGAGAAATTATGCTCTTAAAACAGATGCAAAAAGTATTATTTTGGAGACAGCACCAGATAACTACGCTGCTCAAAAGTTATATGAAAAAAATGGATATGTTCGAGATACACAGTTTTATCATTATGAATTAAGTTTAACGTAATAACATTTAACCTATCTTTGATGAATGCAGATTTTCTGAAAGCATTAAATAGCGAAGACCTGAGAGGTGTCTTAATTTCTGCGAGTATCGCGAAAATTAAGACAAAGGAATACTTCGATGATTGCTTGGTAAGGCTGAAATCAATCCAACTTTTTCAAATTGACATGATCCGCTTTTCCGTCTTTTCCCATAACAAATTGCAGTTCATAGTGATTTAGGTGATAAATGATGTTCGTTTCACCAGTTGTCTGAATCAAACGGGTATCAGCAGGTGTACCTAATTGTTCTTGCAACTCTTTTTCTGTAATGCCACCCAGGTTGGTCTGTCGTTCAACATTTGTTCCAAAGTAGCGGGATTCTTCCAAAACACCGTTGCCATCAAATTTGAAAGCGACAGAAGGATTTCCCATTGAGCCGTGGTAATGCTCAAACGCTCCCTCGATTTCTTCTGGTTTGCCGATTGTCTGATGAATCTCCTTACGCGTTGTATGACCAATTGTCCATTCATCGCCAGGTCTGTATATTTTGCCTTCTTTTGCGTCTTTCGTTAATTCATCCAGCATATCCAGCGCCATTTGTTGCTGTTCCTCTTCTACTGAAATGTCAGAAGGAGGGGTATCTGTGCTTTCCTCTGTTTTTGCAGGATGTTCTTCAGGTTTAACAGGTATTTCATTACCAGACTCAGATTTGGATTTGGATTCCTCTGTTGTTTCAGTATGTGTGGTTTCATTTCTAACGGATGGGTCGCTGTCTTCAGGTTGTGAGCACCCCGAAAATATTGAGGACAGCAGGATTATGCCGGCTGCGGATTGTAGTTTTTTCATGAAGTTCTCTCCTTTCGCTGCGTTATTCAGTATTTTTCCCTTCTAACAATAAGAGTAAACATTCCATACCAGATGAGGTTCCTATGTGAGAAACAGTATCGTGCATTGGCCCTCTTTAGCATAGATGAATTATACTACACTAAAAGGAAAGAGTGGTAAATTATGATGAGGAAAATTGAGACTGTTTCATTAATAGGGCTGGGAGCCATTGGTGCTGCTTATGGCAGCCGACTGCACGCCGCACTGGGAGATTCGTTCAGAGTGGTTGCTGATGAGGAGCGTATTAAAAGATATAAAAAAGATGGAATTCTAGTGAACGGTGAAATTCAAACCTTTCATTATACGACTCCTGATACAATTTCGGAGTCTACTGATCTCGTATTATTTGCGGTGAAAAATGCTGAACTTCCGCAGGCTATAAAGGACGTCAAAAATTCTATTGGTCCTAATACGATCATACTTTCGTTATTAAACGGAATCTCAAGTGAGGATGAAATTTATTCGGCTTTCCAAAATGAACATATCCTTCACAGTATCAGTGTAGAAATTGATGCAGTCCGGCAAGGCAATGAAACAACTTTCAGTACATTAGGCAGAATTGAATTCGGGGGCAAGGATATCTCTATGAACGAAGATGTGCTGGCGGTGAAAGAATTATTTGATCGGTCTGGTATTCAATATAAAATTCCTGAAAATATATTACATACGATGTGGTGGAAGTTTATGATTAATGTCGGCATTAACCAGACTTCCGCAATTTTACGCGCACCATACGGCGTGTTTCAATCAACTCCGAGCGCCTATCGTTTGGTAGAGGATGCAATGCGTGAAGTCGTTGCCCTTTCCCAACGAACAGGCGTAAATCTTTCTGAGCAAGATGTGAAATCATTTTGGCCTATTTTACACAATCTTTCACCGAATGGAAAGACATCCATGCTGCAAGATATCGAGGCGGGGAGAAAGACGGAAGTAGAATTTTTGGGTGGAGTAGTTTGTGAAAAAGGCGATCAGTATGGTGTGCTTGTGCCCGTGAATAAACAGCTTGTTCGGTTGATTGAAGTGATGGAAGATATCGGGAATGTAAAAAGAGGCTGAGCGATGGATAAAAAGAAAATCTTGCTTCCGTGGAGAAAGAGGGGACAGCGTTTGCTAGATGCCAAGAATAATAAGAGGTGCCTGTGTGACGAAGGATTCAGAATCTTTTGCTGCACAGGCACCTTGTTCTACGAAAATGGGGACTGTGAAAGAAATGTCCATTGCTTTACCGGCATACTTTAATCAGAATAGGGAAAAGATAAAGGATAGCTTGTGAAACGATAGAAAGGGGATGGGCAGGATGGGTATGCATCATTATTTTAAAAGCTTGTCAGATCTGGAGCAGATTATTAGGTGTCCGGGGAAATTTAAATACCAGGAGCATTCCGTGGCCAGTCATTCATTTAAAGTGGCGAAAATCTCTCAATTTCTTGGGACGGTCGAAGAGCAATGCGGGCAGGAAGTAGATTGGCGAGCTTTATATGAAAAGGCGCTGAATCATGATTACGCGGAACTTTTTACCGGTGATATCAAGACCCCTGTAAAATATGCTTCGAAAGAGCTGAAGCAGCTGTTCAGTGAAGTGGAAGAAGAAATGACAAGAAACTTTGTGGAAAAGGAAATTCCATCTGAGTATCAGGAGATTTATCTGGAGCGATTTAAAGAAGGCAAAGACGAGACACTGGAGGGCCGTATTTTAGCCGTTGCGGACAAAATCGATTTACTGTATGAATCATTCGGTGAGATTCAAAAGGGAAATCCCGAGCCGCTGTTTTTAGAAATATACGAAGAAGCGTTGCGGACCATTCTGTTGTATCAAGATATGAACTGTGTGGAATATTTTATGGAAAATATTATTACGGATATGCTGAGTGAGCAATTTACTGAGCATGAAGAGTTAAATGATATTACAAAGTGGATTATTGGAGAATGCAGGAATTGAAAAATCCGGCTGCATAAGCAAAGTAGAGTGGATTACAGTTTTTCCACTCCGATAGCAAATGTATACAAAATCATGATTTGATGTTTACATTTCAATGATAAAAGGTAGAATCATTGGCCTTCTTTTCGTTCTGCTAGATTATTGACCGTTGTCGTGACAGCTTCATTTACTTCTTTAATTAGTTCCTGTGCATCCCGCTGATAGACAAAACCACGTGATATCGTATCGGGTTCAGAAATAAGTTGACCATCTGTCTTACTCACTGTAATGAGAATGACCAGCATGCCTTCTTCTGACAGAACCCGGCGGTCGCGCAATACTACACTGGCGACATCTCTAACACTGGCGACATCTCCAACACCCAATCCGTTTACAAATACTCGGCCGGCATGGACTCTGCGTGTCTGTCTTGCTTCCGTCGTATTAATATCCACTCAAATCAATGCCCAGCAGGTTTTCGTCGCGAAACTTGGAACCGCAGTCAATGACAAATAGATCGTCTTCATATTGCAGTACATACATATTCTTCCCGATTTCATTGATCCCGCCCAGCGCGAAAATAGATAGGGTGTTTTCAAGCGCATTCATTTCAGTATGTCTCCTTTACGTGTACTCTCTTGTAAGTATGGTCATTAAAAGTAATTCCACAGCTGATTCCAACAGAATTTATTTACTAGAAGATACTTGGTAGAATGAAGGATGCGTGGTGCCTGGGATGCGTGGTGCCTGTGTGAGAAACAATTGTGTTTGTTTAAACAATCATGAATAAGTGAACTTTCGTGTTTGTTTCTTACACAGGCATGAATATACAAGGGGTGGAAATATGCAGACGCTGAATTCTTTGCTTGCAAATGATATAACGGAACGCACAATGAAAATAATCAACCGGAACATCAATGTCATGAATGATAAAGGGATGATCATCAGCTCGGGTGACAAGAAAAGAATCCAAACGATTCATGAAGGCGCGGTTACGGTCATTGATAGGCAGGAAGATTTTGAGATTAGTGAACAGGATGCGGAAAGACTGCACGGTGTGAAAGCGGGAATAAATCTTCCTATCAGATTCAACGGGGAGATTGTCGGTGTAATCGGCATAACCGGCAATCCCGATGAAATCAGGAATTATGGCGAGCTGGTCAAAATGGCTGCTGAGCTGATTCTGCAGCAGGCGGCGCTGGCAGAGGAAATCCGCTGGGATGAGCGACTGAAAGAAGAAATGGTCACGCGTCTTCTGCAAGGAACGGCTGCATCGGATCCGCTTTTTTCTGAACGGGCTGTCCGTCTCGGCATCAATCTGGATATTCCGAGAGCTGTTGTTATTTTACTGGCTGATAATGAAACAAATGCGTATGCACATATTCTCGGAAAACGCGGGAAAGATGATCTGGCTGTACTGCATCCTGACCGTCTTATCTTCTTAAAGAAAGTGGAAAATACCACTGACGGTTGGCAGGAGAAGGCGTATTTGAGAGAGCTGGAACAATGGGCTGCCGAGATTGCGACGGAAGGTTTCTGGAAGCTTGCAGCCGGAACATACCAATTGGGGCTTGAAGGTGCGGCAGTATCATATGATCAGGCAGTCAACAGTTTGATAGTTGGCGAAAAACTTCATCCGGACCGCAGGCTTTATTATCATGAAGAGTACAGACTCCCCGTGTTTCTGGAAAAAGCACGAAAGCTCGGTCTGTCGGATGAAATCGGACCTTACGGCAAGCAGCTTGGCGATCACGCGAGAAATGGCGAACTATTGGAAACGCTGACCCTCTACATAGAGCATGACGGCGATGCGGGCAAAACCTCGGCTGCTCTTTTCATTCACCGGAATACGCTGCGCTACCGGCTGGACCGGATCACTGAAATTACAGGAAAAGATCCGCGTAAAGTGGGGGATTTGCTGGAATTGACTTTTTCAGTTCTGCAATATCGCATGAAGTAGAATTGTGCAAATGCACAAAAAACATCAAGTATATTCGGCTATACTTTACCAAAATGGACAATGTAATAACTGCGGAAAACGCTTACAATTGTTTGGTAATCACTTTTGGAGGAGGAGTTACCAGTGGATGCTCAAATACAAGTAAGCGCTTTAGGAGCCATTGTGGCTTTGGTAGTGGCGATCATACTCATACTCAAGAAAGTCTCACCCGCCTATGGAATGATTGCCGGTGCGTTGATCGGCGGTCTAGTCGGTGGTGTGGATATTACGAATACAGTTACACTGATGATGGACGGGGCAAAGAATATCATCCCTGCGGTTCTGCGGATTCTGGCGGCTGGTGTGCTTGCCGGTGTGCTCATTGAATCCGGGGCTGCAGCGGTTATCGCGGAGACGATTATTAAGAAAGTCGGAGAAACCCGTGCGCTGCTCGCCCTTGCACTTGCGACCATGATTCTGACCGCTGTCGGTGTGTTCGTCGATGTGGCGGTTATAACGGTTGCACCGATTGCGCTTGCAATTGCTAAAAGAGCGGCTATCTCAAAAACGGCGATCTTGCTTGCGATGATTGGAGGAGGGAAGGCAGGTAATATTATGTCGCCGAATCCCAACGCAATCGCCGCATCAGACGCATTTAATATCCCGCTGACGTCTGTCATGGCTGCGGGAATCATTCCTGCAGTTTTCGGTGTCGCGGTTACATATATCATAGCGAAAAGACTCGTGGCTAAAGGAACTGCAGTACTGCCCGAGGAAGTGCAGCTTCACAATCAATCAAAACTACCGGCTTTTTCTGCCGCACTGATTGCACCACTCGTCACAATTATCTTATTGGCACTTCGTCCGTTATTTGACATCGCGATTGATCCGATGATCGCCCTGCCTATTGGAGGAATTGCTGGCGCGCTGATTATGGGGCGTATCAGACAGGTAAATGAATACGCGATGGCGGGTCTTGGTAAAATGTCGGGCGTGGCGATCATGCTGCTCGGTACCGGAACACTTGCCGGCATCATTGCAAATTCAGGATTGAAAGATGTGCTGATCGACTCACTGAACATGCTTGGTCTGCCGGGTTATATTCTGGCACCAGTTTCCGGTATTTTCATGTCGGCGGCAACAGCTTCTACAACTGCGGGAACTGCTGTGGCGAGCCAGGTATTTGGCGGAACGCTGCTGGAAATGGGCGTTTCTGCACTAGCGGGCGCCGCGATGATGCATGCGGGGGCTACTGTGCTGGATCACTTGCCTCACGGGAGCTTTTTTCATGCAACGGGTGGAAGTGTGAATATGGAAATCAAGGAACGTCTGAAAGTCATGCCGTATGAAACACTTGTCGGCTTAACACTTGCCGTTGTATCTACACTGGTTTATGGCGTATTCCAGATATTCGGATAAAATCAGTAAAGAGGAGGCAGACCGATGAAAATAGTCATAGCGCCGGATTCTTTTAAGGAAAGTTTATCCGCACTTGAAGTGGCGGAAGCGGTGGAAAAAGGATTTCGCAGTGTGTTGCCAGATGCTGAATATGTGAAATTGCCAATGGCGGATGGAGGAGAAGGTACGGTTCAGTCACTTGTCGATGCGACACAGGGTGAAATTATTTGGCAGACCGTCACAGGTCCTATCGGCCAACCTGTTGAAGCTTTTTTTGGCATACTAGGTGACGGAAAAACGGCCGTGATTGAAATGGCTGCAGCTTCCGGTCTGCATCTTGTGCCTGCTGAGAGACGCGATCCACTGGTAACGACGAGCCGGGGAACAGGAGAGCTGCTCCTCGCTGCGCTGGATCATGGCGCAGAACAGATTATTATGGGACTTGGCGGCAGCGCAACGAACGACGGCGGAGCCGGAATGGCAGACGCACTCGGTGTTTTGCTGTTGGATGAAAACGGTGCACGGATAGGAGAAGGAGGAGGCGCACTTAGTGACCTCGCTTCTATTGATTTGTCAGGAATGGAATCCCGTATCCAAAATTGCAGGATCGAAGTGGCCTGTGATGTAGAAAATCCGTTGACAGGAGAAATGGGCGCCTCTGCTATTTTTGGGCCGCAAAAAGGCGCAGATGCTGAGAAAATTGCGATGCTGGACCGGAATCTGATGCATTATGCCGAAGTGATTCATCGTGATCTTCACAAGGATATTGATAACGTACCGGGTGCAGGTGCGGCGGGCGGACTCGGCGGCGGCTTGCTGGCGTTTACTTCATGTGAACTGAAACGGGGAATTGATATCGTGATTGAAGCAGCAGGGCTTGCGGATATTGTACGGGATGCAGATCTTGTCATCACGGGGGAAGGTAGGATTGACGGCCAGACAATTTTCGGCAAAACACCGGTCGGGGTGGCGAAGACAGCGAAGCGTTTTCATGTTCCTGTCATCGCACTGGCCGGCAATGTCGCCCCTGACAGCCGCGCGGTTCATGCGCATGGAATCGATGCGCTGTTCAGCATCGTGCCTGGTCCGGTTTCATTGGAAGAAGCGATGGAACAGGCGGAAGATTTCGTGGAACGTACAGCTGCAAATGTTGCGGCGCTATGGAATATGCGGTGAAAGGTGCCTGTGTGAAAAACAATTGTGTTTGTTTAAACATTCATGATTATTCAAACAATCATGAATAAGTGAACTTTCGTGTTTGTTTCTTGCACAGGCACGCGTGTAATTCGATAGAAACAGCTGAGAATGCGTACGCAAATGTGGAGCAGTTCAACGGGCAACTGGATAATGTTCAGCAGCATAAAACTCAGTTGGATTTGCTGAAGCAGCAGTTGAATGAAACACGTATGAAAAAACAGTAAGCACACAAATTAAGCATCTGCTCTTCACTATATCAGTGGATAGCAGATGCTTTTTTATAGGATTCATTTTGCAGGCATTACCCGCGTTTAAATCGGCTTCCTTTTGACCGTGATTTAATTTTCTTTAACTGTTCTTCAATTTTTTGTTCCATCACTTCAGTTTCCTGCCTGTCAATCACCAATTGCGTAATTTCTCCATCCGTCAACGTAATCGTCAGATAGACGCCTTCTCTTGCACTTTCCGGTAAAGCGGTGACATCCGTGATGAATTCTTCGCCTGTATCCTTTACGAGCAGAACAGCAAAGCGTTCCTCTTCAATGCGGTCAATATATCCAGTTACTACACGCTGCATTGTTTAGCCTCCTGTACAGGCTGCGCCTTCAGCGAGGATATCTGCTATCCGGCCTGGCCCGATTCCATTTATTCTGTCCAAATCTTCTACCCGTTGAAATGGGCGAAGTTCTATTAAATCCTTTGCTCTCGCGGGACCGATATGTGTGATATTCAATAGCTCTTCATAGGAAGCATTGTTTATGTCTATACAATTTGCTGCGGGGGGAGAAGTTTCTGCCCCTTCATCACTGTCGTCAGTTTTGTCAGCAACTGTCTTTTCACTTTCACCGCTTTTGACCGCGCCAACTGTAAATGAACTGCCGTTCGTCAGGACAACTATGGATCCGTGAACAGAAGTTTCATATAGTTCAATGCCTTTCTCTGCTATTCGCGACACAACTTCTTCATGTGGGTGGCCGTATTGGCTGTCTTTACCTGCTGAAATAATTGCCACTTTTGGATTGACTGCTTCTAAAAATGGAATGGATGTTGATGTTTTGGAACCATGATGCCCGAGTTGCAAAAAATCTGCTTTCAAATCATAGCCGCTGTTGATCATCTTCTGTTCCGTTTGCGCTTCGGCATCTCCGGTGAACAGGAAGGAAATATCTCCGTATGTAAGCTTCAACGAAATGGATCCTTCGTGCACATTTCCATTGATTTCATCCGGATTAAAGACTTCAATTACCATTGGCCCGACGTCAAATACATCACCTGCTCTTGGTTCGTAATAACCGACATCGTTCAGTTCGATTGCGTCAAGTGTCCGGCTGAATACTTTGGAGTTGGCGGTGTCTCCTGAAAGCCAGACTTCATCGACATCGATCTGCTCAATGATTTTATCGATCTGGCCGATGTGATCGGCGTGAGGATGTGTTCCGACGACGATATCAAGATGATCTACATGCTGTTCGCGCAAATAACTCACCGCGTCAGTCGAGTTCCAATTTCCCGCGTCAATCAAAATTCGGAACTGCTCTCCATTTTCAGAGAAAGCCAATAACGCGGCGTCTGCTTGGCCTACATTAATATAATGTACTGCAAGTTCATCCAAAGCTTGATTCGCAAGTGGCTCAGTTTCCGGTTTATCGGACTCTGTATCTCCATCCTCCGACAATGAATGGGGCTCGTTTAACTGACTTACAGGCATTGGCTCAATTTGCTCTTTCGCTGCCTTACTTTCTGCCTCATTAATCTTCTCCAGCACAGGATTGTCTGTACCGCAGCCCCATAATAACAAAATGAGAAGGAACGGGATCCATAACTTATTCTTCACTCTGCGTCCTCCTAATTAAATAATGCCTATATTATAGCAGTTTTTCGTATTTTTATTGGGAAAGAGCGGCAAAGGGGTTCTCAATAATTAAGTGATTCGCAGATATAATAGTTGAATTTGCTTTTTAAAGAGAAAATAATGAATATAAAGGCTATATTAATTTCCAATGATTGCTATAATTAGATTGATAATGAATCAAAAAAGATGAAGAGATGTTGATATAGAATAATTATTCTAATTCCTAATAAAGTAACCATAGTGTAGGGAGGAACGTAATCCTATTTACATGCAAATTAAGGAGGCAGTCGTTTTGTCAATTCTAACTAAGATTAGAGAAAAATATGCATCAATAATGCCTGGATCTAATAAGGCTTGTTATTTCTGTAAGCGCAAGAGTGCTGATCTCAGAAATTACTGTGACGAACATAATAAAAAGATAAATGTCTGTCCATTATGCGTAGAGTATGCAGAAAGAAGGGCATTCCATAAGTAAGTATCTTGTATCTGTGTGGAAACAGGTCATATGCTATCCGTATTTATCATAAAAATTTTCTTTGAAATTCACTCATATTCAACCTGCGTAAATCATATATATTCATGTTGTGTGAAAAATGACAGGTAAATGCGGAGGGTGATCGGGTGTTGAAGAAATGGATTATGATGT
>NZ_JARICI010000075.1 GCF_029257255.1 Sporosarcina sp. | reverse complement strand
CGCAACAATCTGTTCATATCCACGTGGCAGGGTAAACGCTATCGGTACCCCGTGGATTCCTGCCGCAGAAATATGCTCTGCGACTGCCTGCGCCCTTTCTTTTAAATCATGATATGTGAGCGACTCCTCACATCCCGTATCTTCCAGGACAATCTTTTGCGGAAATTCCTTTTCTCGTTTCAGAAAAGCCGTATGTAGACACTGGAGATTCTCCGGATCTCCTGTCCTGCACGCTTCTGCAAGGGATTCTCTCCTGCTTTCCGGAAGTACATCAAAATTCTGATTCCATTCCTTTACCGCCAGTTCATGCAAAAGTTCCCCGAAGCTTCTCATCATATCTTGGATCATATCTTCCGGAAAGAGTTCATCTACGCTGTCCCAGGTAAGCTGTACCCCATTCTCGTCTTCATAGCTCTGAAAATCGTTCCAAACCTGCGGAGTCTGAGAAATCACATAAGAAAAACTACCTAGGGTTTCCTTGAAACTCTTGCTTACCAGCTGCGTTCCAAGGTTACAGGCAAATACAACCGGAGCGCTTGCTGACGCATCTCCATACCTCTTTGTTAAATCCCTCTGAACCCGCACCCCTGAATAGGAGGTATATTTCATATCTTCATGCAGTTGTCTCTGTATCCTGCCCAACAGTTCAAGAAACGTAGGATTATTTTCACAATTCACTTCCAGAAGCAGCAGAGTGGTAAAGTCTGCGATCACTTCTTCCATTCCCTGATGCTCGGTCTTGCGGTTAAAAAACGGAATGTTAATAAGGAATCTCTTATTTCTGCTCCAGCGTTCCAGAATCGCAGCATAGGCAGTAAGAAGTAGCATTGCTGATGTTGTCTTGTATTCTTTCGCCTTTCTTTGCAGTTCTTCCCATTCTTTCTTTTCAATCCTCACGATTCTTCTACGGAAAACAGTCTTCTCCACTTCTTCCGGGCGTTTTGCCAAAGGAAGTTCCGGACCTTTCGGCATTGTATCAAGGCGTTTTCTCCAATATTCTTTTGCTTTTTCTTTCTCTTCGCTGTCGTCTACAGCCTCCCTTTCTAGGTAAGTGGCAAAATTCCACTCCTTGGATTCTTCAGGCAGTTTTTCCCCGTTATAAGCTGCTGCCAAATCCCTTAATAAAATCTGGAGACTCTGTACATCTGCAATCAACAGGTCCATGTCCACATGGATCCGAGTTTTTCCTGCTGGAAGTAGCGTCAGTTCAACCCCTGCGACTTCTCCTTTTTCTATCTGCAACTTCCGGTGGGAAAGCCTCTCCCTTATCGCCTGGGCTATCTTGTACGCTTCCTCCTCCGACATATCCGATAGATTATTTATCGTTAATTTTTCAGAGAACGGGCTGTCCTGAATCTTCTGCATACCGTCTTCCGTAAAGCAGGCGCGCAACATAGGATGGTGGTATTGTAATTGATTCCATGCTTTTTCCAGCTGTGCGGCATCCACTCTACTCCCGTCAAACTCCAAGTAAGCATGGCATCCGATACCTCCAAGGGGCTGTCCATCATCCCTCCCCGCCCAATAAGCATACTGCACGTCTGTCAAAGGGAATGGCTCCCGCATATCTCTTGCCTGTGTTATTTCCTCTTTTTCTGCTTTTGTTTTCTTGCTTTTTTTCTTCATATTCTTCTGGATAATCTCCCACCATTCTTTCAAGGTTGGATGTTCCATCAAAGTTCCAAAAGCGACTTTTACACCTTGTTTTCTCCACTGATTGACCAGCCTCATAATCACGATAGAGGTAAGCCCCAGTTCCAAAAGGTTTTCAGAATCTCCAAATTCTTTCTGCATCGGCAATTTCTGTTTAATCTGTTCTTTTACTTCACTGTATTCCATCTCTATGCTCTCCTATTTTTCCTGCGCCATTTGTCCTAACAATTTTTTATCTATTTTCCCTACACTGGTCAGAGGCCATTCTTCTATAATCTCCACCTGATCCGGCAGCTTATAAGACGCAACACCAATTCCTTTCAAAAACTGGTGTACAGACGACACATCCAGCATACTTCCTTCATCCGTCATGATAAATGCACATATCCTATTCCCCAGTGTCTCATCCGGTACCCCTACGACAGCAGCTTCCTTAATGCCTAGATGCTTACACAAATATGCTTCTATTTCTGCAGGCATAATCTTTTCTCCTGCCCTGTTAATCTGCTCTTTGATCCTTCCCCCCATACGGAGACATCTACTTTCCGTCCACATAGCTTTATCCCCAGTCCGGTAGAATCCATCTTCTGTAAAGCTTGTCCGGTTTGCTTCCTCCGCCATGTAATATCCGTCAATCGTATAAGGTCCTCTCGACAACAGTTCTCCATAAACTCCTCTCTGTACTTCCTCATCATTTTCATCTACGATTTTTACTTCATCCGCTGGAGATACCGGAGTTCCCTGGCATCTTGCTATTACATCTGTATCATCATCCAGGCTGGTAAAAGACAACAGCCCTTCTGCAGTCCCAAACACCTGCATCAGAGTACACGGCCATTTTTCTATAATCTTATCTGCAAGAGAGTCTTCTAACATCGCTCCGCCCACTTGTAAAATCTTCAGACTGGAGATATCAAAATCCTCGTCGTATTCCAGCATTTCCATACACACTGTAACCATAGCCGGAACCAGTGCTGTGATCGTTACTTCCTCTTCAGTGATTGCCATCAAAATATCATCCGGACTGGTCGTGGGTGCCAATACAACTTTTCCTCCCGCATCCAGCGTCCCTAAAAGTCCCGGACAACAAAGCGGAAAATTATGTGCTACTGGCAATGCTGCAAGATAAACACTATTTTCATCCAGCTGGCAACGCTTTGCCGACATCCGAGCATTATACATATAGTCTGTATGGGTACGTGGGATTAGCTTCGGCACTCCAGTTGTCCCCCCGGATAGCAGGAGAACTGCTGTCTGGTAGCCATCTACCTCTGGAAACCGTACATTCCCATATTGCAGTCCCGATAAACTCTGTAGACCTTGCCCTCCATTTCCATCAACAAAAACATTTTTCAGGCAGGAAAATTTTTCTTTTATCGCCAGTGCCATATCTACATATCTGTATCCCAAATATTGTTCCGCCACGATATATGCTGTTGGCTCTGCCAGTTTTACGATTCCCTCCAATTCTGCTTCTCGATGTGCTGGCAACATTAAGATAGGCACTGCGCCAGCCTTCATCAAAGCAAAAAGAACCTCTACGAAAGAAATACGGTTTGGCAACTGGACAACAACTCGGTCTCCCGGTTCAATCCCCTTGCAGATAAATGCACTTGCCATCTGTTCAACCCTCTGATTTAGTTCCTCATAAGTAATGTTTTCCTCACTATCCACCAAAGCAATTTTGTGCGTATATTTACTTGCCCAATGTTCTAATTGTTTCCCTAAACTGCACCTTTCCCATCCCTCCAGATGTTCATACTTGCTCATCTCTTTCTTATATCTCATTTTTTCTCCTTTCTTTCGTGTACTGCTACATACGCCATATATCCATAAATTTTAACTAGTATCAACTGCTAACCTCGCTTAAGTCTTTCCTTGTTCCTCTATTACTCCGTTTCTAGCAGAAAAAAATTCATCCCTTGGTTCAGTCCTACACCTATCGCTTTTAAGTAATCCTCTTTTGCTGACCAGAGAAAAAAAACGTTTCATCTTTGTAGCTTTCTATATTTTCGGTTTCTTCCTCTGCGAAAAAGTCTTTCGCAATTTCTCTATATGCCTGACATTCGATTATTCCCTGTACATCTACTCCAATATCCTTTTTTAACGCCACAAGCATCATATTGCCAAAATGAGAAACATTAAATTCTATACTTTGCCTTCCTTCTATTTCTTTGTGGTAAGGTTTCCCTGATCTATGCCTAAAAAGAATATCTCTTGGCTTTCTCCAGTTCCTTCAGACTTAAAATTATCTTATACTTTTCTCAATAATCCAGCATCTTCTTCCATCGAATACACCATATATGCACTTCTTGAGACTGGAGATAAATTTACTGCTTTTCCTCAATATCTTTGTTACAGTATATTCTAATTTCCACCATTTAACCTCTTTAAACACTCCGAAATCTGTTGTATAACCTCATCTTCGTGCTCCCATAGGTAGAAATGACCACCCTCAAAGATTTCATACCCAAAGGTATTATCTGTATAGTTATTCCACCGTCTAATTGCTTCTTCATCTGCTTCCCGATCTTTATCACCTCCAAAGGCCATTATTGGTGAACGTAACTTGGTAACAACCTCATCGTAATAAGTTTCATCTAGAGTAAAATCTGCTCTCAACATAGGCAAGAAGAAATCCAACAATTCTTTGCTCTCCAAAATCTCCTTCGGTGTTCCTTCAAATCTTCCAAGTTCTTTTTTAAACGCATTATCGGATAGATAATAAATCGGGTTAGGTTCCGGGATACTTGGTATCCTGCTTCCAGAAACAAACAGGCACTGTGCCTGATATCCATCCTTTTCCATGTGTTTTTCCAACTCATAGGCGATTTTACTGCCCATACTATGTCCCCAGAGAGCATATTTACCTTTTATGACATTCTTAATCTGCTCTGTAAGATCCTCCAACATCATTTTCATGTCCATATATGGTTTTTCCATAATCCTTTCTTCCCTACCTGGTAACTGAATAGGACACACTGTTATTTCTTCCTGCATTTTATTAATCCATTGATTGTAAACAGAAGCGCCCCCGCCAGCAAAAGGAAAGCAAAATAATGTAATCTTGTTTTTATTAATTTTCTCACAATTTCTAATTAATTTTATATCCATAGAAAATCCCTCAATTATTAATAACAAATATATAAAAATGATTAATATATGAATGACTTTTTCTGGTTAGTTTCAACTAACCTATTTGCAAATTTTTTTCATTTTTGAATCCATAAATTCATTTATAAAAATATATTTTAGAATCTAATTTTTCAAAAATGAAATAAAAAATCACTAACATTCTGCAGAAAATCAATTTCAGCATTTTTATATACATTAACTCACATTTTTACTTTTTTAAGAACGTTATTTAATTCAAAAGTTCTTAATGACTGTTCTCCGTCGCTCCATGCCGCATCTGGATTAATATGAGACTCTATAAGAAGTCCATCTGCTCCAGCTACAATTGATGCTTTAGATAAAGGTTCTATCAAATTTCGTTTTCCTGTAGCATGACTCGGATCTGCTATTATCGGTAAATGCGTCAACTCCTTAAGAAAAGAAATAGTTGCTATATCCATAGTATTCCTCATACATTTTTCGTAAGTCCTTACCCCTCTCTCGCAAAGAATAACCTTTTCATTTCCCTCATACATGATATATTCTGCACTCAATAAAAATTCCTTGACTGTTGCACTCAAACCTCTTTTTAATAGAATTGGTTTATCTATTTTCCCTAACTCTTTTAATAAAGAATAATTATACATATTTCTTGATCCAACCTGAAAAATATCCACTTTGTCCATCATATACTCCAAATCTCGAACATCCATGATTTCGGTTATGACAGGCATCTTCTCTTCTTTTCCTATTTTGTGCAAAATGTCCACTGCTGATTTACCT